>NZ_CP095074.1:4168512-4887025 GCF_022919835.1 Halobacillus shinanisalinarum | reverse complement strand
GAGTAATATAAAAAAGCTAAACTAGCAGCAAATAATAGAATATACGTGATATCAAGTTTTGAAAGTTTATTGAACATATCATACATCCCCTTGTCAGAAACAAACGTTCTTAGAAACATTTGTTCGTATTAGTTAATTTTAATTATATACGAACAGAAGTTCCTGTCAACTGTTTTTTCGAACGCTTGTTTGTGTTTTTTGAAACCGCATGGTACAATGTGGTTATTATAATTCTATGTACGAGGTGACAATCTATGAATAAACTTTCGAAACGTCAACAAGCGATACTAGACTTTATTAAAGAGCAAGTATTACTAAAAGGGTACCCCCGTCTGTAAGAGAGATCGGACAATCTGTCGGGCTTGCTTCAAGTTCAACCGTTCACGGACACCTTTCCCGCTTAGAAAAAAAAGGCTATCTTCGTCGCGACCCAACGAAGCCACGAGCAATCGAAGTGATTGATTTAGAAGAGAACCAGAGCGTACCCCGCAGCGAAGCATTCTATGCGCCGGTAATAGGTAAAGTTACGGCCGGCTCACCTATTACAGCCATAGAAAATATCGAGGAATATGTACCTCTCCCTGATTCATTAGCAGGGTCAGATGACAATACGTTTGTTTTAGTTGTTCAAGGTGATAGTATGATTGAAGCAGGCATTCTGAATGGGGATATGGTGATTGTTCGCCATCAACAGACAGCTGAGAATGGGGACATTGTGGTGGCTATGACAGAGGATGAAGAAGCCACAGTGAAGCGTTTTTTCAAAGAAAAGAGACACATTCGACTGCAGCCTGAGAATGCAACCATGGAGCCGATTATATTGAATGATGTTTCGATACTAGGTAAGGTAGTCGGTCTTTACCGTACCGTTCATTAAAAAAGCCCGGGAACAAATTATTTTTGCTCCCGGGCTTTTTTTAGATTTGTCATATCAATGTGGAGACCTCAGAATCGCTATACCAGTAACCACCAGTTTTTAACAGTATTTTAAACATCAACTTAGTAGCTAAAATTGATACCTGCTCTATGCCTTTGGTTTGATTGCTCATATTTTGTTAAGTCTGACGAATGCCCTCCACATTGCTACGGTAATTACATATAATGAACTATCAACTAATAAAGGAGGTATAAATATGAGTTACGGCAATAACGGAGGATTTGCTATGATCGTTGTTCTCTTCATTCTTTTGATCATCGTAGGTACTAGCTTTAACCGCGGTGGATTTGGCGGTGGATTTGGTGGAGGTTATTAATAAAAACTCCCTAGTAGTTTGAGGGTAAATCTATTACCCTTCCCATAACTAGTATTTAGCCGATCCGAAGTAACGATTAACACCCCTACCTTGGCTTGAACATTTCCGTTGACACGCTTACCTTCTCTCACCTTGACGATGGTGCAGACGATAAGGGCTATAGAACCCTCATCCTCTGTACCATCTATTGTAATTATTGCCTTATATCCCTTCCCATAAAATCTAAGGCTGCATTATGCCTTTAATGCTTTGCTAATAATTCACCAGCAAACACAAAAAATACCTTGACGCAAGCAACGCCAAGGCATTTAAAGTTTAATAAGTTTGCAGGTACTGCTCGCGCTCCCAAGGGTGTACTTGCGTACGGAACACAATCTATACTTCCAAACGATTATATATGCTTATCAAAACCGCTTAATTTAAAGGTTTATTGATTTGGCTTCTTTAAATGTTTACATATATTATTGTTTTGTTTTGGTCTTTTTTTGGTCAATATTTTGGTCATGATAGACTATTATTCTATTATCACTTCTCCTGCTTTGTCTGCTCCAATCATCGCTGCTCCTTTTTGAGTATATGCAATTCGACCAGAAGCCAGGTTATCACCAAACGGATCACCAGCTGAATGAACATTTACCCATATGGCATCATATCCGCCTTCTTTATGACTTTCCTTAATGTAGTTAACCACATCTTCAGCACTAAAATTATACAAATACTCTTCTTTGCTTGGGAGTTTAACTCTTAAGTTAAGGGAATTATTATCCGTGTTTTCTTTTTCCTCTACCACTTCATAATCGATACTCATAATGAGCTCCCTATCATCCTCTGGTTCTTTTTCCATTAACCCTGAGTCTACAATCATCGAGAGTTTTTCACCTTCGAAGTAAAGATAAACCTCTGAGTCTTTCTCTACACCACCTTCACCCTTATAGGTGAGTTCTTTTCCTCCTAACGCTCCGTCATCTATTGTATCAGCTGCCTGCCCACCAGCTACTTCAATAACCTCCCCATGGGTCATTCCTTCTTCCAGTTGTTCAAATTCTTCTTTGGACAAAGTAGTCTCCGCTTCAGAACATGCACCTAATAATGCCATAGCTGACAATGTGAGAAGTATTCTTTTCATTTGCTCACTCCTATTATAAAATGCCTATAATAACCCCAAGTATCTGAAATATAAATCCTAATGCTATAAGCCTTAGACCTATTATAGTTTTTTTATGTTGTAAAAAATCACTTAAAGATATTTCATAAATTGACGCCCATGTATTCGGTTTAGCTTTATCTCCTTTCGATACTATAACCTGCCATGACATTAAGACTACCCCTATAAGATCTATACATAAACCTATAAGCTGAAACCACTGTGATATTTGAATCCACTCCCTTACGCACTTATATATTACCTATATTCTACACGATTTCCACAAAAAAGAAATATTGATTATTAAACAGCTGCACCGACACCTGCCAATAAATCAATGAACAAAGGTGACATTTGTACAAGCACATATCCTATCCCAGCTTTCATCAATAGACCATAACCTCGATCGTTCATACCGATCATCACCATCAGCGCTCCGCCTGTAATCATCACACCAGCAATAGGCAACGATAATGCGATCATTAATTCAACAACTGGATCAAAAGCATTTACAATTTGGCCTTTAATCGCATCACTAACCGCATTAGCAGCAACAACTTCGCCTGTTGGTGCAGCAGACACTTTCGATAAAGGCAATAATGCAGCTGGAAGGACTAAACCGTACTTACTCACCTTCTTGAAATCCTTCTTCTTTCTTTTATAATCTCCACTCATGAAATCCCCAAATGGAATAGCTTCTGTTTTAGCCATGTTGACCATCTCCCTTTATTTAATTTCGTTTAAGGTGTACACATGCCCCTTCATTCCGTTCATGAGAGCTTCCAGGCGTGGTTTTCTGCCTTCAATCTCTGTGACCCACAATAGATAAAAGTCTACCCCTGTCACCTCTTGAATCTTTCTATACTTATCGATTTTCTTTTTATTAACGGCCATCGGCTGGCTTACGTCCGCTTCAACAAATATTGGCATCCCTTTACGTTCAAACTTAGCATCACAAATGATAGACAGATCAGCAGCCGCTTTAATTTTGACTTCATTTTCCCATGTCTTTGGCCGCTTCAAATAGATCCATAATTGATTACGTAATAGGAAATGCTGCACTTGTAGTGTTTTCTTTCGTATGACATCACTACCTATTTGATCACGGCCAGCTTTGTTTAGATAGTAGACGTTTTCAAGACCGTGTCGATAGCATGATAAATAGTCACCCATTGATTGTAAAAAACGATTGGTGTTACGGACCCCTTTTAAATCATGAATGGTTTGCAGCTGGGAGCGTGTCAAATAATCAAACCTTTTCAAACTCAAGAGGACGTTTTCTACTCGATTCTGTTTTATCAAGGTGTTGTTCACGCTGATCATCCTTCCCTTTAATGGTGATGTGAGGTTTAACACATACTTTGATCTGTTCGTCACTCATATATGGCGTTTGTACAGTCTGACAACGGACGTTTTTATATATAGCCCTTCCAGGAATCATTGGTAAATCCTCAGCACCCGCTTGATCCAAAACATTACTTGATGCCGTTCCGCTATCTAACACAAAGGTTAAACGTGTAGGAATATTTCTTTTCATATCGATGGGAACAGATCGACTGGTCGGATATTGGGTCGCATAAACCGGGTAAAAACCGGCGGCTCGACCTTTTCTTCCAATTTCGGTTAACAGATCAATGCAACTTTGATCCCCTGCAATATCCGCCCCCTCATCAATAATTATAAAGTGGCGTTTTTTTATTCCAGCTTCTTTGACGTTACTGTATCCCTTACTTATGAAGTCTTGATAAACCTTTTTCATATCTTCCTGGACCGCTTCCAATACATTTTTCGCCTCTTCAGGTTCGGTTGCATATCTCTTTACTTGTTTCAAATCCTTGAATTTGTTAAATTCCGCTCCTTCCTTCAGGTCGATCAGTGAGAAACTTACATTCTGAGGCTGCATTATGATTAAGGTCGTGATCAGCATGTTTAAATACTGAGATTTACCATATCCAGGAGTACCGGCAACAATAAGGGAATACAACTTATCGAAATCATGATAAATCATCTCTTTTCGGTTGAATCCAATAGGCACCTTCCAACCATTTCTCAGAAGATCACCCTTCCAATCAATTTGTTTTGCTAATGGTTGGTTGTAGACTCTGATACGTAACATTCCGTCAAAATCAATTTCAATCTCTTTTCTTGCAATCTTTTTATCTGTGACAATCTTTCGTATCTGCTTTAAAGCCGTTTTATCCCACTTCACTTGTAAAAGGTCCCGTGGATCAAATTCTATATATTTAGACCGCCTATTCAGTCCATCCTCTAACACGTTCTGTTTATCGATAATTTCTTTAGAGGACATCCCTAATGGGAGCTGCAACACATATTCCGTCCCTCCCTCAATTTTCCTTTTTCTCCGCATCCTCACCGTTTTCATTTTTCCATCTTCCTGCACCGTCCATCCTGAGTTAGCGAAGATACGTTGAATTTTTTCTCCATCATTTGTTGCTGGACCTTTCGTTTTCAAATAAGAATATCCAGCCACTCCAGCCATGATCATTGTGGATCCGATCTCTACGATCATCACACCACCTCCTAAAGATATTTATGGAATAAATAGTTCCGCTTAAATGGAATGTTCCAGACAACTAATAAACGTTGGTATCAAGGAGTTAGGAATATTCCCACACCCTTTCTAGGTTTGTATTTAATAAAGCATATTCCATATCTGCTCGTCCTATGTATAGATGCAAATAAAAATTTGGATGCATCGAGAAGGGTATTAGGAATGGTGTGGAGAATATCTTCTTATGAGAATAAAAGTTAAATTAAATGAAATGATCGAGGAATCTGGTTTGAGGAAAAAGCATATTGCTAAAAAATTAGATGTAAACCCAACTACGATATCCGGTTGGATTAGTGGAAAAAGGAGGATTTTCTTAGAAGATGCTGTCAGGCTCGCGAATATACTTAATTGTGATGTTAATGACTTATATGAGATAGTTGATGAACGAAAAGAGGGATAAAATGAGCGATCCAGGAAATCCGGTCGGTAGCTAAACATAAAAAAAGCCCTCACGTGGAGGGCTTTATAAAAAGGTTATCTCAAAGACATTATCAAAACTAATGGTGATGTCTTCTTTATTTACTTGATCAATGCAACTAATCTTTTTTGTACTTGGATTTATTCCCTTAACTTTAACCGGGGTATAACTGTAATCGAAACCATTGTGATGTTTTAGTTCAACAAGTAAGTTATCATTCATAGCACGTTGCAACGCAAAACTGTTTTCCTCGATCTGTTGCTCATCCAGTATGCCTTTTTCTACACGCTTTTCTTCTTTCCGCATTTTCTGTAGCATTTCAACGTGTTCCGGAATCATTAATGAAGTCCACTTTGCGGTTCCCCGATCATTTACGTGATCACTCATTCTCTACACTCCTTAATAAGAACGTTTGTTCCTATTGTATCTAGCGTCGGGCTCTATGTATACATGAAGTTTTTTACAAATAAAAAGACCCCACCTTTTCCACGGCAGGGTTTTGGACTTCGAAGACCACCGGCTTCTGCGAACAACCATTGCAAAGTAGAGAAAATGTATGATGGTTCTTTTATTATAATCTTTTTCCATAATAAAGCAACAACTAATTATAAAATACTACAAATATGTATGAAGCCCCTGCTTTATTGTATTAAATTATCGGAAAAGATAAGACTAAATATAAATGTGTTCGCCAAAGAAAGGGGAGAATGATTACTAGTGCATATAGACATTAGAACCAGTATGATCGTAACCATTATTTTTGCAGTATTGGGGATGATTGCGGCTTTTTTCCAAACAAAATGGATTATTCATACCATCAAAAAAGAAAATAATTAAACTCTTTACTTATTTAAAAGTTATGTAATAAGCCCTCGCATGGAGGGCTTATTATTTTACACTCGTTCGATCTTCACATTATCCTTGCCAGACTCAACGGCTTTTCGCACTTGATCAGCAATGTTGTCATCATCAGCATAGGCACCAACCTGCTTACCGTTAATAATTACTCGGTAAACGGAGCCGTTAGGATTTTTATCGTACATCTTAACGGTGGCGTATGCACCTTCCGCGTTACTAATCCAACCTTGACCTAGCCGTAGCCAATGGCCTTTAACTTCATACAGGTGAACAGTATAAGGTTCCCCGTTTTTACCGTGTCCTGCTGGTAACTCTCGGATTACAGGTGCATCAAGACTAGGACGTTCACGGTAGTTCATTGGTTTATCTCCAATGACCACTTCGCCTAGTCGTTCATCTGCATCCATGCTATACGTTGGCGCCGGATCGTCTGCTACATAACGAACATTGAAATAATCACAAATCCCTTTAGCGTGCTCAATGGCAACTTCCCTTTGGAAGTCTCTATCCAACATAAGAAAGGCTTCATCTGGATGATCCATAAAACCATTTTCAGTTAGTACAGCAATCATGTGGGTTTCACGTAGTACGTGGAAATTAGCTTCTTTAATACCACGATAGTTTTGATGCGTCCCTTGCCTTAGATATTTAGCAATACATCCAGCAAGTTCTCCCGCATCTCTGTTCAAGTGACCAGGGTAAACAAATAACGAAATTCCGCTAGGGTTAGACCCTTCAAAGCTACCATCAAACGCATTAAAATGACCAGAGATATAAGCATCGGCCCCGGCCTTATTTGCACGATTAGTTCTTGATGTTAAGGAATGATCAGTGTCACCTGGTGCGACTAGAAGTGTATCAAATCCACACCGTTTTAACTCTTCATTAAGAAAATTAATCATCGGTTTATTAAATTCATTTTCATGAATTGCTCGCCCCAAACTAGAAATATAAGGCGTGCGTTTTCCCGGTGTGTTTTCTCCATGTCCGTCATCTAAAGCAATTAAGTAAGCCATTATTATTTATCCCCTTTCGTATATCCTGCGCGTTTTTTAACCAATTCAAATAGTCCTGTTCCTGCTAATCCAGCAAACCCACCTGCCCATAGACGCAATACAAGTTCCATTTCTGTAAATGGATAAGCAGCTGCTCCAATAGCTAAGCCGATAACCAAACTAACTACAGGTACGATGTTCTTAGGCATGTTCACAGCTTTTTTAAATAATTCCATCAGTCCTGAAACCACTGGAATGAGCACCGTTGCGAAAATCATCACTTGTTCCATTTCTCCTCACCTCCCTTCGTATCTCCGTCTTTTTTTGTTTGTTCTTGCTCAAGCTCTAACTCTTTTAAAAGCTCTTGCTTATCCAAGTTTTTAAGTTGCTGATCGCGTTCTAACGATTGCTCTTTACCCATAGGCTCCTTATTCAATTTCTCAAGAGCATTAAATAATACTGGCGGGATCGGCAAGCCGATTTGAGCACAATTTTCGAGGATACTAAGCCCTTCATTGACCACAAAAAAACTAGTGACGGCTAAGATCACTAGTCCATGCGTTTCTTGTCCTGTAGACAAGATGAGATATTCAATTCCTGCCCCCATGGCAACCATTACAAATATGGCGAACTTTTTAATGGCCCCGCTATTCCTAGCGTGCTATTCATTGACTTGGTGGTGTAGGCTCGCATTAAGCCTGTGATGACATCTAAAATCATGAAGAATACAAGCACGACCACGGCTTCGTTTATAACACCAGCGATGTAAATAATAAAGCTGCTAAATACCGCTAGCACTCCTTTCGACGCCGTTACTTCCAATCTGCTCACGTCCCCTCTCCTCCTTCGACATTCGGATTACCCCCTTTTAAAAAGTCCTTAATCGAATTTATATCTATAACCACCCTTAACTCCCGAGGTGGGAAGGGGCTATCTAAGGTAGCCCCTGTTTTTATCCATAAAAATAACGCCTATTTGGCGCTTTATTGTTTACTGACTATCTTCAATTCCTCAATCTCTTGTTCTAACTCTTCCGCATATTTTATAATCTCATTTTTATGTGAACGCTCTACAGCTAAATCCCCTTCTAAGGTGCCTATCCTCATGGCTAGGTGCGTCATTGCTTCGGGATACTGATATTGAATTTCTTTTTTCATTTCACCACTCCTAATAATTCTTCTAAATACTCGATACGTTTTTCTAATTCCTCAATCGTCGGTTTTCGTTGCCCATTCCCGGGTTTCCCTGCGTTGTCGTTCGCTTGCTCCGGGAGGTTCTTAATTTTCGGTGTTAGTTTCCGCATATGACGGCGGCGGAGAGGCCCCGCCTTCACCTCCTGTTTTTCGCCTTTACGTATATGACAAATGTACCCGTCGTCCTGTTGACCGGGATTTATTTCGAGACTCATAAACTTGTGGAATAACGGTAAGTCTCCGGTGTAGGCAGGTATATAACCCCCGCCAATATACGTCATTTCTAGGTGATAATCGAAAAACATTTTCTCTTTGTCGGAGACTACATACAAGTCGTACTGGCATCGGTCTTCGCGGTTTAATATGAACGAAGCCGCCTCGAATGTGAATTCCTCGCCTTTATAGTGAAGAACGCCTTCACCTAACGTAATCTGATCGTCTGTAACAGTCACGTCGAAACCATCCATATATTTTGTTAAACTTGTAACCTCTCTACGTTCCATGCTTTACCTCCTTATTCAGGTTCAAAGAATATAATCATTCGTACTTGGAATGAACGTCCGTCAACGGCTGACGTTCGGCCTGTACCCGTTACATAGCACGTAAACCCTGTTGAAGTTATGTTCTCGAAGCCGCACACGGCTGAACTAGAGTAGGCGCCTGACACCTGCCCGTGTACAGAAAAAATATTCTCGGCTCCGCTAAAACTATAGTCGATTGATCCGTAGGCATATCCGTCCGATCCTACGCTGACGTAGACGTCCATAGCATCGAAATACATAACCCCATTATAGTTTAATGCGCCGTAATCGTTACTTACTAATGCCCCATAGCTTTATATGAACTCGGGCTTACGTCACCGGCTTGTATCCACGTGTTTATAGGTAAAATTGCGGTTGTGGTGTTAACTTCGAAATAAGTTCCGTCACCTTTATAGTAGCTATCTACTGGATGACTGTCCGAGGACCACATCAGTTTTGCAGAACCCTTTGAATCGCCTCGGTATTGCCAGTGTTCAAACCCAAAGCGATTATCACTGCCGCCTGGTGCTTGGTTATCACGTCCTGTAAACATTATGCCTGCTGACCACTGTGTTTGACTAGGATCTCCATAGTTTTCCGTATAGTTTGATATTAGTAATTTAGGAACTTTACCGCCTGCTGATCCACCTGTCCAAGTTGAACGCAAGTCTAAATAACCGTTATCAGTCCAGCTACCTCCACCGGCTAAAAATGCTTTTTGTTTGTTAGGGTCTGTCCAATCTAGTAAAAACTGCCTTCTTGCTACTGTACTGCTTATTTCACGAGATAGTGATATATAATCCTTATTACCCTGAATAGAAAGTCCACGTTTGCCAGGTTCATCTATATCCCATGCTGACGTAATGTCTCCTATCTTTCCGTAATCGGGATTAGGATCATTAATACCGCTATCGTAAAATTCTAGGGTTCTACCAATGCTTCTAATAGAACGCCTATTGTTTAGCACGGTTTGCCACTGACCATTTGCTATTTCTACTTTATCTCCTGCACCGTCGTCAGTAGTTACTGATCCTTTGAAGTAACCACTTGCACCCTGTAAGTCACCCGCAAACTTAACATTTCCATAGTTATCAACAACAAACTGTCCATTTCCTACATTTAGTCCGTTAAGAGACTTAATATAGTCTGCAACTAGCCAATTAACGCCAAATGACGTGTTGGTGTCAACAATGTTTGGTCCTCTCTCACCTTCTGGTCCAGTAGGCCCTTGCGGACCCTGATCACCTGTGGGACCGGTAGGACCTGTTGGCCCTCTGTCACCTTCCATTTTAGCCCATGTGTATGCACTAGGTGAAGTTGACTCAGTAGCCGTTGTTTTGTTCTGAGCAAGTCCAATATATCGTTTTCCATCAGGAAAGTTAGACATACCGTTACCGTATTGGTCATTTGCATACCGAATCCAAGTGTATCTAGGTTGTCCATCTGCTCCCGGTGGACCTTCCACACCCTGGGGACCTTTCGGGCCTTGCGGACCGGTCGGACCCTGATCGCCTGTAGGACCTTGGGGCCCCTGACTACCTGTGTCGCCTTTCGGTCCTTTTACTAATGCCCAAGTATAGTCAGCTGCATTACTTGATTCGGTTTGATCAAGATTATTATAGGAGATCCCTATATACTCTTTATTTGTTGGATCATCTGACATACCACTACCCGAAACAGTGTCGGCATATTTTATCCATGTATAATAAGTTTCGCCATTCGGTCCAGGTGGGCCTTTAATTCCCTGTGGTCCTTGAGGCCCTGTATTTCCTTGAGGACCTTGAGCACCCCTACGTCCTTGCTTTAACAAGTCTTCTATACTAGGCTCATTTCCGTCAGCTAAATCAAACCTTGGAGCGTAATAATGTGCTTGTGCAGCTTCACTAATAATGTCATCTGAATAGTAGAGGTACGTTCTGTGTTCTTGTGTAAGCCTATCTACAGGTACCCTAAATGTAAGTGCTGTGTCAATTTGCTCACCTGTCTTGCCATCGTACACGCCACCTAATTCATGCCTAGTGTCGAGGGTTTCGCCTGAACCATACATGTACCCTACTATTAAATACCATCTCCCTAGCTCTGGCAGGTCTCCACTCCAAAAATAAGGGTTTGTATTTGTTGAGCCATCAAGATTTAATATTCCGCTGTCGCACCCTAAATAAATTCTTGGTACCCTGTCTAGCTGCATAGCCCACACAGACAACCTGTATCTTTGTGTATGGTCTATTGGAATATCATCATGATTCCATCCACCTTCACTGCTATCATCGGCGTCCTGTGAACGTGCTTTCCAGATAATATCCCTTCCACCAAACGGAGTTGCATCAATTTCACGATAATTTTCTTCAGTTTTTCCATTTTGAGAATAGTTGCCATCACTGCCCGTACCTATTGACCAAGGTTGATTTTCTAAAAGATTGCTGCTGTAATACTGATGTAGTGCGGGCATAGACCAAGACCCCAGTATATTACCGCTAGAATTTCTTATACACTCAGAAAACCATACGTTACCATAACCCTGTGCAACTTCTTCAACAGTTAGATACCAGTCACTAGGTTCATTACCTGATGGAGCAGGAGGTCGCACTTGTGTACGCCTATAGCGTATTTCATAGTTATTACCTTGTGGTCCAGTAGCACCCGTTTCCCCTTTTGGTCCTGTTGCACCTGCGTCACCCTTAGGACCTTTTATTAAGGACCATGAATAGTCGTCAGGATTCGTTGATTCAGTACCTGTAGTTTTGTTTTTAGCAATACCTATATACTCTTTACCTGAAGGTGAGTTACTGATTCCCGATCCGTTTGCATCATCGGCATACATAATCCAAGTGTAGTAAGTTTCTCCATCTACACCTGCTGGACCTTGAATACCTTGTGGACCTTGGGGTCCGTCTGGACCTGTAGCACCTTTTGGCCCCTGTGGTCCTTCAGGTCCTTGAGGTCCAGTATCGCCTATTTCTCCCTTTGGACCCTTAATTAATGACCACGAATAACTGGAAGGATTGTTACTATCAGTAGCATTGAAGTCTGTATATTGACCAATATACGTTTTTCCTGCTGCATCCGTTGTACTAAATCCTGCTGAGCCATCACTATTTGTCGCATATGCAATATGAAGATAAGGTGTTCTTCCATCTTCTCCCGGTTGACCTGGAATACCGCGTTCACCGTCTGCCCCTTTAATAAGTGTCCAGTTATACTTGCTAGGGTCGGTGCTGTCGCTTGGGGTATGGTCTGCATACACACCGATATAAAGTTTGCCAGTAGAGTCACTAACGCTAAAACCACTTGTGCCTGTGCTGTTGTTGGCATAGGCAATGTGTGTATAGGCTGTTAATCCATCGGCTCCCGTCTGGCCACGTATTCCCTGATCTCCTTGAGGACCTTGTAAACCTCGAATACCTTGAGGACCTTGCTCACCCCGATCGCCTTTATCCCCTTTAATCAATGACCACTGATAATCAGAAGGAGTGGTGCTGTCGGCTTGAGTGAAATCGGTGTATTGTCCGATGTACGTTTTTCCAGTGGACTCGGTTGTACTAAATCCAGACGTTCCTGCGCTATTGGTGGCATAAGCTATATGCAAGTAAGGTGTCTTGCCGTCTTCTCCAGCAGGTCCTGGTATCCCCTGGCTACCATCTGCACCTTTAATCAGCGTCCAGTTATATTTGGCAGGATCAGTGGAGTCAGTTGGATTGGGATCCACATAGATACCGATATACGTTTTATTTGTCGAGTCACTAACCGAAAAACCAGTTGTACCTGTTGAATTGGTCGCATAGGCAACATGCGTGTAGCTGGAGGTGCCATCTTCACCCGGAATCCCTTGGATACCTTGGCTTCCTGCTTCACCCTGTAAGCCCCTCAAACCTTGTGGACCTCTTTCTCCTTGATCACCCTTAGGACCTTTAATAAGAGAAAAAGTATAATCACTCGCGGTTGACGACTCTGTTTGAGTGCTCTTATTATACGCAAGTCCTATATACTCTTTACCAACCGGATTATCTGAAAGCCCTGTCCCAACAGCATCATCGGCATACTTAATCCATGTATAAGTTGGTTGGCCATTTTCACCAGTTGGACCGGGTACTCCCTGATCCCCTTTGGGCCCTTCAATTTTAGACCATGTGTAGTCATTAGGATCCGATGATTCTATTTGAATGGTTTTGTTATAGGCTATCCCTAAATACTCTTTGCCGTCAGGTAGCTCTGCCATCCCAGTTCCCTGGGCATCATCAGCGTATTTAATCCATGTGTAAAGAGATTGGCCATCCTCGCCAGGAGGACCAGGAACACCCTGCGGACCACCCGGACCAGCTACCCATTCAGATCCGTCCCATGTTCTCCATACAATGTTATCGAGATCAGATGTGTCGATCCACTTCTTGGCTTTATCCTCAGGAGGAGTAGGACCTTCATGGAATTTTGGTTCAGCATATTCCTTAGCCTCTTTGAGATTAGCTTTCGCTTGTTCAATCCGTGCTTCTTGCTCTTTAGTTAATTGCTTGTCACTGTATTTCTTAGCTTTTTCCACCTGAATCTGAGTATATTTAGCCGGCAACTCTTGCTGTTCAATGCCGCTGATCTCATTAAACTTCTTCTGAATTTTATCAGTCAATGTCGGCACCGACTCACCGTAGGTAGCTTCTAATCGAAAACCACCTACTTCATGAACCTCCAAAAAGGCCGTAATAGGCGCTTTCATGGTGATGCCCCAGTCTCGATTGTCTACGTTTACTCGGTCACCCAAGTCAAAGTCCTTCTCATACTCAAATGGCGTTTTAAGCGCAAAAGGGTTACTTGCTTCGGTGAAAGTAGGTGTTAGAAGTTGAGCCTCAAAGTGAAACTGCGGAGCCATATCATTAAGCTTTCGTTGGCCACGCTCTTTCAATGATTCACCGTTGTCGCCTTCACCTGTTTCATCATCGACATCACGGGCATCGATAAAGGTTTCAACCCTCTCCCATCCAGTGATATTCCCAACAATGATGATTTCACGGTCCTCACCTTCACCCTGCCCACCGACAAATCCAACGTTGGCTGAATCAATACGAGAGCTTGAAAACCGTTGTGTTTCGACTGTTCCATATTCAGGACTGAAGAAGACTGGATCATTTCCCTCATTGTTTCCTTCCGTCAAATCTCGTCCATCCATAACATCGAATATGAATTGCTTATTAACAAGGTCAACGTCAACTTTCCAACCAATACCTGTGAGTTTGCCTATTGTGGTTAACTCATCAGATACTTTTTTATATCGGGATTCCCAAGAGATGTGGTCGCCTCTATGACGATTATGGGCAATGACCAGGCGTGGCATTTTCCGTGCCCGGTCATCCGGATTCACAAAATGTCGATCAACATAATGTTTCATGACGGTTTCTGCATCACCCGATTTTCGATCCTGGTCAGTGTGTTCAGGAGGCTTGGTTTCGCGTCGCCTCATAAGCCCCTTTAACGTTGTTCCTTTAAATATCCAGTTCTCGGTTGCTTTCCCGTTTTCATCGAGAGCAATTTCGCGACTAAGGATGATCCCTGCTTTGTGTGTTTGCTTTCCAAGGATGATAATGTTTCCTTCTTGGAAGCTTTCTACCCCGTGCGCATAACGGTTGATATGAATCTCAAAGTTACCAATCTCGTAATAATTACGGGGAAATTGAAGACTGATATAATCATGGACTTCATCTAGTTCCGTTAAATATTTGTCATAGACTCGGATGCCTGTTTTCAAGAGGGGTCACCTCCTTACGCCATTTTAGCAATACGTACCCTCAGTAGATTAGATGAAATAGATTCGCCAGTGTTGTAATGAATAAATCTAAACTCCACTTCGTCTCCTTGATTGAAACTATCAAAGCCACTAGCGATGAAAAAGTTGTCATTACTCGTGTTTAACACTCTGGCTTCTAGTGGGAAACTTTCTTTCCCGTTCACATAGACGTATATGTGACCGTCTAGGCCGTTTGGGAATGAAGATTGAGGAAGGCCGACTTCTGCCCAGACGTTGAATACTCCGTTTGCCTTAGGGCGAAACATTGTGTCACTGATCAGCTCACCTTGTTTATCTTCTAGCACCTCTCCAAAAGGCAGTGCCGTCCGTACATTTTCAGGAAAAGATATATTTGCTTGGTTTTCTGTTTTCACAAAAGATTGACGCGGCATAGTGACCATCCCATTTTCATCAATGGTCAAGCCGCGATAGATATTGTGAAGTGGAATATACCCACATACATTAGGATTGGCCCGCTCATCCGTAATTTGAGATTGTTCAATAAAAGATTTCCCAGCCGTCACCCTAACTTGAGATACACTCAGTTCATAAACCAGTGTGTCACGCTGCAAGTCAGGAGGCACCGGGTTATCACTAGGCGTGCCTTTCTTAACATAAGCTTTATTCCATCTTACTTGAGGACTTGAATCATAACGGGTTACAATACGGTCAATACGATCATAAGACGGGTCTGCTGTATCGTGTGTCAGATTTAAGGCAGCTGTATTGTTATAACCGTAGCCATTAGCAAACGCCCACATAGGACCAAGCTGGACAGTCATGCTATTAGTAGCTGTGACCTCTCCATTAGACAGGTTAGGCGCGTTTGAAACACCATTACCGATAATCTGTGCGAAAAAAGCCGCAAGAGCATCTTGTTGATACTCTCTTGGATCATCCGGGTAGCTATCATAAAAATAACTTCGTTCCATGGAATCACTCCTTTTTGAGCAAACTAAAAAGCACCCCTTTGGGATGCTTTAAACTTAATCATTCTCTTTAATTAACTCAGCAAATGATTGTGATAAATATTCATCAACTTCTTCAATCTTGAACTCTCCGTCCTTACAAGAGAGTTCACCTTTTTTAGCTACTATTTCATCCAATACCTTTTCTTTTCTTTCTTGATGTTCATGTTTTGGATTAGTAATCTTCCTAATAACGATTTTCTTATTTTGTTGGTCTAACCGGATGTCTAAGATGTTTTTCTTGAATTTTAATTCACTATATTGTCTAAGAGTACTTCCGTAGGATAAGTCTGCATAATCACCTTCTAAGCCAATCTCATTACGATAAAAGTTACCTACACTACGCCTGAGTGATTCAAAAGCTTCTATAGCTAACTCTTTATCAGCATCGATAATTCTCTCCCTAATCTTACCTGCTAAATCTTCTCTTTTCATTTTGTCACCTCCTCCTTCCAAATTATATTCGACAGTAAGAGACAATTTCCTTTAAATTCCTAAATATCTGTTTTGCCAACTCACCGCCACCGCCGCATTATTACCGCCAGCATCAGCAATAAACTGGATCTCATTTTCACCGGGTTCAAGCAACCAGAAATCAGATTCCGGATCACGCCACCCTAAAACCTTCCGTATTGCATAGCCTTCGCGATAGAGTTCAGCACGGATTGCACGTGGACTCGTATCTAGATGCAGGATTTCATCAGCACTAATCGACTGATTCATTTGAATGAATTGACCTGTGGTTTTATTTGTAATCCTTGGGTTTGTCACAGGACCCTGTATATCAATTTGGACCGGTGTAGGCTCGTCCCCTTGGTTATCAAGAGTAGTGGTGTCCCCTGTGACTGATAGTTCAAAGGGCAATGTAAATGGTAAGGTGAGTCCGCCTTGATAAGCACGTAACGCTCGGCTTGTTTCTTCTGGGTCTTTCCAGTAAGGATCAGGTGCTAGGAAATTCACTAAAAAACTTTGGATAGGTGAACGTTGTTTGTCCGGAAAAGCTGGAGTTCCATCCACAACAGCTAAAATCTCTTTAACTGCCCCATCAAACTCAAGTGTGATTCTTCCTAAACCTAATTTAGGACTAAGAACACGCTGCATACGTGATCTATGTTCTCTAATGTCTTCCAAATTATATAATTTGGTAAATTCACCTTCCATGGAAATTGACCGGGGCTGTAACCTCGTGTCTATATAAGTAGCACCATCTTGATATGGTGCTGACTGAGTCTGCGCGTCTGCTTCGACCTCTCCAATGCCTTCTAACTTTGTGATAAGATAGGGGGATTTATAAAAAACGATACCTTCGCCTTTTGCGTTGGTAAATGTTAATCTTCTCATTAGTTCATCCCCCATTCCTTCGCTAACTTTTGCGATGCTTGTTTCATTTTACGAGCCGTATCAGCCGGTGAATCTGTCTTACCATAGAAATAAAAGTGTTGGTGTATATCCCCACCTGTTTGATGGGCACTTGATACATTCGCACTTAATTGCGATGGTTGTGGACTTGGTGATGATCGTCTTGAAGGGACTAAATCAGCTGGCGCCCCAAAAGATGCTATACCCAAAGTTCTTAGATTTGCAATAGCTTCAATTTCTTTTCTAGTCTCTTTCTGATAACCTCTGATAAGTTGAAAATTTCCTTCAAGTATATTCCTGTAGTGCTTAGGTGCATATCCGCCTTGGGGTTCTCCCATTTGTACAGATAGATCACGTCCCGCTAAGAGTAGCTGTCGAACTAATGCTTTATTAGGAATATGCGTAGCACTATCGTTTAACCAGTCTCCCTCTTCTAAAACAAACTGGAAGTACTCACGCGCGTGCCTTCCACCCAATTTTGATATTTTAGTTATACGTTCCTGGAGAACAGCTGGATCAAAAGGTAATTCTCTTTCTTTCGTTTGAGAAACCACATTCTGGATAGCTTGTTCAGTTGCTTTTTTAATGCTTGTACCTACCGCGCTTATGGTAGAGACCAACATACTATTTCCTACATTTATATTGTTTTTTATAGCACCTGAGACAGTAGTAAGTTGATTACGAAAACGAGCTTCTGCTTGAGTTAGATGCGTAGCTACTTTATTCACGCCTAAATGAATACTACCAACTATCTGTTGTAATAGTGGGCTCTGGTTAACGATCTGAGTTGTTTGGGCTTTTATTAATCCTGTTGCTAAACGCAATTGTTCAAGGACAGCTTCTTGTTCGTTGTAAAGGATAGCCATGGATTTACCGGAGACCCCTAGCTTGTTCCCTGCTGCTTGCCAAAGCGCTAGTGCACGACTTCTATGCTGTTCTAGGGGTATGACTACTTCCTCTTTATCCCCTTCACCAACCATAGCAAGATGTTCTCGATTGATGATCCCGCCTCTTTCGAAACCGCCTAAACTACCAGGGTTGATAGCTCTGCCGTTTTTCCTCACCTCATAGTGCAAGTGCGGACCTGTCGAATCACCGGTGCTTCCTACCGTCCCTATTATTTGGCCTTTACTTACCGAATCCCCTGTACCGACGTACAATTGATTTTGGTGGGCATATAAATGCGAATAGCCACCGGCACCTTGGATATGAGCCACGTTACCGTATCCGCCATACCCACTCCCACGACGACCATAACCGGCGAAGATAACCCTGCCAACAGATTGTGACGGTATAGGTGTTCCTATGGGTGCTCCATAATCATTACCTTTATGAAGGGTTCCCCATCGCTGACCAAACCCGGACGTTTTCGTAAAACCGCCGCCAAACCCGAATAAACTACCTAGACTCGGCAGTTTGTCCTTAACGAAATCAAGAGCGTTATCTTTCAGGGAACTGAAAATGCCTTTTCCCATTGTTGTAAAAGCGCCGCCAATGTCAGGGATGTCAAAACCAAATTTATCAAGTGCAAAATCAAAAAGTTTACTTGGTCCTTTTAATAGGTTTTTAAAGAAACTACCAACGCCACCTTCATAGCCTGGGTACTGCGTTTTAAATATTTCCTCTGTTTGACGGTTTGGTAAAACAGAAGTTCCTCGAGGGAGGTTTAATAATTCCGATCCACGCTGCCCGACGACACCTAACCCTTTACCAGGGACGTGGGCAAGCTCTCGACCTTTTTCTCCTACAACCGCCAAACCACCGGGGTGGAATCCAGTACCTTTTGCGTATCCTGGGGGTGTCCATTCACCGATTTGCTTATCTTTAAGCCCTATATGTCTTAAAACCCAGTTAATCCCGTCGATCATGGAGTTAACCGGCTTGGCTACAGCAGCGATAAACTTATCCCATTTACTCAGGACTTGACCAGTCTCCCAATCTACTTCATCCACATGCCCTTTTGCTTGCTTTTTCGCCTGCTTAACGACGTTCTCTTGCATACTTGTAGCTTTTTCCACCGTCTTATCACGTTGTCTTTGAGCGTCAGCAATAAGTTCCTGAGCCTGTTTATCTGAAATTGTACCTGTTTCATCCCGCTGGCGGACGATTTCAGCTACGGTTTGTTTATATTGCTTGTTTGCTTCTTTGATAGCACCGTTAGTTTGCTTTTTAGAATTCTGTACAACAGCAGCTGCCTGACGAGCTGTAATGTTCTCACCTTGGGCCTTCATACGTTCTAAAATAGATTTTTGTTCTACCTCATTTTTAGATAGAGTTTTAATACCTGTATTAACCATTTCTTTTTGGATTTGGTTAATCTCTTTGCGTTCTGAATCTGTCAGTTCACGTTTTTCTTTACTGGCTGTCGCAAGAATTGTTTGAATCCTATCCTGGGCTTGCTGGACCTTTGTTTGTTCTTTCTTATGATTAGCTGTCATCTTTTCAAGCGCTTTTGCTTCCTCTTCTTTCGTTAACGCGCTGCTTCGCTCAAAGAAAGACTGCATTGTCCCATAGGCTTGATTATATTTCGTTTTAATCCCTTCTGATATCTGAGTCCCCATCCGATTAAAGGTTCCCGTCAGATTTGTAGCCATTTTCTCGGAAACGGTTTTACTAGACCAATTTAATAGATTGAGTTGTTCTGTTGCCTTCGTGTTTAGTTTAAGAAATCCACCAACAGCTTTTTGTGTGGATTTAGATACTTTCGATCCAAACAAATCAACCTGTGGAATCGTCTCATTTTTTAGATGTTGATATAACTTATATCCAGCTGTCCCGATCGCGGTAATCCCTGTAATCGCTAGTCCGACCGGACCACCTAAAGCTGCCAGTCCGAAACGTGCTACACCTAAAGTCCTTCCAAATTTTCCGAAACGACCAACGGCTGAAGCAACCTTTCCACCTAGGCCACCTAGTTTGGATCCCGCTTTTGTAGTCGAGGCACCCATTTTATCTGTCTTTTTAGAAGTTTTTTGGAGTGTTCCTCCCATGGTGTTTACTTGTGTACCCGTTTTACCAGCCGTTATTCCAAGGTTCTTTGTTGAGGTGCTTGTTTTCTTAGCAAAGCGACCAAACACATTAAACTTTTTATTGGTCCTTCCCATCCAACCTGTAAGACTAACCATCCCACGAATAGAATGTCCAACGGCATTAGTAATAGCACCAAATGCAAAGGCTAACGGTCCTAATGCAGCCGTCAGACCAATGGCTCCAAGTAGTAATTTTCGTTGTGCTGGCGACATATCCTCAAAAACGCTCGCAATTTTTTCAACAGCATCCGACACAGTTGGCAAGACTTCAATTCCTAAATTTAATAGCTCGTTTGCGATAGGGAGAAGCGCTTTTTGGAATTCACGCCATTTTGCTTGAAACTGTTGCGCTGGGTTTTGTTGCATGGTGTCATTTAGTTTTTGTGTGGCTCCTTCAACTTTCCCGAGTTTGTTTGTTGTGGTGTCCATGGCCAAAACGACTTCTTTTTTTACATCTTCCCATTGGGTACCAAAGAGAGCTACACCAGCCTGTTGCTGCTTAAGAGGATCTTCCATAGCCGCAAGTCCTGCTACTGTAGCCGCAAAAGCCTGCTGTGATGAGTCACCGCCTTTTGCTATAGCCGTGCCCATTTTCTGAGCAGTTAAGCCAATTGCGGCAAAACCTTTTTTCGTAGTTTCAGAGCCATCGACAGCACGGACAGAAAACTCCTTAACCGCGTCGCCGACTTTATCTAGGTTAAAGGCACCGTTTTTAGCACCCTCTATAAGGATGTTCATCATTTCTCCAGCAGAAAAGCCCATTGCGCCAAACTGCGGAGCGTATTCCGTCATTGTATCAAGTAAATCGCCGGCGTAATCTCCACCCTGTTGAAAACCGGCAGTGATATAATCGAGTGCAAGTGTTCCAGTCGTTTCAAAGTTTTTCATAATAACGGAAGCTGTGCGAGTTACATCGTTAACATCTGTTTGGAACACGGAACTCAATCCAAGAGCACCTTTGGTCACTTTTTTCAAGTTTTGTTCATTAAGTAGGTCCATGTTCCGCTTAACCGTGGTTAAGGAAGTACGCACTTCATCAAGATTTGTACCAAAACCTTGTTTCCAAACATCGGTGACAACGTTGTTAAGATCTTTGGCTTCATCTTTCGTAATACCCAACTGATTCTGAATTAGACCTTGGGACCGTTGGAAATCAGACGCCATTCGCACAGCTGCGGCACCAGCAATCCCTACTGGAGCTGTGACGGACATACTTAAGTTTCGGCCCACTTCTCTAAAGTTTCTGCCTACGTCTACCATGGTGCCGCCTACACCGCTAAGCTTTTGTTGGACAGCTTGCCATCGTGATGTCTGTGTATTAAGTGCCTTATTAACACCTGATAATTGGTTTTCTAATTTCTTATAAGAACCAATCGCATTATTAACTTTCGTCCCTGCTCGTATGGTAGCGTCGGCATTTTCGCCTTGCGTTTTCACAAGCTTGTCATATTGTGCCCGTAGCTGTTTAACGCGTTGACCTTGCAGTTCGTATTGTTTTCCAAGAGAGGCAGCTTTGACTTTTAATTCCTCTGTTGTATTCCCGAATTTCTTGAACCCACCAGAAGCAGCACGAAGCTCACTCCTTGCCAAGTTCATCTGGGAGTTAATGTTCTTAATCCCTTTTTGAAAATCCGCACCATTTAAACCAACGCGGACAACTAAATTTCCGATTTCTTCAGCCATAGCGCACCTCCCTTAGAAAACATGATCAATTGGCGTTAGTTTCGGCTGTTGTGGTTCACTTTCAGCTCCCATTAATTCAAAGAAAAAACGGATATCCATTGCATCGATCTCTGGCAACTTATATCCGTTCTGCATCAATTCACGATACATTTTTTTTAGATTGTCATACTGTTCAGCGAAGGTTACGCGCCTTTTTCGTTCTCCGCCTGTTGTGTCAAAAAATCCGTAATCTCATCTTCAGACGGCAATCCAAGGATCTCTTCTCCCATGATGCGACGAATCTCACTCATCAGTTTTGTCGCATCCACGCCTTTGTAGAATTCATCACGTGTGAACTGGTTATTAAACACTTCGCAAACAAAATCGATTTCTTTTTCAAGTATTTTAACGTCAAAGCCCTTCTTCTCTTCCTCAGTAGACAGCTCCAACGCTTTTTTAAAGCAGTATCCAGATACAAACGACTGAGTAAATGTTTTATCTTCACCATTTATTTTTAGTACGATTTCCAATGTATAATCCTCCTTAAAAATAAACGCCCGCGATTAGACGGGCGCATGTCATTCATAATACGGCTGGGCGGGGTTAAAAACCCCGCAACCGCAAGCTTAGGGCGTAGTTGGCGCAACATCAAGCTGAGCCGGATCAAAGACTTGATCAAAGAAGGTTCCTTTATACTGATCAAATTCTGTTACTTCCTCATCCCCCGTAATCTTGAACGCTTCATCAAAATCGCGACGAATGAAAGTAGCTGTAATTTCTTGGTTTGAGAACTCAGGGGAATCTGCTTTTGTATTCCACTCGTCAGACGGTGTGGCAAAACGACCTTTCAGTAACCAAACATTACGATTTTTACCGTTTGCTTTAGTCCCTTTAAAACCGATTGCGATATAAGGTGCTGTGGCCGTCTGTTTATAAACAATGACACCTTTTCTAACTTCTTGACCGAGGATTTCAGCCAATACGGCCTGTTCAAGTGCAGAAGCTGTGATTGTTATTGTCGTCTCGCCGATTTGCGAAACAACTTCAATAGGACCGTTATCAGCGTACTGGGTTGCTGTTTCTTCCGCTGTCTCCGTAGAAGCTGTGATTGCAGGCGCCAAAGGTTTTACTTCTCCGTATGTTGCGCCCGATGCTGAATCATCGAGTAAAGGTGCATAAACTAAATCTTTTAAACCAACGATTGATGATGCCATGTAGAATTCCTCCTAAAATGTTTTTACTGTTTGATAACGCATAATCTTTCTAAAACCTTTCAAAGTGTCATCCCATTGAGGATTTGCACTTGTACGCGAAAAACCCATTGCTTTCATGGTTTTATCCACTTCTACAGCAATGGGGTGGGGATTATAGGGTGTCCATATATCAATCTGAAAGCGCAATGCACTTGCATACGGACTATTATCATGAAATTGAGAATCATAATTGTTTAATTCAGCAATCCGGATGTACGGAGGGCTCTTACCAGACGCTATAGTGTATTGATGGACACCGCCTGTAACATTAGCTTTGATGTAAGCATTGTCTTTTAATGCTTGATAAACAGGGATGGTCAAATCTATCATAATTTTAGCTCCGACCGGATGACATCTTTAATTTTTTCCTGGGCTTCATCCTTTGATTGATCGTAGGCTCGTCCCATGAAGTCATCAGGTGGCATTTTAATAGTTCCGTTAACCAAGAAATTTGCTCTCCATGCCGTTTTCTTACCTGGACCAACTTCAACAGATTTAATCCCGTCCAAGTTTTTCACACCACTGATTTGAATATCGTCCCGTATGTGGACATAGCCCGATGAATTAACATCAGAAACCGCTACTTCCTCCCGCATGGCTTCCGCAACAGGTACCCCTCCAGCGCGAATCGCTTTGTTCTCCACACGTACACCATTTTTCCCCATGCTTTCAATACGTGATTGAATTTGTTTCATACCCTTAATGTCCATGCTCATTGGATCACCTCCAATTTCAAGATGACATATTTTTTATACGCATAATCAGGCAAAACAGCCTTGATGTTGTACTTAACTTCGTGCCAGAGCACATACATATCATTTGTAATTCCTGTTTTCCAGCGTATCTTATGATCGATTTGCTGTTCGGCCTGAACCGCTGCCGCTTCATAGAATTCTCTACCTTTCGGTGCAGAAGGCTCTGACCAACACTCATAGAAGAGATCATCTTTTCGATCTTTTTCAGGAATTGGATAACCTGTATCCGGATCTTTCTCTGGACCTGGAATCATGATCTTTATTCTTTCATTCATGGTTGAAAACCTCACGTTACATCACTCTCGCTTGGCAGTGCCTCAGCTTTTAATTGCAAAATAAAGGTTTGTAAGCTAAATGGGAGATCTGAAGCACTGCTTCCAACTACAACAGGTGATCGATTCTCATATCCATTTGAGACCATCAGAAGGATAGCAATCTTATACCTTTCAGACGGAGGATCCGGTTCAGGAATACCCGCCCCTTTTAGAAATTCTTTCGCAGATAAGAATAAAGAAGTGAGGATTTGATCATCCTCACTTCCATCTATTCTTAGCCAGTTTTTAATCTCTGGTAGGAACTGCTCTGCTGTTAGCATGAATCAATCCCTCCTTATACTGCTGCTGAAGTTGTAACAACTAGTGGCTCACTTAATTCAGACGCCGCTCCATTATTAGCTACCGCTTTAACCTGGTAACTATAATCAGTGGAGGCAGTCAATCCACTATCCGCAAAACTTGTTCCTACTCTTGTATCTAAGAATTCCCCATCACGGAAGACTTCATAGTGTTGAATTCCCTCTGGGTACGAAACAGCATCCCAATTAAGCGTTAGACTTGTGTCTGTCACATTGGTTGCTGTTAAGCCAGAGGGCGCATTAGGGTGTCGCAGTAACTTCAGCAATACGAAAGGCTGATTTGAGTTTGATCTGGTGATCCATCCATGCTGTAATGACAAACTGCTCAATACCTGTTTTAACATCTTTATCACGATCGAAAAGCATACCTAGATCATAGTTAAAATGAGAATACATGAAACTACCCACAACAGGATTTACAGCTGAATCAGAGAAAATAACCGGCTTCCCTAATACTTGCTCAGGTTGAGCTGTGTAGAGTGTTGAGTTATTGTTGGCCAAGACCTCAATCATGTCTGAGTAGTCCTGGAACCGCATAACGATTTTCGCCGTTTCACGGTAATCCTCATGAAGATCAGCAATAGCATTTTTAATCGCCTTGTACATATTTTCGCCTGCCACTTTCTTAATGGCGTTCTGCGTAGAGTAGAAAGACATGTGCTCTTCCCCAACCTTAGGAGTTGCAGCAAAAGCGACTTTCTTTTCTTTAGCAGCTACACCAGAAGATAGGGCACGATCCACGTGTGAGACTAGGTTTGTGTGAGTACCGTTTAGGACGGTTTCTGAAATACCAGCAAACACTTTAAACTTATGACGACCAAACGTTACGACATCCCCTGTTGCTTTAAGCTCCTTCGCCGTTTCCTTATCTGCGATAAAGTCATCATCATCTAAAGAGAAATTCAGTTTAGGAATCTCAAGGTTTGTGATTTGCGTAAAGTCTGAAACCCCGCGTAGTTGGTTCTTCACATAAGGCTCAGTAAGAATATCTGAAGAAACTGTTTTAGGTAAGAACTTATCTCCGTTTGTCGTTCCCTCATCACCTAGAGCCGCTTTTACATCACCTGAGATAGGCTTTTGTCGCATCGTCGCACGAATTAGTTCTGCTTTTGCTTTTACTTTTTGTTCAGTTGGGTCGTCGATCGCTTGAAGGTTATCCTGTTTCGCGAACTTTGCACGTTGTTCTTCCTCAAGCTGATCGTGCTGATTCTTGATTACGTCAAACCGCATTTTTAAATCATCACGTGATTTTTGCAGGGCTTGAATGTCCTCAGTTGATTTGCCTGTATCAATAGCAGCTGATGCCAGTGCATCTTCTGTCTTTTGCAATTGCTGACCAACCGTGGTCATGTTTTGCTTTAACTCATATAACGTCTTATCACCAAAATGTTGGAGATCTAATTTTAATAGATTCTTTTGTTTTACTGTCTTAAATAGTTCTTTGCGCTTCGTCATCTTACATTCCTCCCAGAATATCATTGATATAATTTGAATTTGATCTTGCTTGTTCCGCAATCTTTTGCCGCTCTGCCATTTCTTTTTCTGAAATAGCAGCCGATTTTTTTGGTTCCACTTTCTTATTTAAGAAGTCCGGTACATTCTTGTACTTCTCAAATAGTTCTTTGCTGACAGATGCAGCCATTTGATTTTCTTCCAGGACCACATCACACAAGCCATACTGGAAAGCTTCATCTGCTGATAACCAAGTTTCAGCATCCAACATTTCCTGCAACTTAGATTCATCCAACTTATCCCCTGACTTTTGCAGATAGGATTGTACGGCAGAATTATTGATACGGTCCAGATCATCAGCTGCTTTTCTTAATTCAGCAGCATTGCCGATAGCAATATTCCAAGCATTATGAATCATAAGCATAGAGTTTTTTGGCATGTGAATGGTATCGCCGGCCATGGCAATAACACTGGCAATTGATGCGGCCAAGGCATCTACATAGACATTGATGTGAGCGTTGTGCCGTTTCAGCATGTTGTGAATCGTTACACCCTCAAAAACAGATCCGCCGGGTGAGTTAATATAAAGATTAATCGTTGATACATCGCCTAATTCATCTAAGTCCGCTTTGAAACTAGATGCTGTCGTATCTTCTTCCAGCCATTGATAGCGCTCAATATCACCATAAATAAAAATATCCGCTGAGCTATTGCCTACAGCAGACATCTTCATTTCCCAGAACTTTTTCTTTTGTTGCTTGCTCATTTTTGAACTCACCCCCTTTCGTTGGTTAATATCCTGATTATCATGTTTTTTAAACCACTCCTCTACAAGCTGTTTCCAAAGGGCTTTATCCTTCCGCTCCTCATCTTCATCGATGCGTTGTTTACAGGTTTCCTTGTCTGTTTCCATCAATTGATAAGAAACGTCAAGCCCTTCTAACTCCTGAATAAACTCTATTTTGGGATAAGATATGATAAGCCACGCTTCATCAAATCTCGTTTCGCTCTTAAGCATTTCAATAATCTGTGATCGAAAAGCCACCACATAATCAATGACATTCAAGTGTCGATCATATAAATCTAATCCGCTTAAGTCCCGCATTAATTTGTCAAAGTCATAAATTAATGTGTAATTATTTTTATTCTCTTGTACATATGTCGTTTTACCGCTTGCCGGTGGCCCATACACCACGTTAATCTTCATCAGCACCACCACCTTTCGATGATGATTTACGTTCTTTCGGATCCATATCCATAGGGTAAAGATCACCACTAAGCCATAGTTTCCCTGCATTCCCTCCCCGTGGGGGAAGTTCTTCCCATTGCCGCACTTCATCTGGTTCATAAATGCCTGAGCGAATCCCTTTAAAGTAAGCATCCATTTGCGTTTGTGTATCAGCGCGTAACATAGCTTTCATATTAAATTTAAAATAAAAACCAGCATTTCTTTCGGCTGGTGTGAGGAGTTTTCTATTAAATTCTTGTTCGTACTGCCTTACGATTGGCATTAGAGTAAGCTGCACAAACATTCGCATGAGCTGTTCATTGCTGGAATAGCTAGCACCCTCTGTATCATTCAACATGATCACTGGCATGTTATAAACGTTGGCCACTCGTGATTTTGTAATACGTTCGGTCGCTAAAGTATCAGCTGCCACATACTTCCTGTCCAGTTGATTGATCTCAACTCCGTGTTCTTGGAATAAAATGCCGCCATTATCCTTATAAAAACGTTTAAAGTCATCAATGATCCGCTTTCTTTTATCCGAATCCACATTTGCGTTGTATTTTAAAATGAATGAGTTAGGGGCGCTTTGCATTTCTTTCAAACTAAATTCACGAACCGCTTTATCAAATTCATTAGCATTCGATAACACTTTAATCGGATCAATGCCCTTTATCCCTAAGTTTCCTACGATATGTTTAACGTGTATCATGTCAGCATTATGAAAGTAATAACGTTTCCCGTCTTCTCCTAATACCTCATACCATAAATCACGTGTGTATCTTTCTATCACAGGGTTTACGTGGTTAGCATCCACGATGGTTAAACGAGAAACCTGGTTTCGGATACCCCTTTCAATCACAGCATACCCATTCCCGGTTTCATTACGGGACGTTTCCAAGTTCCGAATAAACTCAAAGGAAGACATGTTTTGATTCGGCTCATTTATTAAAACGTCAGATGCTTCATTGTTCACCACAGCATAATTTTCATGAAGCTTTAAAGGTAGTGAGGCCATGCTATTTGATAACCGCGTAACCACGCTGAAAATCGTCTCATTCGTAGCTAAGGTGGAATTGTCAATGCCCCAAAACGTCTTACCCATCCATGAGGAAAAATCATAAGTCGCTCCTTTCCATGCGGCATAAGCGCTATATGCTGTGTATTTAACTCGTTGAAAGAATTTCAATGTATCACCTCCCTTACTTCATTAAATCTGCCATAGACACAATCCCAATGTCACCATCACCAGCTGGTATAACCAAGCGCCCCATCACTTGTGTATGGGCGTTTAGCAAGGCGGCAAACCCGTCTATCTTACGGTAACGATTGGATTTGGTAGGCATCATATTGTTGTTTCGGTCTGTCACAAGCTCCACATTGTTGATGTACCAACGCAGTAACTCGTTTTCATTGAATATCATTTTGCCATCCAAGAATAGGTGTTTTAAATCCTGCATCGCTGGCCCCAGTGTTAAGAACCCTTGCCGAACGACTTCTGTTTCGAAACCATTTTCTATGAGAGCTGTGTTTAATCGAAAGGCTTTTGCTGGATCATAAGTGATCAGATCGATGTTAAATTGCTGGCTTCGCTTTTCAAACCAATCAAATACGTGTTCTTTATCGATGTAATCTTCATCGACAATTGTTAACAAGCCTTTTTCGGCCCATTCCATGTAGGGGATTTTCTCGTTTCCTTCTTTGACTTTCTTCCTTGGGATCCAGGAGTGCGTTTTCACATACACTTCACCCGTTTCTAGTAAAGGAAAACTCAAACAAGCGCTGGTAAAGTCTTCTGTATCGGATAAATCGTACCCGCCAATCGCACTAACACCATCTAAAACAGATAAATCATTTAAATGCTTGTCGTTTCTTTTCAGTACTTCAAAGTCGATGAAAGGCATCTTGCTAGCATTGACAAAGATGTTGAACTGCTTGGTTATGAAGTCGCTACGTTCTTGGGGAGTACGCTTATCTTTCTCCCAATCCTCTTTCAGGGTCTCTAAATCCAGGGAAACGCCCATATTTGGGTTGGCTTTCACCCACATTTCAGGCTGATCAAATTCATCTTCGCTATCAAGCTCTGCTAGGAAATAGAAAGTACGATCATCTTTAATCGCTCCCTGGAGCACATCCGCTCCTTGTTCATAGTAATTAACAAGAGGACCGTCAAGCTGATAGCCAGCTGTAGTGATATATAAAATCAAAGGCTGCTTCCGTGATCCACGTGATTTTTTGATAATATTGATTAATTTGTAGTCTTTAAACTCGTGAATTTCATCAAAAACACCTAAATGCGTGTTCAAACCGTCTAATTTTTCACTATCGGAAGCCCTGGCTTCGATTTTAGAGAAGGATTTTTCATGTTTAATCTCATAGCGTAATGGGGTGTAATGTTTACGCAGTTGCGGCGATTTTTTCACCATCGCCTTAGCTTCTTCAAAGATGATACCGGATTGCTGCTTACTGTTAGCAAGCAAGTAGATATCTGCCCCGTTTTCCCCATCCTTTGCCACAGCATAGTTAGAAACGCCTGAGATCATGGTCGATTTTCCGTTTTTTCGACCAATAAAAATAAGACCCTCACGAAAGCGCCTTATCTCAGTATCTTTATGAACCCAACCGTAAAGCGATCCTATAATGAAGTGCTGCCATGGCTGGAGTATGAGTTTGTTAAAATCCCCTTTAGAAGGTTTGCAGTATTTCTCGATAAATCGGATGGGCCGGTGACCCTTATCCTCTTTAAACACCCATGGAAATTCATCTGTTCCCTGCTTTTCAAGGTCATTCAGGTGTCTTTTTGCAGCTAAAATGTTCTTTTTACTAGCGATTATCTTTCCTTTTACCACCTGTTTTGCGTACCAAGTAGTTAAAAGTTGAGGTGATGGATCCGCTAATATTTTTAGGATTCCAGTAGTTTTAGAAGTCGTCAAAGTCGTCGACATCATCGTTCACTACCTTCTTACGCTGAGCAGGGGTCAATCCCATCGACTTCAACAAATTATTCAATGTCTGAACAGTCTTTGTTAGTTCAATCGAAAGAGGATTCTTAACTAAATTAGTTGCTCCCGCCTTATTTGTGTACTCATACATAAGATCTTTTTTACTAACTTCTTTTTTGAGTTTGCGGTAAAATTTATGTGTTTCGACATAAAGACTAATCAACTCTTCGTCAGAATCTTGATATGAATCCCCAAGATATTCTCTTAATTTTTTAGCGGTTGGCGCACCCATAATTCATCCTCCTCTCTCGATTTTTATTTTACGTTTACCCCCCTTTCATGAAAATTTTTTCCGCGGTGAAAGCGAAGGTCCCCCTTCGGTCCTAGAGACTCAAGGGATGTAGAATTTTGGGTAGGGGGGATACCTTCTAAAAAATCTCTGGATTCCCACTCATTTGGACAACGTTTATTTTCTTGCTTACCTTCATCTCATTACTCTTTCCTTTGCCACCATGTATCTTGTTATGGCATGTGAAACAGATACTAACCAAGTTATCCTCGTCTAAGGCTTTGCTTTGATCTTCTTTATACTCAATGATGTGGTGAACAAGATCAGCTGGAGTCAATCGTTTATCCTTCAAACATTCTTGGCATAAGTAATCATCCCTTATCAAAATAACCTCTCTGCATTTAAGCCAAGCAGCGCTCTTATAAAAGGCTTTAGCTTCTGGATTCCTTCGATACTTGTCATAGTGTTGATGATTATTCATTGCTATCCTCTTTAGGTATGTCAAAGTCTTCACGTATTTGTTTCTCGTAAGCTTCCCAGTTTTTAATTAACTTATCTTTATCAGAAGAGATAACTACGCTTAGTTTAGGTTTATCCGCCATCACTCCCCCACGAACTGCTATGTCCTATGGTTCGAAGAGAAGGTGCTCCATTTTCAGATATCTCGTGATACTGAATGTCTATCAGAGGAGATGAAGTAGGTTGATTTGTTTGTGTTTCCCAATTGAATTCAACAAACACTTTATTGTCAATCTTTTCCCCTTTATAAATAACTGTTGGAACACTATCGATAGAATCCAATTCAATAGTTAATAACTTAGGCTTGGGATAAGGCATAACAGTATGGCTGCCACATTCGGGACAACTAATACCATCTAACGTTTTCTTTGTATCCTTGATCTCCCAGTCACAATCTTGTTTCGTGCAATGATAGCTTTGTGTATTCTTCGTAGGTATTACTGCTTCAGGTTCACCCATAGGAATCCACGTTACACCAGGACCAATAGGCTTATAGTTATCCAACTCTTTCAATGCAGCAGTAGCTTTCTTAGCCTCACGTTGGACAGCCTTTAAACCTTTCAATGCATCGGAACAATCTACATCAACTGTTAGTTTATCAACGCTTTTCTTTTTTGGTGTAACAGGTTGTCGAGGTGGTTCTTTGGTCATACTAGGTTTATCGATACTTCTTCTACTTTCTTCGCGCGACTTATTGTCCGCCATGATCAACACTCTCCTTTTATAATATAAAAAAGACACCCGTACGGATGTCATAGTAAAAACACAAATATGATAATGGGTATCGCAATAAATAACGTAAGTAAACAGCCGCATCCATCATGGAATTACCCACTTGTTGTAATCCCTCTCCTATATCTTTACTGTTGCTCACCCAACCCTTTCTGCCTATTCTATTTCGACAAAAAGAGTGTTAATCCTTCTTTCATCTCCATGCACTCCCACCCCTGTGCTTACTCCTTCTGGCAAGACTCAATGTGAGTCTGGCATCATAATCATATTGGAGATACAATACCCTTTAATATCCATAAGAAAAAGACACTCACCTAGGAGTGCCTCATTTTAAATCTTTCATAAATTTATTTAAAAACATCATCCAGTAAATTAGCTAAGACCTTAATAATTCTAAACAGTGAAACTAGAAATGTTAAGGATAGAACTATCCATAGCTTAAATAGTTGATCAAAAACATAAGAGATTTCTTGTTGATTAAACATTAATAATCCTGCTGATGAAATCGCATAAATAAAGGACACTGTAACGGAAAATTTCAGGTACGATTTTAGAAGGTCCAAATAACTCAAGCCCGGCCTATACTCAATTTGCAGATAAGTTAAATTTGGGTTATTCTTCAATCCCACCATTACAGATATTGAAGCAATTAGGAACCCAACAGAAATGGAAGCTACATTTACTCCTGAAGATAATAGCTCCTTAGTGTTAGGTATAGAACATGCTCCTAAATTTAAGACAAACACTAATATCAAGGACAAAGCTCCAACCAAAAGTGGTGAATGTCTTTCAATTGAACCTTTAAATTTTTTATACATCTATTAAACCTCACGTTTTCTTTTTGACTGTAATAGTTCGACTACTTCTCCCTTCTTATCAACATATGCTTGCTCTGCAAGTAATTGCATCGTTTCTATTGTGAATTTTGACCCCACAGGTAAAGTGCGGTTATAAGTAATTCTAATAAGATCCTCAAACAAGTTAATCTCCTCTAACCTTGCTCCCGTTTCTTTACGAGCTTTCGTTTTTAACCTGTTGGTTCCTGTATGTTTTAACAACCCTTTTACTAACCTTGTGGCCATATTAAAATCGAGTTTTGACTTTCTTGAATCTTCTACTGTTAAAGTCAATCCTATTTTCATCGCTCCAAGTTCTTCTCTCAATTTCCTAACATCTCCGAAAGCCCATCCTTCTACTTCTTCCTCGAGAATCTTCTCAGATGGGATAGACACATCTGTTTCTACATAAGTTATTTCTTTTTGATTTAGGAGTTTCTTATACGTATCTAAAGTAAACATTGGCAGGATTTTTATATGGTCATTTTTTAAAAATTTTTGAAAGTATTCCTCAACTCCAGCTGCAGATACCCCATATTTGTTTTTTTGTAAGACTAATACTTTTAGAGAGGGATCATAATAAAAGGAAACTTCTTCACCGACAAACTCATCGTCCTCAAGGGGTATCTCCCTCCCCTTACCATCAAGTTTATAGGTGCTTATCTTTTCAAGTGGTCTAAGTTTTACAAAGCTCGCTTTATAGTGATTCGAGCCATCATCCACACTAAATGCTTCTATTCTAATATCTTCACCAAATATCTCAATATTTCTTTCATTGTCTCTCATAGTTGAAAGTTTATCCAATACCTCTTTAAAAGACTCTTTCGATGATGCATCATTGATTTCATAAAAGTCAAAGTGTATTTTTACATTTCTCTTTTTTACCATGATTCAACTAAACTCCCCTTTCATCCGACTAATTTCGATAAAGGGGTAGTTTTTTCCTGCATAAAATTATTTATTTTTATAGAAAAAGTCACCTAATCACAAGTAGCAAGTGATCAGATGACTCTTGGTTGGTGGATATAACTGTTCCAAGGTCATATCCTTTTTTATGGCTAAAACTTCATACTACTACAATATCACTTTTTATCACCCCAAAAGTGCAAAGTTAGTGCAATCTTTTATCTCCATCCTAAAACCTCCATGGTTGTTTGGACGATCTCATCTCTCCAATTAAAGGCTTGCCTGCGGCTTACGTTTAGTTCTTTGGCTATGCCGTCCCACTTTAAATCTTTACCTTTTGACCAATATCTTAGCTTTACTAATTTCTTATGGCTGTCCGGTAACGCATTATAAACGCGATCTATAGCATCAACAACTTCTGTTAAGTATTGCAGCTGTTTATTCGTAGACAGTCGAGTCACAATACGTCCAGTCGGATCACCTGGATTCCTAGCTGAGTTAGCCCCCTTCACAATTGTTGGATCATCAGGATCCTCATCAAAAGGCGTTTCAATCTGTTCACGTAATCTCGATATTTCCCTCAACGTTTCATGGTAATTAAACCATTCATATTCAGTCTTTTTGAATGTGATCTTTTTCGGTTTGATTGTATAGCTCATGATACCCCCACCTTTTCCAACCGGGCTTTGACAGCTTCCAGTAAGGCGTCCTGCCCGGTGCTTTTATCTTTTAGAGCTTGCATAACTTGTTCATCGATTGTGCCTTCAGATACCAGGTGGTGAACAATCACGCTGTCCTTTTGTCCTTGGCGGTGTAGCCTGGCATTTGCTTGCTGGTACAGTTCGAGAGACCAGGTAAGCCCAAACCACACGATGATGTTCCCACCATCTTGAAGGTTGAGTCCGTGACCTGCTGACGCTGGATGGGCTAGAAACAGTGGCGTTTCTCCACGATTCCACTTTTCGATATCCTCTGACGTTTCTAGCTTCTTTGCTTGCGGGAATCGTTGTTTAATCCTCTCAAGGTCATGCTTGTACGAATAGAACACGAGAAGAGGCTTGCCGTTGGCTGCTTCGATCATATCTTCTAAGGCATCAAGTTTTGCGTCGTGGACCTTCATCACGTCTTCATTCTCATCATAGATGGCTCCATTGGATAACTGCATTAGCTTATTGGATAAAACAGCAGCCGTATCAGCTACCACATCGCTATCTTCAAAAGGCAACAGGAGATCCTTCTCAAGCTGTTTGTACTTCTTCTTAGCTGTAGGGGATAACGTCACGTTCACCACATTGTCCATCCGTTCAGGCATCTTTTTCAGCCAATCCTTTGACTTCATGCTGATACAGATATCTCCGATCCGGTCATATATCGCTTCCTCTGATCCATCCTTCAGATTCCACTCATACACAATGTATCGTGCTGGATCCCGACGACCGGGTTTGAAAAAGGTATCGCGATACCACGTGACCGTTTTCCCTAAACGCTCTCCTTTATCTAGCAGGTAAAGCTGTGGCCACAAATCGATTAAACTGTTGGGTGCTGGCGTACCCGTTAGACCGACAATTCGTTTAATCAATGGCCGTACTTTTCGTAACGCTTTGAATCGTTTAGCTTTCGATGATTTAAAACTAGAAAGCTCGTCGATCACAACCATGTCAAACGGCCAGTCCTTTTTATAATGATTCACTAACCATTCAAGGTTTTCCCGATTAATCACGTAGATGTCAGCTGGTTCCAGTAATGCTTGTAATCTATTACTCTTTGACCCTAAGACTTTGGATATCTTCAGATAAGCCGTATGGTCCCACTTTTCCGTTTCACGGCTCCAGGTATCCTCTGCCACTCGTTTAGGGGCGATCACTAACACCTTGGATACTTCAAAGTAATTATGGAGGAGATCAGCTGCAGCTGTTAAAGCACTAACGGTTTTGCCCAAGCCCATCTCAAGAAATAATCCAGATGCTTCGTTCTCCATAATGTGATCAATCGCAATTTCTTGATAATCGTGTGGAATGAACTTCACGCTGCGCCTCCTTTATGGTGGGTGGTTTGAAACCTCAACCCATCGTTCATTTTATAAATTCCAAAGGAAACAGTTTTTCTAGTAAACCCTCAACCTCGGCATCAGAAGATACTGTTTCTACCGGAAACCCTAACCGTTCTAGTTCTATTGCTCTTTTCTGTTGAAGTGGGCGAAGTTTTTTTCCCGGTGCCTTCACCTCTACAAATACAGCCACTCCCTCTGGAAGCATTAGTATTCGGTCTGGCACCCCTGCTTTACCTGGGGAAACGAACTTCAAGGCCATGCCGTCTCTTTTCTCGATCTCAAGCTTTAGTTTACGTTCTAATCGTGATTCTTCCATTTCTAAGACCTCCCTGTTTCATAAGGTGTATCCACGTTCTCGCGCGCGCACGCGTATGTGCACTTGCGTATTAGGCGTTGAGTATATGGTTGTTATCCCCTATATTACTTCTCCCCCATATAAACATGGATACTATGGATACATTAGGGGTTTAGCCCTTGCCCTAGAAGAGTTGTAGGCGTATCCATGCTATGGATACTTCATGGATACATGGATACACTTTTTTATCATTTGGAATTTATTAGGTGTGTCCAAAGGGGCGCCCATGGATACAATGGATACACCCAATGGATACACTTAGTTTTCTTTTTTCACAAAAGCTTTTTGCACTCCGTAGTATTTACCAAAACGTAATCTACCTCGTGACTTTTCATAGGATTCCCATCCATCCATTTTCCTTAAAATATCGTTGATTTCCCTAGCCTGTGTGGGGTTAAGTTGTTTAGGATCACCCTCAAAGAGTTCCACCCATATCTCCATGGCACACACCTTGTCTCTCGCATTGCCTTCTGGAGCTTCTTCCATTTCTCCAAAATCGGAACCGTGGATACGGTGTCTCCTTGATGCAATATCCATCGATGGCCACTCTTCAGGTAAAGGCATTTCAAGATATTCACGAATCAACCCAACCTTACTGCTCTCTTCTGTGTGCATTTCCTGTACTTGCAGCGCTTCTTCTTCTAAAGCACCTTCGAGATAAAGTTTCTCGCCTTCCTTGTACCTAACGACGGCCTCCGCCCATATCTGGTTAATTTCCTCTTTGCTGAATTCCTTCCATAGATCCTTTCGCGTTTCACCGCCAACGACAATCGGCCAAAAACGACGGTTACCCGTTTTATCCTTTAAAAACTCACGATCATTCGTGGTTCCAAAGAAAACGCACTGTCTTGGGAATACGGAGGTATGACGGCCATAAGCTACACGAAAGATATCCGTCTGCTTAGATAAGAAAAGCTTGATCGCTTCCACGTCTGCTTTACGAGTGGCAGATAATTCTCCCATCTCCATGATCCAAACACCTTGAAGTTGTTCATAAGCATCTTTCCCGTGGACAGTGGTTAGAGAATCGGAAAACCACTGTTGGCCAAGTTTATTTAGGATCATGCTTTTCCCAACCCCTTGGCTTCCTACAAGCACAGGCATGTAATCAAACTTACAACCGGGATCCATGACGCGCTTCACAGCTGCTGCCATAGCTTTACGGGTGGCCGCACGGACATACTCGCTATCATCAGCCCCTAGATAATCAATGAATAAGGTGTCTAACCGTTCTTGGCCGTCCCATTCCAGTTTCTCTAAATACTCCTGAACAGGGTGGAAACGGTGCCGTTTTAAAATTACTCCGATTCCATTACGGACCTTACCAGGGGCGTCGATTCCATAAACACTTTCAAGGTAGTGAAAAAGAGCGTCTTCATCTTGATCCTCCCAAAGAGCTCCGGTGTCTGCATTCGCCCAAGGTAACTTCTCACGAACGGTCGCTCTAAATGAAAACTCATTCAGCATAATGCGGTCTTTAAGAGAGGGATCATTCTCTAAAACCGTTACAATGTTCCCTCTCGTGGAAAGGACCTCGCCCGTTTTAGAGTGCCGTTCCAGCTTCTTTAACCATTCATGGGATTCACCTTCAGCCACTTCTCCGAACTCTTCTTCAGCTGCAGCTAATTGCTCCTCTCCTAGTTGCATCCGAACATTTTCATCTTTAGCTGCAAAGTCCACCATAGCTTTATAAGAGGGGTGACGATTCATCGGCGTATCCGGCTTTATATCTTCATCTTGAATTCCAAACTTATGAATCCGCACCAAGTCAAACGCATTCGTGAGTTGGCCACCAACCGGATCCGTGCCGTGGTGACTGAAAGCAAACCGATCATCGTAAAGAACAAGACCGCCGTTCGTGGATCCATCTGTATAGGTGAAACGACCGTCGCCAGCTTCTTCATACACATCACCTAAAAAGGTTTCAATCGCTTCGGTAATCGAGTACGTCCGGCAGAAAGCACCGACCATTCTTGGTTTTTCTAATGGATCACCTTGCTTTTCCGCTTCCTTTTTCCGAACGTTCTGCTGCCTAGATGATTCTGGCCACTCAAGTGGATCCGTCCAATCATTGTAACGATTAAGCACATCATCCGGATCCAGCCAATCCGCATCCTGCTTTTCGAACACGTAAGCTCCATCAGATGACGTCGATGGCCAATACATCAAACGGTGAGCTTGATACGTTGTATCGTCGAAAAAGTCAATGCCGATATCAGCTGCAATCTTTCTGGATACAGCTTGATATTCATCGGGTGTCACAGCACGAGACAAGGGGAAAACAAAACGCAACCGGGGCTTTTCGGCTTTGTGCTTGTGAGTGGAATAGATGCAGCAGGCATAGTCGAAAAGCATTTCAATCGATGCCCATAAGTCGCCTTTAATATGGTCGGCATCTAGCGTCACTACCTGACGCCAGGACACCGTATCAGCTTTTCGCCGACCACCTTTCAACGTTCCACCGACAAACCCACCAACATCTTTCACTGCATCCTGCTGGCTCTTGGTCATCTTCATGTATTCCGCATGCGTTTCACGGGTTTTCGTAGTTTCAGAGAGACGCTTCAATAACTCCGACCACAGCATCTCCCGATTCTTCCACTTCATTTCCTTACGGCTTTTCCCGGTTGCGATCGTTATGGACCCGTCATGTGTGAGATTCAGTTTCTTTGCTGGTGCCACGGAATCCATCCCCTTTCTCATCCCATTTTCACGAGCTCAAACAAGTGATAGGATCTTTGTTTACTCTCCCCTAACTGATCACTTACAACTTTAAACGATTGCTTATAATTTTCTTTTTCGTTCTCCAACCTCATATTTTCTTGTTCAAGTGACTGAATCCACTCTTTTAAATCTCCGATTTTCTCATTAAGCTCACTTACTGTTTGCTTAGGTTGCTGATCAGCTTGAAGACGATCAAGTTCTCCTTTCAAGGAAACGTGTTCAGACTTCCATCTTTCCCTTGCAGCATCCGCACGTTTGTATTCTCTCTCCCAATAATTTCTTTTCTCTTTATCCTCTTGATTATCTTCTTCCAGTTGCTTCACTTTATCTTCAAGCGCTGTCTTAGCTCCCGTTTCATCATTCAGCTTCTGCTTTAACTCTTTCATGTACTTTTCATAATCAGCGTGTGGATCCTCTTGCTCTTTCGGTTGAACAGGGGCAGCAGCTTCCTTTTCTTCCTGAGCTTTTTCCACATCTTCTTTTATGTCATCTTTCATGGTGCCTTTATTCTTGATGTATGATTTCTTGGTTTCTTGCTTCAATTTGGCTTTCATCTGTTCCAGACTCTTACCGACGAAGTCCCAACGACCTTTTAAAATACTTAGGTTAGCAGGACTAATACCCATTCGACTGGCAACATCCTTATCAAGCATCCCTATCTCCTTACACTCGATATAGAAGTTAGGAGACCGCTTCTTCCGTTGTTCCTGATCGGACTGGGGCATTTGATAGGTTTTTACATCACTCATTTAGTTATCCTCCTCAAAGTGTTTATAAAAGAAAGCATCCAGTTCATCATTTTCACGGTTTTTTATGATATGGCTTTCACCTTTATCATTTATAGCTTTTAGAACCCTTTCGAACGCATAAGGGTCATCATTGCTCCCTTTTACAACTCCCCACCGTGCTCTATACTTTTCACCTTCTGTAAAGGCTTGGTAAATTTTTTCAACATTCATATGAACAGATTCAATACATTTCAGATACATGCTTCCTTCGCCTCCATCCGATTCCAGCGCTCCATATAATAATCAAAACGCCCTTGTTTTCGAAGCATTGACACTTTACTCATCAATGTCTTTTCAGTTCTACCGAGAGCCGCAGCGATGCTCTTTGCTCCATCAGTTTCCCAAAAACGGCACATGTAGGAGATTTCATCATTAGTCATCTTCTTCCCATGGTTTGGGTGAAAGTCGGGATGGTACTTCATCCGACCGTAATCGTCGTATTGAACTTCACTCATTCTGGCTTCACTCCCACATAAGCAATGGCTTCAACTTCTTTCCTTTGATTAAGAGTGAAGCTCTTTAACCCACCTCGATGATTCTCTTTCGACCACTTCTCAATCTCATCTAAGTGAACAATCACAGATACATGATCTTCCTTTTCTGTTACTGTAAAGAAGCGCTGTTTCAAATCCTCAAAAGCTTGCAGTTGACTTTGCATATCTTCATAACGTTCCAGAGTCATTTGTACCTGTTCATTGTCTTTGTAAGGCATTCGAACTCCTCCTATTCTTTATCAATCAGTAACAAGGCCACATAGCATAGGATCCAGAAACATATAGGCGATTAGATCAGTCACGCCTTCACATCCTTCGTATTCGGATCATAGACGAACCGTTTACCGTCCACATGAATTACAGTAGGTACACCCTTTTTCGTCTTAATGATCTTGATACTGTTCTGGAGACGGATGTTTTCTTTCACCTGGTACTGGAGAGCGTCGATCAGCTCCTCCATCGTCATGCGATTCCAGTCATAATCATTTTCCGGGCAATCCTCTAAACTTTGGCCATACGTTTCGATGCCTTTGGCTTCCTGTTCATCTAACAGCACGTTTATGCGACGTTTAATTTCTCTCATAGAAGATACTCCTCCATGATCTGACCTTTAGGCATCTGTATAAGTGAGGGTAGTTTGTATAAGTGATAAAGCGTGAATGTTCCTTTTGTGCTACCTTTAGAGTAGTTGATTATCAACTGACCATCCTTTTCCTCCATGGAAATCTTGAAGCCTTTTAGCTTCTTCATTAACTGCTTAACGAGCTCGTAGTTTATAATTAACCCACTCTCAAGCTGAATTGGATTGATTGCTGACACCTTTAAGAGCTCAGCCTGTTCCAATAAACGGTCATATTCTCTTTCCACCTTAAGAGGTATCTCATCATCTTTTTTATATTGCTTTTTAATGTTCCTAGCTTCATCAAGTGCAGCTGATCGTAAAGCTTTCATTTCCTCTTTAACGTTCTGGAAAGAGCCGTTCACGACAATATCCATAATCAGATTCCCCCTAATCTTTCATGTAGTAATGAGTGACAAACCCATCAGCATTTAATGGCAAGCCCTTTGCCCATTCAATCGGTTGCCCCATAATGCCCTCTATATCCTCAAGTGCGTCCTGATTTTCTAACGTTTCAATGACTGCTTCATCATGGACGTGAAAAATAATGTCATAACCGGCATCGTCCAGACGTATCATAGAAAGAGCCAAGCAATCTCTGGCTACGGCCTGAACAATGTTCTCCACGAGCTTCCCACCGTAGGTGTCAAGTCTTGCCCACTTGCCACCGGCTTCTGTGCCCATATAGGTGATCTTGTCTTTGTTAAACCGTTCATCTTTTTCTAACTTGGGTTTGGCATAGGCCAGTTTTCGCCCAGACGGTAACCCTATGAACAACACGCCTGATTGATAGAAGAAGCTAAGACCGTGAGGCATCGTTACGGTCGTTTTGTTCTGGAGAGCTTGAATAGCGGACTTCTCCACGTCATACCAAAACTTCTTAATGTTTGGGTTCGCTTCACGCCATGAGCTCACAAGTTCAGGCAGTTCATCTTCTTCAAGCCCCATGTCTAACGCCCCCATTTGCTTCAAGGCGCCAACACTTCCTTGATAGCCGAGAGCCAATTCAGAAATCTTCCCTTTTTGCCTTAATGGATCGCCTTTCGAAATTGATTCAACGGGTACATTAAACATTTGAGCTGCTGAGGCTTCATAAATCTTTCCGTGACCATCGAACACATCCAAGCGCCACGTTTCATCCGCAAGCCAAGCAATAACACGAGCTTCAATGGCAGAGAAGTCGGACACCGTTAAGCGATAACCCTTCTTAGGAACAAACGCTGTCCGGATCAACTGAGACAGCACGTCCGGTACATCCCCGAACAACAGCTCAAGCGTTTCAAACTCACCCTGCTTCAATAGATTTCTTGCCAGATCCAGATCGTTTAAATAGTTTCGTGGAAGGTTCTGCACCTGGACAAGGCGCCCTGCCCATCGTCCAGTACGACCGGCACCGTAAAACTGCATTAACCCTCTTACTCGATGATCTTCACACATGGCCCGTTCCATAGCTTGATACTTCTTAATGGATGTCTTGGAAGACTCAAGCCGTATTTCAAGCACCCGTTTCACGTCTCCGCTAGTTTCCTCAAGCAGTTTTTCTACTGTTGCCTTTTGAAGGTTAGGAGCCTGCACACCTTGGTTTTTCAGCCACTCCCCTAGCTGGGCGGTACTGTTTGGATTATCTAAGCCTGTTAGTTCAATTGCTTCTGCCTTGAGCTTCTTTTGATACACCCTATTGATTTCAATGGCATTTTTAACAACGTCCGGGTCCACTTCGACTCCAAAATCATTGATCTTTTGATCTAACTCCCACATGCGGTGTTCCATGTCTGGAAGCTGAAACTTATCCAACTTTTCTTTTATGCCACGTTCGACCTCAACGTCCATCACGCAATAATCTTTGTACTGCTGCCATTTCTCTTCATCATGGTGAGGGAGGTTCCGTGTACGCCCTTCATTCTTCTTGTTTGGTTTACATGGCATGGAGAAGTAACGGATCAGGGCTTTACCAGCTGAATCTTTTTGAACGTCTAAGTTCATGGCCTTGGCCACCCCATCCAGATAACCGGGTAAGCCTAGATTCATAGATTTCACGGCTGTACAGCGCCATTGTGTTTCGTATTGTTTAATGTCAAAATGTTTGGAGATACAAACCCGTTCAAAGTTGGCATTAAAAGCTGTTTTCATGATCTCTCGATCTTGAAGTGCTTTGATCACAACAACGGGTAGCTTTTCGCCCTGAGCTAGATCGATGACCTCCACGGGATCGTCACCGAATGCATAAGCAAAGAGTAGAATTTCAAAATCATCAGCTTCCACGTAGCGATACACGCCTGTCTTTTTAAGGTCGGTAGAGCTATAAGTTTCAATGTCAATGGAGAGTGTGGTCATGATTGTTCACGCTCTTCTTTCACTTGTTCAGCGATTGCGGTTGCCACTGCTGCCACTTGGATCAACTCTTCATATAGATCATCCGAATCCGACTGCTTATAAGCTACGCTTCCTTGCTGCATGGCCTGAGCAACTTCGCCTACTTCCTCAGTCAATATGGTCAGCCAGAAAGGATAATCGTGCCTTTGCTTTCCCCACTTCTTTTCTTGCCTGATCCGTTCTCTCCGGATATCGTCCAACACTTCAATCGTTGCCGGGACTTTCATATATTTCCCACCCTTTCTTTGTATAGAAAAGGGGAGCTATAGCACTCCCCCTAGCCATGTCTATTAACCTAAGAAATCGTCGTCATCGTCGTCTCCATCCAGTTCGTCAGCGAAGTCATCAGTAGCATTCGGCTTACCTGCTAGGGCTTCACCATCATTTGTCTTAAGAAGGTTATTCAGTCCACAAGCGACCCCTTTATTTCCGTTAGAGTTGAACGGGAAGAAATTGACGGAAGCTTTTCCATAACACCCTGAATAAAGTTCTGCTTCATCCGTAATTTCCAGTAAACCAGCTGATCCTTTCTTCACGAGACCTGGCTTTGTTTTCGACGTAGCATTCATGAAGTAGTGACCTTGATACGCTTCATCATCCGGTCGTTCTTCATCCCCATCACGTAAAGGGGTTTTCAAAGTAGGCGGGATCTTACCACTAAACTTGGACGACTTCCCTGCTTGCTTCGCTGCTTCAATTGCCTTTTCTACACATTCAATTGTTTCTTTATCCTTTTTAGGGATAAGGATGGCCACGCTATACTTTGGATCGTTGCCCTCAATTGCATGCGGCTCGAATACGTGTGTGTAGGAAAAGCGTGCCTCGTTTGTTACAACTTTTGTTTCATTTAGTTTTGCCATGTGTGAATCTCTCCCTTTTGGTTATTTTTAGCTAAAATCTTCTACGGCTGAATCTGTTGAGTTGATCTCTGGACGCTTATCCGATTCCTTAACGAGCGTCGGTTTACCGGCCGGCTTGATGACGTATTCAGATAGATATTCTTTAAACGGCTTTTTCCCGATGGCCTTCTCCATCTTCGTAATGCCGTTTACCTTCATGTCATAAATGTCTTCCTCACTGTATCCTTCATCTTTCAAACGCTTAATCACAGCTGCTTCATCCGTGTACTTGCGGTTGCTTCGTCCTTCAACGAGCTTGTATCCCGGGAATTTCGCCCCGTGTTTCTCTGCCTGATCTAAGGCATAGTTTTGAACATCCTTTGCCCATTTTTGAAGCTCGTCCGCTTTTGGTAATATTTCACCGATCTCTTCATAAGATAGTAGTGGAGGTTCTTGAAAGTCATGTTGGGCAAGCTCTAAGTTCTTTTCTGCCCGAGCCCTGCATTGGCTCCTGGCTTTACAGAACCGGCAATGTTCACCAGCGACAAAGTTTCCCTCTCCCTCGATAGCTTCGTGTGCTTTTGGTTGGACAACCTCATCGGCCCAATCAAGTAAATCACTAGCTGCTATCTCGTCCGTAGACACACTGTCCAGCCTTGGCTGAACAATGGTCATGCGGACATTTTCAATGTCATACAACATTTCAAATTGGTTTAAGGCGCCTAATGCATATAAACGCATTTGCGTATTTCCTTCAGCACTAACAGGAACGCCTTTACCATACTTCAAATCAATAACTTCTAACGTCTGATCAGCGACTAAAACAACGTCACCTGTTCCGAACCCTTGCGGAACCCACCGACTAAAGTCGAGTCGTTCTTCTAGCAATGTAAGGACATCAGAGGAATATTGCTTTAGTTCACTGATATGTTCCAAGACGATAGTTGCGTAATTCTCCACGTAGTCGAGCATGGACTGTGAGTAATGTTCATTTTCTTTTTTCATCTTGTTTAGCCTACGTGTGAAAGTGCCTTTAGCGATTAACCCTAACTCTTTCCGAAGAAAATCCTCTGCTAGTTCATGCGCTGTCGTTCCTTCTTCAGCAAAGACACTCGTTGTATTTTCATACTGTTCTTCCAGCTGAGCGCTTGGGGTACAAGTCAACCATCGACTAGAACCGGAAGCCGAAAGAATGGCGTGATCTCTTGTAGCGTGACCACTCATTACAATTTCTCCGCAGCTTCAAGTAGTTCCGCATATTTACTTTTATCAATATCTGTGAGCTTCTTGGCTCCAAACTCTTGAATCAATGCCTTAACCTCAGCTTGCTTTCCTGCTTGAGAAATCTTGGCCAACTTGCCACGGACGATCTCTAAGGAAATGGATGGCTCACTCTTCTCTTCTTTTGGTACTTCTTCCTTCACTGGTGCAGGTTCTTCTTTTGGTTCTTTTTTGTCCTCTTCCTTTGCTTTCTCTTTCTTAGGTGATGGCTTATCTTCTGCTTTACTGCCTGGATCCACCACTTGACCTAACGTGGTCCCTTCCAGTGAAGTGGATAAAGATAGTAAGGCTTTTTCTAACCCCGGTGCTTCAATCGTCAATTTAATTTCCATGAATGATCATCCTCCTATTTTTGGTTACGGAATTTCTCAATTTCTTTTTTCTTGGCTTTGTGCTGTCTTAATCTGTAGTCCTCTTCTTCGTACTGGTACTCAAGGATTTTGGCATAGGTTAGCTTGCCATCCTCTACAAGTTTTGCGATACGAATGGGAGTGAGGCTATTGGCAGGAATGCCAAGGTCATAAGCAAGAGCTGCTTTATCAATTTGTTTAACGGATTTTTTAACAACCTCGATAATGGTTGGTTTCTCCCCGTTATAAACAAGAGTCGGACCATTTTGCTTCAGATACATAATAAGGTGAGCTTTACGACTATCGATCTTATCTGTAAGAGACTTACGTTGGTTTTTTAAGCCCAACATGTCACGGAATACGCTATTTGCTTCGGACGCGTTATTCAGCATTCAACTTCCTCCTTTAATGTGCTACAATAGTTTCAAATATGTTTCTTTAAAGGGCCGCACTGCCATGCGGTTCTTTTTTAATGGGCTTCTGCTGCATGCTGATACATTCCAATCAGCTGAGTGTTTAACGGCAACCCCAACTGAACGTAACAACCTGTACAGCAGAACATGTCCGTTTTAATGTCATAAGTGCCTTCATCCATACGTACATATTCAACAGGTGACATTTCATGGACTGTAGCTTGTTGCACGTATTCGGAAAGCTCGTGCGGTTGTTTTTGACAGCCTATACATTTCATTCGTTTTCACCTCTTTCTGATGTGGGAACACATCGTCGTAGGCAGGAAACCCTGAGCAGAGAGGTTTTGGATGAAACGAGCCTCCTACCCACGACGACAGGTTCACCACGCCTGCCGTAGATAATAACTAACAACTTCTACCATCCTTGCCCAAAACATGAACAACATGATATTATAATTGTGAGTTTGTCAGTAGCTATCTGGTGTGGAGACCAGGTAGCTTTTTATTTGCCCACATAAGCGATCACATCTTGCAGCATGTCTTTGACTGTTGGATCTTTTTCAGTTTCCAATAAAGTGTGTAAATCTTTGAGCACTTCCTGCTTTTCTTCACTAGGCTTGTACTTACGAAGAATGATCTTTTCATCATCCATAAAGATCTCCAGCGGTTCCCTTTCACTTATATCTAAAGTGCGTCTCAATTCAATTGGGATAACAATCCTTCCTAAATCGTCCAAATTTCTAACAATGCCTGTACTTTTCATTGGTTCGTCCCCCTTTAAAATATTTGATAATGCTTAGCGTCTTTCGCCCATTCAAGGCCTTCTTTAGTGTTAAGCCACTTTTCAGCTTTATTGAAGGAATTAGCGCGTTTAATAACGCCCTTTTCCTTTAACTCATCACAAGATAGATATTTAACCCCTAAACGTTCACCCGCTACACCTATTAAACGAGCTTCCATGATTGAAAACTTTCCAAGTGATGCACCTGCTACAATCGAAACTTCAACTACTTTCATTTACATCTTCCTTTCATAGTTTTATAGATTACGTTCAAGTGAAACCGTCTTGTATAACTGCATGACATGTGGATGCTTCTTTATGAATTCATTTCTTTTATTGATGCCGTACATAGGGATCTGATACATCACTTCCAGATCTGTCATAAGTAAAGCTAATCGGTTATCTTTACCTAGCCCATCTTGCATGGACATGATATCTTTTAGCCGTCTTGTAAATTCCTTCATTTCACCGAATGTCATTTCCTTTTACCTCCTTATAAGCTTGTAATTGTCCATCTTAGAAACTCGAGAGCTGCGAACCCCAGTACATAATAAGTAATGTCACTTTCACGAATCTTTTCGATCAAGAAACCTCCCTCCTTTCCTCTAACCACATGAGTAAGAAATCTTTAGTCTCTTTGGCTGGGTAATACCATTTGCCACCTAGTTTGACTTTTGGGAATCTTTCGTCGAAAAAGAATGTATCTTGAATCGTTCCCCAGCTCATACATGTACGCCTTTTTAACTCATTTGAATCCCAGTAGACCATCTCTGCATCAAAATTCTTGATGGTCTCCTCGATCTTCTGGACTAACATCGCTTTCGCTTGCTGCTCGTTGATCTGGATGTCTAACATCTAACCCACCCCCGTTCTTCACTATTAGTTCCTGAAGCAACTCGTCATCTTCTTTCGACCAATGCCATCGTGTGTTGCGATAATCTCTCAATGTGTCATCTCCCTTTTGGCACTATTAGTGTCATTGGTGAGCAAAAAAAAGTTCCTCAACTGAAACACCATAATAATTGGCGATATTTAATTTAATCTCGTCCCTTGGAATTCTTTCACCATTTTCATACATACGTAGAGTAGAAAGGGCAATACCTAAATGGTACGCTACTTCTTGCCTTGGTGTTTCTCCACGAAGTTTCTGAAGTCCTTGACCGATTTTTTTCTTATCCAACGTGTTCCCTCCTTTTTCTTGGCACGTTTTGTGTCAATTTGTAATTCAACTATAAACCTAGTTAAAAACAATGTCAACATTTTTTGCACAAAATGTGCCACAAATGGCACGAAACGTGCTATAATATTTTCATACATATATCAGAAGGTTTTAGAGAGGATTGAATGATATGAAATTACACGAAAAAATAAAAAGTCTTAGAAAAACTAACAGTAAAAGATCTCAACAAGAAGTAGCAGATTTATTAGGTGTATCAAGAAGTGCTTATAATATGTGGGAACGCGGAGATAGAAAACCTTCAATACCAGTGTTACAAGATATGGCCGCTTTATATGATATAGATGTTATGGAGTTTTTGCATATTATTATGGAGGAATCAAAGAACGCTGAAATGACTGAAACAGAAGTACCTAAGTCTAATGGTGAGACACCCCCTACCAGTTTAAGGGTTCCAGTATTAGGTTCGATTGCTGCCGGAAAGCCGGTTTTTGCTGAAGAGAACATAGAGACTTATATTGACTTACCTAACTTATGGGAATATAAAAGTCCACACGAACTTTTTGTTTTAAATGTAAAAGGGGATTCCATGATAGGCGCCCGAATTCACGAGGGAGATAGGGTAGTAGTTAAACTGACACCACAAGTGGAAAATGGAGACATCGCAATCGTTAATGTGAATGGACATGAAGCGACCTTGAAAAGGGTCAAGATAACCGATGGTGGTCAACATATTTTGTTACCTGAGAATTCTGCTTATGATCCAATCATTATAAATGACGAAGACGCTAGGATAGTTGGTAAAGTTTTGCATGTAATGTTTGATCCTAAATAAGGGAGGAGTGAATTTTTATGGCTACTTTTCGGAAACGAGGTAACAAATGGGAGTATAGGATATCGTACAAAGACCCTTTCACCGCTAAACATAGGGTTAAATCAAAATCAGGATTTCAAGGGAAGAAAGAAGCTCAACTAGCAGCCCGCGAAATGGAAAGACAATTAGAAGAAGGGTTTGAACAAACGACTCTACCTCTTAAACATTATCTACATGAATGGTTACACGAGTATAAAGAAGGCACTATCAGAAAGAACACATACAACTTGCACCAGGCGAATATTAAAAATCACATTCTTCCTTATTTCAAAGATATCCAAATTGATCAGATCAAACCGATGATGTACCAGAAATTCATCAATCACCTATTTGATCAAGAGTATAGCAGGCGCACAATTGAAATTGTTCATAATACTATGTTTAATTCACTTCAAAAAGCCGTCACGATTCACAAATTACAAAAGAACCCGTGCGAAGGTGTTACACTCAAAGGCGATAAAAAGAAAAAGGATGTACAGTTTATTGATAGTGGAGATATTCCATCCTTTTTACAAGAAGCTTATAAGTATGGATATATTTATTGGTTATTTTTCAAAGTACTCATCGAGACAGGAATGCGTAAGGGAGAAGCCGCTGCCCTTCAGTGGACTGATATTAATCTAAAAGATAAAACTATCAGCATTTCTAAAACTCTTGATTTTCAAGCAAAATCTAAAGAAGAGCTCTTAGGTGATCCGAAAACGTATAGTTCTACAAGGGTAATCACTATAAGTCAATCGCTAACAAACGATCTTCACTTTCATATGAAACAACAAAACCAGGACAAACTAACTTTAAATGACCTGTATCATCACGATCTAAATCTAGTCTTATGTCGTAAAGATGGCAACTACATGCCAAAATCCAGTCTCTTCAATTCTTTCTCAAGAATATTGAAACGAACAGAAATACCACCTCTCCCCATTCACTCATTGAGACACACTCATGCTGTCTTATTGCTTGAAGCCGGAGCGGATATGAAATATGTTCAAGAACGTTTGGGGCACGGTAGCATTCAAATTACTTCAGACGTGTACGCACACATCAGTAAAAAGATAGAAAAAGATACTATGGATAAATTCGAATCCTATACAAAAGGGATATTCGAATAATTTTTTTGATTATTTTTTTGGTCATGTTTTGGTCGGTAGAAAATATCATTTGAATGGCAACCTTATGACCAAAACATTAAAAACCCCTTAACATCAGTCATGTCAAGGGGTTACATACATTAATAAGTTTGCAGGTACTGCTCGCGCTCCCAAGGATGTACTTGTGTACGGAACATATCCCACTCTATTTCTTTTGCTTCAATAAAGTGTTCAAACAAGTGTTCTCCAAGCGCTTTAACCATGACTTCATCAGATTGCAGCTCAAGAAGTGCATCTGAAAGTGTTGCAGGCAGATCCTTAACGCCGTGGGCTTCACGCTCTCTTTTGTCCATTACATAGATGTTACGATCAACTGGTGCTGGTGCCTCAAGCTTGTTCTCAACACCATCAAGACCAGCAGCAAGGAGTACTGCCATTGCCATATACGGGTTTGCAGCCGGGTCAACACTGCGAACTTCAATACGTGTGCTTAAACCGCGAGATGTTGGAACACGAACGAGTGGACTGCGGTTTTGACCTGACCAAGCAACATAACAAGGTGCTTCGTAACCAGGTACTAGACGCTTATAGGAATTGATAGTCGGGTTGGTTACGGCTGTGAAGTTAGTTGCATGCTTTATAATTCCGGCTGTAAATTGATAAGCGACATCAGATAACTGCTCTTTTCCATTTTCATCAAAAAAGGCATTGCCATCCTCAGTGAATAGTGACATGTTGGCATGCATACCAGATCCGTTCACACCAAACAATGGTTTAGGCATAAAGGTCGCATGTAATCCATGCTGGCGTGCAATCGTCTTAACCGCTAGTTTAAATGTTTGAATATCATCACAATGCTTCACTGCATCAGAATACTTGAAATCGATCTCATGTTGTCCTGGAGCCACTTCATGGTGAGAAGCTTCGATTTCAAAGCCCATCTCTTCAAGCTCAAGCACAATATCACGTCGGCAATTTTCACCTAAGTCTGTTGGTGCTAAATCAAAATAGCCGCCTTTATCATTAAGTTCCATCGTTGGTTCGCCATTTACATCCAGCTTGAAAAGGAAAAATTCAGGCTCTGTTCCGATATTAAAGGCGGAGAAACCTAGTTCTTCCATTTTCTTTAGATTACGCTTAAGATTGTAACGTGGACATCCTTCAAATGGTGTCATATCAGGGTTATAGATATCACAAATGAAGCGTGCTACCTTCCCTTTTTCAGATGACCAAGGGAAGACAACAAATGTATCAAGGTCTGGTACTAAGTACATGTCTGATTCTTCGATACGAACAAATCCTTCGATGGATGAACCATCAAACATCATCATTCCATCAAGAGCTTTATCTACTTGACTTACTGGAATTTCAACATTTTTAATCGTCCCCAGCATATCCGTAAATTGCAAACGGACAAACTTTACGTTTTCTTCATCAATCTTCTTGAAAATTTCTTCTCTCGTTAATCCCATTTGTCTCCTCCTATGCTACTTTAGTGGAAGAATCGTGATAATTCTCCCTGTCTTATACTTGCCTTCCCTTGTCTTCCCGCGGTGAATAGTTCTTGCTGTAACATACGGCGAAGCTCTTTATCAGTAAGCTCATTATGAACTTCTTCCATTTGATCTTCGCTGTATGGCTCGTTCTCCGGCTGATGGGTAAGCGTAAGCACCTGTTTAATCCCAGCCATATTTACGCCTTTTTCAATAAGCGCTTTAATCTCTAGCAAACGATCGACATCATTAAAGGAAAAAAGTCGTTGATTGCCATTTGATCTAACTGGATTAACTAACTGATGCTTTTCGTAATACCTGATTTGCCGGGCTGAAAGATCAGTCAAGGATTGTACAATCCCCATCGGGAACAACGGCATCGAACGACGAACTTCATCACTCATCGATTTGCCACCCCCAAAAGAAATTCTAATTACATTATACGACAGTCATTATAGATGTCAAGAGATGTTAAGTAAGTTAACATGGAAATTCACAGAAAAAACTGAAGAATGAATGTTCTTCAGTTACTACGTGTTATCACTTAGATAATCCTTTTTACTTTAATTGTTGTACTGCTCGAGAGACAGCGATTTTAACGTGGGCATACGTGAGGCCGCCTTGGACAAAGGCTGTATAAGGAGGGCGCAATGGGCCATCTGCCGTCAATTCTAAACTTGCCCCCTGAATAAAAGTTCCCGCAGCCATAATGACATCACTATCGTAACCAGGCATCGGGCTTGGATGTGGCTTCACATGGGAGTTGATCGGCGATGCAGCTTGGATAGCTTGGCAAAAACGAATCATCTGCTCACTTGTGTCAAAATTTACGGATTGAATCAAATCCGTTCGTTTAGCTTGATAGCTTGGCGTCGTTTTAAAACCGTGTGAATCCAGCAATTTTGCAGTGAAAACAGCTCCCTTCAATGCTTCCCCGACAACATTTGGGGCTAGAAAAATACCTTGGTACATCTCCTGTAAAGTATTCAAACTGGCTCCGGTTTCTTTTCCTAATCCCGGAGCAGTTAAGCGATTGCCACAAAGCCTAATCAAATCTCGTCTACCCGCGATATACCCGCCTATCCTTGCAATCCCGCCGCCAGGATTCTTAATCAGCGATCCAGCAATTAGATCCGCTCCAACTTCAGTCGGTTCATTCTCTTCAACGAATTCGCCGTAGCAGTTATCAACAAAAATAATAACATCTTCTTTTATCGACCTGACAAAAGCGATCATCCGTCCTATTTCTTCAATCGAAAAAGAAGGACGATCCGCATAGCCTTTGGATCGTTGGATAGCGACTATTTTCGTTCGTTTTGAAATAGCCTTCTCTACTTTAGATTGATCAATTTCTTGATTGTTTTTTAAAGAAATCGCTTGATAAGTCACACCAAAGTCCGTTAACGAACCTTTATCCTCTCCACCTTGTTTCCCAATAACTTCTTCAAGGGTATCATAGGGCTCGCCGGTCATGTATACCAGCTCATCCCCTGGACGCAAGACACCAAAGAGCGCCGTCGTAATGGCGTGAGTTCCAGAAATTAGCTGAGGCCTGACTAAAGCGTCTTCCGCTTTGAAAATTTCAGCATATAGCTCTTCTAGAGTGTCTCTCCCAAAGTCATCATATCCATAACCTGTGGTAGGGTTAAAATGTGAGTCTGACACTTTAAGCTTTTGAAAAGCATCTAGTACTTTCCGCTGGTTTTTCTCTACTAAGGCTTGTACATTTTCATGCTGTGGGCGAATTTGTTCTTCAACAGCTAACACTAGATCATTCATCTTCCTCTTCCTAACTTATTGTAATATCTTATTTTTTAAAGGGTGTTCAGGATGGATATACCCATGTAAGGCATATCCTTCTCTATCTTCATGAAATTTTATCGTTGTTATAATACTCTCACTCTTGAACTGTTGCAGACGTTTACCTTGGGAAGCAGGAATGAATAAGCTATATTCATACCATTCTTCCTTAAGCACTTCTTCTACTTTATCAAGGACCCGCTTTATATCAATGCGGTCATGAACACTAACAGAAAGGGATGGAAACGTACTCGGGATAAAATCATCCTGAAGTAAATCTTTTTTATTATAAACCGTAAGTGTCGGCAAATGATCTGCATGTAAGTCCCTGAGTAATTTGTGGACTGTTTTTTCCTGTTCTTCGTGATCAGGATGGGAAGCATCAACCATATGGATGATAAAGTCAGCCTCGGTTACCTCCTCTAACGTTGAACGGAAAGCTGCAATTAAAGTTGTCGGCAAATCTTGAATAAAGCCAACCGTATCGGAAATTAACGCCTTAAAACCAGAAGGCAGGCTGACTTGCCGCGTTAACGGATCGAGGGTAGCAAACAACAAGTCTTCTTCAAACGAATTACTATCTGTTACTTTGTTGAAGAATGTGGATTTCCCAGCATTCGTATAACCTACGATCGCTACTTGAAACGCATAATTATCTTCACGCCTTTTTCTATACTGATTCCGCTGTTTTACAACGGTTTGCAAACGACGCTTAATGTCATCGATCCGGCGCTGAATATGACGACGGTCTGACTCAAGCTTCGTTTCCCCAGGACCTCGTGTACCGATCCCTCCACCAAGCCGTGAAAGCTCCGTTCCTTGCCCAGCGAGTCTTGGTAATAAATATTGCAGCTGGGCAAGCTCTACTTGAAGCTTTCCTTCCTTCGTCCGTGCTCGGCTGGCAAAGATATCTAATATTAACTGACTTCGATCGATCACCCGCCGCTCTAAACGATCGGCGATATTCCTTAACTGTCCCGGCGACAGCTCATCATTGAACACAACGATCCCCGCTTCACTTTTGTCGATTTCTTCCTTAATTTCTGCCAGTTTTCCTTCACCAATATACGTAGCCGGGTGAACACGCTCACGTTTTTGGACCATCACTTTACACACTTCGCCCCCGGCTGTTTCGGTTAACGATTTTAGCTCCTCAAGCGAGGAAGTGAACCTTTCTTCCTCCTGAGCAGGATCTCTTCTAGCGACTAATACGACTTGTTCTTTCATTGTTATTGGATTCATCCTTTTCATTATGAAAACCGTTTGCCCCTATCATACCAAAAAGGCATAAAGAGAGCACATTTCCTCTCTTTTAATGATAGTTAGTTTTTTCATTTATTTGTTGAAAATCTTCTGCCTCAAGTGTAATCAAGGTTGCTCTTGCATGGTCCGAACTCCCCGCCACTCTATAGGCGTGTTTTCGTATCGCTTCTTCGATTACATTTCTAACATATCTCGCATTTGAAAAATTATGCTGGGACTGGTAACAAACAGCTACTAAATGTTCGTATAATTTCTTACTTGCCTGTGGGGAAAGGGCGTAATCCCTATCCTGCACCATAACATCTGCAATGGCGGATAACTCGATTGCCGAATAATCATCAAATTCAAGTTGGATCGGGAAGCGTGAAGCCAGCCCTGGATTAATATTTAGAAAATCTTCCATTTCATATGGGTAGCCCGCCAGGATAATCACCAGTTCATCGTGATGATCCTCCATACATTTGACGATGGTATCAATGGCTTCCTTACCAAAGTCTTTATCGCCGCCCCGCGCCAAAGAATAGGCCTCATCAATAAACAATACGCCACCGATCGCCTTCTTTATTAAATCCTTTGTTTTTTGAGCGGTATGACCGATATATTCGCCAACGAGATCACTCCGGTCAGCCTCAATAAAATGTCCTTTTTCTAATACTTCCATTTCTTGAAACAAAGTAGCAACCATTCGAGCAATCGTCGTCTTCCCCGTACCAGGGTTACCTTTAAAGATCATGTGTAACACTTGACCATTTGACTTCAAGCCTAAATCTTTTCTTTTTTGAGCAATGAGTACTTGAGCATAGATCTCTTTCACACGAACTTTCAATTCCTGCATCCCTATAATCGGGTTAAAGTATTGGTCAATTTTACGGAAAGGCGCCATATGCTTCCCTTTGGCAGAAGGAGAATTTACGGCATCAGCCTTCCCTTTTGCTTCGTTTAATACAATGTTAATCGTTCCTGGGCGCGCCGCTTTTGCTTGTGGATACACATCGATCCCTCCTCATTTCCAAGTATCATACGCGAAAACAAAAGAATCTGTGACATCCGCCTATAAAGAAAAACAGAAGCGCCCGTATTTCCCCATGAAAAAACGAGCGCGAATCCCGCGCTCGTCACCACTCTCTATTCTTTATCAAGAGCAATATTTTTCGCAGGTGCGAAAGTTGAAATTGCATGCTTGAAAATTAGTTGTTGTTTACCGTCTGTTTCAAATAGAACAGTAAAATTATCAAAGGCCTTTACTACGCCCCGCAACTGAAAGCCATTTAGTAAAAAGACCGTTATTTGCATACGTTCTTTTCTTAATTGATTTAAATAATTGTCTTGAATGTTTACGGACTGAGCCATGAATCTTCCTCCTCTTTTCTATCTATATTATTATCATTCTAGCTTTTTTCCAGCATTCCTGCTAAATCATGTAATATTTTTTCGAATTTATTCTCATAGTTCTCTGGATGAATAGTGTACCAATGAACATTCAGCTTATTCTTGAAATATGTGTATTGTCGCTTAGCGTAACGTCTAGAATTACGTTTTAACAGTTCAACAGCACGATCGAGCTCATATTCCCCCTTAAAGTAAGGAATGAATTCTTTATAGCCAATCGCACTCATCGATTGATACCCTTCCAGCCCCCGTTCATATAAGCTTCGGACTTCACTTACTAAACCGTCTTCGATCATTTGATCAACGCGGCTATTAATCCTTATATAAAGCAGCTCCCTATCCATTTCAAGCCCAATAAAAATAGGCTGAAAAGGAGAAACGGAACTTTGCAGAGATTGATACTCACTCATCGTTTGTCCTGTAGATTCATATACTTCAAGGGCCCTTAGCACCCGCCGTTCATTATTCGGATGAATCTTTTCTGCTTGAACAGGGTCAATACGCACCAACCGATCATACATCGCTTGAATCCCCTGCTCCCTCGCTTGCTGTTCAAGACCCTTCATAATCCGTTCGTCTTTTTCCTCTGATGAAAAATTGTAATCAAATAGTGTCGCTTGTATGTACAACCCCGTGCCTCCCACTAAAACAGGTACCTTCCCGCGCTCATAAATAGCGACAATAAGTGATTGCACTTTTTTTTGAAACTCAGCCACAGAAAATGATTGACCAGCATCCTTTACATCAATCATATGGTGAACAACGCCTTCCATCTCGTTCGTCGTCACTTTCGCCGTCCCGATATTCATGTCGCGATAAATCTGCATCGAATCTCCACTGATAACTTCCCCGTTGAAGCGTTTAGCAGTTTCGACACCAAGTTTTGACTTACCAACCGCTGTAGGGCCGACAATACTAATCACCTTAGGTTTCAAAAAATCACCCTCCTTTCTTACATCAATTATTATACACGAATCGCTCTAGGTTCCTATATAATTCAACTAAATAACGGAATCCGTTACCTATATTAACGCATTCCTTTAGCGCAAATAAAGGATTCCGTTACTTAACCTATCGACTTTCGTTAGTTTTGTGGTATAATAAGTGAAGGAGGTGTCTGACGTGGTTTATCAACGTATTCGGTCATTAAGAAAAGAGAGACGTTTAACTCAAACGATGTTAGCAGAAAAGGTAGGCGTTTCCGCACAAGTTGTATCGAATTGGGAACGTCATTACACCTCACCAGACCTTGATGATCTTTCGAAAATTGCTTATGCATTGAATACAACTGCTGATTACCTATTAGGGCTAAGTGATGAAAAGGAAGATGAAATGAGGGAAATCAAACTATTTTTGCAGAATAAAGGCTATGAGAAGCCGGTTATTTTTGATAAAGAGGCATGGCTCAATGTGCAGCCTGAAGAAATAAATCAAATCGAGAACTACTTTCGTTTTCTACTACAGCAAAAGCATCCATCATAATTTCCTTGAAATGTATTATGTAAACCATTCGGTGTTAAAAGAAGCTGAACTTCCCGACGAAGGGACTTCAGCTTCTTTTTATCGTTTACGATTAAACACTTTGGGTTCCGGAAGTGACAGCCATTATTATACTATCAAACATTATTGTACCTTTAATTTGCATTAGATTCTCGACATGGAACTCCCATTTCAACTAGAACTGGGAGTCCTTTATCAATGCCTTTTTATTTTTTTACCCCTGTTTGAGTAAGAACAGGTTCTACCTCAACAGTAATATTGATAGAGGGATAACTTTCCTCCCATTGCTTGTAACGAAATTCCCTTTGCCTACTCCTCACTTGCTCCCCAAGTCCAATTGGGTCAATATTTTCCTCCTGAAATCGTTTAACCAATTCGTTAGCTTTTTGTTCTAGTTTCTCTTTTAATTGCTCGGTTACCTGATCCATGTTATTAGCCAAATTATTGCCCGTGTATTCTTTTATTACCCCTTCAAAAACTACCGAAATTTTAATATCCTCCCCTGACTTATCTACTTCATATTTTCTAGAAGAGGATACATTTTGAATAGCAGCATTGAACTCGTCTGTCTTAAGCATATACTCCCCTTCTCCTACATCCTCCGTTAACATTTTAAAAATTAGGCCCTCTTTTAAGGAGATTCTATAGACATATTTATCCTCCTTAAAAAATGCAATTCCACTAACTTTCGCTTTATCATTTTTTAGTTTCAACATAGGTAAGTAAGCGTCACTTGTCTGATTTAAATAATGAAAGCCAAATTCTTTTAAATTCGTTGTCGGAAGATTTCCCATGTGATCAAGCAAATCTGTTATAAAAACTCCGGACTCTTTCTTTCTCTCTTTTATAATCTTCATAAATTCTAAAGTAGAACCTTCTACGATAGCTAACTGGAGTTTAGCTCCTATATTCGGCTCACGTGACAGATAATCCGTATATTTAGCAAGCCCTCTACGTGCAAGTTCTTCATTGAATAATACAACTTCCAATTTCCCATTAAATAATTCTCCAGAAGCCTCTGTATTTAATTGGGCAAGGTTTTCATAAATCATAGACGCCGTTCCCGTATAGAGGAAATTATTGACCTTCCCTCTTTAGAGTATTTAGATGAGAGAACGGTACCACGGATTTGCTCGTCTTCCATTGCATCATAGCCTGCAGCGGTAACGAGCTGAATCTGGTCAACAATTTTTTTAGGCATCGTATAATTTACTAGTAATCCGATTGAAATGAGCAGCAAAAATACGACACTTTTATTTAGTCGCATGTTTTTTCACCTTTTCCATAATAAAATAGGACAAAACCAAAATCGGAACATAGACGTATAATATGCCGATCCCCACATAGGAAATCCCGAGGAAAAGCTCATTATCTGTTCCCAAGTGTCTAGTAATAAACAGAAGACAAAAATAACGAGAAGGAAAAAGATCGATATACGCTCTTGAGAGATGGTGGTAATCCTTTTTACAATTCTGCTTCCACCCCAAAGGTATAAGGAAATATTCGGTAAAATTATATAAAACCAAGTAGCAATTCCAATGTATTCGAATCGATCCATAAAAGGAAGTTCAATGATTTTCCATAACATAAGGGTTGGCCAAATTAATTCCTTTAATTGCTCATGTGTAAAATATGCAAACGTTACTAGACTAACAACCGTGTATACTGCCGTGGAGAATACATTTCCAAGATGGGCCCATACTTGTGACTTTCGTGCTTCACTTATAAATGGATAATAGACCAATAATACTCCCGTACCCAATAAATTAAAAACTGCTATAGGCGCCGAAGAGATTAGTTCCATTAAGGAATGATCAAATATTGGTAAAATTTTTGTCGCATGCGAGTAAGGTAAAGGAAAAAATAAAGTGAATATAAGAAAAGAAGGAATAGCTACACCAAAGAAACACACTCCGACGATTGTACGAAAGCCTCCGGAGATAATGTAATAAACGAGTGGGAGAATAGCCAGTAACAAACCCCAAATATTAACAAAAGGGAACATCCACACTTGAATGACCTCAATAAAGATACGCAGAATCAAAGCTGCTAAAAATATTAAATAGAGGGAAAACACCATACTTAACAAACTGCCTATCCACTTTCCATACACTTTACAATTGATAGCTACAAGGTCAGTCTTTTCCTTATTCATTATTTGATACATCATCCAGATGACAATATTCATGGTAATTCCCGCCAGAATGATGGACATCCATGCATCGTGACCGGCATATTTAGCAATTTCACTCTGAAAACTAAGAACCCCCACTCCGAGCTGAGCGGATACAACTATGAAGAAAACCATGAAGGGGGAGACCTGGTCTTGTTTTTTAATCATGAATTGCCTCCTCGTTGAACTCATCGCTTTGAGTTTTCTTCCTCAAAACGTGTAGGCTGATTAGTCCTGACTTCAAGCGGCCGCTTCTTCTGATAACGGAAGGGGAGCCTGATAAATGCATCTTTTAAATCTTTGAATCGGAAAGGAAAAACAGGTTCTAAAAAAGGTCTTCCCAAAGAAGTTAACCGCAATAAATGGACCATTACATAGCACATACAGATCGTTATTCCTACTAAACCCCACACGTGAGCAAATAGTAAAAAAGGAAAACGCATGAGGCGAATCGTATTACTCATTTTGTAAACAGGTGTAGTAAATGAACCCAATGCTCCAAGTGCTACAATGATTAAGAGCACGTTACTGGTTAATCCTGCTTCAACAGAAGCTGTTCCAATAACAATACCTCCAACGATACCGATCGTCTGCCCAACTTTTGTGGGCAGTCTTGCCCCGGCCTCACGTAATAATTCAATCGTTAGCTCTAAAATAAGTGCTTCTAAAATCGGCGGAAATGGGACCTGAGCTCGTGAACTGATTAAGGTTGCCAAAAGTGACTCTGGAATGATATCAAAATGATGCGTTAAAATAGCGACATAAAAAGGAGTAACTAAAATAGAAAAGGTGACGGCAAATAGGCGAATCATCCTGAAGATCGATGCAACTATCCAATTTAAAAAGTAATCCTCAAAAGCCGAAAAGAATTCAACCAGGGTGGTTGGCCCAATCAGAACATGTGGAGAACCATCGACCAAAATGGCTACTTTTCCTTCTGTCAGCACAGAAGCAATACGATCAGGTCTCTCTGTATCAAGTAACTGAGGGAAAGGTGAATTCGTATCATCGGAAATCAATTGTTGAATAAATGAGCTATCAACGATTTGATCAATATCTATATCTTTAATGCGTTGTATCACAGTTTTTACATTTTCGGCGTCCGCAAAGTCTTCAATGTATGCCACAGCAACGGTTGTCTTTGTTACACTGCCTACATTCATCTCTTTTATCATTAAATGAGAAACCGGGATTCTCTTTCGTATTAAATTTAGATTGGTTTCAATGTCTTCAATAAAAGCTTCTTTGGGGCCGACTACGCTAAACTCCACTTCTGGAATTGATACTTGGCGCTTCTCATTTAGTGGTGTCGCAACTAATAGACATTCTGTAGATTCTTCCATGAAGATGGCGATTTTCCCATTTAATAGTTCTTGTTCAATCTCTTTTTTATCCTCCGTTATTTGAATCTGGTTTGAAGGAAGAATGGAACTCAATTCCTCAAGATCAGTAAAGGTAGCCTGTTTCATATAGGACATAACCAATTCCTGAAAAACTTTTTTATCGATGATAGAGTTAAAATATCCTATGTAAAAAGAAGCCTCTTCCTTATTCACCTGACTGCTTTTAAAATCATCATTTTGTTTGAGCTGCTCAAGGAAGTTATTCAGTTCTTCGTTCTGTTGGTTTTCGCGATTTCCCATGGGTTACATCCTTTAAGTTCTATTTTTCAATAGGTGTTGAGCCCGCTTAGTATGGTTATAGAAGGAACTAATTATGTAGTAACGAAGTTTAAAATATATAACATCCACCTCGCTACTGTGCAATCTTCTTAAATAATTGAGCTAGCTTTGTGATGTTCAAACCGTTCTAATAAACCTGAAAATCCCAAATAGTCACATACAAAACAAGCGCCAACCCCTAATAAATCAAGGATTGGCGCTTTAAGTTTCTTACATCACTCGTTTAAATACACTACTTCACGAACGTACATTTTCTTTCATATTACTGACAAAACCAATAAATCACCTTTCAATACCTATGGCAATTTCGCACATTTTCATAACCTTTTAGGCAATTCGTGATCAATTATGTGGTCACCCTCTTTTTTGTGGTCAGATGGTTGACCCATGTTTTAAAAGGCTGTTGAACATCACAGGGTTACCTAAAGTGATCTATGAAGGAAACCTTATAATCAAGGATGGATAAACTGAAATGAAAAAAATCCAACATGATGAAACCAGCACGAATTCTGTGACTTTCATAAATCCACGAAAAATAATCTTATTTTGTTTCGAATAACGCTTTGTTATATGCCTAAAAACTAATATTGGTGTCATTCATATGCGTCGTCTACGGTAGTTTTTTTATCCACTTTTTTTACTCTTTATGAACCGCATAACTCCTAAATTACTTTTTTAAGCAAAGTGATCATGATAGTCTCTTTTGATGTCTATTTCCCAATTCGTGATCATTTATATGATCATGTGACCAATCTAATAATTTATGTCACCTAATTCCCCCCACTTACGATAACAGAGTAGGGGTTTTTTGTAGTTGACGCAAAAGGGTGATTAAAGCTTCAAAAGAGCATCCGCATGATTGTGGTATGATTTAAAATATGAAAACAACGTTTGATCACAACACCATGTGATCACCGGCCTCTGTCATATCAAGGTTTATGGGGGGCAACTTACATCATGCCGCCCATTCCCTGAAGTTAATAAATACTTAATGATAAGAGTTAAAAACTCTATATAGTAGGATACCCAACGTGACGGTACTAGTTTGTGGTTAATTAAGTTATCAAAATTCATGAACAACATCCAGTCAATATCAAGTCATAAATAGTGGATTTTTAATCAACATTAACTTAAGCGAATTCCACTAAAACATATAGGCCTGTCTTTAGAGATGATACTAATAGATTGGAGGTATTTAATGACCCTTGCAGTATCAAATTACTGTTCTTTTAATACTTCCTTCAACCCCGATTCTTTATTAAGCTCTACGCCAAATCCCGGTGTATCGTCTACCTTCAATTTACCATTTTCCGGTATAGGTTCATCTTTTATTAATGGATAAAACTGAGGTGCTAGGTGATCTGCCTCAGGGCTCATAACAAGTATTCAGTAAAGGGGCTGTTTATTTTGGTAGTTACATAATGATGCTGTAAACTCCACTTCCATGAGGTATGACTAGCTTTCCAAAGCTTTCTGCTAGATTCCCTATTTTAATGAGTTCTGTCAATCCCCCACACCAGCCAACGTCTGGTTGAATAATATCCAAATCACACATCTCCAACAAAGTTTAAATCCATATCGGGTCGCCTCGTGCTCTCCACCCGTTACCATGATATTATATGGCAGAATGGGCTAGGAGATATGAAGGAGAGATAATAGAAAGTGATCAGCCTAATGAACAAATCCCAGACTTTGAAGCTAGTAATTGGAAGGTATTTTCATAGGGATATAAAGATGATGTATAGGGTTTATGGGGATTTATGGGTGATAGAAGCAGATCAAATTAACCCTATCCCAAGCGCTTTACTGAGGAAGGCCGCCCGTCCTGATTTAGCAAAAGAAATGGGTTTTATAGGAGGGAAAATGCCTTTGAAATATAGTCCAGCTGATGGGGAAGAAGGATTAAGGAAAAATATAGAGCAAGTAAAAAAATGCGTAACCTTGTAGGGGAAGATCATTGGTTGATGTGGGATTGTTGGATGTCTTTAGACCTTCCCTATGCTCAAAAGTTAATGCAAAAATCGGATGAATTAGGCTTCAAATGGATAGAAGAATGTTTTAATCCAGATGATTACTGGCCTTATCGGGATTTAAAGAAACGAGCTGGAAGGGTTATGATTATAACTGATGAGTGATCTCTTTAGAAGCACTGGTCACTTCTTTTTGACTTGATTGATATAGGCTGCAGCCTACACTTATAGCAACTGCTCCATTATCCAGCCATTCGTGTACATTAGCTACACTTACCCCGCCGGAAGGCATAAGATTTGCTTGAGGAAGCGGTCCTTTCATTGCCTTTAGGCCGCCTGGTGTGATGATATTTCCAGGAAATAACTTAACGATATCTGCGCCAGCCTCCATAGCCGCAATGACTTCTTTAGCGGTTTGGCAGCCAGGTATATAAACAATCTGATATCGGTTGCACAGTTTGGCTACCTCAGGAACGAAGTTTGGACCTACAATAAATTGGGCTCCTGCTTCAATCGCCATTCGCGCTGTAACTTCGTCAAGGACGGTACCAGCTCCAATGATCCAGCTTTTGTCTTTTTGCTGGGAGAGCCTTTCAATTACTTACGTAGCTCCAGGAACGGTATAGGTAAGCTCCATAATCGTTATGCCGCCTGAATAGGACCCTTCTGTTATCATTTCAGCCTCTTCCTGTGTATCTCCTCGAATTACCGCAATCAATTTTTCCTGATGAATCATCTGTAAAGTATGCAGTTTATTCATTCGTCACATTCCTTTCTATCGGTCGATGACTTTTTTCTCCTACACTTCCTGAACTTCTTCATAATAAGGAAGCCCTTCGCTATCACCTTTAACTCCGACGACCATGGAACCGATCTTATTTCCAAAATGCAGCACCTTCTTTAATGGCCACCCTTGAAGAATCCCGTAGAGCACTCCTGCGTTAAACCCATCGCCCGCTCCAACGGTATCTACAACTTTAGCTGCAGGTACAGGTTCTGCCGTTGCTTCTTCAAAAGGATCATAACCGATGGAACCAAGCTCTCCACGTTTTAATGCAACGAAGGGGATACCTAAGGCACGTGTCCGGGCGATTATTTTTTCCGGCTCCTTTTCTCCCAGAAGAATATCCACTTCGGCCAGCAGCGGGGCAAGCGTTTCTCGTGCCTTTGTTTTATTCCATAATTTCAATCGAATATTAGGATCAAACGAAACCTTCACACCATTTTTCTTGGCGAGCCGGACGGCTTCTTTTAACACCGGAATGTTACTGTCATCAATTGCAGGGAAAATTCCTGTAATATGTAAAATGTCAGCCTGTTTAATGTAGGTTTCATCTAAGTCTTCCGGTATCATCGACAAGGTAGGCGAGTTCTCCCTGTAATAAAAGGTGCGCACACTGCCGTCCTCCATCATTTCCTTAAAGCCGAGGGAAGTGGGTGTCCCATCTTGAAGCTGGACTTATGACGTATCCACGCCTTCACCTCTGGCAAAATTTCTGATCGATCGCCCGAATTCATCACGACCCAGTCTGCTGATCCACCCCATCTTGAGTCTCAGCCTTGAGCCTCCAATCAAAACATTTAACCTGCACCTCCCACCTTTTTTTCGAACTGATGAGCGAATCTCATCGGCCCTTTCGTGAAAGGTTCAAAAACAGCCAGGGCATCCCCAATCGTAACGATATTCATTCAATTCCCTCCTTTGATAATACGGTTTCCTACGAAAATGTCGGTGGCCATGTTTATAAATAAGCCGTTTTCCACTACACCGGCAATTTGATTAATTTGAGCATGCAGCTTTGCGGGATCAGAAATGCTTGTGAAGTGACAATCCACAATATAATTGCCATTATCTGATAAAAAGATTTCGTTTTGCTGCGTTCGTAATTGGACACGGCAGCCCAGGGACTCTAGGACAGCCGCTGTCATCTGCCATCCAAAGGGAACAACTTCTACAGGAAGTGGAAAAGCCCCAAGCTGTGGTACAACCTTAGTTGAATCTGCAATGATTATGAGTCGACCAGCATAAGCATCGATAATTTTCTCCCGGACGAGCGATCCACCTCCGCCTTTTACCAGTTGACCTTCAGCTATTTCATCTGCACCGTCTATAGCGACATCGATACAGGTGTTTTCATTTATTGGTGTTAATGGAATACCAAGGGTACGCCCCAGCCGTTCGGTTTTCTTCGATGTTGGAACTCCTTGAATATTCATTCCTTCCTTTACACGTTTACCGAGTACCTCAAGCATGATTGTAACCGTACTTCCTGAGCCGAGACCCACTTACCGTCGTCGATTAACTGAACTGCCTGCTGCGCAGCAAGCGCCTTTTCTTCATCATTATTCACCCTCTCCCTCCTCTAAATGAAGTAAGCCTCTAAAAAGAGGCTTACAGCAATCCTATTTAATTCGTTCCATGTCGACATGGTCCATATCTGTAAATGTATAGTTCTCTCCGGCCATTGCCCAAATAAACGTATAATTGTTTGTCCCTACGCCTGAGTGAATCGACCAGGGAGGGGAGAGAACGGCCTGCTGGTTTTTCACTACGATTTTTCTAGTATTGTCTGGCTCTCCCATAAAATGAAACACTTTAGAATTCTCATCCATATCAAAATATAGATACGCTTCCATTCGACGATCGTGCACGTGAGGAGGCATTGTATTCCACATATTGTTTGGTGCAAGGAACGTCATACCAAGCATTAATTGGCAGCTTTTTATGCCGTCCTCATAAATATATTTGCAGATGTGGCGTTTGTTGGACTCGCTGTCTGATCCTAAATGTGTCTGAACGGTATCTTTTAAAGCCAGTTTCTGCACTGGTATTCTTTATGAGCCGTTGCAGATACTAAATAGAAAGAAGCCGGGGAAGCAGGGTCCGTACTTTCAAGCGTTACTTCCTCTTTTCCCTTCCCTATGTATAAACAATCCCGCTCCTGTAATTCGTAGGTTTCGTTATCCACAGTGACTCTTCCAGACACAGAAGAAATATTTACAACGCCTATCTCCCTTCTCTCAAGGAAAAAGTTTGTTTTTAATGTGTCTTGGTCTTCGAGGGTAAGCGGCTCCGCTACCGGAACAGCCCCTCCTATAATTAATCGGTCATAATGGGAGTAGACCATCGAGATCTCTCCTTGTTTAAATAGTCCTGTACAAGAAAATCCTGACGAATTCTTTCATTATCATAGTGATTAAAATCAGCTGGGTTCGCTGAGTACCTTATTTCCATTCTTTTCATACTTCCTATTATTTATCGACCTAAATATCCTCCATCAACGGCTAGTGTAAATCCGTGAATGTAATCCGAAGCAGGCGAAGCCAGGAAAACAGCGGCTCCGCGAAGGTCTTTAGGTTCTCCCCATCTCTTAGCAGGGATGCGGTTTAAAATTTCCTTATTCCTTGTTTCATCATCTATCAATGCTGTATTCATTTCTGTGGCCATATATCCAGGAGCAATGGCATTTACGTTAACACCTTGTTCCGCCCACTCATTGGCCAGAGATTTCGTAAATTGCATAACTGCTCCTTTACTCGCCGCATAAGCGGGAACTGTAAACCCTCCATGGAACGACAGCATGGAAGCCATATTGATAATTTTTCCGCTGCCTTGCTGAATCATCCTGCGTCCAAACTTCTGACAGAGCAGAAAGACAGCATTAGTATTAATGTTCATGACAAAGTCCCAGTCTTCTTTTGGAAAATCCACACTAGGGTGACGTTTCTGTACGCCTGCATTGTTAACGAGAATGTCCACTTTCCCAAATTCTTCAATAATTTGAGAAACCAAATCATCAAATTGTTCAGTGTGCTGAAGATCGAAATTAATCCCTTTAGCATTAACTCCATAACGATGAAGCTCTTTAACGACTTCAGGCTTTACGTTTCTTGCCACCACAACTACATCTGCTCCTGATTCCGCCAGACCCGCCGCTATATCCTTGCCTAGTCCTCGATTTCCTCCGGTAACGACAGCGACCTTTCCGGTTAAGTCAAATAGCTGATTCATTTTTAGAGCTCCCTTACTTAAATTTATACATTACTTTAACCGCATCCATATTGGAAGTTAGTAACTGAAACCCTCGTTCAGCTTCCTCAGGGCGAAGAACATTTGTGATGATTCTTTCAAACTCCGGATGTTTCGCCAGCAAATCTGCAGCTATTTGAAAATCTTTATCTGTGTAGACCCTGACAAATTGAATGGACAGCTCTTTAAACATCCCTTGCAGCAGATTTAATTCGGCCGGCTTTTTATAAGCAGCTATAATAATGATCCGGCCTCTTACCTTCACGATATCTGTTAATGCGTTTAGGACGGCAGGGTGACCGGCACAGTCAAATACAAAATCAGCACCAGCACCATTCGTTGCATTCAGCACTTCTGCTTTTATGTCATCCTTTTCCGCATGAATCGTTGTAAAGCCAAGCTCAGCTGCTTTTTGTAACCGATGCTCATTTGGTTCGACCACTGTCACATCAGCAGCACCGTAGCTTCGTAACGTCTGAGCGACACACAGGCCAATCGTACCAGCGCCAAAAATAACGATTCCATCTCCCGGTACATACCCACCTTGTCTTACAGCGTGAACGGCTACAGCTATGGGTTCGATCAATGCTCCTGCTGCGAGCGAGACACTATCAGGGAGGGCAACTACGTTTTCTTGAGGAACTGTGACGTAAGCTCCCATACCTCCGTCACAATCGATGCCGATCAGCTTTAAGTTTTTACATACGTGGCTTTGGCCGGTTGTACATGGAAGGCAGGTCCCGCATTTCAATAAAGGATTCACAGTAACACGAGTCCCTTGAGGAAGAACAGAATGCCCTTCAACGATCGTTCCGGAAAATTCATGCCCTAAGACTAAAGGGGCTTCGGCACGAGGATGAGCTCCTGCATAAATGTTAAGATCACTTCCACAGATTCCTACGTGAGACGTTTTAATCAGCACCTCTCCCCCGGCAGCTTGCGGTGAATTCTTTTCTCGATAAGCGACCTGTTGAGGTCCTTCATATACAATTGTTTCCATCCTTTTTCCTCCTTTTTATCTGGATATTAAGTTGAACGCCTCCGGCAGCAGCAAGGAAACAGAAGGTACGTACACGACAATTAGTAATACGACGACGGCCATCGCAAAAAACGGCAGCAATGGTCTTACAATCCCTTCAATCGGCAGTCCTGCTACTCTTGATCCTACGAAAATAACAGGTCCTACAGGAGGTGTTATCGTTCCAATGCTTAAGTTAAATACCATAATGATTCCAAAATGCACCGGGTCCATTCCAAAACTTTGAGCGATCGGAAGGAAGATCGGTGTGAAAATGAGAATTGCCGGGGTCGGGTCCATAAACGTTCCAATAAGAAGTAATACGAGATTCATGATTAATAGAATAATAATCATATTTCCTGTAAGTGACAGCAGCGTGTCAGCTATTAGACCCGGGATGTTTGTAAAGGACATCACCCATGACATAATCGAAGAAACACCAATTAAAAACAGCACAATGGAAGTTGTCCTCGTTGCATCAAGCAAAATGGCAGGCAGGTCTTTCCATTTAATCGTACGGTAGATAAAGGAAAGCAACAGTGCGTACACTACAGCAATTGCTGAAGCCTCCGTCGCAGTGAAAACTCCGCCAATAATACCGCCGATGACAATCACTACAAGGAGTAAGCTTGGCACTGCATCAATAAATACAAACAGCTTCTGTTTGAATGTAAGATTGATCTGGCTTTTATACCCTCTCTTCTTAGCGATCACAAGAGCAACCAATATACAGCCCAGTCCCCATAAAATGCCTGGAAGGTACCCTGCCACGAATAAAGCGGCTATGGAAGTTCCGCCGCTGACGAGGGAATAAACAATCATGATGTTGCTCGGCGGAATAAGCATTCCCGTTGGTGCCGATCCTATATTTACTGCGGCACTAAATTCCCTTTTGTACCCTTCCTTTTCCTGCATCGGAGACATCGTACTTCCGACCGCGGCGGCAGCTGCCACAGCTGATCCGCTTAAAGAACCAAACAGCATGTTCGCAAATGTATTCGTATGAGCAAGAGAACCAGGCATCCGGCCGCTCAGGACCTTGGCACAGTTGACTAATCTCGCAGCAATTCCCCCGTTGTTCATAATGCCTCCAGCTAGTACAAAAAAAGGAATGGCTAACAATGTAAACGAGTTCATTCCTGTGAACATCCGCTGAGCCGAAGTTAATAATCCATCATCAAAATCAACGATGGTGAAAATAGCCAGCACCGAAGCAATACCCACGCTGACACTTATCGGTACGCCGATAATTAAAAACAAAGTAACACCTATGCCTAGAATCAATGCAACTAGTATGGCAGCATCCATATCTATTTCCCCCTCCTGTAACGAGTAACTATAGTTGCTCTATTGGTTTTCCTTTCTTTAAAACCAAATAAATATTATAGATGCAGTAAAACATCATAAACGCCCCGCTTACAGGTAATCCGGCATATAAATACCCTACCGGAATCGACAGAGAAGCCGACATTTGATTCCAGGCAATCTCAGTAGCCAGGTAGCCCCGAGTATGAGAGCCAGCAGTACAAATACAATACTTACAATCTCTATGAACACTTCGACCCCCATTTTGATCCTGTTAGGCAGCTTATCTTTAATGAAATGTATCGCCATGTGCCCGTTTTCTCCGAATACAAAAGCCGCACCGAACAGGACAAGCCATACAAAGCAATACTTCGCCAACTCCTCAGAAATTACACTGGGATGGTTTAAGACAAACCTTGTAAATACCTGCCAGGTAACCAGGGTGACAAGGAAAGCGAACAGTCCTACACAGACTGTTCCTAACACCTTGTCTAACGTTCTTTTAATGAATTCCATCTTTTTTCACCACTCCAATTTATTCTGCAGCTTCACGTACTTTTTCATATAAATCCTTCGTTGTATCCGTCGTCAACTTCTCTTCAATCAGTGGTTCAACTTCTTTCTGGAACACACTAATATCAACATCATTAAACTCAGCACCAGCTTCTATGGCTTCTTCCTCTGCAGCCGCTACTTCTTCCTCAAACATATCACTATTCATTTCAATTGCTGCTTGGAACTCTTCCATAAATATGTCCTGGTGTTCTTCTGACATGTCATTAAATAAATCGGAGTTGATTATTAAGTAATCAGGTACCATTAAATGCTGGGTTTTACTGTAATAAGGCGCCACTTCTACGTGTTTTAAATCATTGTAAATCAACTCGTTGTTCTCTCCGCCATCGAGTACTCCCGATTGAATGGCTGTGTAAACTTCTCCCTGTCCCATTGGGGTTCCGACACCGCCCATGCGTTCAAGCATTTGAACGTTTGTATCGCTCTCCATTACGCGGATTTTCATGCCGCTTAAATCCTCAGGAGTGTTGATTGGCTGTTCTTTGTTATAAACATTTCTAACACCGCCGTGGAATGCGCCGACCACACGAAGTCCATCGTCTTCAACCGACGTGTACAGATCACTTGTAATATCTTCGTTGTTTAAAACATCCATTTGATGCTCTTTTGAATCATAGACATATGGAAGGTTAAACACGACGAAATCTTCATTAATGCTTTCCATCAGGCTTCCCGCAACAATTGACATTGCAATTGTGCCGGACTGAGTCAGCTCTAACGTTTCTCGTTGAGCCCCCAATGTTTCATTCGGGGAAACTTCTACTTCATATGCTCCATCCGTTCGTTCATAAAATTTCTCACCAAATGCTTCCATAGCTTGAAACTGCGGATGCTCTTCCGGCTGATTGAATGCAACTTTTAATTTCTCCGTTTTTTGAGATTCCCCTGAGGTTCCTTCAGTCCCGCCGCACCCTGAAATAATCAAAGCCATGCAGAAAACGCTTACAAACAACGTTGAAATTTTTTTCATTTTACACGCTCCTCTTTGATATGAATTTGGTTGACTGGATAATGTACTTGTTCCCCTTTAAGAAAGCGACTCGCTTCCTCAGCTACCTTACGCTTCAACTCAAGTGCGGCCTGCTCTGAGTACCATGCCATATGAGGGGTACAAACGAAATTTCTATGTTTAAATAAAGAATGATCAGCCGGCAGAGGTTCTATAGAAGCAACATCTACTCCCGCTCCTGCAATCCATTTCTCCTGCAAGGCTTTATCTAAGGCAATTTCATTAATAATCCCTCCACGCGACACATTTAACAAATAAGCAGAAGGCTTCATCATTTTTAATTCTTGTTCATCAATCAGGTGATGCGCTTTGTCTAACGGGCAATGGATAGAAACTGCATCCGATTCTATTAACAAATCTTGAAGACTAACCATCTCCACTCCATCTACGCTTTCCTTTGAAAATTCATGGCTGAATTTAGGATCATAACCAATTACGCGGCATCCTAACGCCTTAACCTTGTTCGCAAAGGACGTTCCGATTCTGCCAAGCCCAATTATCCCAACGGTTTGATCGCTATGTCTGTAAATCGGTGCACTTTCTTGATAATCCCAGACACCTTCACGGACCTTATCGTTCATCAGCTCAATTTTTCTTGTAAAATTCAACAATAATGCTAATGCATGATCGGCCACTTCATTCATTCCGTAGTCAGGTACATTACAAACTTGCACGTTATAGCGTGAAGCAGCTTCTAAATCAACATTGTTAACACCTACTCCATAACGAACAACGAGGGACAAATCCGGAAGCTGACTTAGCACGGCTTCAGTAATTGGGGCGTACTGATTAATAAATACACGAGACCCTTTTCCCTGTTCAATCAGGTCTTCCTCTGTCTGACATTGCTTAAGCTCATAAGAGACAGATGCTTCATGAAATAAGCGAGCTTCTGTTTCCACGTCCGCATGATCACAATCTGTAATCAATACCTCAGGTTGATTCATCATTAACCTCCTCCTTCACATGCAATAAAAACCCAATTAAATGGCAACGCTTTCAGCTTTCATCATAAAACCACTTATTTAATCGGATTATCAACCCCCTTAAATAGCAATTATAAAATAAAACGGAATTTCGTTCCACAAAACTAATTCTAACAATTTTTTTGAATATTTCAACACAAAATTTGGATTTTATTTATTTTTTTACTAAATTAGGAAATCATAATAGAGTCAGGATTTGATTGAAAAGGAATTGACTAGCTTGCTCTTTGGCCTTAACATTAAATACAGAGACAGCGTTCCAATTTTATGATTTTAAAAGGAGTTGAAATGATTCCATGCAAACCCCCGAACCAAAAGCAAGCACACAATCTAATTCAGCTGTAGAAAGAGCTCTTACCATCTTGGAATTAATATCTGCTAAAGATTCACCTGTCAGCCTTGCGGAAGTATCACAGGAGCTTGGTATTGCTAAAAGCACCACCCATAGAATTATGGAAGCTCTTAAGATAAAAGGTTTTATTGAGCTTGTCGAAGGCACTGAAAAGTATCAAGTGGGATTAAAAGCAATAGAAGTGGGGATGTCGAGTCTTACGAAGTGGAACTTGGTAGACATCGTAACTCCTTACTTAAGGCAGCTCGCACTCGACTTAAATGAAACTGCGTTCTTAGCGGTATATGATAACGGAGATGTTGTTTACTTATACAAAGCGGAGGCCAACCAGTCCGTCAGAACTACTGCGGAACTTGGTACGAGGAAACCTATTCATTCTACAGGTTTAGGTAAGGCGATTGTATCCACCTTTCACATTGAGGAAGTAGACCGCGTCTTAACTAAAAAAGGGATGCCTAAGTTTACCGAGCGAACGATCACTGACCGTCAGGCTTATTTAGAAGAGTTGAGCCACGTCAGACAAAATGGTTATTCAATGGACGACGAAGAAGCCGAAGTCGGACTGACCTGCATCGCCGTTCCAATATTCAATTACACAGGCAAAGCTATTGCAGCCATAAGTGTAGCCGGTCCAACAGATCGTATGGTCAATAAAAAGGAGGAGGTAATTGACTCATTAAAAAGCGTGAACGGCCATATCTCCAACCGTTTGGGATTTGTTCCGGCTATGAGGATCAATGTGTAATTGATATAAAAAACACCTTTTGAAGTGGAATCTGCTTTCAGATGTCCATTCAAAAGGTGTTTTTTCGTGATTGAATTTCTAAGATGTTTACCGAGACTTTATGAGCATTATATCCCCTGTCAACACTTTAATTCATCCTCAACGTAGAACAGTCACTAAGTGAACTTATTGATCAGAAGTCTATGTCTTCTAATATAGTTTTTTCTTTACCTTCTTCAATAAACACAACATTATCTTTTTGCTTATTGGAAAACTTTTAAAATTTATTCCAACCCTCTAATGGACTACTAACTAAATCCTACTTTTAACAACTCCTCTACAACAACTGAGGAACGTGTTTGTCCGGTAGTAATTGTGTTTATTAAAGATTTTCTTTACTTGCGCTCGCATCCATCCAACTGAAAAATAACTCTTGTAAATTAATTATATTTCTCTCATAAAGTACCGATTTTGCTTCCCCCATGATTTAATCCCAATAAATTAGATATATCTTTTAAAGAAAGTGATTCACCCTAACCCCTGAGATCCCTAACTTCCTAGCAATTGCGCTATTTGAGAACCCCTCATTCTTCAACTGGTGAATTTTATGATAGTTCATTCTTCTTTCCACTCCTAAGCCCTCACTTTCAATTAACTAAGATAAGTATATTGAAAGTGTTTTAGAAAACTGTTAACTCTAGTTTAGCGTTTACATTTACTCTGTGGAGGCGTTGATAGCCGAATCTCATGGAGCTGAGTTGCACCAATCCTGGCTAAGAATATGCATCTTTATATCATCTCCAAATTAGTGTAACGGATTGTACCCCCCCTGCTCATATTTAAGAATAAAAGAAAAGCCTCTCAAGAGATTATAATCTCTTGAGAGGCTTGTAGGTTTAGTGGACGATTTTAAAAACCAGTCATAATCCAGTCAAATTGTTCTCAAACCCTATATTGAAAGGGGGTTGGGCGCTATCACATCATGCCGCCCATTCACTCGGCTATTTAATAGGACAATAATAAGTTCTACAAAACCTTGTTATATCAAGGTTTCCATCGCAAAGTTAATTTATAAACCACAATAAGTTTTAAAACTTTATGAACAGTATCCAGTCATAATCCAGTCACCAAAACGTCTAAATTTCAGACTAAAAGAAGTGGATCTCAATGAAACAGAGCTTGCCACTCAAATTGTTTTAGCTTCGACTGTTTCAGTATGATTACAGTGACGCTTATGATTTGCTTCTCCCAAGTTTTGCTCTGAATCAGATTTTTATCCATTTCTTAAGAGGCGAGTTATGCTCAACCAGTGAATTAACCACGAGGCTTGCGACTTTCTGAGCTCCGCGTTCATTCAAGTGAGTATCATCACGAGCTCCTTCAGGGAAGTTTACGGAATCTCCTGGTTTTAACCACATGAAGAGTTCCTTGGAAAGTTCGGGACCGAGCTCTAGAAGAAGAGATGTTGTTTTTACAGTCATGTCGAGAAGCATCACTGAGTGCTTATAAGCCAATTCTCTCATTGCATCAGGGAAATAGCCGTGGGTTTGTTCCAGGGTATGTTCATCCAGGTACTTTCGTCGCTGGATCGGAGTCAGTAGGACAGGTGTGGCCCCCTTAGAGCGTGTGGCTTCAATAAATGTGCATAAGTTTTCCTGATACGTAGTGTATGGATCCGTCCGCCGGTGTTCGTCCGGCTTGCTGTCATTATGTCCGAATTGGATAAAAAGATAGTCTCCTTCTGTTAAGGAGGCGTTTATTTCCTGCAGACGACCTTCAGTCAAGAAACTCTTCGAGCTTCTTCCATTTACAGCTTTATTCATAATGAACACTTCATCTGTGAAGTAAGAGAAAAGTTTCTGCCCCCAACCCATTTGAGGACGGGAAGAAGAGGGGTAATCCGCCATGGTTGAATCGCCTGCTAAAAAGATGGTTGGTTTTTTCATCTATAATTTCCTCCGAGTTTGACAAGATTCGGTAGTTTTTAATTCGGGTTCAAGATAGATGCTCTGGTCTACACTTTCTTCGTTAATTAAACGCATGACAACATCAGCCAATTTTTCTGTAATGGTGTAAAGAGAAACACCTGCAGTGGATAAAGAAATATTTCGAAGCTTTCTGTAGCTAGGATTTTGTCGTAACTGATGATGGATACATCGCCGGGGATGGACAGCCCCTTTTCGTGGAGTCCCCTCAGAATTCCTTTAGACAAGTCGTGGCTTCCTCTAATAATACCTGTAGTGGGGGTTTGTTCCTCATACACTTTTTCGCCGCTTCATAGCCATCGTACGACTCCAAATCCCTTTTTCCTGCACAGCTTCAAGAAAACAGTTCACTCTTTCTTCCTGAATGTTATTAAATTTTGTCATACCGCCAATATAGATAATTTCTTTATGAGCATGCATACTTATTAACCACCTCCACCGTTATGGGCCTTTAAACAGTCAATTTTCGGAACGGTGTTTTTCCATTCTCGTATGCTGTTAGCACTTTTTGTTTGAATGTAAACTAAAATTTTTTACGTAGAAAAACCCCTTTAGGTAAAACAATTTTTTATCTGTCTACCTAAAAGGGGAGTGTATCATAATGACAAGCTAATATATAAAGTTAATTTATTAATATTGGATATAAACAGCATGAGTTTGCAAAAATTCTTCCAGACCATGTTTCCCATCGGCTCCGCCAATACCCGATTTCTTCCAACCTGCATGGAATCCTTGGATAGCTTCAAAACTTTCACGGTTGACATAAGTCTCACCGAATTCCAATTCGTTGCTCGCTCTCATCATGTGATTGATGTCCTGTGTAAAAATGGCTGAAGTTAAACCATATTGACAATCATTCGCAAGCTCTATAGCTTCCTCTAACGTTGAGAACGTAGAAATCGGTAAAACAGGTCCGAATATTTCTTCTCGCATGATTTCCATACTGTTATCGACATTGACCAATACCGTCGGTTCAAAGTAATAACCTTTTGCATCGTCTCCTCGTTTTCCGCCTGTAAGAACTTTAGCTCCTCCTTCAACAGCACGAGCTACCATGTCTTCCACATTTTTCAACCCTTCTTCGCTAGAAAGCGGTCCCATGTCCACGCCTTTATTTTCTAACGGGTTACCAAAAGTCACTTCAGACATCGCTTTTGTAATTTTTGTTATGAGCTCATCTGCTACATCTTCATGGACGTAAACACGTTCTGTACAGTTACATACTTGTCCAGTATTTATCACACGTGAGTCTACGACCGATTTAACTGCTAAATCAATATTTGCATCGTCCATGACAATCGATGGTGCTTTTCCGCCCAATTCCAACGAGACTTTCGTGATATTTTGAGATGCTTTTTCCATAACTTTCATTCCAGCATCTGTACTTCCGGTCAGACTGATCATACTGATTTTAGGGTTTTTGGATAGTTCTTCGCCCACTATGCTGCCTGCTCCTGTGACGATATTGATAATCCCTTTAGGCAACCCTACTTTGTCAAGGATCTTCGCGAATTCCAAGGCATTATTAGGAGAAATACTGCTCGGCTTAAGTACTATCGTATTTCCGGTTAATAGAGCCGGAGCTGCTTTTCTTGCTATGAGGAAGAACGGGAAGTTCCACGGTAAAATCCCGGCCACTACTCCGATTGGCTGTTTGTAAATTAAGATGTTTTCGTTTTCCCGGTCACTCGGAACGATTTCCCCTTCATACTTGCGAGCCCACCCAGCAATGTATTCAAAATAATCAGCCGTCACACTCACTTCTACCTTCGCCAGTTCAAATGTTTTACCCATCTCTTCTGAAATGACAGTAGCTAACTCGTCTACATCGTTGCGAATCTCCTGACAAATCGCAAATAGATATTTAGCTCTCTCCGAGGATGACTTTTTTCTCCATTCTTTTTGCGCTTTTTCAGAAGACACGATGGCTTTTTGCGTATCTTCCAGGGTTGCTTTTGGCACGGTAGAAATGACGCTTTCAGTTGCAGGATTCGTAACTTCAATCGTTTCTTGATTACTCGAATCAACAAGTTCGCCATCAATATACATTTGATACTCTTTTGTTAACGCTTTCACTTCTTTCATGTTATCCTCCACCCTTTATATTGAATTGGAATTTCTTTTATTATCATAAAATTACAAAAGTAATAAGTCAACAAAAAACAAACAATTAACCTTTATTTATTTTTGTTTTTGTTGACTTATAGGGTATGTGAATTTAATATGTAGGTATCTCTCAAAGAATCTAAGAGGCAATGAGACTAATAATAATGAGGTGAAAATATGTTCAGAAAAGCATTTATGATGAAAGTTTATCCCGACCAACAACAAGAATATGAAAAGAGACATAAAGAAATCTGGCCAGAAATGGTAGAGGAACTTCGTAAGCACGGCGTGAAAAGTTACTCTATTTTTTTAAACACCAAGACGAGCGAACTGTATGGTTACATTGAGATTGAGGATGAGGAACTTTGGAGTGAAATGGCGGAGACAGCAATTAATCAAAAGTGGTGGGAGTATATGAGCCCCGTAATGGAAACGCATCCGGATCACCGCCCGGTGTCATTTGATTTACAAGAGGTATTTCACCTGGAGTGAAAACAAAAAAGAGTGTATGACCTGTGCTAGAAGTTCGCTCATTCTCTATGAAAATAACTAACCAGCGATCTACAGATCTAAAAAGGATAATGAAGTTTATTTATCAATTGCAACAAAAAGGCAAAAAATGACCTTTTTTTACTTTTGTTTTTGTTGATTTCAAAGACTTACCAAGGTTATCATGGAGATAGATATTACAGGTTGTGGTAAAAGAAAGTGTTTAATGCAAAATTTCACAAGGCACCTCTTCATATTTTTTTAAATAGGGTCCCTTTTCAGCCGAATCCAGTAAGTTCTTGTCCATATACAGATGCTTTTTCAAGAGAAGCCGGTGGAAAGAAAAAATTACAGGCTATCAAAAATAAATAAGGGCTTTAGTTAGCAGAAAGGATTTACAAGATGAGTGTAATGAATAAAGTAAAAATGAATCAGGCTATTTTAGACGCACCTTTTATACAAGATATGATGAACAATACGTATGACATGTGGAATCGTGGATGGGATGAGCTGAATGGTGGAAATATCAGCTGCTTATTGGAGGAAGGGGAAGTCTCCAACTACTTAAATGTGAACCATGTATTACGAACTATTGACTTAGCTTTCCCGGTGCCTGAACTTGCCGGTAAATACTTTATCGTGACAGGATCTGGTAAATATTTCCGGAATGTTAGGGAAAACCCGGAAGAATGCCTCGGAATTATCCGTGTTCGTGCCGATGGGGAAGGTATAGAATTGTTATGGGGACTACGTGACGGAGCTTCCCCTACAAGTGAATTGGCATCACATTTCATGAGCCATATCACCCGTTTGAAACAAGACCCTTCCCATAAGGTCATCATGCATTCCCACACCACACATTTAATCGCCATGACCTTCAATCATGAGCTGGATGAAGTCCTTTTTACAAGAACACTCTGGAAAATGTGCACGGAATGCCTCGTGGTCTTTCCTGAAGGGGTCGGGATTCTGAAGTGGATGGTGCCAGGCACTGATGAAATCGGAAAGAAAACGGCTGAGAAAATGAAGGACTTCCGGCTTGTAGTCTGGCCGCATCACGGGATTTTTGGTGCAGGTAAATCTTTATCAGAGGCATTCGGACTGCTCGAAACTGTTGAAAAAGCTGCTCACATCTATATGCTAACAAATGCGCACAAAGACGGCATCAGACAAATGATTACAGATCAGGAGTTAAGAGATCTTGCAAAAAGATTTTCAGTAAACCCACCTGAAAAGTACTTCACCGAGTAACAAAAAGACTTTCTATCTATCAAATATGATATCCTTAAAATCAAACAGGCAATTTCCCTCGATCTATAGAAAGTTGGTGTATAAATGCTAATAGCTGAAAGACAGCAAAGAATAGTTGAACTTGTAAATGAACGGGAAAGTGTAAGGGTTTCGGAATTGAGTAAGATTTTCTCCGTTACAGAAGAAACCATTCGACGGGATTTAGAAAAACTTGAAAAGAATAAAAAACTGGCGAGAAGCCACGGGGGAGCCGTAAGCCTTCAACCTTCTGATTCATCAGAAACCCCTTATACCAAGCGTGAAATCATAAATGTTAAAGAAAAAAAGCAGATAGCTCTGGAAGCTGTAAAGCATGTTAACTCCGGGGACAAAATCATCTTAGACGCCAGCACAACAGCCTGGTACATGGCTAAAGCTTTACCTGATGAACCGCTTACCGTCCTTACCAATTCCATTAAAGTGGCTCTGGAATTAAGCGATAAGAAAGAGATTACAGTCATTTCAACTGGTGGAACATTACTGTCTAAATCGCTCTCTTATGTTGGTCCTTTAGCTGAAGCTTCTTTAAAAACATATTTTGTAGACAAAACTTTCATTTCATGTAAAGGACTTCATACAGAGCGTGGGATGAGTGAATCGGATGAACATCAGGCCATCATAAAAAGAACGATGGTGAATTGTGCAGAACGGACGTATGTTTTAGTCGATTACAGCAAATTTGGTGTTCAGGATTTCTCCCGGATCGATCAATTAGATGTCATTCACCGGGTAATTACCGATCACAATGCATCCCCTTCCGACCTGCAACAACTGGAAGATAAAGGTATAGAAGTCACAGTAGTCGATACGGTTTCTCAACAGGAAGTCATTTGAGGGAAAAGGGATAGAATTTCCACCCGAAATCTATCTCTTTTCTCTTTTATCAAAAAACATCCACCACTAAGACGCTTTAGTGGTGGATGTTTTATATAGAGTAGCAATACGCACTCGTTTTTCAGGATCGCTTGGACAGAACTTCTTCCTCATACTGCCGGACATCATTCAACCATGTTTCTTTGACAGGAACATCCATTTCCTCACAATAATAGTCCCAGATGGCACCAAACGGATATGTCTTGAACTCCTCCATCAAGGCTAAACGATCCGTGAAATTCCCCGTTTCCTGCAGCTCCTTCAAATGGTCATTTGGAAGCAGCAGACCGTATAATAAAGCTTTAATCATATTCCGTGTACCAATCGTCCAGGCTGCGACTCTATTAATACTTGCATCAAAAAAGTCCAGCCCTATACGAACTTGATCCAACGCATCATTCCGGACAATTTCCATTCCGATTTCTTTCAGTTCATCATCCAGGGCGACCACGTGATCACTATCCCATCTTACAGGTCTTGAAACATGCAGAGCCACCTGATCGCTGTATAATAGCATAGCCGAGATTTTATTTGATACGACTTCTGTAGGATGATAGTGTCCTGTATCCAATAAGCATAATTTGTCGTTCTTCAATGCGTATCCCATATAAAATTCATGAGAACCTACCACGTAGGCTTCCGATCCGATGCCGAACAGCTTACTTTCTACAGCATCCACATTGTATTGTTCATCGATCTCATCGGCAAAAATCTTATCCAATGATTCTTTCAATCGTTTCCTTGGCGTCAGGCGGTCACTCGGAATATCTTTGTATCCATCAGGGATCCATATATTCGTCACGGAAGGTGTTCCTAACTCTTTTCCAAAGTATTCTCCGATTTTACGACTGGCGATACAGTGACGAATCCAAAAGTCTCGGATAGATGGATCCGGATGTGCCAACGTTAATCCGTCGTCCGCTTTAGGATGAGAGAACAGGGTGGGATTGAAATCCAGACCAAGTTTATTATCTTTTGCCCAATTGACCCAGTTTTCAAAGTGTTCAGGCTTCAGTTCATCCCGCTCAACCACTTCTCCTTTTGTTTCTCCATAGATCGCATGAAGATTGATCCGATGTTTCCCCGGAATCAGGGATAGCGCCATCTCCAAATCGCTTCTGAGTTCGTCTGGAGTCGACGCTTTACCAGGATAATTTCCGGTCACATCAATTCCTCCCGAAAGCTCCTGCTGGTTCACTTCAAACCCTCCTACATCATCTCCCTGCCAGCAGTGAATCGAGATCGGTACGTTCTTTAATTTTTCCATAGCTCCCTCTACATCGACGCCCCATTTTTCATATTCTTCTTTTGCCCATTCAAAATTTGCTTTTATGGTCATTTACGTTCCTCCTCTTTTTTATACAGAAACTTTTACGTATTGCTTAATAGGAAAAGATAGTCTAATAAAGCTCCTGGCCTGATCTATGTTGTCCAATTCCTCAAGGGAGAGTAATTGTGAAACGATATTTCCGATTGCCGTAGCCTCTACCGGTCCGGCTAAAACCTCTTTCCCCGTGGAATCTGCAATAAGCTGATTCAGCATTTCATTCTGGCATCCACCACCAATTATATTAATCGTGGAGAACTCTTTTTCGAAAATCTCCTCAATTTGCCGGATCGCTTGTTTATACCGATCTGCTAAACTGTCAAACACACATTTAGCGACTTCTCCAGGCGTTGAAGGGGGCACCTGATCTGTTTCTGCACAGTACTTCTGAATTTCTTCCACCATATTTTCGGGCTTTAAAAAGCGTTGATCGTCCACCTCTACTTTAGATGTAAAATGCCTGGCCTCCTGGGCTAAGTGTACAAAGTCCGCGAAAGAATAGTGATCATGGTAATTCCGCTTGACTTCCTGGATGATCCAAAGCCCCATAATGTTCTTTAAGAAGCGAAAACGATAATCAATTCCCCCTTCGTTCGTGAAATTGTAATCCATTGCCTCTGAGACACAAATCGGGAATCGATTTTCAACTCCAATGAGAGACCACGTTCCTGAGCTGAGATAAATCGTTTCATTGACAGACGGGACAGACAGGACAGCTGATCCGGTATCATGCGTAGCTGGTAAAATAACCTCCATATCAAAACCGAATTCGTCAGCCAACTCTTTTCTCAAAGGGCCAAGCTTTGTTTTAGGAGGCTTTATTTCGTGAAACATGGAAGGATTAATGCCTAACCGTTCTATCATTTGCTCATCCCACTTTTTAGTAAAGGCATTCACTAACTGGGTGGATGTTGCATTCGTATATTCATTGGCTTTCACACCCGTTAGTAAAAAGTTTAAATAATCCGGAATCATGAGAAAGGATTTTGCCTTTTCCAATATTTCCGGGTGATTTTTTTTTAGGTAATAAAGCTGATAAATCGTATTGAACTTTTGAAACTGGATGCCGGTTTCGAAATACAATGTTTCCTTACTCACGATTTGAAGGACTTCCTCCATCATCCCATCCGTCCTTTGATCACGATAGGAGACAGCGTCCGTCAACAATTCATCATTTTCATCCAACAGGACAAAATCAACCGCCCACGTATCAATTCCGATACTTACGGGCTCTATTTCAGCAGTACGACACTTCTTTATCCCGGCCTTGATTTCATAAAAAATCTTCTGTATATCCCAACAGAAAAACTCTCTGTTTTTGCTTATCTTATTTTCAAAACGATGGATTTCCTGAAGGGTTAACCTGTCCTCTTCCACCCTGCCCGCCATTAACCTGCCGCTGGAAGCTCCTATATCCACGGCAATACTATATTTACTCACATTATCACCTCTCATTGTAAGCGCTAACTACTCTTATCATAAGGGGTTTTTCCTTTTTTTTTAATAACGTCATTCGTTTATTTATTGTCCTTATTTGCAAAAGAAAAGTAAGTGGTATTTATTGAGCAGCCAGACTATAATTCGGAATATCCTCACTTTTCTATCCTTATTTGGCACAAAAAAAGAAGCGAGGCACATGTTCATCGCCACACTTCTAGAATTCTTCAAATTGGTCACGGTACTGTTTCGGAGTTACTCCATATTTCTTTTTGAAAATCCGGTAAAAGTAACTGATGTTGTCATACCCTACCTGTTCCACGATGGAAGAAATCGACAGATGATTGTTTTTCAATAAATCCATCGCTACACTTAATCGTTTCTCCTGTAATAAGTCTTTAAAGTTTTTATTTGTGATTTTTTTTATGTTTTTGCTGAGCCAATAATGAGTTTGATTTAGTTCTTCTGCCAGTTCATATAAATTGGCTGTACGATAATGCTCTTCAATATATTTCAAGGCTTTCATGATCATTTGGTGTTCAAGGTTCCCGTCGTTAAGTTTTTTCAGTTTATCAGAATGTTTGACAAGCTCAATCATGAGTAAACCCATATACAGTTTGATCGAAGACTGAGACAAGAGGCTCGGCTTCATAATTTCCCTGATAACGCGTTTGACGAGCTCCTGGATGTACTCCACTTCAGAAACAGCAAAATAAAGGAACTGCCCATTCTGCGTATGTTCAAATAGGCTGTTTATCAGGAAATCATTCATCGTGTTCTCGGTATTATCGGTCGTCAAATAGGTGAAAATATATTCAAAGAACCTGGGACGGATGATGAAGTTGATAATGATATCTTCTCGCTCACAGGCTTTTATTTCATGCTCAATAAACTGATTCAGCAGAATCAATTCCCCTTGTTTCAGCCGAATCGGGGTCTCCCCAACGGTTTGCTCGAGTTTGCCACTGTAAACATAATTCATCTCGATATAGTCATGCTTATGCTTCGGAAAATCCGCATATCTTGCATGTTTCCTAATCATGATCATTTTATCTGAATCCATCAATTTCTCACTTTGAATGATAAAATCACCCCTATTTGTATAGAGGTCTTTTTTCACTTGATTGCTTTGCTGCAACAGTGATTTTTCTTCATCTGTTTCCTGAAGCAGTTGTTGTAGGATATCCGCTGACAATTTTCGTTCACCCTCTCCCTTATGGTAATCGACACGAGAGGTATATGAATATTCCCACTCAATCTCGCTGCGTAAAAGAAGGATTATGATCTCGCTTCTTTTACTGCTTCGGTATAGGATGTAGCAATTTGTTCAATTTCAGCAAAATTTTCTTCTGCAATTAAAGTATTATTGATAAGGTTTCCACCTGCCCCAATAGCAACTGCTCCAGCCCTAATAAAGTCTGCCGCATTATCTAGATCAACGCCACCTGTCGTCATGATTGGTATTTGGGGTAACGGTCCTTTCATGTTCTTAATGAACGAATCTCCTACGGATGAGGCCGGAAAAACTTTCACCATGTCGACTCCCATCTCATAAGCCGTAATGGCCTCCGTCGGCGTCATGACTCCCGGAACAGATAATTTCCCATATCGAAGTGTCGTTTTTACAACGTCTTCGTTCAACACCGGGCTTACGATGAATTCAGCTCCACTATCGATCGCCTGCTTTGCCGTTTCCCTATCCAGGACAGTTCCTGCTCCAATGATCGCTTGACCTTTGAAGGCAGTTGTCAATTTTCGGATGGCGGCAAGTCCATTCGGATCATCGACGGTTACTTCAAGGGCATTTACACCGCCTTTAATCAGGCTTTCACATAACTGTTCAACAGCATGTTCCGGTACTTTACGAATAACAGCCACGACACCACTTTCTACTAAACGATTGAATAGAGTAATTTTATTGATCACCGCACACACTTCCTAACGAGAAATTATTTGCTGAGATTGATCAGGATTAACTTGCCTCCAAAAAGGATAGCCTTCCATATCTCCTTCCACAGATAAAGCATAAGCTCCGATTCGGTTGCCGAACTTGACAGCTTTCGCAAAGTCCCATCCACGTAATAGCCCTGAGATGAAACCTGCTGCGAAACCGTCTCCAGCTCCAGCCGTATCCACTACTTCGTCTACTTGGAACCCTGAAACATATGCCCTCTCACTTTCTGTGGCAAAATACGCTCCTTCACTTCCAAGCTTGACTACGACAACTTTAGCTCCCTGATTTAAGAAAACTTCGGCGATTTCTTCAGGGTCACTGAATCCCGTCAGAAGTTTTCCTTCTTCTATGCCTGGTAATACAATATCCACCTGACTTGCAATTTCCATAAGTACTTGTCTGGCCTTTTCTTCAGACCACAATTTCAAACGTATATTCGGGTCGAAAATAATGGTCTTCTTATGTTTTTTTGCCAGCTTGATCGCTTCATCTACTGTTGCTTTACAGCTTTCACTTAAAGCTGGAGTGATGCCAGTCAAATGAAGGTATTTGGCCGATTGAAGATAGTTTTCGTCCAAATCATCAGGAGAAAGCAAACTCGCTGCTGAATGATGCCGGTAATAGTAAATGTTTGGATCCTGATTGGTCATTCTTTCTTTAAAAAATACAGCCGTAGGAGCATGATCATCGAAAACGACGCTAGAAGTGTCCACCCCTTCCCCACGGATGACATTCCGTGTATACAGCCCGAATTCATCCTGACCGAGTTTGCTAATCCAGCCCGTCTGGTGACCGAGCCTTGTCAGTGCAATAGCTACATTCGTCTCCGCCCCGCCCACTGTTCTCCTATAAGAATCTACATATCTGAGCGGACCTGTCGAACCCGGCTTGAATAGAACCATACTTTCACCAAGAGTTATAACATCCATGATTTCTCTCCTGTTCATCATTTTGATCTTCCAATGGTCAGATTAAAAAATTCCCATCAGAAGCGGGAGAGTACCTCCCACTTCTGATGGTTCCCTGATTACCTTTATTTCAGCTCTTCCATCTTCACATGATCCATATCTGTAAACGTATAGTTTTCTCCTGCCATCGCCCAGATGAAGGTGTAATTATTAGTTCCGACACCGGAGTGGATGGACCATGGCGGAGACAATACCACTTGCTCATTTTTAACTACAAGGTGTCGGGTATCGTCCGGCTTACCCATGAAATGGAAAACTCGGGACTCCTCATCCATATCAAAGTAGAGGTAAGCTTCCATACGACGATCATGGACGTGTGGTGGCATGGTATTCCACATGTTGTTTGGAGCAAGCAAAGTCATACCCATCATCAGTTGACAGCTTTGTATACCATCTCCGTGGATATATTTATAGATCGTACGATTGTTAGATTCCGCGTCAGATCCTAATTTCGTAGGAGTGGCATCTTCAATCGGAAGTTTTTTTGTCGGATATTCTTTATGAGCAGTTGCAGAGGCTAAGTAGAAACGGGCAGGCTTAGAAGCATCGACACTATCCAACTGCACGTCTTCATTTCCGCGACCGACATACAAGCAGTCACGTTTGTTCAGTTCATATGTTTCCCCATCAACGATGACTTTCCCTTTCCCTTCAGAGATGTTGATGATACCGATTTCTCTTCGTTCCAGGAAGAATTCAGTTTTCAGAGTTTCCTGATCTTCTAGTTTCAGAGGTTTCACTGTCGGGACAGCACCACCAGTAATGACTCGATCATAGTGAGAATACACCATATTGACTTCACCTTCTACAAACAGGGACTCTACCAGGAACTCACTTCTTAATCTTTCACCATCATACTGTTTTACATCTGTCGGGTTGGTTGCATACCTTACTTCCATTTCCATTCTCCTCTCATTTTTTGAATCTTTCTATAAATCTATTAAGAGCTCATCCATCCACCATCAACGCAAAGGATGTGGCCATTCAAGTAGTTCGCCGCATCAGACGCGAGGAAAATAGCTGCTCCCTGCAAATCTTCCGGCGTTCCCCACCGCCCCTGAGGAATCCTTGCTTCAATAGAGGATTTACGCTCTTGATTTTCACGAATCGGCGCTGTATTATCTGTCGCAAAATACCCAGGGGCGATAGCGTTTACATTTAAGCCTTTACTTGCCCATTCATTAGCTAAGGATTTAGTAATCCCAGCCACAGCATGTTTACTGGCGGTATAACCAGGGACGGTCAAGCCCCCTGAAAAGATAGCATGGAAGCGATGTTAATGATTTTTCCAGATCCACGCTCCAGCATATGTTTTCCGATTTCACGTGATAGATAGAAAACGGAGTGTTGGTTAATGTTGATGACATTCTCCCAATCCTCATCAGAATGCTCCGTTACAGGATTACGCCGGATGATTCCAGCATTGTTGACTAAAATATCCACATTTCCAGTCAATAAGGTAGCCTCTGAAGCCAGCTGTTTGGCTGCTTCAGGATCCGTAAGATCTGCCGTTAATTCATAATATTTCAATCCTGAACCCTCAACAAGATCCTTCGTGTCCGACGTACCATTTCCAGAGCTTACACCAATAATGTCTGCGCCAGCCTTTGCAAGACCGACCGCAATCCCCTGTCCCAGCCCTCTGCTGGAACCAGTCACTAATGCAACTTTTCCTTTTAAAGAAAAAAGCGATTCTATCAAATGATTTACCTCCCTGAATTGAAAGTTCTATTTTGTTTGTAAATGTTCGTTACAGTTTGTATATTACCATTTAGTTCCGGGAAATTCAACCTTTTACACCATTAATCTACCTTTTTTTCCTTGCAACCCTCACATTAACACCTTTATTCTCTATCTCTTTTATGGAGGAGTGGTCTAATTGATCATCCGTTATAAGTTCACTTACATTTGTTATCTCAGCAAATTGCACCAAAGCTATTTTTTCGAATTTTGTAGAATCTGCTACGAGGGTAATATGATCAGCGCAATCTATGATCTTCCTTTTCCAATCAGCGTGCAGGCTATTAAGTACAGTTAAACCATGCTCAATAGAAAAGCCTGTCGTTCCAAAGAAGAGACGATTCACCCTCAGCCTTTTCAATGCTTCTGTAGCCTGATCTCCGAGCAATGAAGAAGAATGAGGAATTCGGGTACCTCCTAGCACAACGAGTTGAACATTTTCTTTATCATTAAGAATGTACGCAATTTTGATATCGTTGGTAATAACGGTTACCGGGAAGTCACCGAGCCTTTCCGAAATCGCACTCGTCGTACTGCCGCCATCCATTAGAATCGTTTCATGCGGTTCAATCATCCTTACGGCTTCCCTTGCGATGTTATCCTTAATTTCTGTCTTGCTGGATTGCCTCTCACTGACAGGTAAGATTTCACCTTCCTTGTTCTCCAACACAGCACCACCATGAATCCTCTTCAATAATCCCTTTTCCTCCAAAGCTTCTAAATCGATTCGAACGGTTTTTTCCGTTACACCAAGCAATTGGCTTAACTGAGAGACTTTGACCGCTTTGTCCGTTTCTAATTTATTCAAAATGATTTCATATCGTTCAATAGATAACATCATTTCATCCTCCTTATTCCTTCACACTCCCTTATTGTAATATATAAACGAACAAAAAGGAACATATACAAACATACACATTCTTAAAGGTAAAGGGCGCCTCCTACACAATAATAGACAACCACTCTTACTGTATGGTCAATACAAAGACCGCCCACAGTCATCTGTAAGACGGCCTACAGATTTTTTATCTTCCTTTGTCCCCCTTATCCCCCTTCCTATCCCACTGATCGGTTAAAAGTTGAACATAATGGTTCAAGTTTCTTTTAGCCTGAATAGAGATATGTTTTTGCTTCGTTTCATCGTTTAGGCGTTCCTCATACTTATTCATAAATTTGAGCGCCTGCTTTTCCGATCCTTTTTCAAAATGGTGACTGACCTGTTTTAAAGTGTTTGTTAACTGCTGGAATAAAGGACCCTTCAGTTCTCCGCTTTCCTCATATTCACTCATCCTGTTTTGTAACACCGACAAGACACTGGAAGTTGAGAAATCAGGAACAGGAACGCTATCCCAGTTCATATCCGATCCGAAATAGAAGCTGGTGTAGGCAGGCTGATTATAAGCTGAGTTTTGTCTTGCGATTCCCACGCGATATTGCGGGTCGTGCATCAATGTATATAATTTGTGATCCGTCACCTCTGTACTAAGGTACATCCGAATGGCAGTACTGTCTTCTGTTCTCAACAGCAACTCTTCTCTCCAATCACCGAATATATCGGCTACAAGAGCCGGATTCCCTTTTGTACCATTGTTGGTCAACGTCTCTTTAGCTGTCAGCAGCTTTCCTTCTTTCCAGTCCTCAATGGAAGGCGTATCGTTCGATGCACCTGTAACGATTTGTGTCGTCATATCCGGAGACCACTTGATATTCATGTTTGTACCCGGTGTTTCCGTACTGATTTGTTCACCATCTGCCGTCCATACTCCAACCGCCCATGTTTCCAAGCCTCTCCGCTCAGGGTCAATGTCTCCAATCATTCCGCGGCCGGTATCTTTCCCTGTATAGCCGCCATAAATTGCTTCACCTGTCCCGGAGTCCCGTAAAACATATCCATATGGGGCTTTGGCGCCATTTTCATGAACAGAAAATATCTCTAATCCCGGTCTATCCGGGTCGATATCCGTTACGTGCATCGCATCTCCATGTCCCAGTTTAGCGTCGGTCCCCGGTGCTGCACTTTGGGCCGGTAATATATCCTTTGAACTGTACAACAACGTACCATCATGATCGATTGTAGCTCCTCCATAGACTACTTCCTGCTTGCCATCACCATCCACATCCGCCACACTGAATGAGTGGAATCCCTGATTAGTGAGTGAGGCGAATTCATCATCCGTCCCGATTGATCATGGGGCCGGTCATTGAAAGGATTACTCATTGGAGTCCAACCACTATCCACCGACCAGTGTTCCTCAATACGCTTACCATCCCAGCTGTAAGACACAAGGGAAGCTCTCGTGTAGTAACCACGCCCGAAGATGGCGTAGGGTTGTTTCCCGTCGAGGTAACCGACTCCGGCGAGAAAACGGTCGACCCGGTTACCGGGCTCTATTCTCGACATCGCATAGTCTCCCCACATAAGACCATCATCATGGCGTCCCGGTTTGTAATGGACCGTATCCATTTCATCACCCGTCACCCCGTTGAATACGGTCAAATATTCAGGCCCTTCCAATATGAAGCCTTCAAATTCCCTTAATTGGTTACGGCTGCTTCTACTTGGAGCATACTCATCCATGAAGTAATCCGTCAGACTTTCCGCATCTTCTCTTGATAACGGATATCTGTACTGTTTCTCGATTCCGAATGCTTCCTCAAGCGTCTCTGGCCAATGACCACTTTTCACTTCCTCGTGCTTATGCCAGTTCATGAACATTTCTACAACGTGCTCATAATAATCATCACTGCTCATCCGGTAATCGTCCTTATGACTGTAGCCATTTTTCCTGTCTTCTTCAGGCATCGTGATGAATTTCTCTGATGTTACATTCCCCGCATCATCGTACTGAATGATCTTTGTACCTGGAGCCGTTTTCAGCATCAATTCTGATTTTCCGTTTCCGTCAAAATCATAGACTAAGAACTGCGTATAATGCGCCCCCGACCTGATATTCACTCCTAAGTCAAGGCGGTAAAGGAGGGTTCCGTCAAGTTCATAGGCATCGATGTAGGTATTTCCGGTATATCCTACCTGAGAGACGTCTTTTGAGTTTGATGGATCCCATTTCACAAAGTATTCATACTGTCCGTCGCCATCCACATCCCCTACGCTCATGTCGTTTGCGGAATATGTATAAGTTTCTCCATCAGGTGTCGTCCCATCTTCCGGTTTCACAAGAGGAAGGTCATAATACTGATTTTCCCATGGAGAAATGGATGAACTTTCGTCGACTTCCTTCCCGTCCCTTACAGCGGCTACATAATATTCAGATTGATCCTTTCCGTCCTTGTCCAAATAGTTCGTACTGTCTTCAACTGTGGCAATCTTACTTCCGTTACGATAGACTTGAAAAGATGTACCCGTCAGACCTTTGTCAGAAGAACCGGTCACTTCGTCAGCCAACAACCTCCAGCTCAGGAATATCCCTTCGGAAGTAGATGCCACAACCAGTCCCCGGTCGAGATATTCCAACTGCACACCTCCACCATTTCCAGTTCCCTCGTGTTTTTCCCAATCAGAGGCGGAAACATTGACCGTACTCGTCATCAGAAGAGGGGCGAGCAAAGCGATCATACATACCTTTTTAACAAGAGAAGATTTTTTCAAATACATGTTTCATCACCTTTTTTGTAATATTTGAAAACGTTCAAACGAATATTCTTTGGTTAGGACAAATAGCCTGAAAATATAAAAGAAAATTCTGTGAATTAAAGAGTCTCTATGAAAAGCACACCATGATTGCTCACGCGGTGTGCTTAAGTGTTATAATCCCAGCAGATTCGGTAAGAACAAACTGATTTGCGGAATATATGTGACTAGCATAAGTAAAACGAAAATCGCTGCATAGAATGGTAGGAGTGGCTTCAGTACTTGTTCAATTTTCACTTTCCCTACACTCGATCCTACAAAGAGCCCAGTTCCAACCGGAGGTGTGATGGTACCGACACACAAGTTGAGAATGAAGAAGATCCCAAAATGAACAGGGTCTATACCAATACCTGTAGCAATCGGCATAAAAATCGGGGTGAAAATCAGAATCGCCGGCGCTACGTCCATGACCGTACCGATTAATAGCAGGAGAAGGTTCATGACTAGTAAAATAATGATTGGATTATCAGAAATGCTTAACACCAGGCTGCTCAGTGCTGCCGGAATACCTGTGAAAGCCATAGCAAATGACATTAAGGAAGAAGCAGCAATCAGAAGCATAATTACTCCTGTCATTTCAACAGCCTGAGCCATTACATGTGGCAGCTGTGCAAACGTGATCGTCTTATAAAAGAAGAAAGCTAAAATAAAGGAGTACACGACAGCAATAGCTGATGCTTCAACTGCTGTAAAGACACCTGTCAGTATTCCGCCGATAATAATAAAAATCAATAGGATACTTGGAATAGCTTCCCAAACGATTTTTTTCACGTTCAAATTGGTTTTCTCAGTCACAACCGGATATTTTCTTTTCTTGGCAATGATATAAGAAACAATCATAATCGCGAGAGCCCAGAGGATACCGATTATATATCCGCCCATGAATAGAGCTGCGATCGAAGTCCCTCCACTAATAAGGGAGAAAATGATGAAACCGGTACTTGGAGGGATGACCATTCCAGCCGGCGCTGAAGCAATATTGACAGCTGCTGCAAATTTCCGATCGTACCCCTCTTTTTCCTGGAGCGGGACCATAACCCCACCGATCGCTGTGGAGGCAGCGATCGCAGAGCTGGAAATCGAACCGAACAGACTGTTTCCGATAACGTTCGTATGGGAAAGAGAACCCGGGACCCTGCCCGCCAACAGCTTAGAAAAGTCCACCAACTTAGCGGCAATCCCGCCGTTATTCATAATAATTCCAGATAAAATGAAGAATGGAACCGCTATCAAGGAAAAACTGTCTATACTGGCTACCATCTTTTGAGCTGAGGAGAAAACCGCTATATCGATGGGTAGAATCAGTAAGATGGTAGCTAAAGACGCAACGGCAATACTAATTGCTATCGGTATACCTACCGCCAGAAGAACTGCAAAAACAAGGACCAAAATTAAGCTAGCCTGTAAGATCATAGAACTTCACCTACTTTTTCGTATTCCACGCTACCCCTATTTTCCATATCCGTAGTTTTATCTTTTTTCAATAACTGAATCATATTGATGATACTGTAGAACGTAATCAACAAACCTGATACCGGCAAGGACAGGTACACGTATCCCATCGGTATCCCTAAGGAAGGGGACAGCTGGGACATCGTAATCGAAATAGCTTTCACTCCACCATAGGTCATTATGCCCAACGAAAAGAGTAAAAAGATGATTTGTATAAAAAGCTCTAACCCTACTTTGTTCTTTCCTTTGAACCGATCACTGATCATCGTAAAGGCGATGTGGCTTCTTTTTCCCACCACGTACGAGGCAGCTAACATAGAAAGCCAGATCAGACTGAATCGTATAAACTCCTCCGTGATTGTACTCGGGTTACTCAGAACATAACGGGCAATGACTTGCCATGTTGTAACCGCTACCATAATAAGAAACAAAGTAGCCGTTACACCCAAGAGTATTTTGTCAACGTACTTTTTCACTGTTTCCATTTGATTCCCCCCCTACTTATTGGCCGCTCATTTCTTGTATCGCTTCATACAGATCTGTGAACTTTTCATTATTTTTGAATTCGTCGTGAAGAGGCTGGACGGCTTCTTTAAAAGGTGCGTTATCCACTTCATTAAATTCTACGCCGTGCTCTTCTATCGCCATCTGCTTCTCTTTTTCCACGGCCGCTTTCCATACTTTCTTCTCGTATTCTGTTGATTCTTCCGCCGCTTCATGAACCGCTTCCCTTTGTTCAGGTGTCAATTTATTCAACGTGGCTTCATTCATTACCACAATATCAGGAACTCTAGTATGCTGATCATAAGAATAATACTTCGCCACTTCTCCATGGCCAGCTGTCACTAAGACGAATTCATTATTTTCTGCCCCGTCAATAATCCCTTGCTGTAAAGAGGTGTATACTTCTCCACCGCCCATAGGTGTCGGGGAACCGCCGAGCAGCTCGATCATTTTAATCGCTGTCTCACTCTGCATCACTCTGATCTTCTTCCCTTTAATATCTTCCGGGGATTCCACAGGGCCATCTTTCATATAGAAACTTCTCTGACCCGAATCATAGTATGTCAAACCGACAAAACCAAGATCGGATGTCGATTGATAAATCGGATCCATGATTTCTTCATTTTCCATGACATTATAGAAATGTTCTTCTCCATCAAATAAATATGGGATGGCAAAAATCGAATAGCGGTCAGAAAAACTTTCCAGCGCAGATCCACTGACCTTGGTGATGTCGACCGCCCCTGTCTGGGTCAACTCAATCAACTCCCGTTCCCCGCCCAATTGGGAGTCCGGGTAATATTTGACGATGACTTCACCATCTGTTTTCTCTTCAAGCAACCGACCAAATTCTTCCATCGCCTCTTTGACAGGCGGTGCATTACTGGCATAAGCAAAACGTAGAACGACCTGATCACCCGCTTTCGCATTCAAGCTGCAACCCGTGATCATTGTAAGGATACATGCACCTACTAACAACAAGATGACATTCCTCTTCATGCTCTTTCCTCCCCTGTAAGTTTTAAAGTTTACACGGACCACCATCATGACCCGTGTAGGAGTTGTGAATCTAATCAAATGTACGTGTGCAGATATTCCGTCAGACACAAAACAGCCAGAGACTGCCCGTACGGCATCGTCGTCGTCTTAATTTCCTTGTAGAACTCCAAGGAGTCCCCCATGCCCGTTCCGACTGAAACTTTTTGAACGGCTCCGTCTTCATTGATTTCGTTTACAACACCCTGAATCGCCTGACGGGCGACTTCTGCGTATTTTTCATCAATGTAACGTTTTCGTACAGCCTTCAATATTCCATACGCAAATCCAGCCGTGGCGGATGCTTCCAAATAGGAATCCGGATCATCAATCAGTGTATGCCATAAACCGCTTTCATGTTGGAGTTCAGCTAACGTTTCAACCTGACGATTCAAAGTCTCAAGAAGAAACTCCCGGAAAAAATCCCCTTCTTTCAAGTCCAGCATTTCAATGATTTCAGGTATAGCGATGGTAATCCAACAGTTCCCCCTGCCCCACAAAGCATTGGCAAAATTGTGGTTACCTTCAAATGTCCAGCCGTGATACCATAACCCTGTCTTTGTATCGCATAAGTATTTCGTGTGAATCAAAAACTGCCTTTTCGCTTCTTCAATGTATTCGGGCTTGTTCAACAGTTGACCGATCTTGGCCAATGGCAACACCGTCATCATCAGCGTGTCATCCCACAACTGTTCGGTATTCGGCGGACCATAGGTCATATGCTGCAAACCGTTCTCTTTGGTACGGGGCATATCGTACATGACCCAATCCGCCCACTTTTCCAAATAAGGGACATAGGTTTGATCCCGTGTGTCCTCATACATATAGGCTAAGGTAAGAAACGGAGCCATCGTATTGACATTTTTCGGTGGGACCCCTTCTTTAAACCTTGCTTCAAACCATTCGTTCACCGTTGTTAAAGCCCTTTCATTTTTCGTCAGCTTATATAAATTGTAAATCCCATACAAACCAACACCCTGAGGCCAATTCCAGACATGCCAGCTTTTGTCATCTACCACAAGCCCATCAAAGTTTAAGAGAAATTCACCTGTGTCATCTTTTATCTGAGCCAGGTTCTCTATAAGAGTATCAATATGTTCTAGTACGTTTTCCTTCTTCAGTTTCACTTCACTCTGTATCATCTTTACCTCCAGGATTCAGTGTTTTTATATTCTGTTTTTGACTACGCTTTCATTATAAAGAAAATTCAAAAAATAATCAACATAAATAAAAACTTTTTGTGGTAAATTCAAAAAAAAACAACTACAATTTTTTGTTTTGTTGGTTTTATGCCTGCTTGTATTTTTTTGTTAAGTAGTCAATGCTATCGTTGATATAAGGTTCTTTCGTCTCTTCCATCAAAATGTTGACGAACGGTTTCTTTTTCTTCATATATTTAAACACCGAATTATAATTTAATAGACCTTTCCCCACTGGGACGACCTGGAGTGTACCGTCTTCGATTTGGAAATCTTTCGCATGCATAATCGCGATTCGATCCCCAAATAGTTCGAACGCTTCTTTAATGATCGCTTCCTGGCGCTCGTAGTTTTCGACGGTCAAATAGTTGACAGGGTCATAGATAACTTGAAGATTATGAGAATCCACACAATCCAATAGCCTCTTCATGACGGCCGGAGAATAGATCGGGTGATTGACTCCACCTTCGATGCCGACAATTACCCCGAATTTTTCGGCTTCTGAAACAAGCTCACGCACACTTTGTACGACGTCTAAAAAAGGCTGTTCATGAAAATTCTCTTCTGTATATACGATTTCCGGATGGACATTACCCGTTTCCGTCCCTACAATGCTGCATCCGAAATCACGGGCATAGCGAATATGCTCCTTGAATCGGTCCAGTGCTTTTCTTCTTTCGGCATAATCAGGGTGAATCATGTTGATGTAACAGCCAAGAACGGCAATTTGAACATTCCTGTTAGAAAAAGTTCTGCCGACGTAATGAGCAAATCCCGGACTCAAACTGCCTGTTTCCGTACTTTCCTCCCCAATAGATTTTGCCAAGGCTAACTGAACGGATGTTAACCCTTTTCCGGAAACCATTTCGACTAATTGTTCCAAAGGTAAACGTTCAAGGTCATGTGCTCGAATACCTAAATTAACCATATGCAGTCCCTCCATGTATTGATTTATTTATACTAAATGCCTGTCTTTTTTATTTGGACAGGCGCTTTCTATCATTGCAAGGGCGGCTTAATTATGACCATAGCCCTTACACTTATCCCTTTGTAATGTAAAATACGGATTTCTTTAGAAAGCTTGGTGGTAATTATAGGTACATATTTCGGATAAATATATAACCCTACTTATTTTTTTATTATCCTTATTTGCCTAATTATATAAATTCCAAAGATCCTCTTGAAAATTCCTCCTCTTTTTGAGCATAATAGATATACTTCTATAAAACTCCGACTGTGACCGGACAGACCGATCAACATAGCTAAACCATATTCGTTTGAAATCCACTGGGTATGTTTACAAAGTCAAAAAAAGAGAGGTTGATTAGAATGGATGAGAAGAAAATGAATGCCGGACTGAATGTGGCAAAAGGATTGGAAACAGGGTCAAAAGAAAGCAGAAAAGTTCTGAATATCGTTCATACCGCCAACAAGTTTGATTCGAGTATTGTGTTACATACTCCCCACAAAGTCATTGACGTCAAAAGCTTTTTAGGATTAAGTGTGTCGTTATCTGATAAGGACTATTATAAGCTGGAAGTTCATGGATCAGATAAGGAAAAAGCAGAAAAAGCTATGGTCAGTGTTTTTAAAGAAAATGGCCTCAAGGTCCATATCATATAAGAAAAAGCCTCTCAAGAGTATGTATCCTCTTGAGAGGCTTTTAAATTTTAAGCGATTTTTAAAACCAGTCAAAATCCAGTCAAACTTTTCTCAAACCCTATGTTAATAGGGGTTTGGGCGCTATCACATCATGCCGCCCATTCACTCGCTTAGTTAAAAAGACTATAATAGACCATGTAGAACCTGTTATAACAAGGTTTTCCTTAGCAACTAAATTGATTAAACACAATAAGTTTTAATACTTTATGAACAGTATCCAGTCATAGTCCAGTCAAAACATTTCCTGGATTTCAAACTAAATGAAATGACCTTTAACTTTTGGGCTCTAATTACTTAAGGATGACTATCCTTATTTGTAAAATTATTATTTAGAATACAAATAAAAATTTTTTATGACCAACACACTTCGTCGACCTCATAATCTTCCGAGGAATCCACCTCCCCAGTTATACAAGAAAAACATCCCTGATAAGCAACTGCACTGCCCACAGCCCAAATTACCTGACCGCAATTGATGCAGATTGCCCCATTTTTCTTATCATTAACTGCCTGTTTAAGACTTTCCCTTAACTTGTTTGGTTCTTCGCCAGGATTATTCTTACAATGCCTATTTACATACGAGTCTATAGAAATCGATATCATAAATGATTTCCTTTCTTATACCTTTTTTGTTATTTTATCGTAATTCTCTCATTCACAAAAACGGTGATACTCACTATATGGATGTTTTTTTATTAATTCCTTTGTTCAATTTAGTTAAAGAAAATTTTTAAATTCAATATAAATGAAGGCACACTATTCATGCAAAGCTCCCCTATAAATAAAGGCTTGGTTTCAAGATAATATAAAGTAAACAAATCAAAAAATACCTTCTTAGCGACCAGAAACCATAAAACCAAACTTCTATATAAACAAAGCCCTAGACGTAGTTGCTAACGTCTGGAGCTTTATCTTTTAATGGTTATTCCATCACTTTACCATTCATCCGTTCAACCCATTGATGGAGAAGGTTATTATACCGGATCAAACTTTTGTGGATTTTAATGGCCACTTCTTCATTATAGGTATGGACGGTCAAATTACGATCATTTACCATTTCCAATGCTAGAACGGCCTCTTCATCCTCCAACAAGTTGACCTCCCTGCAACTGCGAATGACGCTCTTCGGAGAGCCGGCATCCACCCCTTCTATGTCATATAAATATTGCTTAGCCGCTTTCCAACTAGCCTCGAAAGAGAATTCAAATCGTTGAATCGCTGCATCTCGTTCCACATCATTCGGACTTTTAAGGTTAGCTAGCTTTTCAAAGGCAGCCAAGGCTTTTTCTGCTGCTTCTAATCGTTGGCGTAATCTTCCCATAAAATTCCCTCCTTTTTCACTTGTTGGACTAGAGCTTCTTTGGCATCATGTAAATCCACCACATCTACCTTGTAAGGAATGGTAGAATCTTCAATTTGCTCGATCAGTTTATTCCATTTAAAAGGAGAGATCGGGGAGGGGGATTCGATAGCAATGTCGATATCCGAACTATGTTTTTCTTCCTCTCGGGCCCAAGAACCAAATAAGTAAACACGCACTTTTTCCTTGCCGAGTTGTTCATTCAAAATCGATTTTAGTTGTTCTAAAATTTGCTCCCGTAAATTTGCAGGACATCCCATTAATATCCCTTCCTCTTTTTTGTTCCATTATAGCATATGCACATCTTCTCTTTGTTGGATTTTCCTTCTCCACTTCCCCCATTCAGAAATCCGATCGCTACCAGGGCCATTATTAACTACACCAAAATCTAAATATGGCTTGCATTATATTGTAGATAAGGCTCAATAATGGAAGATTGGTTTTCAGTAACATAATTTTACATTTTTCACAAAAAATACCTGGTAGTTAAATTCAGAAGTGCTATGAATTATGAATTTCATTCTTAAATTTTAAATATTCGTTCAGACCCATAATTTTGTCTATGGGGTACCGCCAGCAAAACGCGGAAAACGTACGCTAAGCAAAACTCGACACAAAAAAGTCCGGCTTCCCTTACGTTAAGGGGGTAGTACCAACATTTTAACGTAATACTCACGCTAAGACAGTTTTCACATAAAAAAGACCGGAATTCTGTACGCTAACGAATTCCGGTCTTTTAAAATTTTCTATGTATTTACGTAGTTATCAGAATGTCTGATGCGACCACATAGGGAATGATGAAAAGCGTTCTATATTTCGACAGTCCTATTTTCCTCTTTTTATATTATTCAAATGTACCTTATATATGCCCACATGGCAATAACTGAATTGTCTTCCCCGATAATGTCCTCTACTTGTCATTTCAAATAATTTGCAGGAATATTACAAAATTATGTCGAAGTAATAATTAACATCAAATAAATGGAATAGGAGGTATTTTGTACAAAGACATCTATCAAAATACTAAATGGAGGGTATGTTATGAAAAAGTTTTATTTAGTTGTTGCACTGCTTTTAAGTGTCGTATTTTCTCTATTTTCTCCTACAAGCGAAGCTGAAGCTGCAGCGTGTAGAAATCTAGATATAAGCCTTTATTCTCAAAATACTGCAAATGGAGAAGTAATTTTAAGAATAGAAGGTACCCCTGGTAATGAAATTCAACTTGCAATAGGGAAACCATATGATGGAGGTACAATTCATGTAGAGTATTTTTATATGCCTAGTAGTGGGGTTGTTTATAAAGGATTTGACCTTGGTAGTGATGGATATTATCGAGCTTATACTTTTCAGTATCATCCATGCACAGATAACGACGCAGTTTATTTCTCGATGTAATAAAATGAGCATATATATTTAAAGATCGCCTTAATCTGTTCAGTTGATTAGGGCGATCTTTTTACGAGACTTATTTTCCTGATCTTTCCGCATTACTATTGTCTGTTACGTTAATTTTAAATAATTCAGGTTCATACTTAGTGTCCTTTATAACCTCCATGGCTATTTGTTTCATCTCATTCTTTATTTTTTCAGTAGCTTCTTTATCTACCGAATTTATTTCTATTTCAACTTTTTTATTGGGTGAAATCTCATATTCCATCCCAAATGAGTAACCTTCTTTATATAATTTATATCCCACTTCTTGCAAAACTTCATCTTGTATATCTTTGTTATATTCTATATCAGACTCGACAAACCCATTATTGTTTTGTGCACTTACTTTTTTATTTAACCCGGCGCCTGTAGTAAAGGTGAACATGATTAAGAACGATGAACTTATCGCCAAAATTCCAACAATAATTTTTTTCATTTAATTTCCTCACTTTCTTAGGGTAGTTGTTACATATTATGTCCCATTATATAGATAAGAATTCAAAAAGTCATTCCATCATTTTACAACTTTTTGTCACATTACTCACGCTAAGCTATTTATTTACAAAAAGAGGGCTGGAATAGCGTAGATATCGAATTTAAAATGTTGGAGGGACCCCGTTAAGAAAATTTGGCTATTTTCACTTCATATTTAAAGGATGCAGCAATTCGACGGTGGTGCTGTTTTTAGATTCAAAACGATATTCTCCAAGAAAATTGATATGCTCCCACCCTAATGGTGAAATATGATTCAAAAGCTCCTCTTTCATTTCCCCCTTCTGTCTTAAAACTGTAACAGCTTTCTCCAAATAAACAGTATTCCATACACAAATAGCATTTATAATGATGTTCAGTGCGCTGGCACGTTGGAGCTGATCTTGAAGAGCCTTTTCCCTCAACTCACCATGTTTTCCAAAGAAAATGGCACGTGCCAATGCATTCATAGCTTCTCCTTTATTAAGCCCCTTTTGGATCCTCCGTCGCATAGAAGCATCTGCAATATAATCCATCAAGAAAATGGTTTTTTCTATTCTACCCATTTCACGTAATGCCTTGGCAACTTTATTTTGTCGGGCGTAAGATCCCAATTTCCCCATAATAAGGGCACCAGATACTTTTCCAGTTTGAATAGAATGAGCTAGACGTAATACATCATCATAATTATCATGAATAACTTTTCGATCAACTTTACCTCTTATAAGGGTTTGAAGCTTAGGGAAATCGCTAGGTGGGTTCATAGAGAAAAGTTTTGAATCAGATATATCACGTAGCCTTGGGGCAAAACGAAAACCCAACAAATGGGTTAATCCGAAAATTTGATCCGTATAGCCAGCTGTATCCGTATAATGCTCTTCAATGTTTAAATCAGATTCATGATGAAGTAATCCATCTATGACATGTACTGCGTCTCGGGCGTTGGTATTAATCACTTTATTATAAAAGGTAGAAAATTGGTCACTTGTAAAGCGATAAATGGTTGCGCCTTTCCCTGTACCATAATGAGGATTAGCTTCAGCATGTAAAGATGAAACACCTACTTGTACACGCATACCATCGGAAGATGATGTCGTTCCAGTTCCCCAGTAAGAAGAGAGCGCTCGTTTGTGATGGAAATTAACTAACTGTGCTTGAGCACGATTCATCGCATCCTCATACATCCTCCATTGAGAAGTGTTGGCCATTTGTCGATAAGAAATATCCGGGGTTGATTCTGCCATTTTAGTTAAGCCGATGTTCGTTCCCATAGCCATTATGGTAGCTAATAAAATTCTCTTCTCCTCTTTGTCTGGTATTCGTCCTGTTGAAGCATGAATGAATTGCTCATCAAAATTTGTCCAATTGCTTACTTCCATGAGTAGATCAGGGAGTTTAATCCGAGGGAGCATAGCATAAAGGGATAAGCTAAATTCTCTCGCCTCTTCTGGGACATCCTTTTCCAACCGTTTTATATGTAGTCTTCCTTTATCTAGATTAATCCCATCCAATTCTTTGTTGTTTTTGGACAACCATTCGAGACGTTGGTTCAATGAAGTTTCTCTTTCAGTTAAATAGTTACCAGCAGAGATAGGTACAGCCAGTTTAATTCCTTTGGTGCAATCGGTATGCCATTCTTGTTTTGTCACAAAATAATCTTCAATATCCTTGTGTTGCCTGCTGCCAACCACTGAAATATCACCGGAACGGATATGGTTCTTTAATTCCGTTAATGCAGCCATTTCATAATAATGGCGGTTAATAGCACCATCCTCATCATAGACGTGCTTTTCCCAACGTTTTGGAACAAAATCGACTGGTGACCCTTCCGGTATTTTCCGTTTTCCTGTTTCATTCATGTCGTTTATGGTGTCAAGGGCTTTTATTATTGGTTTCGCAGCAGTAGTTGAACGAAACTCAATGGATTTAAGTAGCGTCGGTGTATATTTTCGCAGATAAAAAAACCTTTGTTCTAACAAATCTAGGTAATCATAATTCGGTGGACGTGAAAGTTCTTTAGCTTCCTCAACTGATTGGATCACTTTTTCCCATGACATGATAGATTCAATCGTTTCAAAAGGATCAAGATTTTCATTTTTCGCTTTTATTAAAGCTGTACCTAGATTGGTAAAGTGTATTAACTTCTCATTCACAGTTTTCCCATTTTGTTTCTGAATTTCTTCTTGTGCTTTTCGACCTTTATTTTGAAGAGATACAATTTGTTTATCATGTATATCAATGGCTTGATCAATGAGATCTTGACTTAAGTCCAGTATATAAGTAACTAGAACACTGTATCTTTTGTTAGATAGGAACCGTCTGAAAGCATAAGGTTCATACCTGGCACCTAACCGGGATAATTGGCGAAAACGGTTGGGAGGAATGTCATGGGTATTGACCTTTAAATCAAGCTTTCGAATATATTCTAATCGTTCAATGACTTTTAAAAATGTGTCCGGTGAGGATGTACCAGGATATTCTTTCAACCAAGCTAGTGGCGTTTTTCCGTTATCCATAGTGGGCTCTAGAAGAGAATCCAACTGTTGTTCTTGTTTCGGTGATAGTCCATCATTAATTGAATTAAAGATCCATTGTTCTGCTCGATTACGCGCCTCCCATACAACCCTCTCTATGGTCGTCATACCAGGTAAAATGATTTTTCTTTTACGTAATTCCTCAATGGATTGCCTAATCAACAGGACACTATTTCCATTTTCAATTGCCCGATGAAATAGGTAACGTGAAAGATAACGATATTCGCTAAGCGAAAAGTTTTTGTATCCATATTCCTGTCTAATTTCTTCCAGGTGTTCACGCCTTGTAGGTCCGCGTTGAGCGTATAAGGCGAATGATTCAGGATCAATATCTAGCTGTTTCGCTATATAGGATAAAATTAACGGGGAGACTTCCTTTATGTCTGATAAAGACCATCCCGGATAACGAAGTAAACATAATTGAACAGCAAAGCCCAATCGATTGTGTTTCCTACGATGACGATTAATGACCTCTAGATCATAGTTAGAAAATGTATAATAGGTAGCCAGATCCCATTCTGTAATCTTGGACGGATGCAAGAATTCTTCTCGTTGTTCAGGAGTAAGCAATTCTTTTCCTCTCATTCATTTTCACCTTCCTATAATAATTCCATTTTACTTTTTAATTTCGCTTGATCTGGATTGGTATATAAGAGTGTCGTATGAACATTTGAATGCCCGGCTTGGTTGGCCACCTCATGAATACTAAGACCTTTTTCAATCCCATTTGAACAAAAGAAATGGCGTAATTGATGAGGTGTTACCGAATCACTAAAATTCTTAAATATGCGGTTCACGACTGTTCGATCTAGCCGGACCCGTTTTTTGCTGAGGAAGAGATAAGGCGAATGCTCCGAATTTGTATATTTATCTCTTACTTTTAAGTATTCTCTTAGAGATAGAATAACCTTACTATTAAAAAGCACGATCCTTTGCTTCTCTCCTTTTCCATTTCGGATAATACATTCACCAGTTTGTAAATTAAAATCATCTAATTTAACAGCAAGGGCCTCTGAAATACGGAGACCAGTGTAAGCAATAAGGACGACTATAGCATAATTTCGCTTGTTACTACTTTCCAATACATTTTGTAGAAACTGTTTTACTTCTGTTTCTGTCACCTTCGTAGGTGATGCGTAAGAAGTTTGAACTTTTAACATGTCCGATTTGTCTACGACAAATTCATCTTGTTTATTTGTTTCAATCAAAAAAGCGTTGAATTTAGAGAGACTACTAATCTTACGATTAATCGTTTTTGCATTTTGCATTTTGACATTTTTTAAAAAGCTAATGTATTCCAATACATTTTCACGGTACAAGGCTGGACATTCTTTACCATACGAATTGTGAAACCACTGGAAGTATTGCTTCATATCTTGTTTATACCCTTTGACGGTGATTTCACTTTTTGTTTGTTGATGGAGATAAGAAGTGAAATCGTTAAGCAAATCCATATGTATAACCCTCCATAAATTGTGTTGCGTTAAAATTCTAGTGTTTTGATATAAATTGTGTTGCATAACTAGGTTTATTATAAGGTTTGTAAACTGCTAATGCAACACAAATGATATTATGTTGCATTAAAGCTAAAAGAAATTAACGTACTGTAAAGTCTTTAAATTAGGGACTTTTAATAATTAGCGTACAAAATTCTTGTTTGGTGGTGGTACCCCTTATTGCTGTAATACCTATATTTTTTCTACAGAGGGAAGGTTATGGTTGACACGAGAGCAAACTGTCCCTGATTAATCCTTTTCGCACAACTCTATGGGGAAAGAGGAATCGGGATACTTGTCAAATCTGCATCCAGTTTGTCAAGTCCCAAAAAATAAAAGCCTAATTTCTCAGCATAAAGCGAGAAATTAGGCTTTTCAAAATTTCAACAGGTCACTTTGATTTCACTTTTTCGAAACCTAGGTGGGTTTTGATCCTTCAGATCCTTCTATTTTCTTTACAATAATTCAATTGATTTAATTGATTATTTGTGCATATACATCAAATCAAAGGATGAAAATTTGAATATACTGAGGTGATTATTTTGGAAAATAATAAATTGTCGGGATACTTACGATTGCTCGCTTATTTATTAGGGTTTATAGGTTCTGTAATAGGGATTTACATTTGTTGGACAAAACATTTAATTGTAACAGGAGGACCTATAGAAATAACTCCAAGTAGTAAAGATCTAATATCCTCACAAATTAGAACACTTTACTTTTTCATTGAAAGAATTAATGTAACAATACTTTTATTTATACCTGCATGTATTGGGATATTAGGAACAATATTAAAGAATCCAATCTTTCTTTATATGGCCTTTTTAATGAGTATCCCTGTAGATGGAGTTATTTCAGTAAAAGCTTCTTCAATGCTTTCTGTTCAATATCCAATGTTTTTATATCTTTTCTCTGCATTATTATTTACTTTTATAAAAAAGTTACCACGTAACCCTGCAAGGACCTCGCCATCTTTACGAAACTAAACTAAGGATCTTACCCTATCACTCTATCGATAAAATTATTGACAGAGGAAATGGTTAGATATGAACATTAAATCGGCGAATTTGCGTAAATTTGGGAATCGGAGTTAAAAGCTGCTTCCCAAAAATTACTCTTATGTGAACTTGCTGAATATTAATGATGCTACATTCTTTAAATATGAAATGAAACTAGCCGACTTTCCTAAACGTACGGGAAGTCGGCCTTTTTTATGTCGAATTTTGCTTAGCGTACGTTTTCCGCGTTTTGCTGGCGGTACCCCTCTATTAAAATAACTTCATTTGCTGCCCTCTACTATTTTCTTCATCGTTGCCTTGAATCTTATAATCCATCGACTTATATCCCTGCATCCGCTTTTCATACATGGTCTTCAACTCGGGAACCTGATAATCAACATAATCATACACTTTTACAACATTCTTATCCGTATGAACACGATGCAACCTACCCACATATTGCTGGAGCGTTCCTTTCCAGGCGATGGGCATGGCAAGGAACAGAGTGTCCAGTCTAGCATTGTCAAATCCTTCTCCGATATACTTCCCGGTGGCAATAATAAGCCGCTCTTCATTATCTGAAAGATTTTCTATAAGCTTTAAGCGGTCTTTTTCTTCTTGATTACTCAGTTTGCCTGTTAATACGATTATATTCTTAGCAAATCCTTCAAAGAGCTTCTCCAATTCATTCACATGTTCAATCCGCTCTGTCAGATTCGCATTATTCTCAAGTTCTTTTAATACATCACTGAATATCATCTTATTCCGTTGTTCATTAATAGCCAAATTTGCATAAACCTTCTGAATGTTGCCGTCGTTATTTTTGAAATTCGTAAACCTGGGAATAAGTACATGGTCAAACGGATGGAGTTTTGACTGACTTTTGGCGGTAATCTTATAACAGATTTCCCCACACTGCATAGCAACTATCTCGTGTAGACCTTCTTTTCTAGTTGGTGTTGCAGTAAGTCCGTGAACGTAAGTAGCCTCTATTCCCCTTAATACTTTTTCAAAGCTTACCGCTGAAATATGGTGGCATTCATCGACAATTACCTGACCATAGCCTTTGACTTTTTCGCGCGCATCTTCTGATCTGCTCAATGTCTGAATCATAGCAATATCCACTTTACCTGTTGGTTTCTTTTTACCTCCACCGATTTGACCAACCTTGCTTCCATCGAAATTAATAAAGGTCTGCAAACTGTCTTTCCACTGGGTAAGCAGTTGCTTGGTGTGTACAATGATTAACGTGTTGATATTTCTCTCTGCAATTAGCGCTGCCGCCACTACAGTTTTACCAAAAAACCAGTTGCCGCTGATAGGACACCACAACTACTGATCTTCATAGCGTAGACAGCTTCATTTTGTTTTGGCAGAAGACTCCCACGAAATTGAATATTGTGACTGCTACCTTTGTTGGTTTGATCATCGATGTAGAAATTGATTTTGTTCCTAAATAAAATAGCTTTTATATCTGCCAGACAGCCGCGCGGAATAACCACAGAGTCCTCCACTTCATAACTACAGTCAATTTTCCTGGGGATCCTGTGCGTAGAGAGCCTTTTAGATTGTGCTTTAAAAAATTCAGGATTATTGATGACGGCTAGATTTATTAACTCGTTCAAAATATTTGCTGGAAGCTTATTTTTGGGAATATGTATGCCGTTTTTTCTTATGATGGTTATTTCAGAAAGTATATTCACATCATATGATATTGGTTTACTTTTTACAGTGTAACGGCTGGAACCATTGTGATCATTGTACTTTACCAGAATTGATTCAACTGTTTTTTTACTGATTTTTTTTACAGACTCCAGATACGACCATTGATCAATAAATGGTTCAAATTTTTCATTAACAAAGACACTATAGCCCTTTTTCCTGGGGGATTGCTGTAAAGGTAGTGCAATTAGGTTTCCAAATCCGCCTTTTGGCATTGTATCCTGATTGGGAAAGAACCGATCAAAAGAATCAACACCTGTCTCGTAACGCTTTTCCAGGGTCCGGTTCATAAGAAGATTTCCTAATCTACGAGCAGTTTTCGCCGCTATTTTATCACTGAAAAAAATCCAGACATGGCACCCCTCTCCGGATCTGGAGATTTCCATGCTTGCTGGTACGTACGCCTACATCGTTACAAACACCAATGAACGTAAGAGCGTCCTTTTGCCAGTCTTCTTTATCAAAATCAACTGCCAAAAACCAGCACGTTTCATCTTTTAATAAAGGAGAGATGCCAATAGTTTTATTGCCACGCAAGTGATTCTCAATGACATTGTCCGTTAGTGGCAACAACTCACGCTCTTTATATTTTTTATTGGGTTTATATTTACGTGCCGGCGCGTAGTTTGACTCCCCATTGAGCCCCCATTGCACCGCATATACGTCTGTCCGTCCTTTAAACAGACTTCTGAAGATAGTGATGCGCTTCTGTAAGATTTCAGTTCTCGCAGTGTGTTGACCATGTTTGACTTGATACTTTGAGACAGGAATTTGATGCTTTGTCAGCAATTCTTTCAATTTATGATTTTCATCTTTTAGCCGGGTGATTTTCTTTAATGCACTTTGCAATTTTTGCTCCAAATCGTTCATAAATTTACACCCTCATCATGCAGTTTGGTCTAAGTCTAAGTTTATAAATATAATGAGTCGTGCCTAACAAATCGTATAACATCATCATTTTTCTTATGAAACCTATTTTTATTGTAAAATGATGTCGATCTGTCTATTAGAAGTATGTGCAGTTTTTTCATGTATTAACAATCTTTGGATAACTTCGACAGCGCTCCATTATTAAGTATGTGAGTAGCATAACTATGTCTTAATTGATGAGGATGTTTTATATCTAATGCAAGCATCCTATACCTCGGCTCGTATTTAAGAATAAAAAAAGCCTCCCAAAAGTTTATGAACTCTTGAGAGGCCTGTATATTCAGTAAATGATTTTAAAAACCAGTCAAAATCCAGTCGAATTATTCTCAAACCCTATGATGAAGGGGTTTTGAGCGCTATCACATCATGCCGCCCATTTTCTGAGCAGAATAAATACTTAGGGATAAGAGTAAAAAAAACCTAAATAGCAGGTATTCAACCAGCCTTTTTAATATTCAGACGAAATAAGATTTCAATACTTATGAACAATATCCAGTCATAATCCAGTCATAAATGAGTGGACCTTAGAAGGAATGAGACCCTGTAGGATGAACGTCTAATCCAATGTCCCCCTCCAACGTTAATACTCATCAAAGTCACCTGCAAATTCAGTACCTTCATAACTTTACACCCATCAAATTAAAGGTTATATATTCAAGATGATCTGGGAAGATAAAGATCATAACAGAAAGAGATCAACATATAATGAATTGTTATTTAGAAGAAAGGGTGATGATTTTGAATAAAGTGGTTTGTTTTAAAGGCACTCCTTATAACGTGGTAACCGAGGTCGATCCTTATTATTTTTGTCTTCGACTCAATCAACGGTTAAAGCCGAATTAAAAATTTGGCATTTTCCGAGTAAAGATACCTAATGTGAAATGTACAAAAAATAAAAACATGCTCTTATTTAATGCAATGGACGAACTTCTTTATAATAAAAATCACTTTGGACGGGAATTTTCAATAAACCTTTACATAAAATATATCAAAACTTAAAAAATCACATTTACAATAAAAGTATAAAGGAAGGAGGAAGAATAAAATGTACAAATATTTAATTAACGTAACATTCAAGGGAAAAAATTATCAAACCAATGTAATAGCTAACAAAAACAAATCAGAAAAAGAAGTGTATCAAATTGCAAAAGAACAAGTCTTGAAACAATGGGCAAATTAAACAACAACATTGGTTAATAATTACAACGATTATTAGAGGGAGGTTTTACTCCTTTTACCATATACATATAGATCTAAATCTTCCACCTCAATCATTTTCCAAAAGACTACAATTTGAGATTTTTCTCCTTTCTTTAGCTTCTTTGATTTGCTTAAATGTGGCATATTCCCCTCCACCCAACAGCATGAGAAGAGCTAGATAACACCAGAAAAGAAGAAGTATCTTCTGCATTATTTTGAAACATACTCACTAGGTATATTTTTTACATAAGGAGATAAATGCCCATGGTTCCGACAGAGCCCATGAGCATTTATTTGAACACACCCACTCCCCTAAAGTTAGAAACGTGTGTTCAATATATAAATTTTTACTTATTGTAACTTAATCCATGGCCGTAAGGATACATATCTTCAATCGTAACCGGAAGTTTCCCCCCCGACTGAGCACCGAAGATCACATCCACGGAAGCTTTTAATGCAGGTAAAACCGTTGGATTATCACTTCCCCACTTATCGATCGCATAAGAAGCAAGATAACCATCTACTTTTGGATATTCGGCAACATCATAAGGCAAACCGAGACTGACGGCAACAACTGGTTTACCAGTGTCCTGAAGCTCCTTGACAAGTTGCGCTTGTTCATCGGGCAGTCCGCTTTTTGAGTATGTTGCAACGATGATTTTGTCCGCATTCTCAGCTAATGCAGCTGCTTCTTGAACCTCCTCCTCCTTTGGGGTATGGGATGACGCCTGCCAAGAAGTGACGTTGGCCTCACTTATGTTTTGCACCGCACTAGCAACAAAATCCACCTCGGTTACACCTGCTACAAAAATATTCTGTTCAGTATGTTTATCGAAGGGTAAAACATTATCGTTTTTAACAAGAGTAATGGACTGTCGTGCTACTTCTGCAGCTTTTTCCTGAAAGTCAGGTTGGGCCGCAATTTCTTTTGCTTTTTCTGGATCCACAAAGCGATTTTCAAATAAGTCGTGTTTCAATTTTTGCATCAGTACGCGCTCAACTGATTCATTGATTCGTTTTTTAGATAGTTCACCAGATTCTACCGCTTGATAGAGTGATTCGAAGGTTTCTACTTGTTCTTCATGAGAACCAGTAGCCATTATAATATCCGCACCGGCTTTTAAAGCCATGACTGCGGCGTGCCCTGACCCCCATCTTTCATCAATAGCATCCATGCTCATTGCGTCTGTAATAATGATCCCTGCAAAATTCATCTCTTCCCGAAGTAATCCGGTTAACACCTTTTCAGACAATGTTGCCGGCAATTTTGGATCGATGGCTTCAATAATCACATGGGCGGTCATAATGGAGTCAACCCCTGCACCTATTGCTGCTTTAAATGGTGCAAGGTGAACTTCTTTAAGGGTTTCACGGTCGTATGTAACTGTTGGCAAGCCGAAATGTGAATCGACCTCCGTATTACCGTGGCCCGGGAAATGTTTAGCAGAAGTAATAACATCTTCTGATTGATACCCTTTGATCATCGCACTTGTCATACTAGAAACGAGGTCGCTTTTTTCGCCGAAGGAACGCACACCTATAACGGGATTATTGGGATTCGTATTGACATCCGCCAGAGGGGAAAAGTTCCAACTAAAGCCCATGGCTCTGGCTTCTTTAGCAGTAATCCTCGCTACAGTTTCTGCGACCTTTGTGCTACGCGTTGCCCCAATCCCCATTTGATGGGGAAATGTCGTCGTCCCTTGAACCACATTATGTGTCGTGCCATATTCTAGGTCAGCAGAGATAATAAGTGGAATTCCAAGACGTGTTTTGCTTGCCCATTCTTGCAATTGATTGTTGTATTTGGACATAAATTCAGGGTCTTTTTTGTTCGCAATAATAACAGAGCCCGCATAATAATCCTGAATGATCTCACGTGTTTCATCATCTGGCATTTCATCAATAGCGTGTTGAGGGTGTGTAACGGGCATAACCAGCTGGCCGATTTTTTCTTTCACGGTCATATGGGCAATGATTCTTCTGGCCATTCCCTTGTTTGCCTTGTCCGATGGGGGATTTGGATATTTAAAATGTTCCTCTGATGATTGTGATTTAGCAAGCACCAAATTTGGTGAAGATACTGCTAGCAAGAAAACCATAAAACAACATACCTTTGTGACTAACTTCTTCAAATGACCACTCCTTAAACAGAATTTTCAAAAATTATTGTGCAAAGTAAGTCTATCAATTATACATATAGTTGTCTATACCATATAACAATATAATCCCCCTATGAAGCAATTTAGTTGAACAAGATAAATAATGGATTAAGGAATTTATCTGTGAATTTCAGTGATAAATGGCGCATTAATTTGAGAGCTATTTGTCGTAAGGAGCTGAACCCTAGGTGAAATTGCTATATAAAAACCACACGAATTTTTTCGTATGGTTTTAAAAGATTTTTTATCAATTAGACGTTCAACATAGGGTTTCTCGAGAAAAAAGTAAGCAATCCAATTGCGCTCCTTTTATAGAAAAAACTTAACGCTAAAAAAGGAACTGTAATTTTATCGATCTTTATACCTACGAAGTGCCTTATTTTCTAATTCTTTAACGAATTAATCCTTGCCGTCCACATAAGCTTCAATATCTGTAAGATATTGTTCAGCAAGGCTCTCTTTTAGGCCTCCATACCGCTAAGCGTCTTCGGGATATGTTTGAAGATAGTCTCTTACAGCTAAATGGCGATTAATATCCTCCTTGTTATCCACCTAAAATAAGTGTACTTGATGTGATCTGTTATCTCCTCCTTTTCTAAAATACCGTTTTGTAATCAACGATGCTAAAACCCCTAATGACAACGGTTTCAAATTCCCTGATAATAACGGATAATCATTTTTATATAACTTAGAGTTTTGGAGTGTAGAAATGATGGTCAAGATTGGGTTTTTTTTATGATTCGAGAGTTATTCCTCGTACACAAACAGTTGCAGCAAAAAAGCAAAAAATCTTTTTGATAAGGACAAAGGTTTAGTTAACAATTCTTAGATAATTTTAGAAATCTAAGAATCTCCTTCAGATGAAAAGAAGCCCTTCAAGAGAAGCTTTCCCAATAAATAATATTTAAGGATCTGGTTAAGTTTTAATAATATTAACACTAAATCTTCGCTTTTTCTCTGATGTGATTCCGAGCAATCACAGCGTACTCCAGCGGATTAGCTATTGCCGGATCCTGTTCAGCCTCAACAAGCATCCATCCCTTATAATCCATCTGGGCTAACGTTTCGAATATCGGTCCAAAGTCTATATCTCCATTTCCCGGAACCGTGAACATCCCTTCCCTTACACCGTCTAGAAAGGCTGTTTTATTCTGATGGACCTCGGCCGCTACATCATCTCTCACATCCTTTAAATGGACGTGTTTGATCCTGTAAGAATGCGACTTTAATACATCCAGAGGATCTTCACCAGATAAATAAAGGTGTCCGGTGTCAAAAAGAAGCGATACCTTGTCCTCATCGGTGATATTCATCAGCTTATCAATTTCCTCTATTGTCTGCACGCCTGTACCCATATGATGATGAAAGACAATATCCATCCCTTTTTCGCGGGCAAGCTCGCCTAGAGTGTTCAATCCTTCTGCTAATAGTTCCCATTCCTGTTCATTGAAATGAGGCTTATCTTCAAATAAGGGAACATCTTCTTTTTGGATGCTGTGGCCCTGTTCAGATACAACAATAACTTTTGCGCCCATTTCATGTAGAAAATCGCGATGTTTAATGAAAGCTTCCTCTGTCTCCTTGTAAGGACGAGTGGTGAGGAATGAACTGAACCATGCACTGGCAATTTGTAACTGTCGTAACTCAAGGGCCTGCTTTAACTCCTGGGTATCCTTTGGATATTTATTTCCTACCTCTGTACCTTGGAATCCTGCCAGTGCCATTTCGCTGACGCACTGCTCAAACGTATTGCCACTTCCTAATTCGGGCATATCATCATTGGTCCAGCCAATTGGACATATTCCCAGTTTTACCGCATTCTCTTTAAACACCTGCCGTTAACCCCCTAAACTTATGTATAATTAAATTTATACAGAAAAAAAGGGAGAACGCCTCCCTTTTTTCTACTGATTTATACCCAGCGAGTGGTCATTACTTTTTTGCGAGTAAAGAATTCTACTCCATCCTTGCCGTTAGCATGCAAGTCTCCGTAGAAAGAGTTTTTCCACCCAGAGAACGGGAAGAATGCCATTGGTGCTGGAACTCCGATATTGACTCCGAGCATTCCTGCATCAATCGTTTCACGGAACTGACGGACACTGCCTCCATCTTTGGTGAAAATGCAGGCTCCGTTGGCGAATGGAGATTCATTCGTGACCTCTATTGCTTCGTCTAAATTCTTAACACGTACAATGGATAGTACTGGTGCAAAGATCTCATCCTGCCAGATTTTCATTTCTGTCGTTACATTATCGAAAATGGTTGGTCCGACAAAATAACCTTTCTCCTGTGAAGTATTATCTTGACGACCATCTCTGATCAGATTTGCTCCTTCTTGTTCACCGGTTTCAATATAACCAAGCGTGCGTTCTTTGTGTTGTTCACGAATAACTGGTCCAAGGAATACTTCTTCATCCAGACCATTCCCGATTTTAACCTCATCGGCTTTCTGCTTAAGCTGAGAAATAAATTCATCGGCTACAGACTCTTCCACGGCAACGACAGAGGCAGCCATGCAGCGTTCGCCTGCAGAACCGAAGGCTGCATTAAGGATTTGAGTAGAAGCATTGTCCAGGTTCGCATCATTTAAGATGATGGAATGGTTTTTCGCTCCTGCAAGTGCCTGTACACGCTTCAGATTTTCTGTACCGCGCTTATATACATATTCGGCTACTGGCTGTGAACCAACAAAGGAGATCGCCGCGACCTTCTTGTGGTCAAGCAGTCCGTTCACAACATCATGCGCCCCATGGACGATATTAAATACGCCTTTTGGCAGTCCAGCTTCTTCTAATAGTTCTGCCAAGCGATTAGCCAAGAGTGGTGTACGTTCAGACGGCTTCATGATGAACGTATTTCCGGTGGCAATCGCCATTGGGAACATCCAACAAGGAACCATCATCGGGAAGTTAAATGGTGTGATTCCTCCAATAACACCGATCGGATAGCGGCTCACGCCTGACTCAAGTCCTTTGGCAATAGAGGGCAGCTGGTCGCCCATCATTAACGTCGGGGCCCCTGTCGCAAACTCAACGTTTTCAATTCCCCGCTGCACTTCACCTTTAGCTTCTTTTAAATTTTTTCCGTTTTCTATCGTGATCAATTCTGCCAGCTCATCCCAGTGTTCAACAAGCAGCTGCTGATACTTGAATAAGATACGTGCTCTTTTTGGAACCGGAACTTCTTTCCATTCCTGAAATGCTTGCTTTGCAAAATTCACCGCATAATCTACGTCTTCTTCGGAGGAAAGCGGTACTCTGGCAATAACTTCTCCGGTGGCTGGATTATACACCTCTTCGGCCTGGTCGCTTTTTGCCTCCACCCATTCGCCGCCAATATAGTTTTTTAGAGTTTTCAATTCACTAGTCACATTACTCATTTAATCTTCCTCCTTAAATAATAATGGTTTTTTATATGAAGTAATTCAGGAAATATCCTGTCTTTCGGCATTTGCTATAAATTTATCCACCTCACGAGTAGTCGGCATGGCGTCTGAACAACTGTGTCTCGAAATGACGATTGCAGCTGAAGCGCTCCCATATTCCATTGCCTTTGATAAATCCCACTGCTGGAACAGCCCGTAAATAAAAGCGGATGCATAGGAATCACCGGCACCAAATGTTTTTAGTACTTTGGTTTTAAACGTACCGCTCGTATGCGAGTGCCCGTCCTTTGTATAAGCGTAAGAGCCTTTTGATCCATGCTTAATGACTACAATTTCAGCATGGTGGTTAAACCATTTGGAAGCTGTCTCTTCATCTGTCTTCTTCTCTTTTTCGAATTGTTCCATCATGTCGAACTCATCTCTTGTGCCAATAATGACATTACATTTTTCGGCAGCAAGGTTATAATACGTTGCTGTTTCTTTTTCGTCTTTCCAGGTGTATGGACGGTAGTCAATGTCAAAGATCACGACAACTTCGTGTTTCCTTGCATATTCAAGGGCTAAAAATACAGCTTCTCTGGATGGACTTGCCGAGAGTGCCGTTCCCGAGATATGCAAAGCCTTGGCATTTTTTATATAATCTTCCGATACATCATCGGTACTTAGTTTTAAGTCGGCTACGTTATCCCGATACATTAAGATACTGCAGTCTTCCGGACTCTTAATTTCAGTGAAAGCTAACCCTGTTACAGCCCCTGTATGATCAACAGAGATATTCGTGGTATCGATGTCATCCCCTTGTAAATAATCCACGATGAAACGCCCCATTTGATCATCTGAAACCTTGCCTATAAAACCTGGTTTGAGACCAAGTCTCGCAGCACCAATAGTGATATTGGTCGGGGAACCTCCTACATACTTTGTGAAGGATTTAGTTTCTTCCATTGGACGATTAAACTGATCGGCATTTAAATCGATGCAAAGTCTTCCAATTCCAATAAGATCTATAGGTCTATCTTCTTTGAAATCCAAGTTGTACACGTGATCCCCTCCATTAATTCATAAACTATAAGAATCGTAGACTCTTTTATTGTTCCCTTAACTTGAAAGCGTTTAAATATCTTAATCTTACAATATAATATTGTGAGCTTAATTGCAACAGAAAGATACAAAATATAATCATAAATTAACCTAAAATTACTCAAAATTTCAATTGGTAGGCTCCTCATTAGTCTTGATGTCTCTAAACTTACTCATAATAAAATATAAGAAACTGCTATCCCGATAGATCCGAAGATTAACGTGAACGGCAGATTGGTGACGGTAATAGCGTATGGGTTTTGCCTGGTATTTATAGATGTCATAGTAACTACCACACCATAGGTGCCAGAACTTGCAGTTGCCAAAGCCCCTACAATTAACATCACACCGATTCCTATAGGGTTGAAGATCTCAAAAAATGGACGTAAAATCTCCAGCAATACACCAACCGTTGCTATTGGGTGAACGCCCAATAGACCAAGGCTTATGTATGTGAATAAAATTAACACAAGGATTACGACAGGATACTCCTTAAAGACAGTAAACGGATATTGGATCCACGAAAGAGCTGCGGTTTGATTAAGACTGTTTGAAAACAGAGATAGTGAAATAAAAAGCACCACAAAGTTCTGTAACTGATTGGTTTTCTGGCGCCAGCTTTTGTATCCCATTCTTAAAAAAAGAGAGGTTTTTTTCATGAAGAATGCCCAAACAAAAGAAAACGGAAAGATGACCAGAGTAACTGCAAGAATAAAACTCAGTCGTAACCATTGACTGGCGAGCATTACTACAGCTAAAAACATGCCTAAAATCATCAATAGTTTAAACATTTTCAGATAGATTTCCTTCGTAGCCTGGTACCTATGCGCTTTTCCCTGCTCTCTGTATGGAATGCTCCGAAATGAACGTTTTTGCAACTGGAAATCAATGAGTAATACGGTGAACGATACCAGTAACAGCCAAGGTAGATAACTCAAATAACTGACCCCTGTAGCATCAACCACAATGCCAACCATAATCTCCATTGGACTCCAGATCATCGTCAGAGCATAAGCTCGTATGGTGGACCTCGCAATAAGCCGGTCACGAATTCTTTTTTTTATGGATTTTAATGAATTGATTAACATCTCTTGTGATAAGTTTACCGCTGACAAATTTAAGAACGTCATTAATGTTCCGCTTGTCAGTACACTTTTAGGATACAGATCACCAAGATTTCGGACGTTTACTTTCATAAGCTTTTTAATACTTTTCTCGTAACGTCCGATATAGGCAGCACTATTAATCCATGGCAGCATGCTTAGAAATATAAGGAGATTCATATTAGATATAAGATACAATGGGAAGTTGTGAACGGGGATATCAGATGAAATTAACATAAAATTTCCAGTAGTTAGAAATAGACATCCCAGGACTTGAAACAAACGAGTAGCGTAATAAAAGGAAAGTAGAAGAATAGGTACAGCCAATATTCCTACAGTCCATTCAAGGTATGACAGATCCAGGAACACGTGGATTAAGTACACAAGTAAAAGTACGGAGTACAATATAAATAGTCGATCAGACAGCCATCGCTTCATACAAACTTCTCCAGGTGGCAGGAATAGGAATGAATAAATTCCAGAGGGAGAATAGGTTCTCCCTCATCTTCTACAAATCTAGGTAAATAGCTGATCAATCTCATCGAATTCTTGATTGCTAATCTTCACTTCGAGCGTTTGTAAATTACTTTTTACCTGCTCTTTGTTCTTTGCGCCTGGAATAATTACATCAATAGCCTCATGTTCCAGGTACCAGGCGAGAACTAAATGAGGAACTTCCACACCTTTTCTATCCGCGATCTTCCGAAGCTCTTCTACTTTTTCCAAGTTCTCCTTGAAGGCCTCTTCTTGAAAATGAGGCAGGCTGGAACGCAGGTCAGAGTCCGGAAAAGTAGTATATTTATCGTACTTCCCAGCCAGAAGACCTGATGCTAATGGAAAAAATGGCACAAAAGAAATCTCATTTTCGACGATGTAAGGGAAAAGCTCTTTTTCAGAATCTCTCTGAAACAAATTGTATAATCCCTGGAATACATCCACATATCCATCCTGATTGGCTTCTTTCAGCTGATCAAGACTCATATTGGAAACACCAATAGAGCGTATTTTGCCCTCATCTTTCAATTCCTTGAGCGCCCCTACGGCTTCAGCTTTTGGGGTGTTTTCATCTGGAAAATGAATATAATACATATCCAGGTAATCGGTTTTAAGGCGTTTCAGGCTGTCTTCGACGGATTGTTTAAGAAAAGCAGGGGAGTTATCCAAAACTTCTTCCCCGTTAACAAACTTTTGAGCACCTTTCGTAGCGAGGACAATTTCACTGCGATTGCCCATTTCACGTATAGCCTTTCCTACTAACTCTTCGGAGTATCCAGGGCCATAAATATAAGCGGTATCGAGAAAGTCTACCCCATTTTCCACCGCTTCTTTGACCATATTGACTCCTTGCTGCTCATCAAGATTTGGATACAAGTTATGGCCGCCGACCGCGTTCGTACCAAGTCCAATAGGATTTACATATAAGTCCGTTGTTCCAATTCTAGTTTTTTCAGCCATTTCCATGCTCCCCTTTCTTAAGGAAAGATTTATATCTGTTAGAAAAGGCGGCCTCACCAGCCTCCTTTTCTTTAGGCTCTCTTACTGCTCATAAACTCTCTCATCTTACTTTTAGCCATTTCTTTCATCGCCTCTTTAGCAGGCGTATGAATAATTCTAGGTTCATAGACTTGCTCATCAGCTTTTAATACTTTTCTTACGGCATTGGTCCAGGCTTGAATACACTCTGTATTGACATTGATCTTAGCGTGTCCAAGCTTAATCGCTTTTTGTAATTGATAGGTGGGGATCCCGGATCCTCCGTGGAGCACGAGCGGTACCTGGGTCTTTTCGGAAATCTGTTTCATTTCTTCAAACCCTAACTTCGGTTCTCCCTGGTAAGGGCCGTGTACAGACCCAAGCGCGGCGGCCAGGGCGTCTACATCAGTTGCCCCAACCAGCTTCAAGCATTCAGCAGGATCAGCGTACTTTACTCCGCCGGTCACACCATCTTCCGTACCACCGACAGATCCTACCTCCGCCTCTACCGAAACTCCTCTTGGATGCACGTAATCTACTACTTCTTTCGTCATTTGAATATTTTCCTCAATCCCATAGCGAGAGCCGTCAATCATAACCGAAGAGAAACCGGCATCCACCGCCGCTTTACATCGTTCAATACTTTTTCCATGATCGAGATGCAAGGCGACAGGCACGGAAATAGACATTTCTTTGACGAGGCTTTCTACCATAGCGACTATGGTTTGAAATCCACCTAGATAATCGATTAATCGATCAGACGCTCCCAGAATTAAAGGAGATTCCTCTTCCTCGCCTGCAGCTAGAAAAGCTTGAATCGATTCCAGGTTATTAATATTAAATTGCCCGACAGCATAATCTTCCCGCTTCGCTTTGAGCAGCATGTCCTTCATAGATACCAGGGGCGTCAGTACATTTTCATTCGTATTCACAGGTATCCACCCTCTTATTTATATTGGTTGAGTATTGTAGTGCTTGGATACTACATCAAGGGTTGTATCCTTCGCCTTTTTAATGACTTCTTCTGCATCCATTTCGTAGTAAGCAGGACGGAAGAGCTCTACGGATACGACTCCATCTTCATACCCAATCTCTTTCAAAGTAGACAGCAGTCGATCTAAGTCAATCGCCCCTTCCCCAGGCCAGACCCGGTCTTCATCTCTTAAAATACCGATCGGAAAGTCTTCTGTATCATCAATATGGAGAATGAAAATTTTTTTTCCATCTGCTTTTTCCAAAGCTTCATAACTTGAGCCCATGGCATGAAAATGGAAGCAGTCAAAGACGAGTCCCACATTTTCACGATCCACTTTTTGCACAATATCGTAGGCCTGCTCAAACGTATTCACCGTACACTCTGGATGACCTACAAACTCCATGGCAACCTTAATACCATACGGTTCTGCAATCTTCGAAAATTCTCTCAGCATTTTTACGGAACTTTTTTCAATGTTGTTCAGTAAAATTTTCTCCTCTGTTACAAGGGGAACGGCAACGATGTATGGAACACCCAGCTCACTTCCGATTTCCACCATCTGTTTGAATTCCTCTAGAACTTCTTCTTCATTATCGCGATTGTTAAAAAAGACCAGAGCATTCAAGGCTAACGGCTTAATGTGGCGCTCCTGAAAGTAGGATTTTAAATCGTCCAGGGAATGTGACTCCAAATACTCCGGAAGTTTATCCATCGCCCGTATTTCGATGTAATCATACCCGTGTTTATCACAATAATCTAAGTCCTTCTCCAAGTTTGAGTTCTCAAGCGTAGTTGCCTGATTAAAACATAATTTCATACTCTCTTCCTCCTTAATCGTAAAAAGTAACAGCGTCACATAGGCGGTGGGCCAATGTGACGCGCCAGCTGTTGACCTTGATTAAATATTCAATCCCTCTTTAATGGATTTCATGGTAATTTCATTGGACCATTCAGGTTTATCAGGATAAGAGAATACAGAGTTTGTCACAATTCCATCAAACTCCATTTCTCTTAATTTCCGGTAAAGTGCATCAAAATTCACTTCCCCTTCTCCAGGGTTCAAGTGCTGGTGGACCGTTACATTAGCATCAGGGGGATTCACAATATAACGAAGTCCAAAGGCAGCTTTATGATTGAGCGTATCGGCAATTAATACATGATCAAGCAAGTCTCCCGCTTCTTCCAAGTGCTGCTCCACATCGCCAATCCCATCATCATAGAAGAAAGCATGTGGAACGGAATAGACCAATTTGATCCAATCTTTATCCAGAGCGCGAATCATTTTAACGGCCTCTGTATTCAATTCAATAAAGTCATGAGGGTGGGATTGTAAATTAAGATTGATCCCCTCTTTTTCAAACAGCGGCATCAGCTCATCCATGGATTTTACAAACGATGCTTCACTTTGCACCGGACGGCTTTTATCGCCGGCAAATTCGGTATTCATTAAATCCACCCCTAAATCAGAAGTGATTTCAATACAACGCTTCCAATTTCTCACCGCTGCTTGACGTTCTTCTTCAATCGGGGATGACCATTGCTGAACAGGAAGTACGGAAGAAATTTTGACACCTGCATCTGAACAATACCTTTTCAAATCTTTGATGAGCTGCTTATTAACTTTTGGATATTCATTAAACCAAATAAAATCTTTACGCGGAGATAGCTCCACGTATTCATACCCTAATCTGGCCACGGCATCGATCGTATCTTTTAGGTTGGTATTATCACGAAAATGTGATGGATCATAGGCTAGACGCATAATCAATCTCTCCTTTGTCATTTATTTTAGATTAAATACTATTCGTCTTTGTGTGCACAAGGAGGGAGTTGTTTCTAACTCCCTAGTATTAATTGGTGACCCCTTAACTCCACACGGCTGTTTCTTTTTTATAAAAGTCAGGCGTGTCCTGGAGATTAATATCGACTTCTTCACCCGACTCCTGTGCCTGCAGGCATGCATCAGCTGTGACAGCTGCGATGTATCCATCCCACGATGTAGGCCCTTGCGGTTCGCCAATTTTCTCGATTGAATCCAGAAAATTCTGGAGCTCTTTGTTGTAAGCATCCATAAATCTTATTTTCCAATCGTTCAAGATGTTTGAGCTCACCTTGGATTCTTTACGAACTACTACACTAGCTACTTCTGGCAATTTAGCAATTCCTTCTTCTCCCATAACTTCACACTGGATATCATAACCATATTTACAATTGACAAAGACTTCTGCTTGAATTAATACTCCACTCTGGGTTTTCAGTGTGAATACTTGCGGATCCTGTAATTCTGCATGGGAGTGTTTTGTTTTTTTAGGGAAATCTACTCTTACCGATTCATAATTGTCATTGATCAGCCAGTGCAGGGCATCAATTTCATGAATCAATGTTTCTGTTACTGCCATATTCGTTTTGTAATTTTCATCAACAGCTGGATTGCGGTGTGAACAGCGGATCATTAACGGATTGCCGATTTCGTTGTTATCCAGGGCATCCTTCAGTTGTACATACCCTTCGTCGTAACGGCGCATGAATCCGACTTGTACAAGGCGCTTCCCGTGCTTTTGCTCCGCTTCAACAATTCTCAAACACCCTTCAGCGTTTGTGGCCAGGGGTTTCTCGCAGAACACATATTTCCCAGCTTCAATTGCGATAAGTACGCTCTGCTCATGTGCCGGCCCCCAGCTTGTCACAAAAACTGCATCTATGTTTTCATCTCCTACAAGAGATATATCATCAGGATAAACAGTGGCATCTAAGTTATAATCTTCTACGGCTTTATAAGCAGATTCCTGATTCACATCTGTAACTGCTTTAACTTCCCCTCCAGATAAAATGTTCTCAATTCGATTGATATGTTCTCTTCCTATGGCACCTGTGCCAATAACTCCAATTTTAATCGTCATATTCATCCTCCTCTAATTTTATAAAGCTTTGGTGTTCACATTTTCTTTTTGATTTTCTCTTTTCTTGAAATAAGACTCTATTTCTTCTAACGTCTTACCTTTGGTTTCAGGCAGGAACTTGGCCACAAACGCGATGGCCAATACTCCAAGAGCCGCAAATATAAAGAATGTGAAAGACAGCCCAATTCCGGCTAGCAAAATAGGGAAGACAAAGCTGACTCCAAAGTTAACCATCCATAAAATAAATACCGAGATCCCCATCCCCAATCCGCGTAGTCGCAGCGGGAAAATTTCAGCAAGCATCAACCAGGTAACCGGAGAAATCGCCCCTTGTTGGAAACCCAAGAACATAACCGTTAAGCTAATAACGACATAAGGCAAGACGGCTGTTCCTTCGAAAAGTAAAGATGAAATACCAATCAACAGTAACGCCGCTAGCGTTCCACATTGACCAACGAGGAGCATCGGCTTACGCCCGACCTTCCCTAACAGCCAAATACCCACAAATGTAGCAAGAACAGATATCACTCCATTAGAAATATTCGCTGTCAATGCCGCATCTGTACTAAAACCGGCATCTCTTAAAATCTCTGTTCCATAGTACATAATGGAGTTAACCCCGGTAATTTGCTGAACAATCGCAATTCCGATACCTAGAAACAAAATATGTCGAACCCACGGTACGGTTAGATCCTTGTACGTGGCCTTATCTAACTTCTCTTCCATAATTACAGTGGCATCGATTTGGTTATATTCACCACGTACATTCGACGTTTCGCGAATTTTGTGCAAAACTCCTATAGCTTGATCTTTTTTCTCATTTTTCATCAACCATCTTGGACTTTCTGGAAGTGGGAGCATACCGAAGAATAAAACCACAGCAGGAACAGCTGCAATTAATAGCATAATTCTCCAGACACTATCGTTGTCTCCTGACATGTTTCCTAAAATCGCATTGATGGTAAAGGCTAGCAGCTGCCCTGTTACGATCATTAATTCATTTTGTGTTACCATTCGTCCCCGGCTTTCAGATGGAGCCATTTCTGCTAAGTACGTAGGAACGGTTACGGATGCTCCACCGACCGCAAGTCCAAGTAAGAACCTGAAGATGATCATCACGGTTACACCAGGCGTAAAAGAAACTCCTAACGTGGCAACAAAGAAAAGTACGGCTAAGAAGATTATCGTTTTCTTCCGGCCGATCCCATCAGAGACCTTACCTCCAATAATCGCTCCGATCGCTGCTCCAAATAAGAGTGAACTCGTAACTAACCCTTCAAGGAAGGGAGTTAAATTGAGCTGGCTCTCTTTAGACATGTATGGGAGTGCCCCATTAATAACCCCTGTGTCATAACCAAACAACAAACCGCCAAACGTCGAACAAACAATAATGATAAATAAAAACTTACGGGGGTTCAGATTTTTTTTCATTACCTCGGCCTCCAGGTTTTAACTTTTTAATAATCAGAAAAATTAAAGTGTAACCGCTTGCCTAAAACTATAAGAGAGTATAGGGGAATGGAGATCCCCCTCCCCCCTTCTTAACTTCCACTATTGAGTTTTAATACTGTTTCGCTTCTCCAAGCATCTTCACCCGATGCTCGTGTGCTTTTTGAACGCTTTCACTTTCTGAAACTTCCGCTACTCCAACATTCCACCAGCTTTGATAACCGTCTGTCATAGTCTTTGGTAGTACCTTCATATCAATCAGTGTAGAAACGTCTTGTTTTTTCGAATCTTCCAAAGCTTCTTCCAACTCTTCCATTGAATGCACTTTATAGGTTTTTGCACCATAACCTTCAGCCACTTTGGCATAATCAATATTCATAACCTCGTTCTCGTCCGTTCTAAATTCACAATAGTAACTGCCGCTGCCATGATCCATTTGCAAATTATTGATACAGCCATAACCAGAATTATCAAATAGCAGGACATTGATTTTTTTATTATATTGAAGAGAAGTAATCAATTCTGAATGAAGCATTAGAAAACTCCCATCTCCTACAATCGAATAGACTTCTTTATCTGGATTCGCTAGCTTCAAGCCAAGCGTTCCGGAAATTTCGTAGCCCATGCACGAATAGCCGTATTCTAAGTGGTAGGTGTTCGGAACAGTTGAATGCCAAAGTCTCTGTAAATCTCCCGGGAGAGAACCTGCCGAACAAATAATGACGCTACTCGGATCGATCATTTCATTTATTTTTAATAAGGCAGTGGTTTGAGGAAGTTCTGTATTCAATGCGTCGGCATATTCATTCAGGACTTGTTGGGAAAAGTGATTTTTAATCTCTGGGTCAAAGTTTTCTCTGCTGTAAACCACTTCCTTCAGGCGATCCCGCTCTTTTAACCATTCTGCTTTCAGCTCCTGGATCTCTGAGCCAAATTCTGATTCATATCCATCCAGCATCGGCTGCAATTGCTCTAGAGTAAGTTTCGCATCTGCTACAACTTGGAAGCCTTCCATTTTATAAGCCTGCATGCGATTGACGTTTATATTGAGAAAACGCGTTTTTTCAAAGTCGAAAGCTGTTTTGGAAGAAGTGGCAAAGTCCGTGTACCTTGTTCCCACTCCAATTATAAGATCGGATTCCTTTGCTGCCTTATTAGCAGCAAGAGTTCCTGTAATACCAAGCCCGCCCAGATTATTTTTGAAATCTGATTCAACGGTAGATTTTCCTGCCTGTGTTTCTACCAAAGGAATATTATGCTTCTCTAATAGCTCCATTAAAATTTCTCGTGCCTGGGAATACTTCGCGCCTCCACCTACTAAAATGACAGGCTTTTCACTATTACGGATCAGCTCTTCTGCGCCTTGTAACTCACGCTTCTGCGGAATTGGACGATCCATATAATGAACCCGCTTCTTGAAAAAGTCGGCATCAAAGTCATACGCTTCCCCCTCCACGTCCTGTGAAATAGAGATCGTCGCCGGCCCCGCCTTTGCTGGATCAGTCATAACTTCAAATGCTCGAATTAAACTGCTCATTAATTGTTCCGGACGGGTCACACGGTCCCAATACCTTGAAACAGGCTTCAGGGCATCATTGGTAGTTGTTGCAATACTGTTTTCCTGTTCAAACTGTTGAAGAACAGGGTCAGGCTGTCTTGTCGCAAATGTATCACCAGGGAGAAACAATACCGGAATGTTATTAGCTAACGCTGTTGCAGCGGCTGTGACCGTATTAGCTGAACCAGGACCTACAGAGGTGGTTACAGCGTAAATTTTTTGCCTGAGTTTTTCTTTGCTGTAAGCAATAGCCGCAAGCGACATCCCTTGTTCATTCTTTCCTTGGATGACCTTTAGATCGCCAGCGTCTTGTTCAAGAGCCTGTCCAATTCCAAGAACGTTTCCGTGCCCAAAGATATTAAATACACCTTCTACAAAACGAAATTCTTCTCCATCAACATGTATATATTGGTTTTTAATAAACTTAATGAGTGCTTGAGAAGTTGTTAAACGTATGGTTTCTTTCATATGCAATTCACCCTTTACTTTCTTTAGGTTTCAAAGATTTATAGATTTTTAATCACGATTTACAATCCATTCATGGTCTTCATCGTTATTGAACTTCCACTTCCGAACAGGGCCAGCCATTACATTTAGATAATAAGATGTATATCCATCCGGTACTCCTACTGGATGATAACCTTTTGGCACGACGACCACATCACCATTTCCCGCGGTCATCGTTTCATCTAATGAGCGATCGTCTGTGTACACCCGCTGAAACACAAACCCTTGTTGAGGATCCATTTCATGATAGTAAGTTTCCTCCAAAAAGGATTCTTCCGGAAGATTATCCTGATCATGCTTATGAGGAGGATAGGAAGACCAGTTTCCACTTTCTGTGTACACCTCAACCACAAGAAGACTGTTTGCTGAAGGATCAGAATCAGGAAGAATGTTGTGGACTTTTCTTTGGTTGTTGTATTTACCCCTATGCTCTGCTTCAATGGAGTCGGCTTTAATCAATTTAGTAGGAAGCTGTTCTTGGGAAGGTGAATAGCATAAAGCTACCCGAGCTCCAGTAATCGCTTTTACTTGAAAGCTGCGATCATTTGAAACATAAACGCTATCTGTAGGTTTCCGTTCAAATACGCTGTCACGGGTCCCTAGATTCTCAAACGTTTCTTCTTCTACGTTGATATCAACCTTACCGGTTAGAGCAACGATGCAGCATTCCAAATTATCCAATTGCCCCCTATATAAGGATCCTTTTTCCAAGTCCACTACTTTAAATCCTACATACTCTAAATTGGAGCGCTCCCCTGTAATGTCATGGACTATGGTTACCCCCTCGGATTTCACTACATCCTGTGGTTTTCTCAGTAAATTGCTCATTTTCATCCCTCCATTAATTTAATGGTCACCAACGAATACTTCCAAATAATTACCCAAAAGTTATCACAAAAAGATAAATAAACGGTTTTTAACTTTTAAATCACAGCATAGATGTTATGTTTTGGTTAACTTATTGTTAAATTATGATACAATCATATTATTAAAAGCGTTTTCAGTCAACCGTTTTCAGAATATTTTATTCAATGATTTTTTGACTCCGTTTAGATTAAGGAAAGACCAGCTTTACATTATTTTTCTCAGTAAACTGATGGTATTTGTCTTCCGGTGCTTCATCTGTTACTAAATAATCGATATCTTCCATATCACAATACGTAGTTAATGAATAATGATCGAATTTACTACGATCTACTAAAAGGAAGACTTCTCTACTTCTGTCGACCACCGTACTTTTAATTTGCGTCTCCTGGGGAGAAGAGTTCGTTACTCCATTTGTTAAGGAGATGCCTGTCGAAGCCATGAATGCTTTACTGAAGTTATAACTTTTAACTGCCTCTGCACTTTCCAAGCCAGCGTATGACTTGGTAGACCTTTCATACATCCCACCAGTTGAATAAATCTTTAAATTACTATAAGGGGTGGCTTCCAAAGTAAAATCAAGATTATTCGTGACGATAATGAGATTTTTATCCTTTATAAATTCCAACACCTCAACTGTCGTTGTCCCGGAATCCAGAAAAATGATATCCCCATCCTCTACATAGGAAGCGGCTAATTCTGCGATTTTAATTTTTCCTTCTTCATTTTGCACTTTTCGATCATGGTAAGGTACAGTTGAAGATTTATTTGCTGAGACACCTCCATAAACCTTTTGAAGCTTGCCCTGATCCACTAACTCTTGAACATCTCTTCGGATCGTGTTTTTAGATACTTTGAATTCTTTAACCAAGTCATCCAACGAGACTGTTTGCATCTTTTGCACATACTGAAGTAACTCATTGATCCGCTTATTCTTTATCATTGTAAATGACCCCAATCCTGTTTGATGTTTGTATCTCACTTTGAATTCTTTCCTCCATGTTACCAAAATAAACTCAAAACTTCATCATTTTTTGGGGTTATTTATAGAAAAAGTGTATGATTTTTTTAAATTGTATGATATATTTTGATAAATTTACTCAAAGGAGGAAGTGAAATGCCATTAGTTCGATTTGATATTGTAGAGGGGAGATCTAAAGAAGAACTCCAATCTTTGTTAGACGCCTCCCATGAAGCTATGGTGTATGCTTTTGAAGTACCAGAACGTGATCGATACCAGATCGTACATCAGCATCCGGCTCACGAGATGATCATCCAGGATACGGGACTAGGATTTGAGCGCAGCAAGGATGTAGTAGTCATATCACTCACAAGCAGACCTCGGACAGAGCAACAAAAAGAAAATCTTTATCACAATTTTGCCGTGTATCTTCAGGAACGTTGTGATATCTCACCCGAGAATATTATGGTGTCCATCGCAAACAACGGAGATGCGGATTGGAGCTTCGGTAATGGAGAAGTTCAATTCCTGACTGGACTATTATAAGCAATAAAAAGATGACCCGGTATTTCTGGGTCATCTTTTATGCTTTCGTTTCAATCATTTATTCTTACCTTTTAGTTTAGTAATGAAGAACATGAGACTTGCTGTAGAAGTCCGGACGCTCTGGAATTGAAATGGGTTCTATTTTTTGAGACTTTTTCGCCTCTACAGACGCATCCGCTGTTACTGCTACGACAAAACCATCCCATGCTGTTGGGCCGCTCACCTCTCCTTTTATAGTGGAGTAGATCCATTCTTGCAGCTCTACATCGTATGAATCAATAAATCGGTCTTTCCAATCTACTAAAATTTCATTGGATAGATTAGCCTCACTGCGAATCGCTACACTAGCCGGTTCTGGAAGGTTCGCCGTCCCCATTTCTCCAACTACCTGACATTGAATATCATAACCATATTGACAATTAACGAAGCTTTCTACACTAATTCGAATACCTTTCTTTGTCTCCAAAAGTAAAATATGGGGATCCTGCAGCCCTTCCGCTGCAAAACGTGTTCTTTTTGGCAATAGGACCTGAGCAGAAACATAATCATCATCAAGCAGCCATCGTAAGACGTCCATTTCATGCACAAGGGAATCGGTTAAAGCCATATCCCCACTAAAGCCTGGCGCTTCTGGAGCACGGTGGGCACTGTGAACCATCAACGCTTCACCTATTTTTCCACTATCCACTATCTTCTTTAATTGTCGGTAGCTTCTATCGAAACGTCTCATAAAACCTACCTGGGTTAACGGCTTCCCATGCGCCTCTTCTGCCTCTACAATCCTCTTACATCCTTTTGCAGTTGTAGCTAACGGTTTCTCGCAAAAAACATATTTTCCAGCCGAAATGGAAGCAAACACAAATTCCTCATGAGTGGGCCCCCATGAGGTCACAATAATAGCGTCTACATTGTCAGCCTCAATCACCTCATGCCCATTTCCGTAAATTTCAGCATTCAGTTTTTCTTCTTTAACTACTTTGTTAGCAAGCTCAGCATTTACATCTGTAACCGCCACTATCTCTGCTCCCTGCAGAGAGTGCGTAATTCTGCGTATGTGATCTTGCCCAATAGCCCCTGTTCCGATTACACCGATTCTTAAGATCATGAATAACTCCCCTTTAATTTTAACCACTTCAAAGAATTGTTTATTTCAAAATTCGTTACTTTGATTCACACATGTATGCGGCATTTAAACACAGAATAAGTAGAAAAGAATGGTTTCCACAAATCCAAATTTTAATAATTAAATTTTCTTTCAACAATCAACAAATTTTAAGACAAGGATTATCCCCTCTTATGAAAGCGCCATCTTTTTGTGGTTATGGCATAAATTATATAAAGTACATAAGAAATTGTATTTAAATTATCAAGCCATATTTTTGCATTTTTATGCCATCATTCTATAATAAGCTTTATACCATACAAACTAGCAGTGTTTAATAGTCTATAAAGGAATTTGTAGTATAATCACGGTAAAAGCATAATGTGGCTTTGCGCTATACTAAAACTAGCGTCTAGAAAGTGAGGGAGACTCTTATGGCGACAACTCCATTAGTATTTGGAAAAAGCTTTTTAAACCAATTGATTCAGCGAATCCTTCTTGATAATGCAACCTTTCATGTCCATTATTGGGGAGGGGTTCCCAACCATTATGATACATTGCTTCATAAGCATGCGTTTTTTGAAGTCTGCTTTGTGGTGGATGGTGAGGGATATTATATTGACGGTAATCAGAAGTATTCCCTCGTCCCAAATACCATATTTCTATCAAGACCAGGAGTCCTTCATCAAATCAAAAGTGAAGATGGGTTGAAGTTAATCTATTTAGCTTTTGAATTAATCGAAACCGAATCATGTGAGGAATGGATCAGAATCATGAAAAAAGCGGAGCAATGTTCAAACGTGGTCTTATATGTAACCGATGACACCCCTGTTGCCCTTCTGTGGAAATCTTTATATTTACAAGCAGCAAAACCAAGCCATGCCTTAACGAAAGAAACATTAGCCAATTTATCAAGCTCTTTTCTTTATGTATTATTACAAACCTTTATTCCTTTTCCACAAAACGACAAACAGAAGGTACAGTTAGAAACCAAGTCACCGCTGTTAAATCAAGTCAAACTTCACATTAGAGACAACCTTTCCGGTACGTTAAAGCTCACGGATATTGCCGAGCATTTCCATGTTTCCAAGCGGCACTTATCACGGCTGTTTGTTGAAGAGCTCAGGGAAACCTATACAGATTTTGTCCAGAATGAACGATTACAGCACGCGGCAACCCTACTTAAAATGACCCAATTACCCATTAAGGATATCGCATTTGAAAGTGGTTTCTCTTCTGTTCATTATTTCACTCGCGTGTTTACCTCTTCGATGCGTCATTCTCCTGGGCGTTTCCGCACCCTCTACAAACATAATGAAATCACTTCCTTCGGAGAAGGTGAATAGAAAAATACCCGGATATAAGACCACTTATAGTCTTATATCCGGGTTATTTTAAGCGTTGAATTCAATTGTATGTCCATCGGGATCTAAGCAGAATAACTGAACAAAATTATCTGTTGTCCATTGTTCGATAACCTCTACCTGATTTGCTTTCAATTGTCTATTATTTCTTGATAATCCTTTACTCTGAATGCGACATGGTTACCTTGGGGGTCAATGGACACATTCAGGTTGTTAGCGGGAAGAGGAGCTTCAATTAAATGGAGCTCCTGCTGATTTTCTACTTGAAATCACAGACCATTATGCGGAGCATCTGGACGTTCGATACTTTTTAATCCTATGACATCACTGTAAAAACGCTTCGATTGTTGTAAGTACCTGGAAGTTAAACCGACATGGTGAATCATACCTAAGTTTATCATAATCCCTCCTTATGTATTACAATCCCCATCTTAAAATAAAAACCGTATTAGATTGTCCAACTCAATCACGTGCTACCCTTGAAACAAAACCTGACTTTGCTTTCTTAAAATCTCTTGGGAGTGAATCTCTGAGAACATCCATGGACTTTTTCACACCTGTTAGTGGATCCATTGTTAAATCTTCCATTTCTAGAACTATCGCTCCCTCATACCCCATCATTTTCACTACAGTAAAAAATTCCTTCCAATATTTAACGCTATGACCATACCCCAGTGCTACATAATTCCATGAACGATCCGCAAAGCTTTCCATTGGCTTAACATCAATTAAACCGTTTACATCATTAACTCCTCTTTCGATTCGAACATCTTTAGCATGCACATGATGAATGGCATTCCCTAATGTTCTCGCCGCTGCAATTGGATCGCCGCCCATCCAGAACAAATGACTTGGATCTAAGTTCATTCCAACCATTTCACCAACTTCATTTCGCAACTTCAATAATGTCTCGGGGTTATGAACCAAGTTGAAACCAAGATTTTCAATTGCAATTTTCTCAACACCTGAATCTTTTGCGACTTTTACCGCTCTTTCCCAATAAGGGAATGCTACTTCATTCCATTGCCAATCTAGTGTTTCGAAGTGAGGAGGTAGAATAGGGTGTGTGATCCAGTTTGGAACCCTATCCTCTGGTCTAGCACTAGGGCATCCAGACATCATAACAACTGTTTTCACACCCAATAGCCCCGCTAACTTAAATGTTTTTTCAACAACTTCCGCATGCTTTTCACCCTGCTCAGTAGGTTCCAGTTGATTTCCCGAGCAATTTAAAGCGGAAATTTCAAGACCCCTGCTTTCAATAGTCTCTAAGAATTGTCTACGCTGGTATGAACTATCTAAAAGACCATCTAAGTCTAAGTGAGGAGCATTGGACCAATTTCCACATCCTAACTCTATTGTCTCTATCCCTAATTCCTTACATGTGTCTAGCATTTTTTCAAATGGCATATAACTTAAAATGTCTGTAACCAAGCCTGTTTTCAACATAAAAAAATTCCTCCATTCAATTTATAAGTACCCATGGAAAATGAAAACTTGACCAATATTGCTGTTTCTATTCCTGATTTTTCATATGTTAAATAGTGGTCGCTATGCTAAAAACCTTCTTTGTACGTATTATAGAAAAATTTAGAATTTTTGTATTTCTAATATTAAGACTACTTTTTGTCTTTTAAAGACACGATTAAAATATATAAAGGCTTTTTCAGGGTACCGTCAATTAATTTGTGTAAAGAAGCAGTAATGTCTCCTGGTAAAGAAGAGTGATTATTATTCGAATTGGGTATCCTAATTCCATTATCACCAAAGCAACGTAGAACCCAATCTTGGAATGCCAGTACAAACAAAGAACGATTTAACAATTCTTCGATAATTTTAGAAAACTAAGATTCTCCTGCAAAGTAAAAAGAAGCCCTTTAAAAGTCCAGAGAACTTTTAAAGGGCTTCTTAATATTATATTTGATATTAATATCCAGTCATTTTACGCTTTTCATGCTTCAAAACCATTGTCTTAAATGGGTTTTGGGCGTTATCACATCATGCCGCCCATTCTTTAGATGGGTTATTTGAGCTTTATCACGCTTTATTTCATATTGGAACAGAATAGATATTTTCCTGTTAAATCAATTTTCTTTTTCTATATTTCCTCACTTATTTACAATTCGTGATATTCATGTGATGTTTTATGATGCATGTGATTTTTTCTGTTTCTTTATTTTAGAAAAAAGAATATTAACACGCAAGGTTGTAGCTAGAGTATATTCAAAGATATTGCCTTTTCTAAATAAGCATAACAATGTACTTTTAATTAATAAACGCTTGCAATACTATTGATCTTTGTAATTTGTTTACTTTCATTTGATTCTAGAGCAGAAAGAATTACCTGTAAAGATTTTATCCCTTCCTCTCCCGTTACAAGTGGATCACGATCATAAATAATCGCATCTACAAAATGATCAATTACATGTGTGGTCGTCTGCCCTTTCTCATCATTCGTTTGAATTTTATCTAACTTATAATGAACACATTCCCCGTTCTTATAATCAATTTTCAATGAATAATCGGGGTCATTTTCTAGCTGTATAGTTCCATTTTCACCGTAAATTACCGTGGTATTATCTCCGCCTGAAACATAAGACCAACTGGCGGTAAGCGTACCGACTACCCCGGATTCCATTTTTAAAATACAAATGGCATTATCATCTACACTTGTATTTTCTTTCGCCGAAGTTTCGACAAATGCTCCGACTTCGGAAACCTCCCCTAACAAGTAACGGATCAGATCGGCTTTGTGTACCCCTAAATCCCCCATAGCTCCTACAAAAGCTTCTTCCTTATTAAAAAACCAGCTTGTCCTACCATCGATACTCCAGTTTTCTGGACCACCATGTCCGAAGGTTGTTCGGAAGCTATAAATCTTACCCAGTTCTCCGGATTCAATAATATGTTTAGCTTTATGGTGAGATGAAACAAACCGCTGATTGTGTGCAATCATAATTTTTTTCTGGTTAGCCTTCGCTGCATTGTTCATTTCATTAGCTTCATCTAATGAAACAGCCATTGGCTTTTCGCATAACACATGTTTCTTTGCATTTAAGGCATCAATGGTGACGGAAGCATGAAGATAGTTAGGTAAACAAACACTTACAGCATCCACTTCAGTTAGCTGTAGAACTTCTTTATAATCAACAAATGCTCTTGCACCATATTTCTCGGCTACTTCAGCGACCCTGCTTTCGACTACATCGCAAACTGCTACAATTTCCACGTACGGGTTCACTTTATATTCAGGCAGATGACGTTTCTGGGCAATACTCCCACATCCAATAACAGCCACTTTTACTTTATTCATATTAACTCACCCTCCAATTTATTTTGGTTCAAGTTTTGAGTTTTCTACAAGTAAAGGAGAAGGTTTACAATGACTTTGTAATGTAGCCCGTTCTCCCGAATTTGATGACTTATGAAATGCATGCATAGTTTCTAGAACATGATAGGCTAATTGACTATTTGCTCTAAATGGTGTGTTGTATTTTATAGAAGAAATCATATCCATGACACCTAATCCTCTGCAATTTTCTGTATAAGGATATTCGAGTTCAATTTCCCGCCAATTATCCTCACCTTTTTTCTTTATGAATATAGGCCCACCAAATGTATTAGGATCAGGTACTTTTAAAGTCCCTTCTGTCCCGTAAATTTCCATTGGAGGTGTGTCGGTTGCCGCTACATCAAAACTCATACTCATAGTAGCGATAGGACCATTCTTAAACTCTAATGTTCCTGAATAATGAGTCGGTGTCTCAACGTTTATACTTCTTCCTTGTTTTTCACCCGTTTTGATTACGCGTTCGTGGGAATTTATTTTGGCCGAAGCAACTACTGAATTTATAGGGCCTAACAGCTGGATTAGAGCCGTAAGATAATATGGACCCATATCAAACAAAGGCCCACCGCCAACCTGGTAAAAAAATTCAGGATTTGTATGCCATTGTTCAGGACCAGATTTCATCATGAAAGCAGTAGCTGCTAAAGGAACCCCTATCTCTCCCTTCTGGATTAGCTGCTGACAGGTTTGAATTCCAGAGCCTAAGAACGTATCAGGAGCTGAGCCTGCGAGTAATTGTTTCTCTTCAGCCAATTTGACAATACTGGCTCCATCTTCAAGGTTGACAGCTAGCGGTTTTTCACTGTATACATGCTTGTCATTCTTTAAGGCTTGGATCGAAATCTCTGCATGAACGCTGGGTGGTGTTAGATTGATGACCAGATCTATTTCTGGACTTGTTAAAAGTTGATTTACCGGAAGTGCAAGAGGGATGTTATATTGCGTTGCCTTATGTTTTGCCAACTCCTTATTAAGATCTGAGCATGCTACCAGTTCAATGGTGATGCCCGTTGAACAGTTTTTGAAATAAATGTCACTGATATTTCCACACCCAATGACTCCTACCTTAACTTTCTCCACTCAATTACTCCTCCCTATCATTAATACTTGAACACTGATTATTCTTTTACAGCTCCTCCACCTAAGCCCTTGACTACTTTCTCTTGGGAGAACAGATAAACAACCAAGATTGGTAAGCTCGCTAAGGTTAAAGCTGCCATTAAACCGGGAACGTTCACCGAGAACTCTCCTTTAAAAGCCTGCAAGCCGAGAGGCAGTGTCATACTTCCAGGGCTTGATATTAAAACCAAAGCAAAAATAAACTCGTTAAACAAATGGATAAAATTGTATATAAGCACTGTCATCAAAGCCGGTGTAAGCATGGGCAGGATTACTCTCCAGAAAATCCCGAAGTGGGTGCACCCGTCCATTTTAGCAGCCTCTTCTAACGCTTTCGGAATTTCTCTCATAAATTGAGTTAATATGAAGATGGAGATGGGAAGACTAAAAGCAATATAGGGTCCTAACAAAGCCCAGAGTGTATCATAAAGTCCGATATTCTCGGTAAATTTAAATATGGGGATGAGCGTAGCATGGATAGGTAGCATCATCCCTGAAATAAATAATAAAAACACCGCACGGTTTAGTTTGAAATTCATCCGGCTTAATGGATAGCTAGCTAAAGCCCCAATGAACATAACAGCTACAACAGCAACTACTGTAATCAAAATACTATTGAAAAAGTAACGAGTTAAGCCCATTTCAAAAACGGAAACAAAGTTTTCTAAGGTTAAGGAGGAAAATATCGCAAATGGCTCTTCAAAAAATTCACTTTGCTTTTTAAGGGCTGTAGATACCATATAAAGGAATGGGTATCCGGTAAATATCAACAATATTAAAGCAATGATATACAAAGGAATTTTCTTCAGTATCGTTGTCATGAAAATGCCCCTTTCCTCTTACGGTAATAATCCATTAACTGGATAATAATGGTGACCACTAAAGCAATTAAAAACATAAGGAAAGCGATAGCACTGGCATATCCCATATTAAAGTTAACAAATGCTTGCTTGAACATATAGGTTCCCATCAATTCAGTACCATGGTTGGGTCCTCCGCCGGTCATGATGTAAAAAATATCAAAGGCTTTTAAAGAACCAACAATTGCAAGAATTGAAGAACTTACGATTGTTGGCATTAACATTGGCAAAGTAATGTGAATAAATTTTGTTAAGCTATTGGCCCCATCTATTTTTGCGGCTTCATATAATTCTTCTGGAACTCCAACTATAGCCGCTTTAAAAAGTATCATGTAAAAGGGAGAAAATTGCCACACAACGACAAGTAGCACCGCAAACATCGCCGTGTTAGAATCACTTAACCAGGTAACATTTTCAAATCCCAACAGGGTTACAAGCTGATTAATTACTCCATTAATTGGATCATACATAAGCACCCATAATAACCCGATTGCTATGGTAGACATAAGGAAAGGAAAGAAATAAACACTATTCATAAGGCGAATTCCTCTAATAGGTGCAAACAACATAAGCGCCATAATTAGTCCTAATGGGATTTGAACAAATATTGAGGCCAGCACCACCCATGTATTATTGGTTAATGAAGTCCAAAAAATCGAGTCGTTAAATAGCTGAACATAGTTCTGCAACCCGATAAAGGTTTTTTCACCCATGCCGTCCCACTGGTATAAACTGTAATTGAATGTCGAGAATATTGGATATAGAACATAAACGGCATAAACAATAAATGCTGGAGCAATAAAAAGCAAAATGGTAAGAATACTTTTAAATTTACTGTTGCTGATTTTTGGGGCTGATTTGGCAACAGTTCGAGACCGTGCAACAATTTTGTTTGCATGTGTTTCCACATGATCCCTCCTTCATTTGCTTCAAGAGGGGGGATGCCCCCCTCAACACTTCAAACTATTCTAAGACCTCTTTTGCTTTTTTCTCCATTTTCTCAGCTGCTTCTTTCGGCGTCATACCCAAACCGAAAATTGCTTGCGTCGTATCTTTGTGAAGTTCCGCTAGTTCGGATGGGAGCGTCTGATCATAAGGCATTTGCAAATGAGTCGCCTTCTGTACCACATCATAAAACTGCTTTGTAAAGTCATCAGAAGGCACTACACCTTTTACGGCTGTTAAAGACCCTGTACGATCTGTGTAATTCCTTGCAGTTTCTTCACTTGTCAGTTCTTTAATTAACTCTGTCGCCAACTCTGGGTGTTTTGAATTTTTAGATACTGACCACACAGGGCCTGTTGCAGCACCAAGCTGTGAGCGATTTCCTTTTCCGCCTTCAATAGTCGGGAATACAAAAAAGTCTAATTTCTTCTCAAATTCAGGAGCTTCTGTCCGAACGTTATTTAAGAAAGAAATGGTCATATCCATCATGGCAGCTTGGCCGGAGTATAATAGTTGTCTGCCTCTTCCTGCATCATAAGGAACACCATTGAACCCTTCATTAAAGGCATCTTTTTCAACCATTTCTTGTATGTACTGACCTGCTTGTACATACGCCTCATCGTCAAATCCTTTACCTTTACGGTGGAAGGCGCTATCAAAAAGTTCCGGTCCTGCAATACGACTTGCAAAATTCATCAGGTAGTAAGCTCCAGGCCATTTTGTTTTATTCGCTAATGCAATAGGAATAACATCGTTTTCATTTAATGTATTGATAATGTTCAACCACTCTTGATAAGTCTTCGGTTCTTCCAGACCGTATTTATCAAATATTTCTTTATTATAAAAGACCACATCAATTGAAAGACCAAGGGGAAGTCCGTACACTTTATTATTGAAGATAGCATTGTCCAAAGCCAGTTCATTAAAGTGGGATTTGTCTATACTACTGGTAATGTCTAACACTTTGTCCTGTTTAACAAATTTATTTAGCCATCCGCCACCCCAACTATGGAATACATCAGGTGCATTACCGCCGGACATGGATACAGAAAGCTTTTGTTTATAGGCATCATTCGGAATTCGCAGCATTTTCACTTTTACATCTGGATGCTTTTCTTCAAATTTAGCTACGGCTTCTTTATAAACTTTTTCTTTTTCACCTGGATCAATATGCCAAAACTCAATTACTTTTTTTCCCTCCTCTCCTCCTGAACTAGAAGAAGTCCCTCCACATGCAGATAAAATGAGAACAGAGCAAATCATAATCATACCTAGTATTTTTTTCAAACTGATCTCCCCTTTTACTAAGTTTTAGATCGAAGTAACATTTTGTTCCCTTAAGTAACGAAGGCTTTTAGATATACTTTCAAATGGCGAGCGCCTAGATTGATCCTGCTCAACAATCCACCATTCAACATTATTGGATTCAGCTCTATTTAAAACGCTCTCAATGTCCACTCCACCTGTACCTAATTCAGCAAAGAATCGTTCTCCATCTGTCGTCATATCCTTCAGATGAACAAGAGGTGTTCGTTCTTCATATTTACTTAACCATTTCACAGGTGATTCCCCAGCCTTGGTTAGCCAATAAATATCAAATTCAGCTTTCACCCATTCATGGTTCGTTTCAGTTAGTAAAAACTCTAAAGGGGTTTTTCCATCATTCATCTGCCTCAACTCAAAATCGTGGTTGTGATAAGATAATGTAATTCCTTCTTCCTGACATTTACGTCCAGCTTCATTTAAGATCTTAACCAGCTTGTGATAATCTTCGTCACTTCTTCTTTCAACTGGTAAATGCGGACACACAATGTGTTTGCTTCCTAGTATCTGTTGCGCTTGAATAACCTCTCCTATTTCAGATTCTATAGAAGTAATCGGAATATGACTTGAAGCTGCTTTCAGTCCTAATTGATCAATAGTCCTACGGAGATCCTTTGCTTCCATGCCACCATAACCGGCAAATTCTACACCTTGAAATCCGATATCAGCAACTCGCTCTAAAGTACCAATAAAATCTTTCTCACTCTCATTGCGTAAAGTAAACATTTGTAGACCTACCGGAATATTCAACAACTAAATCTCCCCTTCCAAAAAATTGAATGTAATCGATTACAATTTAAGTTAATAAAAACATGCTAGAATCTCCGAAGCTTCACCCCCTTTAATGGCCCTGTTGTAAACAATTACATCCCTTTGTGGAAATTTAGCCTATACTACAGTACTTTCTTTCTGTTTAGTCCCACAAGATTCACGAATAATCAATTTATCTGGCAGGACATGCTCCGTCTGAGACAGTGACTCGCCTTTGAATTTTCTAATTAGTAACTCCATAGCTCTTTTTCCCATTCCAAACATGGGTTGTGCAATGGTGGTTAATGGCGGATCAAAAATGGAAGAAAATTTTATATTATCAAAACCCACGACTGCTAAATCCCCTGGAACGTTCAATCCATGATGTTTTGCGGCATTGACTACACCCATGGCCATATCATCACTAGCAGCAAAAACTGCAGTTGGAGGGTTTTCTAGATCAAGCAGTTTCTTCATTTGTTTGTAGCCGGACTCATATGTAAAATCTCCTTCTAGTATAAGATTGCTATATATTTCTAACCCATTTTCTATCATAGCCCGGCGGTAACCCTTACACCTATTTTTTGAAATCAACGAGTACAAAGGCCCGGTCAAATGAGCAATTCTTTTATGCCCTAAACTAATTAAATGTTCAGTTGCCTTTTTACTACTATTAATATTGTCTATTGATACAACCGGTATCTTTACACCATCAAGATGAGCAGTAGCTAATACTATCGGATATTGATTACTAATATCCAATAAAGTTTCTTCATCTAGCTTTGGAGAAAGCATAATCATGCCATCGACTTGTCGTTGTTTCATGTGTTCAATTGAGCCATATTCACTATCAATCTGATTATTTGAATTCCGCAGCAACACTCTATAGCCTTTTTTTGAAGCTTCATCTTCAATACCACCGACAATCTCAGCGAATACTGTATTAATGATGTTCGGTACCACTACCAGAATCGTATTCGTTTCAGTTCTTCGAAAGTGACGAGCCAGCATATTCGGCTGGTAGTTCAATTCCTCGATGGCCTCTAATACCTTATGTTTCGTTGGTTCGGTTACCGCTTCAGGATTTCGTAGAACCCTTGAAACAGTTGCTGTCGATACATTCGCTAATCTTGCTACATCACTCATTTTTGTCATAATTAAATCTCCCTGTTCCCCTTATCAACATTGTAATCGATTACAAACATTGTAATGGATTACATTCAGAATTGCAAGATTATTTATAATATTATAAAATTAACTAAAAATTTATTAAGAATACATCGCGTCTTCTGAAGACGAGACTTTACCTGCTTTTTCATTGTTTCATCAGTTTAGGACCTTCGTCAGGATTATTCGCTTCATTAAGGTGCGGATTTGATTCCCTGAGTAGCAATAAGCAAGAATTAAGCTAACTTTTATCGCTAACACTCTAATGACTCTTTGAGATAATTGCATATTATTCGCCAAGTAGATCATTACAAGCTTTTTCTTTTCCTCATATGATCGAGTAATCAAACTTTCCATTTCCTCAACCCCTTTAACAGGAACGTACAAAGTGAACGTTACCCATTTTGTTACTCCTGAATACTTCCCAAGGGAATTAAGAACCTTTAAACCCTTTAGTCATAGTGTTTATGAGCAGATGATTACATAATGCCGCCCATCCCCTTTTAGATTAAAATAACATTAAACAGGAAATGGAAGTCTCTCTATGAACGCTTTTTCGATTTAATTAAGATGCTCTTGGATAAATAGCACTTACAATTATGAGTATTATCCAGTCACAATCCAGTCATTAAAAAGGTTTATTTTATAAACACTAGACTGGTGATACATAAAAAGGTAAACTTTCAACATAATAAGACCGGCAGTTTTCCGACTGGTTAAAAATAGAATTGAAGAACCCTGGCTTATCCAGGGTTCTTGCTTTTTCGTTCATCCTTCAAAAAATACGAGTGAAGAAACCTTTTCTGTGATTTAAATAAAAAAGTCAACATGTAATGTTGACTTTAAGTTATCTTATTTTACTGCTTCTTTAAGGCTTTTCCCCGGCTTGAATGCAGGTACTTTACTTGCTGCTATTTCTATTTCCTCACCTGTTTGCGGATTACGACCTTTACGTGCTGCCCTCTCTCTTGATTCAAAGTTACCAAATCCAATTAATTGAACACTATCTTCGCTTGCAAGTGCTTCTGTAATGGATTCCAAAGTGGCATCAACGGCTTTTCCTGCATTCTCCTTAGATAGCTCAGAATCCCCAGCAACTTTATTAACTAATTCTGTTTTATTCATAAATATCTCTCCTTTTTTATAACAACACACTTTTATTTTTACCATATATATCCTTAGTTATCAAGGTAAAGAGAGACTTCGGTTATTTACCTGGTTGACCGTTACAGTTTAAATGATGCACTTAACTCAAATTTAAGCGACATGGTTTCAGTAAGTCTTATTAAAGGGTTATGAATGAAATGATAAGTTTATCATAAAAAGCAATGGAGATAGGCCCTCCATTGCCTAATTTCTTTTCTATCAGATTACTTCTAATCGCTGTAACAACAGCTTGGGTACGGTCGTTAACTTTCATCTTGTGTAAAATATTGCTCACATGGTTTTTAAACGTTTTTTCACTAATATAAAGCGACTCAGCAAGACCGCGGTTACTACTTCCGTCCGCCAACAGCTGCAACACTTCACACTCACGGCGTGTAAGCAGATGAAGGGGCTTACGATACTGTACCGTTTGGTATGAGTTCTCTCCCGGGCTTTCTAATAACCGGTGATATTCCGCCATTAAACTATGCGTCACTTTTGGATGTAAGTAAGATCCGCCATTAGCGACTACTTTAATCGCTTCTATTAAAGCATCAGAATCCATTTCTTTTAACAAGTACCCGTGAGCCCCTGATTTAAGAGCGTGGGTTACGTAGTTTTCATCATCATGAATGGAAAGAATGATCATTTTCAGGTCTGGATAACGATCTTTAATCTTCGCTGTTGCTTCTATGCCGTTCATGTCAGGCATGCTAATATCCATCAATACAATATCAGGGTTATTTTTTTCGATAAGGTCGAAAGCTGCAGTTCCATCATCGCCTTCTGCAATGACTTCAAAGCTGGATTCAAAATCCAATATTCGTTTCACACCTTCACGAAATAGTTTATGATCCTCAATTAATACAAGTCTGGTCGCCATAAGTTACCCCCTACCCTCCCCATTTGCTTCTTTATTTTTTACGAATAAAAAGATTCTCATTTTCTCTGTCTATTTTATGTCGCCCTAATCCTACCTTTATTATAAACGCTTCACACCCTTTTTACATAGGTCTCAAATGGGATTAACTATATAAAGACAATTTTATCAAGAAGATGTCTATTGCATTGGTGAGTTGGATCCACCATATTTATCTCAATATGGTCCATTTTTGATACTAACTGTGAATTTCAGTGATAAATGGCGCATTAATTTGAGTGCTATTTGTCGTAAGGAGCTGATCCCTAGACATTGGTCGCTATATAAAAAAACCATACGAGTTTTTCGTATGGTTTTAAAAGATTTTTTATAAATTGGAAGAACAGCTTATCAATAAATTTACTGATATTCTATTCTAAAAGCTCCCCAATAATGGAGGTAAACTTAAATTACGAGAACAATAACATCTACGGGCGTAATTATCACATTAATTAATAAGCATATATTTATGTTTAAACCGAAATCCATTCACAATTCGTCAGCACCTGGTTTTCTCCACGGAAACCACTTCTGTTCCATTTATCTAGATCGGATTGGCTTTAGCATCAATTTTTGCCCGATCACCAGTCATCTTTGCCCATCTATCTACCCAAGCAAATTTTCTTCCTTGGGATTCGCTTTCCCGTTCTAGCAGACAAAACATCACCATTGTAAATTATATCAGAAGGAATTAGCCCTCATAAATGTTCGTTTTGATCATAATTAAAATAAATATTAATCATAAATCCACAGATTTTGAGACGTAACAATAACCGTTAGGAAGTAATACATAATATATTATTTGGGTATCCCCGGGTTAGTACCAAAGATTAATGACCATTATTTACATTCGTTTTCAGGTGAATAGTCATTGATTCCTTTTGAGTTGTTTGAACATTTTATAGATAAAAAAAAACCTCTATAGATAGAATCGACTCTTGAAATCGATACATTCATACGTTTTAATAATCCTAAAGTATCTCGATTTAAGTGACATCCATCACACGCTCTCTGCCATAAAGGGGTTAATACATCTTGCATTCTTCCAAGCAGTAGATGGTTCATCCTTACATGTTCAAGAAGGAATAAGCTAGCTCCTGGTTTACTTACTCTTTGGATTTCTTTGAGAGCTTGTACCGGATCTGGAATCGTACAAAATACAAGCGTTGCTACTACTGAGTCAAATGTATTTTCTTCAAATGGAAGTTTTTCCGCCTTGACTAAATAGGTTTTAATTGTCGCTCGGGATCGTTTTATACGTTTAAATGATTGTTTCCTCATCAAAGGGTTGGGTTCGATTGCATCTACCCGTGTTGCATTCTTATAGTAAGGAAAATTCGCACCTGTACCTGATCCGATTTCTAGTACTCTCCCCGTTGCTTCGCTTACCAGTATTTTTCTAACCTTTTTGAACTTGGCTTGTTCCAAAGGGGTCATTGCCATATCATAAATCCGCGGAAACCATTTTCCCATCCTATTCACCTCTGTATGATCACCTGTAGATGAAATAAATAAGGCTTATCCATAAATAGAGTTTTTAAAATTTCACTGTCACACTCATATCCTCCAATAAAACAAAATACGTCCAAAACAACATCCATCCTATCTTCGTTAATGCCAATATAACACAATGTAACCGAAGGATACGAGTGGTCAAAAATCTACTTGAACATCACGACATCCCTCGTCTTTTGATAAAAGTGATAGCCAAATGGCTTTCGTATGTATGCGTGGCTGAAGCCACGTCCATCACCTTTAAGGGTCGGATGTTACTAATCTGCAAGCCAAAATTAATGCCAGTAAAATAAAGAAATAATCCTTCTGACTTCATGGGTGCAAATAAAGGATAAATAGCTTAGTGCCACCTTTTAAGGAAACTAATAAGTCACGGTGTCAAAGAAGAAGGAGTAGAATGGTTATGGCCAATGTTGTGGAGTTTCTAAAATTCGTAATTAAGATGAAGACAAGAATCGGCTTACTAAATTTTAGTTAAAGAAAAAAGGACGGTTTCTCGCTAGCCCCCCTTTTCGGTTAAGAGATATTGATAAGGGATTTTGTTGATCCTGTTGTAACTGCTGGTTTTGCTGGTCAGTTGTTGTGTCCTTGGTTTAGAGCCTCTTGCAGCTAGCATTAGGATTGAAAGTGAAAGGAAATAGGATATGAAAACGACCTTAGACATAGATATTTTAAATTTTCATTAAATGTTTCACCAATTAAAACTCTGTCTTGTTTTATTCCTTCATATAAAAGGCACCATGTATAGATATGGGAGTATTAAATAATTTTATTTGCTATTTGGCTTTATATATTTCATATATACAAGGTAATTAACACCACTTATTTTTCTGAATTTTGGTTTTATTCGTTTAAATTCTTTGTAACCTAGTTTTTCATATAGTTTTACCGCATTTATATTTGTATCTGCAACTTTTAAAACATACTCCCTATATTGAGGGAAAGTGAATATATAATTCATAATTGCTGTCGCAACACCTTTGCCTCTATATTTTGAAGCTGTTGCAACAAATTCAACAGAGGCTATTTTATTACCAGTTTCTAGCAGAGGTTTTTCAAATTCAGGTTTTAAAACAGTGTAGGCAATTGTACCTTTGTAAAACCCTAAATGTTTTCTTAATTCTTTTTTATTCAAGTAAACGGAAGAAAATTCACCATTGGTACAGGCTGTCATCCCTGCAATTTCACCTTCTATAATTGCGACGTAGAAAACACCAAGAACAAACATATGCTCTAAAGCTTCTGCTAGTTTTTTATTATCTTCTGAAAAATAAGTTGGGGGCTTACCAAAACTATCAACAAAAATCTCACTAATCTTCTTTTTTGGATTTCACCTAATTCACTGGCACGTTTAATTTCAATCATTATAATCCTCTTTCTTCCGCAATTAAATATTCAGAAATTATATAGCCTTTTCACTAAAGGAATTACCATTGTAATTGCTCGATTTATGTAAAAATCCCCTTAAAATCTCCGTTTATTTTAAAAATCCAATTACATTTCCATGATTTGTACTGTTTATTAACCATCTTTACCGGTTCTTTAATACAGTTTTTCTAACAAATTTAAGATTTCCCTCTGTTCGAGACGTATGTTTCGATATGATGACCTTATGAGAAGGAATCATTTCAATTGGCACCTTCCTAATATTTGGAATGTCGGCGATACCCCATGCCCATCAAGATTAGTGACAATAAATGTAACTGGGTAAATGAATGATGCAAAGCGTAATTACTTACGTAAGATAAATAGAACAAAGGCTGTTTAGCATTGGGTTATTATTTAGTCAACGAAGTGGAGGATTAGCCCCTCCACTTTGCTTTAAAGTTACAAAGGAACAATGAAACCATCAAAAAAGATCCCTACACTCGAGAATGAAAACTCCTGCATAATATGGACCGATTCAGAAAAAGCGCACTCTTATTACATTAGTACGCCTATGCGCCCATTTGAAGAATATTTTACGTAATATTGGAAGTAAATTTATATAGAATTAATACTATTTTATTAAACTTAATTTGAATGTATAAAGACTACTTATGTAAGAAGGAGGCTATTTTATGAAATTAAAATCTCTTGGTATTAGTATTGTTACCATCGCTATTACCGCTATCTTAATCACAACAAATTCTTTCAGTTCTCCCGTTCAAGGGAAAACAAATGAAAATGAAAAGCTGCAATTCAACGCTGATGGGAAGTATCGAATCGTACAGTTTAATGACATTCAAGATGATGAGGATATCGATCCCCGGACGATAGAATTAATGAATACAGTGCTTGATGAGCAGAAGCCTGATTTGGCCATTTTAAATGGCGATATGCTTAACGCTGATCTGGAAACACCGGAGGAGGTGAAGCAAGCCATAAAAACTATTACCCAACCGATGGAAGATAGAGGGGTACAATGGGCGGTAACCTTCGGCAACCATGATGAGGACCATACACCGAAGACCGGGTTAGATGAAGAAGAAATGCTAGAAATCTATATGTCTTATGAACATAACGTCAATAAGCCCGGACCAAAAGATATTACCGGAACAGGAAATACAAACCTTGTTATCAATAATTCCAAAAATACAAAACCGGCATTTAATATTTGGCTGTTTGACAGCGGAAGATACGCACCCGAGGAAATTGCAGGGCAGGATTTCGAAGGTTATCAAACCTGGGATTGGCTCCGCCACGATCAGGTTCAGTGGTATACTGAAACTTCTAAAAAACTGGAGAAAACAACCGGACATAAGGTTCCTTCGTTAGCGTTCATGCATATTCCTCTCCCGGAATTTGAATATATGTGGTATGCTAGCCCATCTGAAAGAACAGAAGAAAGCCATGCAAAAGCTGTGGAAAAACATAATATCAGAGGCGAAAAGAATGAGTGTGTTTGTACTGGTCCATTTAACAGCGGAATGTTTGCTGCTATGCTGGAGAGAGGCGACGTAAAAGGTGTGTTTTCTGGCCATGATCACATCAATACATATGTTGGGGACTATTATGGAATCAAATTAGGCTATGCAGGAAGCGTAGGATTTGGAGCTTATGGCCTTGGCGAGGAGGAAAATCACAGATTACGTGGTGCCCGGGTGTTCAACTTAGATGAAAATACGAAGGATGGAATTGTCGACACCGAAATGGTTTTTGCGAAAGACTATGGAATACAGTAAAAAAGGATTAACTGCAGTTATACTGTTAATAGATTAGCAAAAGAATATTATAGGATAAGCCACCCTGTCAAAAGTAACGGGTGGCTTTTTTGTATCTGGCTCTATCCATCTCATTTACAGCAGAGAAGTATTCATATACTTAATGCTATTCTATTTACTTTCTAAAAGTTCTCCCCTTATTCCATTAAATGGCCCGTTCGTGATATAAATGCAGTAATATTTTCAATACTTCCTTCCTTAGAAACGTATGTTCTGATATCATGACCTTATGAGAAAGATGGAATCAATTTCAATTAGTAATCTCCCCTGATGTCCTGATTGTTACATAGATTCCGTCCTTCTCTTCTTTTTAACATATATGTTCAATCATGGTACACTACCTAAACCATTTAATTCCCTCTATTTTATTGTAAAATAAAAAGACGGCACGGAGCCGCCCGTATATTATTCCGTCGGAGCTTCTTCATGGTCTGTTATAAACCGTCCTTTTGTAATTGATGCCGTAAGAAAAGACGGCGTGGGAGAGCCGTCCTTTTCCGTATTCTTCATATACACATTAATTAATAGATGGCACCTACGCTATTATCAGTCATTAATAGAGCCGTTTGGAGCTTATCTAGTTCTGCCGTCCAGTTGTCTATAGAGCGTTGTAGCTTATTCGCTTCCCCTTGATTGCCCTTTTCAGCCTGTATGTTTGCGACTTCTCGAAAAGTATGAACTAATCGTTTATACTCCGAGATGATATCGCTTAATTGACGATCCCCTTTAAGGTCGATAAAGAACGCTATAACTTCTTGAGCTTCTTCACGGTCTTTGATAGTCCAGTTACGTATGATCTCTTTTCCTTCGATCATCGGCTTTCCGTCGATCTGCTTCGCCAGTTCACTCATGTTATAACCTCCCCGTGTCCTTTTTATTACTTCGCGTATTCTTCATGCTCCCCTAATTACATTACACTTACGTTACATTACTGTCATTGATTTGTAAACTGCTTTTCTAGTAAATTTATTTTCCGTTAAATCCATACCTCTCGAAATAGTAGAGGAAGTTGTAAGTGCTTCACAGAAAGCCCAAAAAGGGGTCCAGTCAGGAGAATTCAGATTTACAACGATAAGCATTAGAAAGTATTAAATGGTGGGGTTTAACAACGGTAAGGAGGAGTATTAAGTTTTGATACATGTATATGAGACAATCTGAACACCTAGAATCGTAGCTCTATATATTCTCAATGGAGTAAACCCTAATGAAATGAAAAAGGCTGAACGGCAAAAGCCGTCCAGTCTATAAGTAATTATCTTGTTAAGCAATCGCGCCCCTTTTCATGAAGACTTGATTTCAAGATAATATTAATCATGATCTTCCGCTTTTGCCCTCTTTAAAGGAATAGCTTTGTAAAAGGCTTTTGGGAGATGCTTCATTATTCTATATAAAAAAGCGACTATTCCTCAAAAGCGATAGTCGCTATCCCAACACATATTCAATTTTTCGCTAGGGAAGCATGGAGGTTCTTAGTAAAGTCTTCAACGAATTTCTGGCAGCGTTTCACGTCATCTTCCTCTGGCGTTAGTTCCACCTTAAGCGATGGGATCAAAATCTTCGCTCCACATGCTGCAAGTTGTTCTTCAAATTTATCAACGGCTCCTCCATATGCTGGATACATCGAATCACATGAACCAAAACATGCGGCTGCTTTTCCGCTTAAATCAACAACCGCCAAATCCTCATAGAAATCTTCCAATTCATAAGGGACATCGCCGTCCCCCCACGTGTAACTGCCTAACAGGATCGCATCATAATTCAACAAATCCTCTACTTCAACATCATCCATATCTATTTGAAAAAGGGAAACAGAAACTTTCAATTCCAGCAAGTGAGTTTCAATAATCTCTGCGATTTCCTCGGTGTTTCCCGACATACTGGCGAATAGTACGACTACTCTTTGCATACATTCTACCTCCTCACCTCAAGTTTAGTTGATAATGATTATCATTGTCAAATGAGTGCATAAAAAAGAAGCTTTCACTTAAAAGCTTCTTTTCTAGAATTACATAATCCAACCTATTCGGCCGCACAAGAAGGAGAAGTGTTCTTGTTAGGGTATATTCAAAGACCTGACAATTAATAGAGGCATCCTTTATTGAATAATCACGCTCCTTTTAAAAGAAGATTCGATACTAAGATAAAGTGGCACCAAGCTTCTATTAGCTGGTATTCACAAAGAAAGAGCGCAAGTCTTCAGTTTAAACTGCACCCCATTTGTGGAAGAACAAAAGCGAAAACCTTGATCACCCCGACAACCGTAAGACCTCGAGGGAGTAGGCGCTGGAGCTGAACGTGGCTCTTGATGAAAAAGGACATTATTGAGCCAAAAATTTATACTTTCTTATACTTGGGACGTTAAAGTTTTAGCTACATCGAATCCCTTACTGGCTAAAAATTTCCTAAAGTACGTAAAAAGATGCGAACGATCTATGCATATTTTTAAAGCAACAGTCCTCATCCAAAATGCGTGTCTTTCTTTACATATTTATAATAAATAGTTAAACAACATTAATATCATTCCGATACAATAGTCTTAAATATTAGATTAATAGAGGAGTGATTTTATGAGTAAATTTGGCAAGTCTGTTTTGGCTGGTATGGCAGCTTTGTTCCTTATAGGGCAAACCGTAGTTACTACTTCTGCACAGGCCCACTCAGGAACCACCAGCAGCAAAGAAATCCAATCTGCCATGCAATCAGAAAACAAGAAAAAAGAAATGGAAGCCCGCTCTATTGACCATGTAAGATTAATAGGAGCTTTCAATCTGCCTCATGAAATGACCTATAAAGGAACAGTGGTTGGTGGCTTTTCCGGTATCACGTACAACCCTCACAACAATAAATGGCTGATCATTAGTGATGACAGGTCATATCATAACCCGGCAAGACTTTATGAAGCGAAAATTAACTATAACTTCAGGGGTTTTCAGACCGTTAACCTAGTCGATATCACTTACTTGAAACAGCCTGGTAACACCGTTTATCCAAACAAAAATCAATTCCTTTCCAGTACAGAGGGGATTGTTGCAGACCCAGAATCAATCCGCTTTGATCCACAAAACAGAAGCATCTGGTATACAAGTGAAGGCGATCGTTCCCTTGGTTTGAATCCATTTATTCGTCAAGCCACACCAGACGGCAGCTTTATTTCCGAATTGCCTTTAACAGAGACTGCAATCATGGATGAACAGTATGAAAAAGGATTCCGAAACAACTTAGCATTGGAAGGCAGCACATTCTCTGCGGACGGGGAAACATACTGGACGGCAATGGAAGGGCCGCTTCTTCAGGATGATGCCATACCAACACCTGAATCAGGAGCATTATCACGAATCACCCAATATGACAGAGAAGGAAATGTATTAGCTGAATATGCCTATCCGATTGATGCTATTCCAGAACAACCGGGGGATGGGAAACATGCAGACAATGGTGTAACCGAGATTTTAGCTATCAATGATCAGGAACTGTTAGTGCTAGAACGTGCCAGTGTTCAAGCAGAAGATGGTAGCTACAGCAACTATGTAAGGGTTTATAAAATAAATGTAAACGGAGCGACGGACATCAGCAGTATGGAATCAATAGACAAGGAGAATATCATCCCATTTCAGAAAGAACTGGTCGTTAACTTAAATACCCTTGCACTTGATAAAGTGGATAATGTAGAGGGAATGACCTGGGGCAAAAAGCTCCCAAACGGAAATGACACCCTGGTTCTGGTTTCAGACAATAACTTCAATCGAAGCCAAATCACACAGATAATCGCTGTGGAAATTATACCTGAGGATAAATAAAGGAAAGAACACACTTAGGAAAAGTACAATAAAGAAGAAGCTCTGCATCTGTCAGCAAAGCTTCTTCTTTATTTCTATAGATTTATATATTTTTTCTTTCAGGAACCGAGTTTTTAAATACCAGCCATTTCGTGTAAAAAATACCTTCCTTTTCTAGTTCATACGCTATTGTGCGATAGCCATCAAGTATTGCTTTGAAATAAAGTTTGATCAAAATACCTCACAGACCAGCATTTTACGATAAATAATAAGGATCCATTTTGAAAAAAAGTTTGATCATTTTCTACCTGCGTTACTCCACTAAACTCCCTTATCTGGAATAAAATTCACTTTTATCTCGAATTCAAGTCTTCCAGATAATGGCCCTTATGCGGAAGACTTGAACTGAAGATATTCTAGTTCTCAATAATTAATATCATCTATTAACACGTTTCATTTATACCGTTTAAGAAGTTCACTTTGGTTTCTCTAAGGTTTTAATAAATTCATTAAGTTTCGTTATCTTGTTTGTTTTAAATGCAATCCCTTTTTCATCAGTAATTATATATGTAGGCGAACCCTCATATAACTCTAACAACTCCTCTGTGTTTTTAACATCACTGACAGAATGGGTTACCTGTATTCTTTGAAAAGGAAAATTTGCTGCAACAGAACTAGGATAGGCATCATATCCTCCCTCTTCATTTGGTTCGGGATGATAGGTATAAAGCCCATACCCTTCTTCTACTGTCAGTTCCTGAACAATCTCTTGTTTGGAATAAGGTGTGACAGTTACCGTTTGGGATTCATAGGCAGGCAGTTTACTATAATTTAACAGATCATCCTTTGTAACTAGTTTTTCTTCATAATTCTCTCCAATTTCTACGGCTACTTTTTGCCCCTGCTTTAAACCATTAAATGAATCCACTTCACCTTTCACTTCTAAACTTTTATCTGTCTTAACTAAAAAAGCTTCGATTGACTTCTGTTTTTTATCGTGGTCCATCTCTTGTTCTGCCATTAACTCATCTTCAACAAAGACGACAAACGTCTTCTTCTCATGATTTACTTCGAATATATTACCCTCAATAGAAACAGTATTATTATTGGAGCATCCAGCTAAAAGTATGGTTATAACCATGATGATCCCCACGTTCTTATACATAAGAAATTCCCCTTGAATTTGAAGTGATTGGTAATAATATTAGCGTATCATATAAGTTTAAAGGGAACGACCAAACAAAAGAGCGATCATCTTTTTTAAGAATATCCCCTAGTCTTGAAGGCAATATTATATTCATATAAATTTTAACTTAATTCTTTTCACTGTATCAAAACGTCAATACTTCTTTGACCTCGCTTAATAATTTTGCACTTCCTTTCCTTGCTTTTATTACAACTGAATATTGCCATCACTTAGATCCAGTCTTGCCATTTTTTTGATCCATTCAAATAGGTTATATGAAAATAGGCATTTAGTTCTATACTGAAAGAGTGCGCCTATTTTGGGGTCTTGACAAGGAGCCTCTGTGGTAATAATTTTAGGCAATAAACGGCAGCTAAAAGCTTGCCTGGCAAGGAAGCCTATCATTACCACCCCTCCTTGTAAAGACCGTGGGTGGAAAAGGATAGACTAATAACACTCACCCCATTAGATTACTGTATGGCTCACTTTATAGTGAGCTATTTTTTTGGTGTTCAACAAATTAAGAGAACTGGACTTAAAATGCCGGTTCCCCTTTTAATTGCTTATTCTAATGTAGGCTTTAATTAAAATTTCATCAGACAGATCGTCCATCTTGTACGGGCACCACCTTTTCTTTTGAGGTTATTTGACCGATCATCGGTATCCCCTCCCTCAACATTTATCCTAGAAGTATTTATCCGGGCATTCATATTTTGAATGGACACATGACTTCTCCTCGAATTAGCCTAGGAGTTCTGACTTACCCCGACTCAATAGCCTTATAGTTAAAGGTTAATAATTTTGTTATTCGGGAAAAGTTGAAAGCAGACAAACTATTGGAGGTGTTCTTATTTATACACATCAACGAGTAACAAAGTGCATTGAAAATCACTTTGACCTAAAAGAGGTACGAGTTCACCCCTATCCAGCCTATCCGTGGGGGCAACAAGTCCTGGATCGTACAGGTGATTTTTCAGTAGTCTTCTACTGGGAAAAAACAAATCAAGTGGTCATCTTTTATAAGGGAACAGAAGATTGTTGGTTTTGCTGTTAATTCTATTTTGATGAGTTTGACATGGCACTTCTTTTTGCAGTGTCACTTATAAATCGATAAAATGTTCCCCATAATGAAAGATTAATATTGTCACTTTTTGTAAGGTGATGACTTTATTTGACTAAACCGTCCTATTTTTTCAAAAAAGCAGTATAATATGATTTGTTGTCTTTTGTTTAACTAACGTAATTAATCCGAAAGAACAACAAAGTGTCAACATATATCATCAGATAATATCTAGAACAATAAAAAACCAAGGCGTTGGGGCACCTTGGTTGAAAACAGAATGAGCTTGAACAAACAATATTACCGACCCTTTTGTTGTAGAAACGCTATCAGCATACCAAAGCTCAACATTATGCTTATCGCTTCAAACGGAGTCACAGTAATCACCTCACTACGAGAGAATTACTCATTCTGTGCATAGGACATGCACTGTCAATATAACATATATTACCCACTAATTTCAGAATATTACAATAATGTGTAAGAATTACCTAGGACCTATCTCGTTTGTCTCTGAATTTTTCTAATTATTACGCCTATACCGACCAATGTTCAAGAAATTAAAAAAACGTAATAAGGGGAATATTCCCTTCATTACGTTTTTTCCCGCATTCATGAAACCCCGCAGACATCTTCACCTTAAAATTACTTAACATACTGTGATATTCGATGCCCTACCGAATGAACACAAAAAAAGAAACCTCATATTAGAGGTACCCTTTCTCTTCTAAACTGGTATAACCTTTATAATCTTCATTTTGGATTGGTCTACCTATGTTAATGCTTTCCTTAATTTTCTTCACATAATCTTCTCAAGATAAAAAGTACAAACTTTCTACTACTCCTTCAAATCCTAAATAATCGATTCTTCCTACAAAAGTTTCCTTGATTTCTTCCTCACTAAAATTTTGCAATAAGATTTGATGAAGCATTAAAAAACATCAATTTGTGATCACTTATAAGCAAAATAAGCTCTAACCCCTAATAAATCAGGGGGTTAGAGCTTTTAGTTTCTTACATCACTCTTTTAAACATTTTTTCCATTTCGTATTCAGAGAAAAATACTATAATTGGTCTGCCATGTGGGCATGTAAAAGGATCAGTTGATAATCGTAAATCTTCAAGAAGCTGAAACATGTCGGTTTGGTTCAAATAGTGATTCGCCTTAATGGATCGTTTGCATGACATGAGAATGGCCGCTTCTTCTCTTAGTTTCGTCACATTAATCCGCTCATCACTCATGAGTTGTTCTACCATTTCCTGTATAACTTCCTCTTCAAACCCTTGAGGAAACCATTGAGGATGCGAACGGATAATGTAACTATTATCCCCGAATGTTTCAAAAAAGAGACCAACCCTTTCCAACTCCTCTTTATATTCTTCGATTCTTAAGGCTTCCTTGCTCTGGAATTCGAACGTCAGCGGTACGAGCAATTCTTGTACCTCCTGAACCACCTCACCAATTTGATCACGGAAAAACTCATATTTGATGCGCTCCTGTGCTGCATGCTGATCGACAATGTACATGCCATCTTCATTTTGCGCTAAAATGTATGTTCCGTGAAGTTGTCCGATTGGATACATCGTTGGTACACGCTTCTTGTCCCCTTGCTTTTCTACAGCAGGGGAGGTTGCAGTCTCTAATTCCTCCATCCTCTGTTCTGGTTGTGTTTGCATTTCTTTAACAACGGAATGTTGCTGATCAGGGAACGAGCTTGCCTCAGGTGCCGGAGCATTTGGGATCGCGGGAGTGGTTGGTTGTCGGTTGTCTGGTTGTGCTTGGTAAAGATCAAAACTCCTCTGTTCACTGTATGATTTCGGCGGGCTTTTTTCCTTTTTTTGCTCCACTTTAGGGATCAATGTCTGTTTTCTAAAGGCTTCGCGAATCGTCGTTTCAACAATCTCGTAGAGTTCTCTCTCTTTACTAAATCGGGCTTCCAGTTTCGCGGGATGAACATTCACATCAACCAAGATCGGATCCATTTCTACTTTTAAAACAACAATGGGACTTTTCCCAATCGGAAGCAATGTATGATACCCTTGCTGAATCGCTTTATTGAGAGCAATGTTACGAATATACCGATCATTAATAATGGTAGATATATAGTTTCTTGACGCCCGATACACTTCTGGTTTAGCGATATAGCCTGTTACTTTAAAATCCAGCGTTTCCGCTTCAATCGGCACCATTTTTCTTGCTACATTCATGCCATATATTTTTGCAATAACTTGCAGAAGATCACCGCGGCCATTGGTTCTAAATAATTCCTTTTCATTATGTGTGCAAGTAAATTTAATATCAGGATGAGCCAGGGCCATGCGATTTAAAACATCTGTGATATGGCCGAGCTCCGTGTGGATGGTTTTCATATATTTTAAACGGGCAGGCGTATTGAAGAAAAGTTCTTCGACAGATAAATCTGTACCTTGCCTAGCGTCACTTTTCGATTCTTCAATGACCTTGCCGCCTTCAAATTTAATTCTTGTTCCAGCCTTATCCCCTGTTGAAGTTTGAACCGTTAATCGGCTGACGGCAGCTATACTCGCAAGCGCTTCCCCGCGAAACCCCAGGGTACGTACGTGAAATAAATCATTTTCGTCTTTGATCTTACTCGTCGCATGGCGGTGGAAAGCCTTCTCAGTATCTTCTTGATCCATACCATACCCATCATCGGTAATCCGAATCCGCTGCAGTCCGGCCTCTAAAAGCTCGATATTCACCCATGTACTTCCAGCGTCAATGCTGTTTTCAACTAATTCTTTAACCACAGAAGCCGGACGTTCTACCACTTCCCCGGCAGCAATTTTGTTAGCTAAATGGTCCGGCATTAATTGAATTCGTGCCATGAAAGATCCTCCTTGTTACGACTTGATCTGCTTCTGCAAGCGGTGAAGTTCATTCATCGCATCCATTGGGGTCATTTGCATTAAATTTAAGCCCTTGAGCTGTTTCTCAATTGCCGAAGACTTGCTTTGCTTTGAAGGTCTCGTTTCCTCAACAAACAAACTTAGTTGTCCCTCATCGGTTGAAGCAGCAACTTCAGCGTTTCCACTTTCCAAATGATTTAACAAAAACGTCGCTCGTTCAATAAGCGGATCCGGTAGATCGGCTAATTTGGCCACATGAATTCCATAACTCTGATCCGCAGCCCCTTCTTGAATTTGATGAAGAAACACGACATTTCCTTCATATTCTTCCGCCCGTACATGGATATTTTTCAAACGATCAAGCTGATCTGCAAGGGCAGTCAGTTCATGGTAATGAGTAGAAAATAACGTCTTTGCTCGAATTCTTTCATGAATATGTTCAACGATAGCCTGAGCTAGGGCCATGCCGTCGTATGTGCTTGTTCCTCGACCGATTTCATCTAATAAAATCATACTTTGCTCTGTCGCATGGCTGAGGGCGTGGTTAGCCTCAAGCATTTCTACCATGAAGGTACTTTGCCCTGAAACCAGGTCATCCGCCGCTCCTATTCTTGTAAAAATTTGATCAAACAGGGGCAATGAAGCGGCTTCACACGGAACAAAACTGCCCATTTGCGCCATAATCGCTGTTAAAGCGAGTTGCCTCATATACGTGCTTTTCCCTGACATGTTCGGGCCTGTAATCAGTAACACATCTGTTGAATCGTCCATATAGATATCATTCGGAACAAATGACTCTCCCTTCATCACTTGCTCCACAACAGGATGTCTACCTTGTTTAATGTCAATGATACGTTCATCAGTAAATGAGGGACGGCTGTAGCCATTCTTATCAGCACTTTGTGCAAAGCCTTGCAATACATCAATGCGGCTGATTTGTTCGGCTAATTTTTGCAATTCCTGGACATAGTTTTTCACTTGCTCGCGGACATCAAGGAAAAGCTGATATTCAAGGTCCACACTCTTTTCTTGTGCTTCCAATATTAACGTTTCTTTTTCCTTGAGCTCTGGGGTGATAAATCGTTCAGCATTTGTTAACGTCTGCTTGCGTTCATATCGATCTTCCGACAGGTGGGGCAAATTTGCTTTTGTGACTTCAATATAGTAACCAAACACACGGTTGTAACCGATTTTTAACGATTTAATTCCTGTTTCGGATCGTTCCTTCCCTTCAAGCTCAGCGATCCACTTCTTGCCGTTTTTTGATGCATCCCGGTATTCATCCAATTGACTATTGTAACCATCACGAATCATGCCGCCCTCTTTAATTGTGATCGGCGGATCATCAGCTAAACTTTCTTCCAGCAGTTGTTTTAAGGATTCCTGTTGATCTATTTCCTTATAAAGATTCGTAAGAGAGGGATGATCAAATTGCCCAAGTGTTGTTAAAAGCTCTGGAATCTTTGCCAGCGAATTTCTAAGCTGAATTAAATCCTTAGCATTGACATTACCAAAAGCAACGCGCCCTGCTAACCTCTCCAAATCATAAACAGAGGTCAGTTGTTCACGCAATGTTTCCCTTTCAAAAAACTGTGCAAGCATTCCTTCGACTTGATCATGTCTTGTATTCATTTCATCTTTGGAGAGCAGCGGGCGTTCGAGCCATTTTTTAAGCGTTCGGGCACCCATCGCTGTAATCGTATGGTCAATAACAGAAAGAAGGCTGCCTTTTTTCCCTTGTTTCCTTAACGTTTCAACAAGTTCAAGGTTACGCTTAGAATACATGTCCAGTGACATATATTGCTTTAGCTCAATCGGCTGAACCGGGCGTAAATGATCTAATGAACGTTTCTGTGTATGTTCAATATAATGAAGCAGACGACCAAAACCTTGGATGAATTTGTCCTGGTGAATCGATTCTATTAAATGGCTGAATTCTTGTTGAATTTCGGTTTGATCACAAAAAGAAACCGTGTAGCCCAGCCGCTCCTTGAGCAGCATCTGACGGTCCCCATCGAAATCACTGGCCACCACTACTTCTTTTACGGGTCGATTGAACAATTCACTCATAACGGCATCAAACCCATTTGAAATAAGAGCGATGCTATTTTCCCCCGTGGTTAAATCATTATAGCTTACCGTAAACGTTCCATCTCTGAATTCACTTACAGAAGCAAGGTAATTGTTCTCTTTTTCATCAAGCATACTCCCTTCCATGACCGTTCCTGGAGTAATTAATTGAACAACTTCCCGCTTTACAACCCCTTTTGCAACCTTGGGATCTTCAACTTGTTCACAAATCGCTACTTTAAACCCTTTTTCTACCAGCTGCTTTATGTAATTTTCTGCAGAGTGGTACGGAACGCCACACATTGGAATGCGATCCTTATCCCCGCCATCACGGCTCGTTAGCGTGATTTCAAGCTCTTTCGACGCGCTGAGCGCATCGTCAAAAAACATTTCATAGAAATCTCCTAATCTAAAAAACAAAAAGGCATCCTTGTGCTCCGCTTTTATCTTCAAATATTGCTGCATCATGGGCGTGTATTGTGCCATTCCTACAATCCTCCAAAACGTACGAAATTCTACATACTGTCATTATATCACATTTTCCGCTATCTCTTGAACGAAAGCAGACACGTAAATGATGGCAAAAAAAAGAATGCCCCGCTGAATCAGCAAGGACATTCATATTTACTCTTCACGGCTACTACTGCTGCTTGGCAGGAAATCAGTTTCAATATCAGAGAAGTCATCAGATGATAAATCATATTCGTAGTCATCGTCTTTTCCACAACCGTTTGGATCCACTTTCACGCATAGCTTCGTTTCACCAATAACATCTACGATAAATTCGCGTTCAACTTCAACAACCATTTTCTGCCCCTGAGCTGCAATCTTGCATTCTAAACAATTAGGCTGTTGAACAGCTTTGGCAACAACTTCTAAATCATCGCTGATACAATTCTCGTCTTTCACCGATAATCGTACATGATCACAATAATTGACGCGTTCCGTTACAACTTCTGTCTTTGTATTATCATTATAAGAGTACCAAACGTTTATATCGTAACTTCCCGTGACTTCAACATGATCTCCTTTTTTCTTAGCATTGTAAATATGATTGATAACCCAGCAGCCTAAAATACTAGTCGGACGGTGAGACGGGCTGATCGTGTTCGTTGCTTCGGTGAATTTTTTCCCTTTTCCACATACAGCCTTTGTAATAATTTCTCGGTAATCCCGTTCAAAGAATGACATAGCAATATTCCTCCTTAATCTACGACCCATTTTATGCAGGTCATGGGCGAATGGTGATAACAAAAAAAAGAATCGATGACTACAAAACATCTGTACTCCAATCCTATGCAGACGCCCAGGAAATTGTACCAAGAAATGTGGAGAAAGGCGTTTAGATCTGAAACGCATAAGCAAAACGGCGTAGTGAAGCGATTTTTCTTCACGAAGTCGAATTGCTTATGTCGCGAAGATCTGCCCTTCGGAACTGGACAATAGAAATGTGAAAGTGCCTTGTTTAGACTCGAAAAGAATAAGTAGAACGCCGCAGTGGGGCGGTTTTTTCCCCACGGAGGTGAATCGCTTATTCTTTTCGAGTCTAGGCTGCTTGCAGTGGACAGTAAGAAATGTGGAAACGAGTGATTAATTCCCCTGAACTAAGCAAGCACACGTAAAGACTATGATCTCCCAGTCTTGCAGTGTGCTTGCTTAGGGCACGGGAAATTGCGAGTTAGAACTGGACAATAGAAAGCGAAGTATAGTCTTTTGTGCAGAAACTTTTCAAAAAAGGAAACGGAAAATCCTGTACGACCTCATTAATAACTTAGCGCATTTAAAAAACCGCCGGATAGTTATCCGACGGCTTTCGTATAATTAATGTCCACAAGCTTCATTCTTTTGTTTTGAACCTGTTTCGCCACTTAGTAAGTCTCCGCCAGTTGAACGAATGACTTCGTTTGTTACTTCCCGTGAGATGGTGCTTGAGATCATTTGCAAAATATCATTAATAACCATTTGCGAATCTTTAAATTCAGCTACGACAGGGATGCTGTCAAGCTCATCTTGTAAGCGGTCGATTTCTTTCTCTACTTTTTCAAGGGCTTCTGTTTTACCATAGGCCTGAAAGTTGACAGCCTGCTTTTGCAGGGCTTTGATTTTCTTAATATAGCTCTGGACTTTAGTGTTATCATTTAATTTAGCTTCGATCTGTTTAAAGCGATCGATCTCTTCAATGTCTGCCATCATCTTTGCAAGCTTATGGGCTTCATCTACCACTTGTTTTCTTGTGTATTCTGCCATTATTTCACCTCTATCGTTTCTTCGACCATGACGCCATCTAAGGACCATGTCTTCGCTTTATTGATTTTTACTTTTACGATGGTTCCAATAGATGAACGCGGGCCTGTAAAGTTTACCATTTTATTTCGTTTCGTATAACCAGCTAATACTTCACTGTTTTTCTTACTTTCGCCTTCCACAAGAACTTCAACGACTTCGCCTTCATACTTCTTCATCGCTTCAGCAGACTGATCATTAACGAGCTTGTTCAGACGCTGAAGGCGATCTTTTTTCTCTTCCATTGACACATTATCTGTCATACGAGCAGCTGGCGTACCTTCACGAGCTGAATAAATAAACGTGTAAGCCGCTTCAAACCCAACTTCTTCCATAAGTGACATCGTATCCTGGAATTGTTCTTCCGTTTCATTTGGGAACCCGACAATAATGTCTGTAGTCAGTGTAGCATTCGGCATGGCTGTACGAATTTTACGAACAAGCTCTAAATATTCTTCACGGGAATATTTACGCCCCATAATTTTCAATACATCAGAGTTTCCGGACTGGACAGGTAAGTGAATATGGTCAAGCATATTTCCGCCTTTGGCTAGGACTTCAATTAAACGATCGTCGAAGTCACGCGGGTGCGAGGTCGTGAAACGAATACGTGGAATATCAATTCCTGTCAACTCGTCCATGAGATCGCCCAGTCCATAATTAATGTCGAGATCTTTACCATAAGCATTCACATTTTGTCCGAGCAGGGTTATCTCCTTATAGCCTTGAGCAGCCAGGTGACGTACTTCTTGAATAATATCTTCAGGCAAACGGCTTCGTTCTTTGCCTCGCGTATAAGGAACGATGCAGTACGTACAGAATTTATCACACCCATACATGATGTTTACCCATGCTTTAATTTTACCTTTACGGGAACGAGGGAGATTTTCAATGATGTCGCCTTCTTTTGACCATACATCGATGACCATTTCTTTACCAAACATCGCTTCTTTTACAAGCTGTGGCAGACGGTGAATGTTATGTGTTCCAAAGATCAAATCAATGAATGGATGTTTCTGCAAAATTCGATTAACGACAGATTCCTCTTGAGACATACATCCGCAAACACCGATGATCAAGTTCGGATTTTCAAGCTTAAGCGGTTTGAGGTGGCCGATTTCTCCAAATACTTTGTTTTCGGCATTTTCACGGATGGCACATGTATTCAACAGAATGATATCTGCTTCTTTCGTGTCACTTGTAGATTCATAGCCCATTTCTTCAAAAATACCGGCCATCACTTCTGTGTCATGTTCATTCATTTGACAGCCGTAGGTGCGAATCATATATTTGCGACCGTGACCTATGTTATCCAATTCTTCAGGAATCGTGAAATCATAGTGAACCTTTACATCCTCTTTCCTGCGACGCTGCGCCTTTCTTAATGAAGGCGGCTGATACGTCGTTTCAAAATACTTCGTAAAGTCTTCACTGCTCTTCTGCTGAATTCGCTCGAGGTTGTCCTGGTCGGATTTTACGTCCGCTGGCGTTCCCTGGCGAATTTGCGACATTTCTTTGCGTTGTTGTTCGTTCATTACGATCTCCTTTCAAACAGAGCATGCTAACTGTCTCATTATATCAATTTTACATGAAAATATTAAGGGCTAACCATAATTCATAAGGATTGTCACACAATCGTGCGCTCTCCAGCATAAGTAAAGCCACTATGATCTCTATCATAGTGGCTTAGGACCCATTTTACAAAATATCTAACCTTTTCCCAACAGTTTCAAAAGCCTGTAACGCTTCTTGAAGTTCTTCCTTCGTGTGTTCGGCTGTTACGATTGTACGTATCCGACCTTTTCCGCGTTGCACAGTTGGGAATACAATCCCTTGGGCGAACACACCTTCTTTAAACAGTTCATCAGAGAATTTATGTGTTAAGGCATCATCACCAATCATAACAGGGGTAATTGGTGTTTCACTAATTCCTGTATCAAAACCTGCCTTCTCCAAGCCGTCTTTAAAGAATTTTGTATTGGCCCAAAGCTTTTCAATCAGCTCTGGCTCTTCAAGCAGCACATCGATGGCGGCATCGTTAGCTGCTGTGACAGCAGGTGGATGTGACGTACTGAATAGGAACGGACGGCCTTTATGAATTAAATACTCACGGAGTGTCTTCGTACTTGCTACATAACCGCCTAACACGCCGATTGCTTTACTCAATGTCCCTACTTGAATGTGAACACGTCCATCAAGCCCGAAATGGTTAACGGTACCACGTCCGTTATCACCTAACACACCACTTGCATGAGCATCATCGACCATAATTAGTGCATCATATTTTTCGGCAAGCTCAACGATTTGCGGGAGGGGTGCAATATTTCCATCCATGGAGAACACACCATCTGTTACCACAAGTCGTGTTCTGAAGTCTGAGCTTTCTTTCAAGGCCTGCTCCAAGGAATCCATATCAACATGCTTGTAAATTTTACGTGACGCTTTCGTTAGACGAATGCCATCAATAATGGAAGCATGGTTCAGTTCATCAGAGATTACGACATCTTGGTCTGTTAAAATAGATGAAAGCACACCCTGGTTTGTTGTAAAACCAGATTGGAACACAAGAGCCGCTTCGGTATGCTTAAATTTCGCCAGTTTCTCTTCAAAATCTTCATGCATTTGCAGTGTACCTGCAATCGTACGAACGGACCCTGTACCTACCCCAAACTTTTCGTTGGCTTCATCGGCAGCTTTTTTCATTTTTGAGTGGGAGGTTAACCCTAAATAGTTATTAGAAGAAAGCTGGATCACTTCTTTTCCTTTAATGACTACTTTTGAGCCTTGTGCTGATTCTAATGGGATCAGCTTTCTAAACGTCCCTTCATCCTTCATTTCATCCAGCTGTTCCTGTAAGTATTCAAAACCTTTCATGACGATCATCCTCCTTCATAGTTATGGGTGTAACACTACTTTACCGCATTTTCCTTCATTCATTAACTGAAAGCCTTTTTCAAATTCCTCAAGATCAAAATGGTGTGTAAGGACCGGCTTCACATCCACTTGTCCTGAATCTAGCAAACGGGACACCTGCTGCCATGTTTCGTACATTTTACGTCCGGTAATTCCTTCAACATGTACACCTTTAAACACAACATCATTGGTAATATCAAGCGTTACAGGTGTAGTTGGAAGACTTAAAATCGAGACTCTTCCTCCATTTGTAATCATTTTAAACCCTTGGTCCATCGCCACTGGATGTCCGCTCATTTCACAAACGACATCGACACCATGTTGATGTGTCCGTTCTTTCGCTTCTTTTACTGGGTCTGTCTCGCCAGAATGAATGGTCGCCGTCGCTCCCATTTCTTTCGCAAGTTCCAGCCGGTAGGCATTTAAGTCAAACGCAAGTACCTGGGAGGCACCTGCAGCCTTAGCCACACCTACAGCCATTAAGCCAATAGGTCCACATCCGATAATAGCTACGGTTTTACCAGCTACATCACCGCTTAACACTGTGTGAACAGCATTTCCCATCGGCTCCTGAATAGAAGCGATATCTGTCGGTAAGCCTTCTGGATTTCTCCAGAGGTTGCTCGCAGGCAAGGCTATATACTCAGCAAAACAGCCTTGTGTATCGACACCTATGATTTGTGTGTTTTCACAAATATGAGATTGACCTGTTAAACATTGCGGGCAATGACCACAGACGAGGTGTGTTTCTGCACTTACATAATCACCGATAGAGAAATTATTGACTTTTGATCCGATCTCCACGATTTCACCAGCAAATTCATGGCCAAATACATAAGGCGGCTTTACCCGACTCGCTGACCATTCATCCCAATTATAAATATGAACATCTGTACCACAGATGGATGTAGCTTTTACACGAATAAGTACTTCATCATCCTGAATGCCAGGTATAGAAACTTCACGAAGTTCTGCACCAGATCCATGATGATGCTTTACAATAGCTTTCATTGTTCCATTCACAGAGAACACTCCTATCTACTTGAACAAGGATTTATTCCTTTTATATTCATAATAGTATCATGAATATAAAAAACAGCAAACCCTAGTGTATGTTTTGAGTGGACATTTGATTTCTTTATGAAACGCTTACCTTTAATTCGATAAAACCAAGGAAGCGAGATCTTTTTTTACACACTAAAAAAACCGCACATACTCTACATGAGCGTGCGGTTTCACAACATTTTTATTTGTAATTATGAAGACAACGAAATTAACGAGGCTCGACAATCAGTTTAATCGCCGTACGTTCCTCCTCATCAATCATGATATCGGTAAATGCGGGAATACAAATGAGATCAATTCCGCTTGGCGCAACAAACCCCGGGCGATCGCAACCGCTTTCACGGATTGGTTAAGCGCACCTGCCCCTATGGCTTGAATCTCGGCTGTTCCACGTTCCCTGATAACATTTGCCAGGGCTCCTGCTACTGAATTAGGTACGGATTTAGCTGATACTTTTAATACTTCCATTACTAGCTCCTCCTTCATTCACTATGGTTGTTCCATAACTACTATATTCTGTGCAGATGTAGAATATTCCCTTTTCATTATGCAGGAATTTTTCGCAAAATTCAAACAATCAGCCAAAGAACGGATGATCCTCATTAATCTGAATCCGTTTTACTTTTGTTGCACGGCCAGTCGCTTCATCCACATCTACTAAAAATCCACTTAGTTGTGTTCTTCCCTTCTTTGGGACTTCAAAACGTACCGGCAAATTGGTTAGAAATCTTTTTAAAACGGCTTCACGCTCCATACCAAGTATGCCATCATACGGTCCAGTCATACCTACATCGGAAATGTAAGCTGTTCCGTTTGGTAAAATGCGCTCATCTGCCGTTTGGATATGTGTATGTGTTCCAACATTTATGCTGACTCGTCCATCCACATACCACCCCATTGCTTGTTTTTCACTTGTAGCTTCCGCATGAAAATCTAAGAAAATAATCGGCGTTCTCTTTTTTGCTTCTTCAATCAGGTCATCAATTTTTCTGAACGGATCATCATTGGGAGCTAAAAAGGTACGTCCTTGTAAATTGATGACGGCTACTTCTGCTTTGGGCGTTTTGACATAGGTAATCCCTTTCCCTGGTGTGCCCTCTGGAAAATTGGCAGGACGTACTAAGTAGTCCGCGTGATCAATAAATTCAAAGATTTCTTGTTTATCCCAGGAGTGATTCCCTAGTGTAACCGCTTGAGCTCCTACTTCTAAGAATCTACGGTAAATCTTTTCAGTTATCCCTTTGCCTGCTGCCGCATTTTCACCATTAATAATGGTAACGGCCGGTTGATATTTCTGTTTTAATTTAGGTACGTATTCGTCAACCATCTCTCGACCCGGGGATCCTACGACATCACCTATAAAAAGTATTCTCATTATCTTTTCCTTTCTTACTATGCATTTTGTTTATGAATGATAAGGTCAAAAAATGAAAATGAAGCGGCCAGTGAAGACCGCTTCATCTACTATTTCGCATATTCCACTGAACGTGTTTCACGAATCACTGTTACTTTAATATGTCCTGGATAATCGAGTTCACCCTCAATTTGATTACGTATATCCCTAGCCAGGCTTGTTGCTTTTAAATCGTCAATTTCATCCGGGCGAACGATAATTCGAACTTCTCGTCCAGCCTGAATAGCAAACGACTTTTCAACACCGCCATAAGATTCACAAATCTCCTCAAGCTTCTCAAGACGTTTGATATAGTTCTCAAGTGTCTCGCTTCTCGCACCTGGACGTGCTGCTGAAAGAGCATCAGCTGCTGCAACAAGTACAGCAATGACAGATGTAGGTTCTTCGTCACCATGGTGAGACGCAATCGCATTAATTACGACATCGTTCTCTTTATATTTGGTAGCTAGTTCCTTACCAATTTCCACGTGACTTCCTTCCACTTCATGGTCAATCGCTTTACCTATGTCATGCAATAGTCCAGCGCGACGAGCCAGTGTCTCATCCTCCCCGAGCTCCGCTGCAAGGAGACCAGACAGATAGGCCACCTCTGTTGAGTGCTTAAGAACATTTTGTCCGTAGCTTGTACGATATTTCAGGCGACCGAGAATTTTAACGAGATCAGGATGTAAACCGTGAACCCCAATTTCAAAGGTCGTTTCCTCCCCAACCTCGCGAATGTAATCATCCACTTCGCGACGCGATTTATCAACCATCTCTTCGATGCGTGCTGGATGAATTCTACCATCCTGAACAAGTTTCTCTAAAGCCATCCGTGCTGTTTCCCGACGAATAGGATCGAAACCAGATAGTATAACAGCTTCAGGTGTATCATCAATAATGAGATCAATACCAGTAAGCGTTTCTAACGTACGGATATTACGTCCTTCACGACCAATAATCCGCCCTTTCATTTCGTCGTTAGGCAAGTTAACTACTGATACAGTAGTCTCTGCCACATGGTCAGCGGCACAGCGTTGAAGGGCAAGTGAAAGAATGTTCTTCGCTTTCTTATCAGCCTCTTCTTTAGCACGGTTTTCTGCTTCTTTAACCATAAGTGCTGACTCATGAGAAACTTCCTGCTCCACACGCTCGAGAATGACTTGTTTCGCTTGGTCTGATGTTAGACCAGAGACACGTTCAAGCTCTGCTTGCTGTTCTTGAAGCATCGCTTTCACTTTGCTTTCCATTTCTTCAATTTGTTGTTGTCTTTCGGCAAGAGTCCCCTCTTTCTTTTCGAGTGACAAGTCACGTTGATCTAAAGTTCCACTCTTACGATCAAGATTCTCTTCTTTCTGTGTTAATCGATTTTCAGTTTTCTGTAATTCCATGCGGCGTTCGCGAATCTCATTTTCCGCTTCTTGACGAAATGTCTGATTTTCTTCTTTAGCTTCTAGAAGAGCTTCTTTCTTCGCAGAATCAGCATTGCGCCGACCTTCTTCAACAATTTGTTTCGCAAGGTCCTCTGCACTTGAGATTTTCGCTTCCGCAATAGATTTCCGAATGAGATAACCAACAACAGAACCGACGATAAGGGCAAGCAAACTGAAGATGATGGATATCATATCCATAGTTTCACCTCCTCTTGCTATAAACTTGGTCCGTTTGTCGGCATGTACAAACGATTCATTTTCAGTTTCATTACGTTTTAAATAAGATATAAATATGAAAATGATACACATTCATTTTATGCTTGAGAATAAGGATTGTCAAGGAATCGTCAAATCTGCACCCCCATTAAACAAAAGATTACAAACAGTCTGTCTATTTATAGGAGAAACTCTGGGCATTCTGATAGACACGTTAGTTGAAATTTAACTAAGTTCAACACGTCCTGCGCCATTTGCAAACGGTCCTGCGTACCCGCGAAGACCAGAACCGATTGTCTAGTTTTCGTGTCTCCGGAACGCTTGTGTTAAAATCTTTTCGCAAAACAAAAATAGTCCCTCTCTTCAAACAAGTGCCATAAGCACGCGTTTAATCAAGGGACCATCATCTTTCATCTATACATCGAGAGATTCTTGACTTTCAGAAGTCTTTTCTTTCTTTTCTTCGGCAGAGGAGCCATCCATATCATAATGCGCTCGGACTAATCCTTTAATTTCTTGATACACCTCTTCATTTTCCTTCAAGTACTTTTTGGCATTTTCTCGTCCCTGACCCATTCTTTCATTATTGTAAGAATACCAGGATCCACTCTTTTGAACTAAGTCTAGATCAGTACCGATATCTAATAATTCACCTTCTCTTGAGATCCCTTCCCCGTACATAATGTCAACTTCAGCTTTCTTGAATGGGGGAGCTACTTTGTTTTTAACAACTTTTAATCTCGTTTTGTTCCCTACCATTTCATCGCCTTGTTTTAACGTTTCGGCGCGGCGTACTTCTAGTCTTACAGATGAATAGAATTTAAGTGCACGGCCCCCAGGCGTCGTTTCAGGGTTACCAAACATCACACCGACCTTTTCACGAATTTGGTTAATAAAGATCGCTGTCGTTTTCGATTTATTAATCGCACCAGATAGTTTTCTCAAAGCTTGGGACATTAAACGAGCCTGAAGACCCACGTGGGCATCACCCATCTCGCCTTCAATTTCAGCCTTCGGTACAAGGGCAGCTACAGAATCGACAACTACCATATCAACAGCACCGCTACGTACCAACGCTTCGGCAATTTCCAATGCTTGTTCCCCTGTATCAGGCTGTGACAGCAATAGCTCCTCAATATCTACACCAAGCGCTCGTGCATAAACCGGGTCAAGCGCGTGCTCTGCATCAATAAAAGCTGCTTGTCCACCTTGTCTTTGAGCTTCGGCAATTGCGTGTAAGGCAACTGTCGTTTTACCAGAGGATTCTGGTCCATATATTTCAACAATTCTGCCGCGAGGATACCCACCCACACCTAGAGCTACATCAAGGGCAAGCGATCCGCTGGAAACTGTACTTATTCTTTGTTCAGCCTGTTCCCCAAGCTTCATAATCGATCCTTTACCAAATTGTTTCTCAATTTGTCTTAATGCCATATCTAACGCTTGCTTACGATCACTCATAATATTCCCCTTTCAAAATTACTATCCTAATCATAACTTGTTTTTTAGTATTTGCCAACTAAAAAGCGAATAAATGTTCCCTTTTTTTTCAGAAGGAGTCCCTATGCTACTTTTACATTTTTCTATAGCAAAAGAGCAGATATTCCTCTCATGGGTAATGGATAACTACTTTTTCAAGTGATGAAAAATAATTTCATACCCTTTTTTTACAGCACGTGTGCGAACGTTATCTCTTCCGCCTTCAAAATGATGTCTTTCAACAATTGGGTCTTGCCCTCCAATTTGAAGAGCAATGTAAACTACACCCGGCTCCTGGCCTTCACTATTGTCTGGACCTGCTACTCCTGTAAAGCTAATCGCTGCCTCTACACTGAGACGTTTTTGCGCCTGTGTAGCCATTGCTTTTGCACATTCCTCACTAATCGTTCCATGTTGCTTAATAAGATCAGCGGATACGCCAATCACACTCTCTTTTGCTTGAGCCGTATAAGCAACAAGGCCACCTTCGCAGACAGCCGATGCTCCGGGCAGTGCTATGAGTCGTTCGATAAACTTACCGCCTGTCAGGCTCTCAGCAGAGCCTAGTGTCATCCCTTTGGCCTTAAGCAGATCCCTAACTTTTTCTTCGATTGTCATATCGTCACTGCCATAATAATACCTGCCGACCCTTTGCAAAACGTCCGCTTTTAAGGCGGCAATCTTAGCTTTTGCATTCGCTCCTGAAGCCGTGAGCCTTAAGCCAACCTCTCCTTCTGCAGCAAGAGGGGCAATCGTCGGGTCTTGCTGATGTTTGATGATATCTTCTAGTTTATGCTCAAGTGTTGATTCGCCAATGCCTATAAACCTGAGCATTTCTGAAACAATTTCTGACTCTAATTGAAAAACATCAATTAGATAAGGCAGAACATGCTCTTCCATTAAACTTTTCATCTCAGAAGGGACCCCAGGAAGAAAGACAAATAAAGTCTGATCATGTTTAACCAGTTGCCCTGGAGCCATCCCTTCCGCATTTGCCAATACACTGGCATGTTCGAACACCAATGCCTGCTTACGATTATTCGTTGTCATCTGACGGTTGTTCTTCCTATAAACAGACTCGATTTTCGCAAGTGTGTTTTCATGAATCACTAAGTTCTGTTTCAACAAAGGTTTCACTGCATCACGTGTTAAATCGTCCTCTGTAGGGCCAAGTCCTCCTGTAACGATAATCACGTCCGAGCGTTCACTAGCCACCTCAAATGTTTTAATGGCGCGTTCCATGTTATCTCCTACCACACCATGAAAATACACGGGTGCTCCATACTTAGCTAGTTTTTTTGAAATCCACTGAGCATTCGTATTTGCGATTTGCCCTAATAAAAGCTCTGTACCTACGGCAATAATTTCAGTTCTCATTTTGAACCTCTCATAACGTGCCAATTTTTTACGAAATAATCATACCCTGAAACAACCGTAATAATTAAAGCGGCATACAAGGCAATCTGTCCAAGGGGAAAGCCGACGTATGCGAGCGGCCAATTGTGCAGTAAAAGAATGGAGATCGCAACAATTTGAATCCAAGTTTTGAGTTTTCCCATCTGACTGGCAGCGAGAACACTACCTTCCCTGCAGCCACTAGCCGCAATCCTGTGACGGCAAATTCACGACTGATAATTAAAATGACAATCCAAGCCGGAGCCAGACCTATCTCCACTAACAGAATCAAAGCAGCGCTTACTAGCAACTTATCCGCCAGCGGATCAAGGAATTTCCCTAAATTGGTAACCAGATTATATTTACGTGCGATATATCCATCAATCCAATCCGTTGTAGAGGCAATAATAAACAGCAATGCACCAGCTAAATGGGAGATGGGCAGTGATTGGTCGCCCATTTGAAAGCTTCCCCATTGAAAAGGAACACTCATTAAAATAATGAAAATTGGAATAAGAAAAATTCTTGATAATGTAATCTTATTTGGTAAATTCAATTGTACTTCCACTCCTATCGTAAAAACAGAAAGCTGTCCTTCATGGGATAAAAGGAATACCCCATCCATTTAAAGGACAGCATCATGTTCATCTGTTTATTTAAAATTGATTACTAGTTTTTGTGTTACAACATCTGCTGGAAATTCAATCACTTCATCATTAATTTTCACAGTCAGCCCAGGAGCTGACCCTGTACGGATATAAACTTGATCATACTCGGATACGTCCACATTCACAGCCTCATCGCTCGCAGAATATTCCTTAGCGGTGATAAGATCCTCACCGCCTTGTGGGGCTGTAACTGCTAAATAAGACTTGCCTGAAAATTCAATAGTAAGCTCTCTTTCCTCAGCACCAGTGATTTCATACGTATGCTCAGGGAATGAACCAGTACCTGTTTCTACAAGATTCGCTTCAAGAGCTGGCTCTTCCTCAGCCGGTTCTTTCTTCTCCTCTTCCGGCTGGTCACTGGATCCTTCTTGTTGCTGACTATCTTCAGAATCAGGCACTTGAGCTTCCGTGCTCGTTTTCACATCTACCTGGTCTTCACTTTCCGTTTGTGTCGTACCTTCATTAGAATTCGTTGCTTCTGTATAAAAATAGTAAAAGGCAAATAAAGCTCCAATAATTAATACGATCGATATAATTCGCGGAAAAGCTTTGGCAAAACCACCAGCTTTATTTGAGGATGACTCACTTTTCGACCTTTGCACACGACTGTATGTGACAGCAGGCTCTTCTTCTGTAGAAGGGAGCTCACTGCTATGCTCTTCCATCACCTGTTCAGGGTTGAGGCCAACCGCAGAAGCATATTCTCTAATGAAAGCCCGTGTATAAAATTTTCCAGGGAGTGTCCCGAATTCGTTGTTTTCAATTGCTTGAAGATATCTTTTTTGAATCTTTGTCGTACTTTGTATTTCTTCAAGCGTTAACTGCTTTCCCTCTCGAGCTTCTCTAAGTCGAGATCCTATCTCCATGTGTAACACCATCCATTTTTAAAAATCAAACATAGAAAAGCCGTCTTCCTTCATCCCCTGCTTCTCCACTGGCTCATAAGTTATTTCTTCATCTTCATTACTTCTCAGCTCGATAATATAATCAAAGTCATCCATTTTATACTCGGTTTCTTGAACGAAAATGTCCGGATGCTCGATCACCTTAGTTGCGGGAAGACGCATAATTTCTCTTACAAGCTGCCAATGTCTCTCATTGGCTCGTTTTGCAGAAACGATGCCATCTATGATATATAAATTATCTTCATTGTATTCCTCTTCTATTAGCTGATTCCTTACTGTCTGTTTCAGCAATGTACTCGAGACAAACAACCAGCGTTTATTTGCAGATACACTAGCTGCAACGATCGATTCTGTTTTTCCGACCCGCGGCATGCCCCGAATTCCAATCAGTTTATGGCCTTTTTTCATAAACAGTTCTGCCATAAAGTCAACCAACAATCCAAGATCCTCACGGTTGAAACGGAAGGTTTTCCTATCATCGATATCACTATGTATATACCGACCGTGTCTTACCGCTAAACGATCCCTCAATTTCGGCTTGCGTAATTTCGTTATTTTAATGGTGTCCATTGTATTTAATATCGACCGAAGCCGGGTAATTTGGTCTTCCTCTTTACAAAGCAGCAGCATGCCGCGATGAGAATTTTCAACTCCGTTTATTGTAACAATATTAATCGCCATCATCCCAAGAAGTGACGAAATATCCCCAAGCAGCCCTGGACGATTATACTGGATTTCATACTCTAAATACCATTCTTTTTTCTCCATGACACATCTCCTCTGGAAAAAATGTCGCATTTTGCCAAAATAAAATTCATTATCCCTCTATCTATCATAAATGATTTTGCCCTAATAAGAAAGACTGGAACCAAACATATCTTGTAAATTTCACAAACGTTAGACGAAGATCAGCTGCCAAAAGCAAATTTTAAAAACCGCCCAGAAGGATCTGTGGCGGTTTTTGTCTAATTACTGTTGTTGTCCGTTATTTTGAACAAGTTTAACCATCATGTTAGCAATAGCGTGCTGCTCTTTATCGTCAGCAACACTCCATAACTCATGAAGCACAGTTTCTTGGTCATTTTTAGCATCCACATTGTTGGATAAATAATCACCAATTTCATAAGCGATTTCATTTACAGAGTTCTTGTTCATCCCTTGTCCCTCTGCTTGATTTAGACGATCACCAAGGAAAGATTTAAAAGAATCGAAGTTGTCAAGTACAGACATTCTTGTTACCTCCTACTGTAGATTTTTTTCATTCTTAGTATGAGGTGGAGGGAATGTTTCTATACACAATTTTTAATACCAGCCGCCGTTTACTCGGAGGGTGTGTCCTGTAATATAACTTGACTGTTTATTCAATAAAAATAAAATCGCCTGGGCTACCTCTTCACATGTCCCGAGGCGGCCCAGTGGAATTTCACTTTTCACCATATTCATATCCTCAGAAGACAGGTGGTCATTCATTTTTGTTGCAATTAATCCCGGCGTTACGGCATTCACGCGAATGTTGCTTGGCGCTGTTTCTTTTGCTAATCCTTTAACAAAGCTGATTTGCGCCCCTTTAACAGAGCTATATACCACCTCTGTGCTTGCTCCTTCTTCACCCCAAACGGAAGACACTACAACAATGGCCCCCGATTTGCTTGAAATCATAGAAGGCAACAATTTGTTTGTGATCAGCCATAATGATTTGACATGCACATAATACATCTGATCCATCTCTGTAGAGCTAAGGTCTTGCAACAGCTTCTTGGAGTGGTTTCCTTGAGCAAAAACGACTGCATCGAAGCTTGAAGGGAGCTTGTTAATCAAGTCATCCAACCCGCCCGCTGTGGACAAGTCTCCCTGATATGCCCCTAGCCACTTCTCACTTGGTACCCGCTGCTTTAATTCATCTATTGCACGGATATTTGAATGGAAATGTGCAGCTACTTCATATCCTTCCGCCGCCAATAATTCTGTTGTTTCACAACCGATCTCACCACTTGCCCCGATAATTAAACAACGCTTAAGCATTAGATTGTGGTTTCACCTGGAATACAGAAATACACTCGTCTTTAATCCAGTTTTCAACGTAATGATCTACGTCTTCTGTTGTTAATGATTCAATCACTGGAAGGACATTGAATAAATCTACCCCTAACGTATGATAATGAGTGAATTGATTGGCAATAAACTCTAAAGAATTCAGTGCTCTCATGAATTGACCGATCTTTTTACGTTTCATTCGTTTAAAATCTTCTTCAGAAATGCGTTCTTCTCTCAGTTGATGCAACATTTCTTTCACACGCTTCACCAACTCATCTGGCTTCCTTGAATCCCCGCCGAGAATCGTAAAGCCGAATTGACGGTCCAATTCTGTTTCATATTGGAAACTGGCATCAATTAAATCTTCTTTATAAAGCTGTTCATAGAATGCGCCGCTTTTAGAGAAGTAAAAGTCAAGAATCATTCCTGATAACAATTCTGCACGCAGCAGCTCTTCGCCTGTAAGGGAGGAAACATCTTCTTTTACACCTATCATTGCTTTGGCTGTCGTGACAGGCATTGTAATCGAACCCTCTGTCTTTGCCACAGCAACAGGCTCGTCAGGATAGGAGCGTTCGATAGTAGGAATCTGCTTAAACTCCTTGCTATTTTGGTTGGTGCGAATTTGATCCATCATTTTTTCCGGGTCGATGTTACCTGCAACAAATAGGACCATGTTGGACGGATGATAGAACGTTTCATAACACGTGTAAAGGTCATCCTTCGTAATATCTTGAATCGAGTCAACCGTCCCCGCAATATCAACTTTAACCGGATGCTTATGATATAAGCTTTGAATCGTCCCGAAAAAGGATCGCCAATCTGGTTGATCATCATACATACGAATCTCTTGGCTGATTATCCCTTTCTCTTTTTCAACAGATTCTTCAGAAAAATAGGGATCTTGTACGAAATCTAACAGAGTCTCCACATTTTTTTCAATTTGACTTGTAGCTGAAAACAAGTAAGCCGTTTTCGTAAAAGAAGTAAAGGCGTTTGCTGACGCTCCCTGTTTAGTGAAATCCTGGAATACATCACGGTCTTCTTTTTCAAATAGCTTATGTTCTAAAAAGTGAGCAATCCCCTCGGGAACCGTAACCTTTTCATCTTTCCCGATTGGTGTAAAGGTTTGGTCAATAGACCCGTAATTTGTTGTGAAAATACCGAATGTCTTGGCCATCTCGGGCTTAGAAAGCAAAAATACTTTTAACCCATTATCCATCGTTTCCTGATACACCGTTTCATTCAGTTGTTTATATGTTAACGCATCCATTATGCTTCCCCTCCCTCTTGACTCGTTAAGAAGTAAATCGTATCAAGTTCAATTTTTTCGGCGACTTTGACTACATCTTCTTTTGTTACCTTTCGAATGTTTTCCATAAGTTCATGGGCTGGAATTTCAGTACCTGAGAGCATTTGGTGATATAACACTTCAATCAAACCGTTCGCATTGTCCATTGTTTCTTGAAGTTGGTTCACGACCTGCTCTTTCCCATCCTCTACTTGTTCTGGTGTGAAATCCCCTTGTTTCATAGCTTCCATCTGTTCTAAGATGATCGACTTGGCTTGATCATAATCTTTCGGGTCAACTCCACTGAAAACGAGTAACAGTCCTTTATGACTTTCAAAGCGTGACGCAGCATAATAGGCGAGGCTGTGTTTTTCCCGCACATTCATAAATAACTTGGAGCTAGGAAAACCTCCGAACAAACCATTAAAAATTTGCAAAGCGAAATAGTCATCATCCCCAAAATTAGTATGCGTACGATAACCAATGTGAAGCTTACCTTGTTTTACTTCTTCACGTTCAACAATTTCTTTTGCTTCAGTTGGAGTAATCGATTTTGAATCCTGATGACCACTGCGATTATCACTATCTCCACGTGCAAACGTTTGGTCTGCAAGGGCATCCATTTCTGTATCATTTACTTCCCCAATGACATATACATCCAGTTCATCATTTTTTATCATCGACTGGTAATATTCATATAAGGACTTTGCTGTTATCTTCTGTAAATCATCAAGATATCCGTGCACATGAAGAGAGTAAGGCTCACCTTCACACATATGGTCGATTAGGCGTAAGTTGGCATAACTCATTTTATCATCTTTAATAGATGTAATCTTTTGTTCAAGTGTCTGCTTTTCTCTATTAACAATCGTTTCATCAAAACCGCCATCCACCACTTTTGGATCAAATAAAACGTCATGAAAAATATTTAATGCTTTTTCTAAGATTGGTTCACTCTCATTCAAGTAAGATTCATTAACCACTTCCATCCGAAACGAGATGACATGGTTTTCACCTTTTTTTGATCCATCACTTGAAAAGCCTGTGCCATACAGATCCTCTAAAGCAGATTGCAGTTTCCTTACATTGGGAAGCTTATTTGTTGCTTTGTGAAGAACATGAGGTAATAGAGCTCTCTCTGTTATCCCCTCTCTTTTAAGCGGTGCTTTAAATTTCGCTACAATCGAAACCGTCTTATATTTTGTTGTCGGTAAAATATGTAATCTGTACCCTTGTTTATTGTGTACTGTTTCTTTCGTTATCTTCATTTTTCCATCCTCCTCATCATTACTCTTATATTATGAACGTACTTCCATTTATTCATCCATATGAGGTTAATTCTTATGCTAAGATAAATAAACGCAAAAGTAAAAAATAAAACCCGGCACCATCGTACCGGGCAAATGAATTAACGATTTCCTTTAATATAGGAATCTCCAAGTGCTTTAGGCGCTTCTGCTCGCCCAATAAATCCTGCTAAAGCTAGGATGGTCAGCACATATGGAGCAATCAATAAGAAAATTTGTGGTACATCACTTAATAATGGAATACCTGAACCAACAATACTTAAGCTTTGCGCGAAGCCAAAGAACAAAGCAGCCCCAAGCGCCCCCAAAGGATGCCATTTTCCAAAGATAACAGCTGCAAGAGACATAAACCCTTGCCCAACTATCGTAGCATGAGAAAAGTTTAAAGCAATCGTTAAAGCGAAAACTGATCCACCTAGCCCGCCTAAAGCACCAGAGATCATAACGGCAACATACCGCATGCCATATACGTTAATCCCGTTTGTATCTGCCGCCATCGGATGTTCACCAACAGATCGTAAGCGCAAGCCAAATGGTGTTTTAAATAAGATGAACCAGGCAACGAATGCCAATATAATAGCTAAATAGGAAGTTAAATACATGCCTGAAAAGAATAAATCACCAATAATCGGGATTTTACTTAATACAGGAATATCTGTTGTATAAAATGGACGTTCAACCATATCCGTCTGCCCTTTATCATACCATTGTTTCGTTAAAAATAATCCGATCCCTAAAGCCAGGAAGTTCATCGCTACGCCACTGACTACTTGATCTGCCCGAAACGTAATCGATGCAACCGCATGGGCAAGAGCGAAAATAGCTGATACAACCATGGCTACTAAGATGGAAACCCATGGTGTCCAGTTCCCAAATACATCGACAAACGCCAGGTTAAAGACAATTCCGACAAAAGCCCCCATAACCATTAATCCTTCAAGACCGATATTTATAATCCCCGAGCGTTCACTGAACACACCGCCTAAAGCAGTAAAGATAAGAGGGGCCGCAAAGAATACGGCTTGCGGAATAATGGATTGTAGTATCTCAAAGAAGCTCATTTATTTTCCCTCCTTCTTAAAGCGCAGGATGATCCAACGAATTATATAGCTTGAAGCTACGAAAAATATAATTAAGGCAATAACAATCTCAACAAGCTCTGTTGGTACCCCGGAGGCTGTCGGCATGTTTAAGGCACCAATTTTTAATGTACCGAATAAGAAGGCAGCTAACACTACCCCAAGCGCCGTGTTGGCACCGAGCAACGCTACAGCAATTCCATCAAATCCAATATTGGTAAACCCGGATTTCACAGAAAGATACCCAAATGTGCCAAGCCCTTCCATTGCGCCGGCAAGACCCGCAAATGCGCCTGAGATGACCATAGCTAAAATAATGTTTCTACTTACATTCATCCCTGCATACTGTGACGCATTTTGGTTAAAACCAACCGAACGTAATTCAAATCCTGTTGTCGTTTTATTCAAAAGGAACCACATAATAAAAGCTACGAACAGGGCGATAAGCAGCCCATAATGAAGGCGGGAATAAAATGTCATTTCAGCTAGCCAGGGAGAAGCAAGCGAAGCTGTCTCCGCAATTCTTTCTGTTTTATCTTCCCCGTCTGTTATCACATTTCGAACGATTTCATTGGTAACATATAACGCAATGTAGTTCATCATGATCGTTACAATAACCTCATGTACGCCTAGCTTTGCTTTTAAAATCCCTGGAATGAAGCCCCAAAAAGCACCCGCCAAGGCAGCAGCAAAAATAGCTAGCGGCAAATGGATAATGCCTGGAAGCTCAAAGGCTACCCCGACCCAAACCGACGCAAGCCAACCTACAAATACTTGCCCTTCTACACCGATGTTTAATAAACCGGTTCGCAGGGCAAAAGCAACCGCAAGTCCTGAGAGAATATATGGTGTCACCTGTCTAAGCGTTTCACCAAAGAAATACAAATCTCCAAAGGCGCCATTCCAAAGGGCTGCATAGCCAGCAATCGGGTTATAGCCAAAGGCAAGCATGATAATCGCACCGGAAAGCAAGCCTAACAGCACCGAAATAATCGGTATTAAAATGTTTACTGTTCGATTTGAAAACATCTACTCAGCACCTGCTTTCTCAACCGTGTTCCCTGCCATAAGAAGACCTAGTTTTTGTTCATCCGTTTCTTCAGGCTTGACATCAGCAACGATTTGACCATCGAACATAACAGCGATACGATCACTTAAATTCATAATTTCATCTAATTCAAAGGAAAGAAGCAATACTGCTCTGCCTTTATCTCGTTCTTCAATTAATTTTTTATGGATAAATTCAATCGCTCCAACGTCAAGTCCACGCGTCGGCTGGGCAGCGATAATTAAGTCTGGTGAACGATCGACCTCACGACCGATGATCGCCTTCTGCTGGTTACCGCCTGAAAGAGCACGTGCCTTCGTGTATTCGTCAGGTGTGCGCACATCATATTCTTTTATGAGTGATTGAGCCTTTTGATAAATGTTTTTGTAATTCATAACTCCTTTTTTCGAGAAAGGTTCCTGATAGTACGTCTGAAGGACCATATTTTCACCAATCGGAAAATCTAATACCAGACCAAACTTATGACGATCCTGAGGGATATGGGAAATACCTGACTGGGTAACTTTACGTGGTGATAAGTTGCTGATCACTTTATCATGTAAAGCAATTTGACCTGAAGTACTTTTACGCAGGCCGGTAATCGCTTCAATTAACTCAGACTGACCATTGCCGTCTACTCCGGCTATGCCTACAATTTCCCCTGCCCTGACCTCAAGATTCAAGTCTTTAACCATCTCCACCCCACGTACATCTTTGACACGCAAATCTTTAATAGATAAATAGATTTCTTTAGGATCTGACTTTGTTTTCTCAGTTGAAAAAGTAACTTCACGACCGACCATAAGAGAAGCTAATTCATTTGGATCTGTATCCTTCACATCAACTGTTCCTATACCCTCACCTTTTCTAATAACCGTACACCGATCACAAACTTCCATTATCTCTTTAAGTTTATGGGTGATCAATATAATCGATTTCCCCTCATGTATTAGGCTTTGCATAATTCCAATCAGTTCTTTAATTTCTTGAGGGGTTAAAACAGCCGTCGGTTCATCAAGGATTAAAATATCTGCACCTCGATAAAGCGTTTTCAAAATCTCCACACGCTGCTGCATACCTACAGAAATATTACGGATTTTAGCTTTTGGATCCACATTTAAACCATAACGCTCTGACAGTTCTTTCACTTGCTTTTCAGCTTTTTTAATATCAACTAACGCGCCTTTACGCGGTTCGCTCCCAAGCACAATATTTTCAGTTACTGTGAACGTATCTACGAGCATAAAATGTTGGTGTACCATTCCAATCCCCAGCTTGTTCGCGATATTTGGGTCTGTAATGGCAGCTTTTTTACCTTTCACGCGAATCTCGCCTCTTTCCGGCTGGTAGAGACCAAACAATACGTTCATCAATGTAGATTTCCCAGCACCATTTTCCCCCAGCAACGCATGAATTTCACCTTTTTTCACTTGAAGTGTGACATTATTATTTGCTACAACACCGGGAAACTCTTTACGAATATTGAGCATCTCTATAACGTAATCCATTTCTTCTCCCCCACTCTCTATTAACCAAAATCCATTACTCATTTGTCTTGAAAAAATCATCAAATGAAGAGGGCCGGAACATGCTCTTCATTTGATGATTTCATATTTCGGCTTTTGAGACTGATGTTCCACCAGCCCCAAAAGCCAAGCTTTCTTAATGAAAGAAGTATCTAGTTTTACAACGTAATGATCTATCCCGCCTCTGTTTTATAGTTCAGCTGGAAGGGAAAACTTTGTTACCTAGACAGTCCAGGTCTAAACCTCCCCCCCACTTTATTACAATGAATCTACATATGTTTTTAGTTCATCACGCGTGCTCGGTACGTCTACATCACCGTTAACAATCTTCGTTTTCCATTCTTCGACTGCTGAAAGAATGTCCTCTGTTAGCGCTTCCTCATTTGTACGTGCGATGCTGATGGCATCATCTGCTAAACCGTACTCAATGACTTCTCCACCAGGGAATTCGCCATTCATAGCTTGTGTAGCTACGTCTTGAACAGCGATATCAACACGTTTAACCATTGAAGTAAGTGTTACATTGCTTTCGCCGATTTGGCCTTCTTCATGCTGGTTACGGTCTACACCAATCACCCATACGCCCTGCTCTGGATTGTTTTTCTTAATGTCTTTTGCCTGGGCAAATACACCGTTCCCTGTAGCACCTGAAGCATGGTAAATCACATCGATACCTTTAGAATACATATTTGAAGCAATCAGTTTTCCTTTGTCCGCAGCTGCAAAGCTTTCCGCATACTGTACATCCACTTCAATATCAGGATTTACGGATTTAGCACCTGCAACGTAGCCCGATTCAAACTTATTAATTAGATCTCCATCTACCCCGCCGACAAAACCAATTTGATTCGATTCCGTTTTGTGTGCTGCAGCTACCCCAGCTAAAAACGAACCCTGGTGCTCTTTGAAAGTGATACTAGCAATATTATCTCCCTCAGCTACAGCATCAACAATTGAAAAGTTTGTGTCTGGGTATTGGCCGGCAACCTCTTTAATCGCAGGCTGCAAAAGGTAGCCAATACCGAAAATAAGGTTGTAATCTTTACGAACAAGACGATTTAAGTTTGTAGTATAGTCAGCATCACTTTCTGACTGTGCATAGTCAAAACCTTCATCCTCGGTAAGACCATTTTCTTCACCAAAAGCTTGTAGACCTTCCCATGCAGATTGGTTAAATGACTTATCATCCACCCCGCCCACATCTGTAACCATGGCCACAGAGAAATCTGTGCTTCCACCTTCACTAGATTCTCCTTCACCTTCACTTGAAGCTTCTTCATTAGAAGCTCCTCCACAAGCTGCAAGAACCAAACCTAAAGACAGTAATAGTGCAAAAACGAATAGAAAGCGACGATTCTTCAACATGAATACCCCCTAATTTGTTAAGTATTAAGAAAATTCAAACGGACAAAAATTTTTAGCCCCCTGGCAGCGGCCTGCCTCACCTCCCTCAAAATGTTACATACTATTGAAAACCCTTACACTCTTTTTCTTAACACATGGAAGCTAAACTTATCTGCTCTGAAGTAGTTGGAGGATAGCAGGATAGGCTCATCTTCTTTCGTATAATGCATCTGTTTCAATAATAATAAGGCTTGATCAGGTTCACTGTTCAATATCGGCGAAATTTTTTCATGATAGCCGATGGGTTCAATATGAGTAACAGCATAGCTGATCGTTTTTCCTGTGTACCTTTCTAAGACGCCGAATAGAGAGTCTGCTTCTCTAACCTGTTCTAGTGGAATAAGTCCTTCAGGGATTCTGTCTGTACAATAAACAACAGGTTGTTGATCAGCTGTACGTACTCGTTCCACCCTTGCTAGTTTATGTAAGTCAACAGGTGTAAACCGTTTACGGTCATCCTCAGTCGGCTCTACAAGTTCCGCTGAAAGGTACTGGGACCCTGGCGTCATGCCGGATTTTTTAATCATCCCGGTCACACTGTCCAGTTCTTCGATTCCAGATGTGAAAACAGGCTTAGGGTTTACAAAAGTACCTACACCATGTCTTCTCGTTACAACACCTTCCTCCTCAAGAATTCTCAAGGCTTCTCGTAAAGTAGCTCTTGAAACACCTAAGGTTTTGGAAAGCTCAAACTCTGATGGAAGCTTTTCTTTTTCAAGAAAGATACCATTCTCAATATCGCGCTTAACTTGCTCGATCACCTGTAAATACAGATGACGAGTATCTTGCCTGATCGACATAACCTTCACTCCAAGTCTAATTGCCTATAGGTAAGAGATCTGACATCTGACGTTCGACACATCATATTCGTGAATAATATAACACTATTATCAAAATAAATAAATAGAATTAGGACATTTTTATCGAATAAAGTACATGTTTGTTTAATTCGAATTTTTAGACTCTTTATTTTAGTGTGAAAAATGAAGCGCTCATTTTAAATTGTAAAAGACAGCAACTACCCACCTAAAAAAAACTGCCGTACATCAGTACGACAGTTTAGCTCGATTGCTCTTCTTTTATTTCAGATACAAGGACGTTTCTAGGTTTACTTCCTTCGTACGGACCTACAATGCCATTGTCTTCCATGGCATCTATTAATCGTGCCGCCCGAGTATAGCCTACTCTGAACCGGCGTTGAATCATGGAAACACTTGCACTTTGCATTTCAATAACCATTTGCACGGCATCTGGATAGAGATCATCATCCACTTCCTGTTTTACTTCACTTTCTTCTTCAGGAATCATCTCTTCTTGGTATTGGGCTTTCTGTTGTTCGACACAGAAATCGACGACCCGTTCGACTTCTTCATCTGACAAAAAGGCGCCCTGGACCCGCGTTGGTTTTCCAGAACCTACGGGGGTAAACAGCATATCACCTCGACCAAGCAGTTTCTCAGCTCCACCCGAATCCAAAATCGTTCTCGAATCTGTTTGTGAAGAAACACTAAACGCAATACGGGAAGGAATATTCGCTTTAATGACTCCTGTGATAACATCAACAGATGGACGTTGAGTCGCAATAATCAAATGTATTCCTGCTGCACGCGCCATTTGCGCCAAGCGAGTAATCGCATCTTCGACATCATTAGAAGCAACCATCATTAAGTCAGCCAATTCATCAACGAGCACAATGATGTATGGTAAAAACGGCTGATCGTCCTCATTCTCTTTATTATGCTTACGAATATATTCATTGTATCCTTCTATATTTCTTGTCCCAGAATCAGAGAACAAATCATATCGCCTTTCCATCTCTGAAACAACCTTCATTAATGCCCTTGAAGCTTTCTTAGGATCGGTTACAACAGGTGCTAATAAATGTGGAATCCCATTGTACACATTCAGTTCCACCTTCTTAGGATCGATCATCATCATCTTCACTTCATGAGGCTTTGCTCGCATCAGTACACTGGTAATAATCCCATTTATACAGACACTTTTTCCGCTGCCTGTCGCGCCAGCCACAAGCAGGTGTGGCATTTTATTCAGTTCGGCCATCACGGCCTCACCAGAAATATCTCGCCCTAAAGCAAAGTTGAGTTTGGCATCCGGCTTCGCTCTGCCCGTCTCAAGTACTTCACGTAAAGAGACCATCGAGACTTCCGTGTTTGGCACTTCAATTCCTACAGCTGATTTTCCAGGAATTGGTGCTTCAATCCGAATATCTTTTGCTGCAAGCGCTAGGGCGAGGTCGTCATTAAGGTTGACGATTTTGCTGACCTTTACACCGACATCTGGATAAACTTCATATTTCGTAACGGCCGGGCCAACATGAACCTTCGTAACTTTTGCTTTTACACCGAAGCTTTGGAACGTTTTTTCAAGCTTTCTGACTGTTGCTTGAATATGTGAACGGCCCTGACTCTGGGGGCTCGATGTCGGTTCATCAAGGAGGTCCATACCGGGCAATTTATAGTCCGGATTTTCAAGCTCAGCTGTCGACACTGACTTTTCTAGGGCCTGTTCCTCTTGCGCATCACTTGCCTTAGGTTCATTTTCCTGTGGTTTTTGATAGGCCTGCTCAGTGAAATCCTGAATGATCGGCTCAGGATACTCTTCTTCTATATCAGTTTGATTGTTTTCGATCACATCGACCGTGCTGGCAGCTTCATCTTTAGGCTGTTTCCTTACCGTTTTTTTAGACTCCTTATCCGTTTTATATTGCTCTCGAGCATGGATGTACATTTCCTTTAACTTAGCACCTATTTTTGCAAGCAAGTCACCAATTGAACGTTCGGTAACAAACATAGTGCCGACAAGAAACAAAAATATAGAAACGATAATGGCTCCTATCGATGAAAATAAATAATAAGTGATGAGCAAAAGAAAAGCTCCGACTAGACCGCCGCCAATACTCGTAATAGGTGCCTCATCTGCCATCACTCCGATTAAGCGATCCCATGTCAGTCCAACTACTGATCCAGTTCCATTTTGTAAATCATCTGCCAATGTTTCAACGTGTGTAAACAGCAGCAGAGACGTAAAAATAAAAAATAACCCAATCATCCGTTTATGTAGAAAATATGGCCATTTCCGTTTAACCATTAAATAAATCCCTGTAATCAGGAAAAATAGAGAAGCAACAAAATACCATACCCCAAATATAAATTGCCAAAAGTGTTCTAAGCCTTCCGGGATTGCACCATCACTAATAACAGAGGCACCGCTCCCAAATACGGCAATAAACAAAAACAATAACCCAATCAGTTCAAGTTTAACTTGCTCCTTCCATGCTGACCGTTTTTTCCTTGATTTATTCTTTGTTTTTTTCTTCTTAGCCATTGATCTATACACCTCCTATGCCACTGAAAAGAACAAGATGTCGCTTGCTACTGCAACGTAGTAAAAGCGACATCTCGAATTCCATTCTATCTTACCTTATTATAGCATAGGCAGGCATTTGTTACGAATCCAGCCATTGTCCTGGCTGTAAAGTAGGATCCATATAATCACTCGGATTTGTAGATAACACTTGAATAATTTGTTTCTTGCCATCCCCTTGATCCAAGCACTTTACTTTGCAATTTTTATGGTTCTCATAAACGACTTCTCCATCTTTATTCTCCTGTGGAAAGATGTCATGTTCACTTAAAGGGGTGTACAAAATCATTGGATCACCTGCTCTTGATTTCCTTTTTGATTATTAATAAATTCATTAAGTTTAGCCATTGCCTGCTGGACTCCACCTACATCGTCAATTAAACCAACGTCAACAGCCTGTTGGCCGACAACGTTTGTTCCAATATCACGTGTTAAGTTTCCTTTATCAAACATGAGTTCCTTAAAAGCTTCTTCCTCAATATTCGAATGACGAGTAACAAAATTTATGACACGATCCTGCATTTTTTCCATGTATTCAAAGGTTTGCGGCACCCCTATGACTAATCCATTCATTCTAATCGGGTGAATGGTCATCGTTGCCGTTTCTGCAATGAACGAATAATCGGATGCCACAGCAATAGGGACACCAATCGAATGACCGCCTCCAAGCACGATCGAAACGGAAGGTTTGGATAACGATGCGATCATTTCTGATATCGCAAGCCCTGCTTCAACGTCTCCACCTACCGTATTTAACAAAACAACTAACCCTTCAATTTTTGGGTTTTGTTCAATAGCGATTAGCTGTGGAATAAGATGCTCGTACTTGGTCGTTTTGTTTTGCGACGGAAGCTGCACATGGCCTTCCACCTGTCCAATAATTGGAAGTACATGAATATTTGAATCTCCAGGCTGTGGAACATTGGACTGGCCAAGCTGTTGTATCTTATCTACAAGCGATGATTTAGACTGATCATTCTCTTCTTGTTGTTCTTTCTCTTTCATGATTCATTTGCCCCTTTCACACTTTTTCTTAGTATGAGACAGAACAAGCAAGGACATACCAAGAAAAGCGGAAAGGTCCGTTACTCCCGTCTGAAGGACCGAACAAAGCACATCGTGTGGGCTTAGCAAGCGCATGTTTATGTAATAATTCGTTTTCCTTTTATCGCTTTTAAGCGACAAGACTCCCACCTCAAGGAATGTGGAGGGGATAGCTCAATGGAGATGAATCGCTTATCCACATAAACGAACACTTGTTTCCGTTGTGTGATATTCCTGTACAGATGCTCTTTGAAAACTGAGGATATGAAGTTGTGACAGGAAACCCGTCTGTTACGTAAAATTTTCAAAAATTAAGTGGGGAGTAGTTCAGTAGTTGATATTCTCTAAAATTAGAACTACTTCTTAATTTATACATGAGATAGGAGGCCATTTAGGCTTCTCGTATATTAAGTGCCTTCCCCTGAATTGTTCCAACTCCGAACCTTATCATCCTTGTCAGACTCAATGATCACCTCTGTTACGCCTTTCTCATTCAATATCTTTTTCTCAATGTCATCCAGAACATCGGCAGCCTTTGCTATTGACATGTCTGGATCAAATTCTACCTTTAGTTCCACATGTAACTCCTCGCCTTCTTTAATCACCATTAGCTCTTGTATATCTTTCACATGAGTTTCTGCAAAAACAAGCTCACCAATTTTCTTCTCCATTTTTTCATCAGAAACACCTAAAACACCAGCAGCATTATCAAGGAAAACTCGTCCTACGACATAAAACAACATAAGACCAATGAGAACTGAGGCATATCCTTCTGCTTCATGAAAAGGTGTGTATGTTCCAATAACGATGGATAAAATGGCGATCACCGCGCCACCTGTAGCCACCATATCTTCCAGAAATACAAGCTTTGTTGCTGGTTTCGCATCACCCATATTTTTGAAACTTTCCGTCACAACTTTAAATCCTTTTATATCACCACCAGCCATGTCCCTGGTTATTTCTCTCATCGCTTTTAACAAAACAACAGACTCTAATATTGCTGCGACCCCTAGGACGGATATGTTTAACCAAAACCATGAACCAGATTCAGGGGGGTTAATAATATGGTGAATACCTTTCTTTACCGTTTCATATGCCAAAATGCCAACTATCAATACTGCTCCAAGTTTTGATTGATTCTCAAAGTCATTTCTCCAAAATTCACTAAAATGGAAGTCAAACTGGCTAGGATGCTGCCACTCTCTCAGTTGCTTCTTATTCAAAAAGCTTATTTCAATTGGAAAAGGTTGATTCGATTTCTTCAAGAGTAACTTTTTCAACTTCAAGACATCCTCATTTGCCAACGGAACTCTAGTTACTCCTAAAAGGTCGATATCACTGTTTGCAGGGTTAAAACCTCCCATAGCCAGCGAGCCATGTAAATATAACCCAATTAAGTTATCAACTAAGATATATTTTATTTCATCCATCAGAGAATGGACAAAGTCATATGTAGTCGGTTGACATGTTTCCCAATGATCACTCATTAACTAAACTCCTCAATTTATTTGCTCTAATTAGATTAGCTCGAGTATTTCGGTATTAGCCATCTTGTCTTAGACCTTATAGACCCTTTATCATAAAATGTTAAAAAACTAAAGGTTTTCTGAATGATGCCTTAGTGTATGTCGTCCGTGTTTTGTTGGTGGGGTTTCTATGTGTCTGAAATTGTAAAAACCTATTTATTTTCTTTCTCCTTTTTTCTACGAGGTCTTATAAAAGCTAAATATATTCCAATATTTGTTCCTAGAAAGATCCCTATCATCATAGGCCAATATAATTCCTGACTTATAAAAGCATATAGTAATGCCGACCCAATACCCACTACAGGGGGGTAAATAATATCTTTTTGTGTATTACTTGATCCTATCAATACTGGAAGCCTCCTTTTTATGCTTGAAAACACTAAGCCCTAATGAATAAGTCCACTAGCATCGTAGCTTCCTGCATTTGAACCCAATATACCATATCCTAAAGCAAGTGCTATTTCACTAAAGCTTGCATATACAGAAATTTCACGACTTGAAGATCACGGACTTTGTACTCCTACTGCAATATTCTCTAATTCAACGTTCGAATATTCTACTTCTTCAACTGAATTGCCTTCTACATAATTCAAACGCTAGTACATGTCGTATTGCCGGATATCAGAAAGTCGGAATAAAAACTAAAACAAAAAGTCAGCAGCCGATATCACAAGCTGCTGACCCTTATTAAATCGAATCCACCAATTGTTGAATCACTTTTCTTTCATCTGGAGTAAGCGGAACTAAAGGAAGCCTGACTCCGCCCGTATCAAGCCCTTTCATTTGAAGAGCCGTTTTGATTGGGGTTGGAGAAGGAGCGCTGAACATCCCTTTCAAAACCGGAATAAGTTTCCGGTGAAGCGCTGCAGCCTCCCTCGTTTTTCCTTCATCAAATAACTTAAGCATATCACGCATTTCACGTCCAACAACATGTGCTGAAACAGATACGATACCATTCCCGCCAATTGCATAAATCGGCAATGTCATATTGTCATCTCCACTATAGAGTGAAAACGAGTCATCTGTGCTTTCAATGATCTGAGCAACTGCATCTAAGTCTCCTGTCGCTTCTTTGACCGAAACAATATTGTCTATTTTAGAAAGTTCAACAATGGTTTCAGCATCCATTCGAACAGCTGTGCGCCCGGGGACGTTATATAACATGACAGGTTTATTGACGGATTCGGCTATCGTTTTAAAATGTTCATAGAGTCCACGTTGACTCGGCTTATTGTAATATGGGGCAACGAGCATGATGGCATCTACAGAAGCTTTCTCAGCTTTCTTTGAGAGCTCGATGGAAGCTTGCGTATTATTACTGCCGCTGCCTGCAATGACTGGAATTCTGCCGTTGACAACTTTGACCACATGCTCCCAAAGAGCCACTTTTTCTTCTGAAGTAAGTGTTGGTGATTCTCCTGTTGTTCCAGCCACAACTAACCCTTCTGTCCCATGATCGATTAAATAATCCACTAATGTCGATGTTTTATTTAGATCAATGTTTCCGTGGGTATCAAAGGGTGTCACCATAGCTGTTAGTACTTTACCAAAATCCACGTCCTAAATCCCCTTTCATTGTTCCATATTCAATTGAAAGATATCATGCAGGGCATTGACGGCTTCAATTAAATCTTCTTCTTTTATCAGTACCCAAATCGTCGTATGTGAATCCGCGGATTGCAGAATTTGCACACCACGTTCAATTAAGGTCTGAACGATTTCAGCAGTCACACCAGGAACCCCTGTGATGCCCGCTCCAACGGTCGATACTTTCGCACAGCCTTCTTTTACTTCTGGTTCATAACCAAGATTGTTTAGAATGTCGACCGCTCTCTCAGTAAATATTCCATCAATCGTGTAGATCACTCCGCTCGGTGAAATGTTAATAAAATCTACCGAAATGTTTGCTTCAGCCATGGACTTAAATACTTCCGATTGCAGTCTTGATGGATCTTCTTTTGACTGAACCTTAATTTGAGTGATCCCGGACATATGGGCAATTCCTGTCACGAGGCGATCGGGAAGGTCGTTACCTGCCTCGCCTTCTTTTGATGCGGCCACAAGTGTTCCAGGTAAATCTGAATAGGTGGATCGTACACGAATCGGTACTTTTGCGTGCATCGCAATTTCAACGGCACGCGGGTGAATAACCTTCGCTCCTTGATAAGCAAGGTTACAAATTTCATTATATGTTACCACGTGAAGAGCACGTGCCGATTCCACTAATCTTGGGTCTGCCGTCATAATTCCTTCGACATCTGTAAAAATATCAATGTAATCCGCATTGAGCGCAGCACCGAGTGCAGCAGCACTCGTATCACTACCTCCGCGGCCGATTGTAGTTGTATCCCCTACCTCTGTTTTTCCTTGAAAGCCAGCTACAATGACGACATCACTTTTTTCAAGTTCTGCTAAAATCCTTGTGGGATCCATGCGCAAAATCTTCGCCCGTGTAAAATCGTCCGTCGTTAAAAAACCGGCTTGGGCACCAGTTAATGCAGCAGATGTGATCCCTTCTGAAGTAAGTTCATTTGAAAAAACTACGGATGATATCGTTTCCCCGCATGACAATAGCATATCCTGTTCGCGTTCGGATACGTTCGTATGAGGGAATTCGATCAAATCAAGTAATGTATCTGTTGCATAAGGGTCACCTTTGCGTCCCATCGCAGAGACCGTAACGACAACTTTGTATCCTTCTTCTCGAGCCTTTTTAATATGGGAAATGGCCCGTGATCTGCTTTCTTTATCACGGACCGACGTCCCTCCAAATTTTTGTACGAGTAATTTCAATGTAGACACCTCAACCTATTAGATTTACAGCCATTGATTGGCAACGACTCGTTCAGCGATCTGAACTGAATTCCAGGCAGCTCCTTTTAATAGATTATCAGAAACTACCCAAAGATGAAATCCATTCTCATGGTCGAGATCTTTACGGATACGGCCTACAAATACATCACGTTTTCCAGCCGAGCTTAACGGTGTAGGATAGACTTGTGTCGCTGGATCGTCTTCAAGCACCACACCTGGAGCTTTCCCAATAAGATCTTTCAGTTGTTGGACCGTAACATCATTCTTCTCTACCTCGACATACACACTTTCTGCATGGGAAGTAAACAATGGCAAGCGAACACACGTAGCTGAAATATGAAGAGCAGGTGTGTGCATGATCTTCTTCGTTTCATTAATCATTTTCATTTCTTCAAACGTGTACCCGTTCTCCTGAAATTTATCAATTTGCGGCAATGCATTAAATGCGATCGGATAGTGTTTCTCATCACCTTTAACTGGTAGGATGCTAGCTTCCAAGTCTCCCCCGTTTAAAAACGATTGTGATTGCTCACGGAGCTCTTCAGCTGCTTCATTACCAGCACCGGAAACCGCTTGATAGGTCGAAACAATGATACGATTCATGCCAAAATGTTGTTTAATTGGCTCAAGGGCAGCCACCATTTGAATCGTTGAACAGTTTGGATTGGCAATGATGCCCTTATGGTTCTTAATGTCGTCCTCATTAACTTCCGGTACGACTAGAGGCACATTCTCATCCATTCGGTAAGCACTTGTGTTATCGATTACAAGAGCACCTCGTTTTACAGCTTCAGGAGCAAGTTTTTGTGATACAGACCCTCCGGCAGAGAACAAGGCAATATCGACCTTTTCAAAGCTCTCAGGTGTCGCTTCTTCCACTGTATATTCCGTTCCTTTAAACATCACTTTTTTACCAGCGGAACGACTTGAAGATAATAGTTTCAATTCATTTATAGGAAAATTCCTGTCTTCCAGTGTTTCCAGCATTTTTTGTCCTACAGCACCTGTTGCACCTACTACTGCAATATTGTATGTCGTTGCATGACTCATGATCATATCCCTTTCTCTATTTAAACTTTGTGTATTTGTATCGTCTTCGAGTCACTATTGTGTTATTTTATCATATTTATTGTCACATCTGTTATCAAAAAGTGAATTACTCCGAGTATCTTTCAATCAACAAGGGCTGGAGCTGCTTTCCAGAAATGGCTGCCTCAATTGTTTTTGGAATGAATGTCATATCTGCTACAAGTGAATTCGGCTTTTTATATGGGTGATCTTGCCCTAAAGGAACAAAGTAAATGTTTTTTGCCGCCATTAACTTCATAATGTTGATTCCATTCATCCCTAAAGCATCATTGGTAGAAATGGCAAGCACGACCGGGCTTTCATTCCTTAATGTTGCTTTTGCCGCCATTAACACGGGGGAATCAGTCAGGGCGTTGGCAAATTTACTTGTTGAGTTCCCTGTCATCGGTGCAATCACCATACAATCAAGCGGATTCTTTGGACCAAGAGGTTCGGCATCAGGGATGGTCATAATCGCTTCTTTTCCAGTAATCTTCTCAATTGTTTTCAAGTGCTCTGCCGCTTCGCCAAATCGTGTGTCTGTTTTTTGGACGGTGTGGGATAAAATTGGAATTACGTCTGCACCTTGGTCCACAAGTTCTTGCAGCACAGGAAACACTTCATGATAGGTACAATGTGAACCTGTTAAGCCAAAACCTATTTTTTTACCCTTTAAATTTACCATTAGTCATCCACCTTTCGATTGCTTTTTAACAACTGCTGTGAAATCACATTTGCAATAATCCTCCCGGCTGTTTTCGGTGCCACAATCCCGGGCAGACCAGGAACTAATATTGATTTAATTCCTCTTTTTTCTGCATAACGAAAATCTGTTCCGCCTGGCTTTGAAGCAATATCAAGGATTAACGCATGGGTCGGCAGCTTTTTAATAATTGAAGCATCGACCACAGAAGCAGGAACTGTATTGAGTACCAAATCAAACGTGAGGTCTTGTAATGGCAACGTCTCTATATCAAGCGGGGTCATTCCCATTTCATAAGCCCTGGCAGCATCCTTTGACGAATGAACGGCTACCGTAACGTCTGCTCCTAATTGGTCAAAAGAACGCGCTAAACTCATTCCGACTCTTCCTAAACCTAAAAGTAGTACGCGTGATCCGTGAATGGTGAAGTCTGTATGCTGGATCGCCATCATAATTGTACCTTCGACTGTTGGTATCGAATTATATATTGCCACGTCATCACGATCCATTAGCGGGACGAGTTCCCTTTTTGAATGATGAGCAATTTGTGTAAGCCCTTCGTTAGTAATTCCAGTGAATACTAAACAATGCTCAGGGGTACGACTTAACCATTCTTCCTTTAATGGGATGGAGCGATTCGTAAAAATGCCATCTACACAGCCATTTTCATCTATGCCTGAAACAGGAAGAATGACAGCATCAAGCCTTTCTACCTGATCACTGTCAAATTCAAGTTCAGTCGCTTCTGTAAAGCTCCCATTTAATTGGTCAAATCCGGCTAAATAGACTTGCACACCCCACTCATGTAATCTTCGTATGATTTCGATTTGCCGGGCATCGCCCCCTATGACCGCTACATGATATCCTGTAAGCATGCCGGATGTCTCCTTTATTTAGTGGTGTAATCTCCTTTTATCGTATGCAGATAACCACCTTTAGTGATTTGCAAATTTTGCACAAAAAAAGAGCTGCAACGTTGAGCTGCAGCCTTTAACGGTGTTTCTTTAATAAAATTGTGTCTTCACCTATAATCGATATTTGCTTCCAATCGATCTCTATGCTATCACGACTTTTGAATAACCCCTCGTTTAAAATGATCAATGATTGTATCAATCCGTCTGGATCAACAATTAAATCAGCTTTACCAAGAACTCCAAGTTTCTTCCCTTCCTCAACATCAATGACTTCTTTCTGGGAAAGTTCTCTTAGTCGCAACGTTTATCATCCTCCTCTTTCTTCGCTCATCAATTCATTCAAGGTGCCGATTTTATAGTTTTCTTTAATAGCTGTAACCAATTCACCGAGACCCGTTGCTGTAACTTCTGTAGGGTGCAATAAAATGGTTGCCCCATTATGCAGTTTGCTGGTGATACGATGGAGAAACACTTCTTCTGTTGGGTTTTTCCAATCTATGGAGTCGACTGTCCAAAGGATTGTATGCATATTCTGATCACGCGCTGCCTCAACAGCAGCCATCGTAAAACTTCCTGAAGGTGGAGCAAACCATTCCACATCCTGGTCAATTAAACTAGACAAAATGCCGTTCGCTTTTTCTAGATTCGCTAAGGATGCGGCTTTTGACATCTTGGCAAAATCTTTATGGTTATAGCCGTGACTGCCAATCAAATGTCCCTCTTCTTCAATCATTTGAACAAGCTCCTTATGTTTAGCAGCAAACGCGCCATCGATAAAAAAGTTAGCTTTAACATGATGATTCGATAACGTTTCAATCATTTCAGGGATGTATTCGGCACCCCAGGAAACATTAATCAGCAGAGAAACCATCTCCTTATTAGGATGGCCGCGGTAAATCGGAGAGGCTTCCAGGTCATCTAAAGAAACTTTCGGTGATATCTGATCAAAGACTAGTTTATCTTCATTAAACTTGCCGTCTTTTTTCATTTTTTTATAAGATTCCACTACATTTACTTTCCTGCCATTCATCCCAGGTGTTTTCTTCCATACTGGATCAATTTGTGCATCCTCAGGTTTTACGTAGTAGTCCTCCTGTTTGCTTTTAATAAGTTCGTATAAATCGTTCGATGAAGAGACAGGAACGCTTGAATCTGAAATTTGGAAAATGGCATAGCATGTACAGAAAAGTAGTACGGCAGCTAAAAGCTTTATGTATCCGTTCATAATAAATTCACCCCTATTAAGAATGATATGCTTAATAAAGGAAGCCTAGACTTTTAGGCAAAAAAAAAGAGACTGGCAAGCCAGTTTCTTTTTTACTCATTTGCTTCTTGTGCCTTCTTCTCGTCAACCAGGATTGCTTTACGAGAAAGATTAATTCTTCCCTGCTTATCAATCTCCTTGACTTTTACCTTAATTGTGTCTCCCAACGAAACAACATCTTCCACTTTTCCAATTCGCTCTTCAGCTAATTCGGAAATGTGCACAAGACCTTCTTTCCCTTTGAACAATTCAACAAAAGCGCCAAACTTCTCGATTCGTTTTACTGTTCCATCGTAAATTTCGCCTGCTTCCACTTCTCTAACGATATCTTCAATGATTTTCATGGCTACTTTGTTCATTTCAGCATCTGTGGAAGAGACAAACACGGTGCCATCCTGCTCGATATCGATTTTTACGCCTGTGTCATCAATGATTTTATTAATTTGTTTTCCGCTTGGTCCAATGACATCGCGGATTTTATCAGGATTAATCTTCATCGTCATGATCTTAGGCGCATACTGGGAAAGTTCACTTCTCGTTTCTGAAATTGTGGCAAGCATAGATTTCAGGATTTCTTTACGTCCTTTTTTCGCTTGTGCCAGTGCCTCTTCTAAGATTTCACGAGATAACCCGTCGATTTTAATATCCATTTGAAGTGCGGTTACCCCTTTTTCGGTACCTGCTACTTTAAAGTCCATGTCCCCAAGGTGATCTTCCATCCCTTGAATATCTGTAAGAATACTATAGTCTTCTCCTGCTTTGACAAGACCCATCGCAATGCCGGCTACAGGAGCTTTAATAGGTACACCTGCATCCATCATCGCTAACGTACTTGCGCAAATACTTGCTTGGGAAGTCGAGCCATTTGATTCAAGTACTTCTGATACGAGACGCATCGTATAAGGAAATTCTTTTTCAGAAGGAATGACTACTTCAAGCGCGCGCTCACCTAAAGCACCGTGACCAATTTCACGACGACCTGGACCACGTATCGGCCCCGTTTCTCCTACAGAAAATTTAGGGAAGTTATAATGGTGCATAAACCGTTTTGATTCTTCAAGATCTAACCCGTCTAGAATTTGGACGTCCCCTAAAGCACCCAGTGTACAAATGCTTAGAGCTTGAGTTTGTCCTCTTGTAAATAAACCAGAACCGTGTGTGCGAGGTAAAACCCCTACTCTGGAAGATAATGGACGAATTTCATCAACACCGCGTCCATCTGGGCGAATTTTATCTTTCGTAATTAGACGGCGAACTTCCGCTTTAACGATGTCTTCCAAGATCGCTTTCACTTGTTTAATCGTATCTTCATCTGCTTCCAATTCTTCATAGGCTGTAACGATAGCCTCTTTTGCTCCGTCAATTGCCTCTTCACGTGCTTTCTTCTCTTCTGTTTTAATCGCAGCAACGATTGATTCGGTTGCTTCAGCTTCGACTTTCTCTTTTAGTTCCTGATCATGGTCAAACAATTGCACGTCCATTTTTTCCCTTCCAACGGCGGCAACGATTTCTTCCTGGAAGGCCACTAAACGTTTAATCTCTTCATGACCAAACATGATAGCTTCAAGCATGTCCTCTTCAGATACTTCATTGGCTCCAGCTTCAACCATGTTAATCGCATCTTTTGTTCCAGCGACAGTCAAGTTGATATCACTGTTTTCCTGTTGCTTGACCGTTGGGTTGATGATTAGCTCGCCATCAACTCTTCCAATAATCACACCGGCAATCGGACCGCCAAATGGTATATCGGATATTCCTAAAGCAATAGAGGATCCTAGCATCGCAGCCATCTCAGATGAACAATCCTGATCTACACTCATAACTGTACCTATTACTTGTACGTCATTTCGGTAACCATCAGGAAACATGGGACGTATTGGGCGGTCAATCAGACGGGAAGCCAATACAGCCTTATCACTTGGGCGCCCCTCACGCTTAATAAAACCTCCCGGGATTTTACCAACTGCATATAAACGCTCTTCATAGTTAACAGTGAGCGGGAAAAATGGTAAATCCTTTGGCTCTTTAGAACCTGTCGCGGTGGAAAGAACCGCCGTATCACCATAGCTGATCATAGCAGCTCCATTAGCCTGTTTAGCCAATTCTCCTACTTCAACGGAGAATGTCCGGCCTGCTACGTCAATCGAAAACACTTGCTTTTCTTCTGCCATAAAGCACTTTACTCCTCTCAAAAAAACAAAAATTATAAAAATAGGGCCTACCTAAAGTTTACACCCTTCTGTATGTAAACATACAGAAAAAGCGGGAATAACTCCCGCTTTTTCTTCCTACATTAGCGACGCAAGCCAAGACTCTTAATTAACTCACGGTAACGTGTAATATCTTTATTACGTAGGTAGTTAAGCAAATTACGGCGTTTACCTACCATTTTAAGCAATCCACGACGAGAATGGTGATCCTGCTTGTGTGTACGCAGGTGTTCGTTCAGGCTCGTAATTTGTTCAGTAAGTACAGCGATTTGTACTTCTGCAGAACCTGTGTCGTTATCATGAGTTTTGTACTCATTGATTAATTCATTTTTACGTTCTTGTGTGATAGCCATTATAGCTACACCTCCTAAAAAATTTTCAGATTCCCTTTCCCCGAGCGGACGTCGGAGTTACGTACCGCCAAGCGAAGGTTCCATATTAAAGCGTACCGTTTTTGCATCTAAAATGCAAGGATAAACTGCCTTTATTGCTTAAAAAAGCGACGGATTTCCGCTTCATCATTCTCAAGCTGGGCAACGATTTGCTCAATCCCATTGAATTTCTGCTCAGCTCGGATATACTTATGAAAATACACAGTAAGCTCGGCACCATACAAGTCTTGATCGAAGTCAAAAAGATGTATTTCTAACATTGGTACTGTGCTGTCTTCCTGAAAGGTTGGTTTTACACCGAGGTTGGCCATTCCATAAAATTGTTCCCCCTGATGAGCAGCTTTAACCGCATAAACACCGGATTTCGGTAAGTAATATTGATTCGTGTCCGCCATATTAGCTGTCGGATAACCAATTGTCCGCCCCCGCTCATCGCCTGAAACGACGGTTCCTCTAACATGAAAAGGTCTTCCAAGCAGTTCACTAACCTCTACTATCTCTCCATCATCCAAGAGCTTACGAATTCTTGTCGAGCTCACTTTTGAGTTTTCCTGTTCCACTTTTTCAACAATGGTATAGGTCAAACGCCCCTGGGCATGTTCAGGAAGTGTCTCCATCGAACCTTTTCCTTTATGACCATAACTGAAATCAAATCCAGCAACAACATGCTTAATATTTAAACCAACGAAAAAGTCATCGACAAACTGTTGGGGGGATAAAGCAGCTAGTGACTGATCAAATCGCACGACAAATAAGTAATCAACTCCCATAGCTTCTAAAATATCCTGCTTCTCAGCCAGTGGGGTAATGTACCTCGCGTGCTGCACAGCCCTATTTAAAACGACAGAAGGGTGGGGATCAAATGTCATAACTGCATTGGATAATCCAAGTTGATCTGCTTTATTTTGAGCGGTTATAATTACTTCCTGGTGACCTTTATGGACACCATCAAAGAATCCAACGGCAACAGCGCTCGGATTAAGATCATGAGTAAGATCTGGATTTGAGGCAGATAATTCAATTGTCTTCATATCACTCACCTGCTTTACTAAAAAAATTTCAAAAGACGCGGATGGGCTTTATTTTATCTGGTTTAGTTGGGTGAACCTGGTACATAGCTATCACTTCATGATTACAAATGATACTAAATTCAGATGCTGTTACTTCCTTTGGCTTTGGCAGTACCTGTCCATGGAGAATGGCCTGCTTTTCCTGTTCAGAAATTTGTAAGGAAGGCATATGTTCGAGACCTTTTGACAGGGGTAAAAGCAAATCCTCTTGCCGCTTTAGGTCAACATAGTACTGGACTTGATCAAAGGTAAAACAATCGTTTTGCCTAATTGCACCTGTTTGAAGGCGGACGAGTGTGGACATATGGGCCGGAAAACCAAGTTCCCTGCCAATATCTACACACAATGTTCGAATATATGTACCCTTGGAACAAACGACCCGAATGGGAATTGACAGCCGTTCGCTTTTTACAGGGAATTGTTTCTCGAGAAGCTCTATCGTTTTTATGGTCACTTTTCGATCAGGCCTATCCACTTCTATACCTTCCCGTGCATATTGGTATAAACGCTTCCCCTTAACCTTTACGGCTGAATACATGGGCGGGACTTGTGTAATCTCTCCCGTGAAAGATTTTAGAACGGACTGAATTTTACTGACAGGAATCTCATCAAGAACGGGTTTCTGTTCTACAACTTCCCCTGTGGCATCTTCCGTTTCCGTTGACGACCCCAACGTGATCACAGCTTCATAAACTTTTTCTGTATCTGTTAAAAAAGGCACGATTTTTGTTGCCTTGCCGACACAAAGCGGCAAGACCCCTTCCACATCTGGATCAAGGGTTCCTGTATGACCGATTTTGCGAGTCTTTAACATGCCTCGTGCTTTACTCACACAGTCATGTGATGTGTACCCTTTTTCTTTCCATAATGGGAGAATACCATCCATGAATTCCACCCCACACATTATTATTGTACATAATAGAGAATCCGTGCATTATAGCACGGATTCCTTTTTTGTTCATCTCTAGCTCAAAAGCAGAACCTATTTCTTGAAAGGCACTTTTTGCTTTTGTGCTTAACTGTCAGTATCATTCAGATCCTTAAGAATCGTTTCAATGCGATTTCCACGTTCGATCGCTTCATCAAATTCAAACATGATCTCTGGCGTCTTACGTAAACGGATCCTTTGACCAATCTCCGAGCGAATAAATCCTTTCGCCTTTGCTAGACCGACAAGTGTATCATGTTTTTGCTTGTCGTCACCAAGCACTGAAATGTACACCTTAGCTTGTTGAAGATCACCGGTTACCTTCACTTCAGTAACGGTAACAAAGCCCACTCTAGGGTCCTTTATCTTCTTGCTGATGATATCGCTCATTTCTTTCTTCATCTGCTCACCGACACGGTTTGCACGTAAATCATTCATTCTACCTTCACCTCTTCAAAACTAAAACATCTACAACCATTCTTGGACTGTTTCTGTTCGTTCTAATTCAGGAAAAGAGTCAACGAAAGCTAAAGCCTGCTGGATCGTTTGTTCCGCAATCACTTTACTGCTTGAAATCGTAACAATTCCGATACATGTACGCTGCCACAAATTTTGATGATCAAGCTCACTGACAGCTACATTAAATTCATTCTTCAGCCTCGTTTGTACTCTTTTAATAACGGAACGCTTTTCTTTTAAGGACTGGGCTTCATAGATCATCGCTTCCACCTCAGCACTTAAAATCATTTACGTTCAATTTCCTGCATAACATAAGGCTCAATGATGTCGCCGACTTTTACATCGTTAAAGTTCTTAATGGTTACTCCGCACTCATATCCTTGAGCCACTTCTTTGGCATCATCTTTGTAACGTTTAAGGGCGTCTACTTCCCCTTCATAAATCACTACACCGTCACGGATAACACGGATCCCTGAATTACGGGTAATCTTACCATCTGTAACGTAAGAGCCGGCGATGGTACCAATTTTAGAAACTTTAAAGATCTCGCGGACCTCCACTTGACCAATGATTTTTTCTTCATATTCTGGATCAAGCATCCCTTTCATAGCCGCTTCAATTTCTTCCATGACTTTATAAATGATATTGTGCAGACGAATTTCAACATCTTCAGATTCTGCTGCTTTTCTAGCATTTCCATCTGGGCGAACGTTAAACCCGATGACAATTGCATTTGAAGCCGAAGCAAGCGAAATATCAGATTCTGTAATCGCTCCTACACCAGTATGAATGATTTTCACCTTCACACCTTCGACTTCAATCTTCTGAAGTGAACCTGCCAGCGCCTCAAGAGATCCTTGCACATCTGCTTTCAAAATTAAATTGATGTCTTTAATGTTTCCGTGTTTGATTTGTTCAAACAGATCATCAAGACTTACCTTAGCGGTAGAACTGCGGTCCGCTTCAATTTGTTTCTGCTGACGCGCCTCACCAATCGAACGTGCTTTCTTCTCATCTTCAAAAGCAAGGAAGCGGTCACCAGCTTGTGGAACATGATTTAATCCGGTAATTTCAACTGGAGTAGAAGGGCCAGCTGTTTTTACTCTTCTACCAATTTCGTTCACCATTGCCCGAACACGACCGAATGTGTTCCCGACAACCACGGCATCACTGACATTCAGTGTACCATTTTGTACAAGAAGGGTGGCTACAGGGCCGCGTCCTTTATCAAGCTCTGCTTCAACAACTGTACCGGATGCTAAGCGATCAGGATTTGCTTTAAATTCTTCCATCTCAGAAACGAGAATAATCATTTCAAGCAATTCATCTATCCCTTTCCCTTCAACCGCGGACATTTTAACGAAAATTGTATCTCCGCCAAAGTCTTCCGAAATTAATTCATATTCCATTAATTCCTGCATGACACGATCCGGGTTTGCCCCTTCTTTATCCATTTTATTAACAGCTACGATAATTGGTACCTCGGCCGCTTTTGCGTGGTTAATCGCTTCCCGCGTTTGCGGCATTACACCATCATCTGCAGCTACGACTAAGATCGCAATATCGGTAATTTGTGCCCCGCGAGACCGCATGCTCGTGAAAGCAGCGTGACCTGGTGTATCTAAAAATGTGATTTTCTTTCCGTTTTCTTCAACTTGATAGGCCCCAATATGCTGAGTGATTCCGCCAGCTTCACCCTCTGTTACTTTCGTATCACGAATCGAATCAAGCAAGGTCGTTTTTCCGTGGTCAACGTGTCCCATGATGGTGACAACGGCTGGGCGTTCCTGTAAATCTTCCTCTGCATCTTCAGAAATCCAGTTCTCGATGTCCGTTTCATCCACAACGACTTCTTCTTCCACTTCCACACCAAATTCCGCACAGATTAATTCGATAGAATCACTGTCAAGATCCTGGTTTTTCGTAGCCATTACACCTAGGCCCATCAATTTTTTGATAATTTCTGCAGAATCTTTGCCTAACTTTTCAGCAAGTTCTCCAACAGTTAGTGAACCTAAATAAGTAATTTTCTCAGGTGTTTGCTTCTTCTTAGGCTGCGGTTTTTGATTTTGTGGCTTTTGCTGCTTATTATGTTGCGGACGGTGATTCTTTTTCTGTTTTTGATTCTTTTTTTGTGCCTGATTTTGCTGAGGCTTTTGATTATTTTTCCCTTTGGCAGCAGGTTTATTTTCTTTCTTTGCGCCCTTTCCAAAGGCCTGGTCAAGTTTTCCTTTTACGTCGTCCTCAACCATAGACATGTGATTAGAAACCTCTACTTTCATGTCTTTCATTTTATCAATCACTTGTTTACTGGATAGTTCATTTTCTTTTGCATATTCATATACGCGCATTTTACTCATTCTTTCACCCCCGAATAGATTCATCGAGTAGCGATTGCAACTTTTTCGCAAATCCTTGGTCAAGAACTGCGATCGCGACTCTCCCTGACTTACCCATGGCTTGTGAAAGAGTTTCACGATCATCCACCACATAGCAGGGTATATGATAAGAGCTACATTTATCTGTTAGCTTCTTCATCGTTTGTTTTCCTGTATCACTTGCGACAAGGACCAGCTTCGCACGCTGTTGTTGAATATCTTTAACAATATGCTCTTCACCAAGCGTTAACTTACCCGCTCGAAGTGCTAGTCCAATTATATTTAAATAAGAGCCTGACATTAATCGCTAGCTCCTACAATTGTTTTTAATTCCTCATAAATCGCTGCATCCACCTTGGTGTTTAAGTGACGATTCAGCACCTGCTGTTTCTCTGCTAGCGCAATAACCTCAAGGCTTTTTGAAATGTAGGCACCTCTCCCATTCTTTTTGCCCGTTACATCAACGAATACCTCTCCATCTTTGTTACGCACGACTCGAATAAGCTGTTTCTTTGGCTTCATTTCCTGCGTAACGACACACTTCCTTAATGGAATCTTTCTGGATTGGGCCATAGCTTTCGCCCCCTTATTCTTCACTTAATTCATCAGCCTCTTCATCTTCTGAAGCTGATTCTTCTGTAATCACACCTTGCTCAAGTGCTTCACTTTCGCTTTTAATATCAATCTTCCAGCCTGTCAGCTTGGCAGCAAGCCTAGCGTTCTGTCCTCGTTTTCCAATCGCAAGCGACAGTTGATAATCGGGAACAATAACGGTTGTAGCCTTTTCCTCTTCATCAACAAGAACTTCAACCACTTTCGAAGGACTAAGAGCATTGGACACATACTCAATAGGATCCTCAGACCATTGAACAATATCAATTTTTTCGCCTTTTAATTCATTCACAATTGCTTGCACACGCTGTCCACGCTGTCCCACACAAGACCCAACCGGATCGATTTCTGGATCAGCAGCATAAACTGAGATTTTTGAACGATCTCCCGCTTCGCGAGCAACGGACCTGACTTCAACCGTGCCATCATAAATTTCTGGCACTTCCATTTCAAATAGACGCTTGAGCAGACCTGGATGTGTTCTTGACACATAAATATGCGGGCCTTTATTACTATTCTCTACTTTTGTAACAAAAACTTTCAAGCGGTCATGTACCTCATAAGTTTCTGTAGGCATCTGCTCGCCTTCGGGTAGTCTTGCTTCAATTTTTCCTAGATTCACATAAACAAATCTTGGATCTTTACGCTGAATAATTCCTGTCATCACATCTTCTTCACGATCAACATACTCACCGTAAATAATACCGCGTTCTGCTTCACGAACACGCTGTGTAACGACCTGTTTTGCAGCTTGGGCAGCGATTCTGCCAAAGTCCATTGGTGTCACTTCTACCTCGATAACATCTTCAATATCGTAATTAGGATCGATTTCCTTGGCTTCTTCTAAAGAAATCTCCTGCTGGGGATCCATAGACTCCTCAACAATCGTCTTTCTCGCGAAAACCTTCATACTGCCCTCGTCTTCATTAATATCTACACGAACATTTGTAGCTGAATTAAAATTCTTCTTATAAGCTGAAATTAACGCTGCTTCAAGCGCTTCCAACAACAAATTTTTGTCAATGCCCTTTTCCTTCTCTAAATAATTCATGGCATCAAAAAGTTCACTACTCAACAGCTTTCTCCCCCTTAGTTAAAAGTGACAGCCAAATTAGCCTTGGCAATTTTGTTAAAAGGCACCTCTAGTTGCTTTGTGCGTGTCTTAATACGGATGTCTATGGTTGCCGTTTCGTCTTCAAATTGTACGAGCGTACCTTCGAACTCTTTCTCATTCTCAATAGGTTCATATAATTTCATATAAATATGTTCACCTACATACTTCTTAAAGTCCTCCTTTGTTTTCAGAGGACGTTCAGCACCAGGAGAGGAAACCTCTAAAAAGTATGGAATATCAATTGGATCGATTTCATCTAATTGCTCGCTCAGCTTTTCTGAAACTTGACCACATTCTTCAATATCAATACCTTCAGGTTTATCAAGGAATACTCGAAGGAACCAGTTCTTGCCCTCTTTCTTAAATTCGATATCTACAAGTTCAAGATTCATCTCTTTTACAATAGGCCTTACTAGCTCTTCTGTAATCTCGGTTACGTTTTTACTCATATGGAATCCCTCCTTTTACTCCTGTTTATTGCCGATTTGCTGCAGTCATATACTTATTTTGCTAAGGAAAGGAATTAGTTAACCCTTGTTCCCGTTTCGAAAGGAAACCGCTATGATGAAATCATAGCGGTCTTCTCGTGCAAGAACAGATCACTCCTACGGGCAATTTCTAAGTAAAAGTGAGCCGTAAATATAAACGAAAGAGTGGGTTTCCCCACTCTTTCGCTCGTCTCTATCGCTCTTCTCACCATAAAAAATATACCATAGATACTACATTTATGCAATAGGGACAGAAAAGCGGAAGTGCCCGGGTAGACACGACAAGTATAAGCAGAGCGGTGCAGTAGGGTGAACTTCCCCCACGGAAGCGAACTGCTTATGTCGCGAAGGACTGCCCCTTGCAGCTTCCACTCTTTAAAATAACGAAAGTTGGTTCTCATCAGGCATACCGGTCAGGCAGCCCTGGTTATCCAAGTACTCAAGCACCGTTTTCGAAATACGGCTTCGTTCTCTTAAATCCTGCTTGGAGAGAAACTCCCCTTCTCCACGGGCGTTAACAATATTAATCGCTGCGTTTGTACCTAAACCATCGACAGCATTGAATGGCGGAATCAGTTGATTACCATCAACGATGAAATCTGTTGCGCTGGATTCATAGAGATCAACACTCTTAAAACCATACCCTCGTTCACACATTTCCAGAGACAGCTCAAGTACAGTCATTAAATTTTTCTCTTTTGGCGTAGCGTCCAGGCCTTTCATTTGAATCTCTTCAATTCGTTTTCGAATCGCGTCAGAACCTTTAATCATCGTCTCTAATTCAAAATCACCTGCTCGAACTGTGAAATATGCAGCATAAAAGTAAATCGGATAATGAACCTTAAAGTAAGCAATCCGAACGGCCATTAAAACATAGGCAGCCGCGTGGGCTTTCGGGAACATGTACTTGATTTTTTTACAAGAATCAATGTACCAATCTGGAACCCCGTTTTTCTTCATTTCCTCAATCCATTCGTCCTGTAGACCGCGTCCTTTTCGGACAAACTCCATGATTTTAAAGGCTAACGATGGTTCCAGACCTTTATGCATGAGATAGACCATAATATCGTCACGGCAGCCGATAACTTCAGGCAGTGTACAAATGCCGTCATTTATGAGCTGTTCGGCATTTCCTAGCCACACGTCCGTTCCGTGGGATAGACCGGATATAATGACGAGTTCAGCAAAGGTCTTCGGTTTCGTATCTTCAAGCATCTGCCGAACAAAGCGTGTACCGAATTCAGGGACACCGAGCGTGCCTGTTTTACACATGATCTGCTCCGCTGTCACACCTAATGCCTCAGGCCCGCTGAAAATTTTCATCACTTCAGGATCGTCAACAGGGATTTCCTTTTGATCAATGCCACTTAAATCTTGAAGCATGCGAATCACTGTTGGATCATCGTGCCCGAGAATATCCAACTTCAGTAAATTATCATGAATCGAGTGGAAGTCAAAGTGGGTCGTTTTCCATTCTGATTTCGTATCATCTGCCGGGAATTGAATCGGTGAAAAATCAAAAATATCCATGTCATCAGGTACGACAATGATTCCCCCTGGGTGCTGCCCTGTGGTTCTTTTAACACCCGTACAGCCTTGAACGAGGCGATCAACCTCTGCCCCTTTATATTGCAGCTGATGATCCCCTGCATATCCCTTCACGTAACCGTAGGCTGTCTTCTCGGCAATCGTTCCAATTGTTCCTGCCCTATATACATTGTCTTCACCAAATAAAACCTTTGTATAGTTATGAGCTTGCGGTTGATACTCACCTGAAAAGTTCAAATCAATATCGGGTACCTTATCTCCTTTAAAGCCAAGAAACGTTTCAAAGGGAATATCCTGACCGTCTTTTTTATAGGCGGTCCCACATTCTGGACAATCTTTCTCAGACAGGTCAAACCCGCTTCCGATGGATCCGTCTGTGAAAAATTCATGGTGTTGACAACTTGGACAAACGTAATGTGGAGGCAAAGGATTCACTTCGGAAATATCCGTCATTGTTGCAACTAGAGAAGATCCTACCGAACCACGTGAACCGACTAAATAGCCATCCTCAAGGGATTTCGTTACGAGTTTTTGAGAGATTAAGTAAATAACAGCGAAGCCATTGCCAATGATACTCTCAAGCTCTTTATCTAATCTTTTCTCAACAAGCTCTGGAATCTGTTCCCCATAAAGTCTTTTGGCTTTATTGTAGGACATTTCCCGAATTTCTTGATCGGCTCCTTCAATGTTTGGTGTGTACAAATCTTCCTTGACTGGATTGATCACATCAATGCTATTATTCAATCTATTTGTGTTAGTGACTACAACTTCTTTTGCCTTCTCTTCTCCTAAAAAGGAAAACTCTTCAAGCATTTCATCTGTCGTTCTAAAATGGACATCTGGCAATGTTTGACGATTAAGCGGATTGCCATTTTGTGAAGAGATAAGGATTTGTCGATACATCTTATCATGGGGATCGAGGTAGTGCGTATTCCCGGTAGCAACAACCGTTTTCCCTAAACGCTCGCCCATATCGACAATTTTTTTCAAAATGTCATAGATTTGTGCCTCATTTTGGACTAAATCCCTTTCGATCAAGTGGGCATAATTACCTGGAGGCTGTATTTCAAGATAGTCGTAGAATTCAGCAACCTTCTCAGCTTCTTCTGCAGATTTTTGCATCATCGTCTCGAAGACTTCCCCTTTATCACAGCCCGATCCAATCAAGATCCCTTCTCGAAGCTTGGCAAGCCGTGACCGTGGAACACGCGGAACACGATAATAATAGTTTAAGTGAGCCTCGGAAACAATTTTGTACATATTTTTAAGGCCTACACTATTGACAGCAAGTAATGTGACGTGAGAAGGCCGTGACCGTTGATAGGCTTTGCCTTCACCCATGTAATCATTTAAATTCTTGTGGTTGGTAATTCCTCGTTGAATGGCTTTCTTTACAAATTTCCACATTAAATAACCGGTTGCCTCAGCATCATAGATCGCTCTATGGTGTTGAGTCAGTTCAATATCAAACTGCTTACAAAGGGTATTTAATCTGTGATTTTTAAGTTCTGGAACTAGGAATCTAGCAAGTTCAAGTGTATCAATGACAGGGTTAGCTGCCTTCGGATAATCGACCCTTTGAAAACCAGCATTAAGAAAGCCCATGTCAAAGCTAGCGTTGTGGGCTACTAAAATGTCATTGGCCATCCAATTATGGAAGTCTTTCAGCACAGCCTCAATTTCAGGCGCATCTTTAACCATATCGTCGGTAATTCCTGTTAGGTCAATGGTCGTCTGGGATAATGGATGGTGTGGGTTGGCGAAAGACTCAAATCGATCAATGATTTCCCCGCCTTTAACTTTAACAGCCGCGAGTTCAATAATTTTGTCATACACAGCGGACAACCCTGTTGTTTCCACGTCAAAAACGACATAGGTGTCAGTCTCAAGGTCACGATCTTGCTCTTCATAGGCAATCGGTACACCGTCATCAACTAAGTTCGCTTCCATTCCGTAAATCACCTTAACGCCATGCTTTTGACCAGCAGCATGGGCCTCCGGATAGGCTTGTACAACAGCATGATCGGTTATAGCGATGGCCTCATGACCCCAGTTGGCAGCTTGGGCAATCAATCTAGGGGCGGAAACGGGTGCATCCATTTGACTCATCGTCGTATGAGCATGCAGCTCTACTCGCTTCTCTCCTTCTTCTGCTTGGTCTGTACGAAGTTTTGGTGCCACCTCATTAATATCATTGGCCATCATCGTTAATTCACTTGTAAAGTTGTCTGTTTGGATACTCCCTCGTGCTTTAATCCACATTCCTTTTGTAACATGCTTAAACATCTCAGCATGATCATCACCGCGCGAGAACATTTTGATTGAAAATGAATCCGTATAATCGGTCGCTTTTATAAGTAAAAGGTGACGTCCGGAACGTAATTCTTTGATGTCAGCATCAAAAACATATCCTTCAATAATTTTTCGTCGCTCTTCTTCTTCGATGTTCTCCATTGGCTCGGCATCTTCTTGAATCTTATAGCCAATTTCAATAGGCCCTTTCGGTTTCGTATCCTCTTCTTTCTCTTTCGCACGCTCTTCCTGTTCTTTCACAGCTTTTTGGACGAGCTGCTTATCTTCCTTCTTCCGCTCTTCCTGAAACTTTTTTAATTCTTCCTGCTCTTCTTTAACACGTGTAGAAAGCATCAGTGATGGCAGCCCAGATTGAACACAGAAACTTTGCAGAGGATTATCTAATTTTTTCTTTACTGCATGGCTTTCTGCCAGGTTCCTGCAAGTTAACATAATTTTATTACCGTTAATTTCTGGTTGCTGTTCCATAAGTAAATCCTTGTAACCAGGATTTACTTTGGGCACGGACTGGATAAATCCTCTCCAGTATTCACTAATTGCGTCTGGATCTACGGCTTTATCTGTTGCTTCAAACGTCCAGTCCACTTCTGCAATAGAACGGAACGCTGCCTGCAGTTTATTAATAAACAATTGATAAACAGACGGTGGCAGTACACTTGGAATGTGAAAATGAAAATGCCACTTTTTTTCTGTTTTATATACGATCAGTTTCTCAAGCGAGCTATCTTTAAAATGAGGCTCAATCAGATCTTGTGGAAACTGGATTTGCTCCAATAAATAATGCATTTTCTCCTGATTGGTCACACCCAATGTGATTCCTCCCTGTTAGGGTAAATAACACGAAGCATCTTTGCCCCTAGCTACTTTCGCTCGGGATAGACATACTTAAGGACATTATACTTCATGATTCTTAATAAAAGATACCCTTGCTTGATAACAAGGGTATCTCAAGCTTTATTACTTAAACCAATTTGATACGGCAGATAAAATTTCAGATTGATTCAGCTCTGATTGATTATCTGTTACGCGTTCTTTCACTTCAATAATCCCTTCTCCAGCTCGTTTCCCTACAGTCAAGCGCAGCGGAATTCCAAACAGGTCGCTATCGGCAAATTTGACACCGGCTCTCTCTTTACGATCGTCATATAATACTTCAATCCCAGCATCGATAAGCTGGTCATATAGTTGATCTGCCAATTGCTGTTGCTCTTCCTTTTTAGGATTTAGTGTGAGCAGGTGAACTTGGAATGGCGCGATATTGGCAGGCCATGTTATGCCTCGTTCATCATGGTACTGTTCAACGATTGCAGCCACTGTACGGGACACACCGATGCCATACGAGCCCATTACCATTGTCTGAGATTTCCCTTGATCATCTAAGTACGTGGCATTCATTTCCTTCGCATAGAACGTGCCTAATTTAAACACATGGCCTACTTCAATGCCGCGCGCAAATGTAATCAAGCCTTGTCCATCTGGTGACGGATCTCCTTCTTTAATAAAACGAATGTCGGCATACTGGGTCACCTCGAAATCTTTCTCAGGGGTTACATTAACATAATGGTACCCTTCTTCATTGGCACCGCAAGATACGTTGACAAGCACTTCTACGGCCGAATCAGCAATAACCTCGACCTGTTCGGATACGCCAACAGGGCCAAGGGAACCGAAGCCTGTCCCAAGCAGCTCTTTTGTCTTTTCTTCACTAGCCAGCTCAACGATATCAGCTGAATAAAGATTTTTAAGTTTAATGTCATTCACTTCATGATCCCCACGTGTTACGACCATAACAAACCGATCATCCACTTTAAACATAATCGACTTTAATCCTTCTTCTAATCCGTGACCTAGAAAATCAGCCACACCTTGCATGGTTTTCTGATCAGGTGTAGCTACTTTTTCCATGTTTTTAGGGGCTGCTAGTGATTTCTCATAGGTTGTCACTACAGGAGCCATTTCAATATTAGCCGCATACTCTGAAGTATCAGAGTAGGCAATCACATCTTCTCCTACTTCAGAAAGGACCATAAATTCATGGGTATCTTTTCCGCCCATTTGCCCGGAATCTGCGATGACAGCACGGAAGTTAAGCCCCAAACGGCGGAAGATGTTCGTATAAGCGTTAAACATTTTATTATAGCTCTCATCTAAACTTTCAAAAGACTCATTAAATGTATAGGCATCCTTCATTAGAAATTCACGGCCGCGAAGCAGTCCAAAACGTGGACGTTTCTCATCACGAAATTTATTCTGAATTTGAAAAACAGTCAATGGCAGACGCTTGTAGCTTTTCACTTCATCACGGATAAGACTAGTGATCACTTCTTCATGCGTGGCACCTAAAGCAAATTCACGATCATGGCGATCATTAATACGCATCAACTCAGATCCATAGGTGTTCCAGCGGCCGCTTTCTTTCCACAATTCCGCTGGCTGCAAACTGGACATCATCATTTCATGTGCCCCGATCTTTTCCATTTCTTCGCGCACGATTTCTTCTACTTTTCGGAGGACACGGCGGCCAATGGGAAGGAAACTATATATACCAGATGCGATCTGACGTATGTATCCTGCTCGAACGAGAAGCTGGTGGCTTTTAATTTCAGCATCTGCAGGGATTTCTTTTAAAGTTGGGATTAACATTTGACTTTGTTTCATTTATTCCACCTCAGTTTTTCAATTTAATTGAGCAACCTCTTTAAAAATGAAGCTGGAAGCGTATAAGAGAACCCCGCTTCCAGCTCGGTCATTTACAAGAATAAGCGTTGAATGTCATTCCATGTCACAACTAACATTAATAACATTAATAGAGCAAATCCAATAAAGTGGACAATGCCTTCTTTTTGTGGGTCAATCGGCTTTCCGCGTACCCCTTCAAGCCCTACAAATAGTAAGCGGCCTCCGTCAAGAGCGGGGAGTGGCAATAAGTTTACGATCCCAAGGTTGACACTAAGAATAGATGTCCACATAACAAAGTTGGTTAAACCTGTTTGAACAACACGGTCTGTTGCGTCATAAATCCCTACTGGGCCAGACAGCATATCTAATGAAAACTGACCTGTTACAAGTTTTCCTAAATTGGTTAGAATTAACGTCCCCCACTCATAGGTTTGGGTGAAACCATAGGTGAGTTTTTTAACAAACGAATCTTCAAAGGCTCGTGCCACACCTACTTGACCAATGGTTAGTTCCCCTTGTTCAATTTGTGCCGGTGTAACATCAACCTGTATCGTTTCCTCGTTACGCTCCACAGATAAAGTCACTTGCTCCTCTGGATGATTTCTTACGATTTGGGTAAACTCATCCCACGTATTCACTGGTTCTCCATCAATCCCAACAATTTCGTCTCCATCCTGTAATCCTGCTTCTTCTGCAGGGGAATCAGGCTGCACTCCACCGATCAGTGCATTATTTACGGGTACGCCCTGTATAAAGCCTAGGATCATAAATAAAATGATGGCTAGTATAAAGTTCATCATCGGACCGGCAAACAATTGCATTGCACGCTTGGGCACAGATTTTGAAGCAAACTGGCGGTCATACGGAGCAATCTGGGTTTCCTTTTCATCCATAACAAACATCGCTTTAGGGTCTACATCAAAGTAGAGTTTTTCCTCTTCGTCAATTTCGTAGCCTTCAATAATTAAACGGTGATCGAGGTCAGCCCTTTCGACTTCAATGACACGAGCATAAGGATGCTTGGATTTATTGTTGACAATGATACGACTGACCTTGCCTGACTCATTGAATTCTAATCCAATATGATGGCCGGCCTTCAGTTCGACAATCTCTGGATCCTCTCCTGCTACTCTTACATATCCACCAATAGGCAATAAACGAATGGTATAAACAGTTTCGTTTTTTGTGAAAGCGAATATTTTCGGACCGAACCCGATGGCAAATTCTCGAGCAAGCATCCCTGCTCGCTTTGCAAAAATGAGATGCCCCACTCATGTACAAACACTAGCAGTCCGAACATGAGTATAAATGCAATTACTGTAGTCAAATGAAGCACCTTCCTTTTAGAGGTTGTTCGAATAGTCACCGGCAAATCTTGCGTTAGTTCTTCTAGAAATAGCTATGCACCCGCATCGACAAGCCTATTCACCAAGAGCGATGCAGGGCAGCTCAGCAGGAGTATTTCGAACCCTCACGTATAACTAAGCATACGTACAGAATTCAAAATTACGCCAGCCATTTGGTAACTTTTTCGAACATGAACTTTTAATTTAAACGGACACGTTTTCTCGTTTCCTCATCGATAGATAGTATGGTAGACAAGTCTGGGTTATGAATCGTTTTATGTTGTAAAAGTTCCTGTTGTATCAGTTGTTCGATTTCAAGGAAGGAGATTTGACCTTCTAAAAATAACTGGACGGCTACCTCATTGGCAGCGTTTAGAACTGTCGTCATTGATCCACCCTCACGCCCAGCTTCATAAGCCATTCTAAGACAAGGAAACCGCTCCATATCCATTTTCTCAAAATGTAATGTTGCCATGTCTTCTAGATTGAGCTGTTCTGTATTTTCTAAAGGATATCGGTTGGGGTACGTTAAGGCGTATTGAATCGGTACTTTCATATCTGGAGTGCCTAACTGAGCCATGACACTTCGGTCTACATACTCAACCATAGAATGAATGACACTTTCTCTATGAAGAATAACATGAATTTGTTCATAAGGCACATCAAAAAGCCAATGAGCTTCTATCACTTCTAATCCTTTATTCATCATAGAGGCAGAATCCACTGTGATTTTCGCCCCCATACTCCAGTTTGGATGATTTAGGGCATCTTCAACCGTTACTCCGGCAAGTTCTTCCCTTTTTTTATCACGAAAGCTTCCCCAGAGGCTGTGATGATTAATTTGTGAATATCTTTTTTACTTTCGCCATTTAGTGATTGGTAGATCGCTGAATGCTCACTATCTACAGGTAGTAGCGCCACATTATGATTCCTGGCAGCCTCCATGACTAAATGTCCTGCAGTGACAAGTGTTTCTTTATTAGCAATGGCGATTGTTTTTTTGGCTTCAATTGCTTTAAGAGTAGCAGGAAGTCCAATACTTCCCATGACAGCATTTACAACAACATCTACCTGATCAGCAACACTCGCTTCAATAAGGCCTCCGCTGCCAAATAAAATAGTGCTTCCCTGCCATTCTTTTTCAAGCTTGTCCTTCGTTGCTTCATCTTGAACCACAACTAGAGCAGGTTGAAATTCCTTAATGAGCGGGAGAGCTTTGTCTATATTTTTGCCAAATGCCATAGCATATAGAGAAAATTCATCTTTATGCAGCCGAAGCACTTCAAGCGTTTGTATACCAATTGAGCCTGTAGAACCAAGTAAGGCAATTTGTTTCATCCCGGGAACTCCCCTTTTACTATCAGTAATCGTTAATAAATATAAAACACAAATGAAAGAACCCAGTCAATCGCTAGAGCCTTATCTTCCTCAGGAATGAATCCGACTAAATGCAGGATCGGCAGCATAAAAATCAAACTGTCAAAGCGATCCAATACACCACCGTGGCCTGGAAGAATTTTACCGGAATCCTTTACAGCATAGTGACGTTTTAATGCTGATTCCACTAAGTCACCGATCTGGCCAGTTATAGAAATAAGAATGGTTACAGCCAGTACGATTAGTAGCGAATGGTGCAATGGTTCAATCATATGAAAAATATAGGCGACGACGACAGCAAGTACGACACCGCCGATCGAACCTTCAATGGTCTTCTTTGGACTAATTTGCGGCCATAATTTATGCTTGCCAAATAATCGTCCGAAAATATAGGCCCCTGTATCTGTGGCCCACACGACAAACAAGGCATAAAATACATACTCTAAACCAGCTTGCTCAGTCACAATTAGATAATAAAAGCCCATTCCGATATAAATAGCGGCTAATAAAAGAAAGCCAACATCATCGAATGTAAAGCGGTTTTTCACAAGGACCGTATAGCTTAGCAAGATTAAAACAGCTAATAGAGTTAGTTCGGATTTGGTTACAGGTAAATCATAACCAAAAAACATCCCCTGCTTATACATCAGTGTCCACATAAGCAATAAAGTAATACCTGAAGCGATGGAGTAGCGAGCAATTTTTTTCATACGCATGAGTTCATATATAGCAATGCTGGCAATTAAATAGACAAAAGCCTGAAAGATTCCACCGCCAAGCATAACAATGGGCAGAAAGATTAATGCAGCAACTACTGCTGTAATGGTTCGTTGTTTCATAGTACGTTCACACCTTATATTCCGCCATAACGACGTTTGCGGTTTTGATAATCGTAGAGTGCTTGTTCAAATAGATGTTCATCAAAATCTGGCCAAAACACTTCTGTAAACCAGAATTCGGCATAGGCAAGCTGCCATAATAGAAAATTACTTAGACGCTGTTCACCACTTGTTCGAATCAACAAGTCTGGTTCTAATAGTTCTGATGTGTACAGATGGGAGGAGAACAGCTGTTCATCAATGTCGTCCGTTGAAAGTTCACCCTTTTCAACTTGTGTTGCTATTTGCTTCACTGCATTGACCATTTCAAAACGACTTCCATAGTTAAGTGCGAAATTTAAAATCAGACCGCTGTTTTCAGAAGTGCGAATAATGGCTTCTTCCACAGCTTTACGTGTATGCTCTGGGAGTAAACCAGTATCTCCAATGGTTTGGACTTGTACATTTCTTTCAATGAGTTCAGGCAAATATGTAGTTAAAAAATCTACTGGTAGTTTCATTAAAAAATCAACTTCATTTTTTGGACGTTTCCAATTTTCTGTTGAAAATGCATAGAGGGTGAGGACATGAACCCCCAGATCTGATGCACGGCGAACAATTTTCTTTACGACACTCATGCCTTCTTTATGGCCTGCAATTCTTGGCAAGCCTCTCTTTTTGGCCCATCGACCATTTCCATCCATTATAATCGCCACATGATTAGGAATATGATCATGGTCGAGACTCAGAGATTGCTGTGTCGTTTGTTTTTTATTCTTAGTAAATGGAATCTTGATTGGCATGACATTATCCCCCAGTCCGTTGGTTCCACTTTTTCTATTATATACTATTATCCTACACCATGCCGCCATTCACATAAAGAGTATTTGATAGAGGTTGTTCAAAAAGTCACTAAATGATAAGGGGCAACTTTTTGAACACCACTGATAGTAAAATAAAAACCGCACTGCCAAACAGCGACAGTGCGGCTTTATACACCTAATTTTGGCCTATCAGATCAAACTTCCATAATTTCGTCTTCTTTATTCTTAGCTAGTTTATCAATAGATGCAATGTTATCATCTGTCACTTTTTGAACATCATCTTGATATTCACGAAGATCGTCTTCTGTCAGCTCACCGTCTTTTTCAAGTTTCTTCAGACGGTCGTTTGCGTCGCGACGAATATTACGGACTTGTACTTTAGCTTCTTCTGAGTATTTACCGACTACTTTAGCTAGATCTTTACGGCGCTCTTCTGTAAGTGCTGGGATGTTAATACGCACAACGTTTCCATCGCTTGAAGGTGATAGACCGAGATCAGCTTTTTGAATAGCTTTCTCAATCTCGGAAACAGCAGACTTATCATATGGTGTGATGACAAGCAGACGTGGTTCAGGTGCTCCCACTTGGGCTAACTGGTTTAAAGGTGTAGCGGCACCATAGTAGTCTACATAGACATTATCCAAAATAGAAGGATTCGCTCGACCAGCTCTAACCGTAGCTAATTGACGTGAGTAGGCTTGAACAGCTTGTTCCATTTGTTGTTTCGTTTCTTTAATCACGGCGTCTGACATGATTATTTCCCCCTAACAATAGTTCCAATATTTTCGCCCATTACGGCCTTTTTAATGTTACCTTCTTCTGTAATAGAGAATACCAATAAATCGATATCGTTGTCCATACATAAAGAAGAAGCTGTAGAATCCATAACACCTAAACCTTCATTAAGCACATCCAAATAGGAAATTTGGTCATATTTCTTAGCCTCGACGTTCACTTTAGGATCATCCGAGTATACACCATCGACATTATTTTTGGCCATTAATATCACATCTGCTTCAACTTCTGCTGCACGTAATGCTGCGGTTGTATCCGTAGAAAAATAAGGATTACCAGTACCGGCTGCGAAAATAACAACCCGTTTTTTCTCCAGGTGGCGGATCGCTTTTCTGCGTATATAAGGCTCTGCAACTTGTCTCATTTCAATTGATGTTTGGACACGTGTTTGAATACCCATGTTTTCCAAACTGTCTTGAAGGGCCAAAGAGTTCATTACTGTTGCGAGCATTCCCATGTAATCTGCGTTTGCACGGTCCATGCCCATTTCACTTCCTACTTTACCACGCCAAATGTTTCCACCGCCAACAACAACGGCGACTTCTACACCTAACTCGGCTACCTCTTTAACTTGACGGGAAATGGATTGTATAATCGTTGGTTCAAGACCGAAACCTTCTTTACCACTTAAGGCTTCTCCACTCAGTTTTAGTACGATGCGACGATAGCGAGCTGTAGTCATAGCAACCTCCATTTTTTCCTGATCTATTTTTGTGTCGATCATGATGTTATTTTAATCATTGTATGTAACGTGTTTTAAAAGAGGGAACACAATGTGTCCCCTGTTTTAAAATTCGCTTATTTTTTAACTTGGCTCATTACTTCGTCAGCAAAGTTTTCTTCACGTTTCTGCATGCCTTCTCCAACTTCAAAACGGACGAACCCTTTAATTTCACCTTTAGAAGAAGCCACATACTGCTTCACCTTTTGATCTGGATCTTTAACAAAGCTTTGCTCAAGCAGGCAAATCTCTTCGAAGAACTTATTCAAACGGCCTTCAACCATTTTTTCAACAATTTTTTCTGGCTTTCCTTCATTGAGTGCTTGTGTTTTCAAAACTTCGCGCTCGCTATCTACTTCTGACTCAGGGATTTCGTCACGAGAAACATAACGAGGGTTAACAGCTGCCACATGCATGGCTACATCTTTTGCCACGGCTTCGTCTGTTGATCCTTCAAGCACAGTTAGAACACCGATGTTTCCGCCCATATGCATATAGGCACCAAATGCATCGTTATCCGTCTTTTCTTTAACAACAAAACGACGAAGAGAGATTTTCTCACCAATTTTAGCTACCATATCCGTGATATAGTCATTAATTGTATTTCCTTCACCATGAAGTTTTTGCTCAAGTGCTTCTTCAACTGTTTCAGGCTTTTGGTTCACAAGGTGTTGACCAAGCTCTTGAAGCAATGCTTTGAATTGGTCATTTTTTGTAACGAAGTCCGTTTCGCAGTTTACTTCGAAAAGAGCTGCTGTATTGCCTTCGACTACGATATGCGCAGACCCTTCAGCAGCAATGCGATCTGCTTTCTTTTGTGCTTTAGAAATACCTTTTTCACGGAGCCATTCCATTGCCTTCTCCATGTCACCATCATTTTCAGTAAGTGCTTTTTTACAATCCATCATGCCCGCACCTGTTTTTTCACGAAGTTCTTTTACCATTTTAGCATTAATAGCCATTGTGTAGCCTCCTTATTTATCTAGACCTTTATGATTAAGAAAAGCTCGAAGCGCACTGGTAGACAGAAAAGCGCAAGAGTTTATACTTCTTTACTCTTAAAAAAGGTGATAAAAGGTCTGCCCCCTTATCACCTATTGAACCGTCACTTACTCTTGAACAGCTTCCGCTTCCGCTTCTTCTGTTTCTTCAGTTTCTTCGCCTTGCTTCGCTTCAAGAACAGCATCCGCCATTTTTGAAGTCAGCAATTTAACAGCGCGAATTGCGTCATCGTTCGCTGGGATGACATAATCGATTTCATCCGGATCACAGTTTGTATCAACAATACCAATTACCGGGATATTTAGTTTATGAGCTTCCGCGATAGCAATGCGCTCTTTACGAGGGTCAATGACAAACATTGCATCTGGAATTGAAGTCATTTCTTTAATACCGCCTAGGAATTTAACTAGACGATCTTTTTCTTTAAGCATGTCAACAACTTCTTTTTTAGGAAGCACGTCAAATGTACCATCTTCTTCCATACGCTCGATATCTTTTAGACGAGTGATACGCTTACGGATTGTTTGGAAGTTCGTTAGCGTACCACCTAACCAGCGTTGGTTAATGTAGTACATGCCACAGCGATTCGCTTCATCGCGAACTGTGTCTTGTGCTTGTTTTTTCGTACCTACGAAAAGAACATTTCCGCCATCTTCAGCGATTTGTTTCACGTAGTTATAAGCTTCATCCACCTTTTTAACTGTCTTTTGCAGGTCGATGATATAAATTCCGTTACGCTCTGTGAAGATATACTTCTTCATCTTCGGGTTCCAGCGACGGGTTTGGTGTCCGAAATGAACACCAGCTTCTAGCAACTGTTTCATAGAAATAACAGACATGTTTCGTTCCTCCTGATTGGTTTTATTTAGTATCCTCCGCCCTTATCATCTCTCATTACTAACCCTTACAAAATAAGAGCAACCATCAATGAAATCAAAAGGCGTGTGTATTGACACCGACAGTAAATATATCATAACGAGCCTATTCATTCAAGCATATTTGATTATTTTATGTGTTGAAACTTTACAAGCAGCTCAACTTCTGTTTTACCCATATTTAATTCACGAGCAATTTCCTCCATACTAGTCCCATTTTGGTACATCCCTATCACACTAGACTGAATGGATGGCTGATAATCTTCTTCGCCTTCTAGGGGCAGCGGGGGAGTATAGTCCGTTTTCTCCTCTGCATCGGTACGATTTTGATCTAGCCGTTGTTTCGACTGCTCGGATGAATACTTGAACCAGTCATCCATTTTTGCATTCTCTTCTTTTATTTCCAAAAGATAAGCATGAAATACCTCTTCGATTTCCCTAGACACCTGTTTTTGACGCGACTCTAGTTCCTCTGTCTGTTTCACTTTATTAAATAAAATTATAATGATTAAAATCAAAACTCCGTGCAGAATAAAGCTAACTGCTAATAGAAAGTAAACCATATTCCTTCACTCACCTGTTAGATTCTATTGTCATACCTGACGTTTCGGCTCAATTGAAAACCATCCTCTTTATTCTTTATAAACCTTTGACTGTGTTGCTGTAAAACTTGCCACTAAATATGAGACTCTCCCATTGTGTCTCCATCTTGTTCAGATCTCCTTATGTTAACCTACAACATTCATTAGTGAGTTTCGCAGCTTAACGATAGCTCTAGCATGAATTTGCGAAATTCTCGATGTCGTTAAATCCATGATTTCGCCAATTTCTGTTAAGGTTAATTCTTCTGTGTAAAACAAACTCACGACCAGCTGTTCTTTTTCATTCAATCTTTTTATATGCTGGGCTAATTCCCTGTAATTCTCTTCCCTTACAAGACTTTCGGTTGGTGTTGGTGTATCTTTATCAGGTATGGAATAACCAATACCTTCTTTATGTTCATCAGGGCTGTCTTTTACTTTTTCTTCAATTGAAAGCACATGAGAAAAGAGAGCATCCTTCATGATCTCTTCAACTTCGACCTTTGACATGTTAAGCTCTGCAGCAATTTCTATTGAGGTTGCGGGTCTGTGATACTGCTGTTCAATATGTTCAGCTGTATGTTCGATCTTTTTTGCTTTATCACGGACGGATCGTGGAAGCCAGTCCTCTTTACGTAGCCCATCCATGATTGTCCCCCGTATTCGAAAGGAGGCATAGGTATCAAACTTTAAGTCACGGGTGAGATCAAATTTTTTTAAAGCATCGTATAAACCAAGCAATCCAAGACTCTTCACATCATCTTTACTGACGCTTCTCGGTAGATGAGCAGCTATTCGCTGGACGTGAAAGCGAACTAAATAATAGTATTGCTGCACTAATTCATTTGCTGCTTCCGTGTTTTGCTCGTTTATCCAAAGGTCCCACAGCTCTTGTTCTTGAGGAGATATAGAGCCTGCCATGATTATCCCTCCTCACTTCTGTCTAATAATAAAAATAGATTGGATAAGATTATCTTCTTCATTAAATTCAAACCGCTTATTGTTGCCACCAATATCAGATCGTTGCTTCCCCTCCGTAAACCGTACGAATATGTAACAGGCTTGTTGTCGGATTAAACTCTATCGTTCGTCCCCTGTTTCCACCTGTATCCTCAGATTCAACAGGAATAGTTAATTGAGAAAGTTTTTTCTTAACCGCTGCTACATTTCTCGAACCTATCCCCCCCATATCACTTGCTGTTGAGAACTGAAACATCTGTGCCCCTCCCGCAAGTTTAGCTGTAAGGCGAAACTTCTTTGCCCCTTGTCCTATCAACTTATCAACCAAATCATCAATAGCTGTATCCGCATATTTTGCTCGATTAAATGAAGATTCTTTGCTCAATGTTGAATCTGGCAGCATGATATGCGCCATTCCGGCTATCTCCTGTGATCGGTCATAAAGAACAAGTCCCACACAAGAACCTAGTCCTGAAGTGCGAATCAAAGTATCATGTTTAACTACGTCAAGTTCAGCGATACCCACTTTAACTGTCTCTACTATTCTACTCATGTCCCGCAACCTCTAAGGAAGCGAATAAAATGTTGTAAGAGGGCGGGGTAGGAATCAGAAAAAAATGTCCCTCCACCGTCTTACTGCCAGCTCCCTTTTCACTGAACGATGTTTCGATAACAATCGCTACATCACTAACTTGAGAAAGCTCTGTTAAGCCAAAGCTTAAAACAGCCCCCGCCATATCAACTGTTAAAGCCGGTACTGATGGCTGCAAATCAAGATTTGTCAGGTCCGAGAGCGCAGACAGATACGATCCCGCTAAAATATTTCCAAGCTCTTGTAAGGCAGAAAAAGCTAACTCAGGGGATCAGGTTCATCTAGATGAAAGCTGGTTAAGCCAGTCATCTGTTTTACGAAACGTGTGGATTGTGCCGGGGATAAAATGAAAAACATATTCCCTGGAGCATCCCCATTTAAACGAAGCATGAGGCTAACAACTCTAGTCTCTGAGCCGCCAGCCAGTTCCATTACTTCTTGAAAATCTACTAATCTGACAGCAGGTACATGCATATCAACTTTCTTATCAAGCAGTTTGGATAATGAAGTAGCCGCATTCCCCGCTCCTATGTTGCCAATTTCCTTAAGAACATCTAAATGAAAACTTGTAAACTTATCACGAAACTCCATCTGTCTGCCCGTTGAACTCATGCAGTTCTCTTACCTCATCCCGTGATAACACCTTATCTAAGTTGAGCAGGATGAGCAGCCGTTGACCGAAATTAATTATCCCATCAATATATTCCGTCTCTATCGTTCCAACTATTTCTGGTGGCGCCTGAATCGCACCCTCCTTGATGTCCAGTACATCATTCGCTCCATCCACAATGAGCCCGACATCCATCTCATCAATGGCTGCAATAATTATTCTCGTACTTCCATCCTGCTCATATCCTTGTAAGCCAAATCGCTTTCGTAAATCAATAATCGGCGTGACGACTCCTCGCAGATTGATCACACCTTCTACAAATGGTGCAGTCTTTGGCACACGTGTAATGTGCATAATCCGTTCAATTGATCCCACTTGATGAACAGGTATGGCATATTCTTCATCTTCTATTTGAAAAACGATCACTTTCACGTGTTGTACAATTTCATCTGACTTAAACATAACTAAGCCTCCCTGGTATTATTTGACCAATGCGTTTGAGTCTAAGATTAAAGCGACTTGGCCATTTCCTAAAATTGTTGCACCTGATATAGCGAAAACTCCAGATAAATAATCACCTAATGACTTAAGTACAACCTCCTGCTGACCAATAAACGAATCGACGACAAACCCGGCCATCTTGTCCCCTTTACGAGCAATCACAAGTAAATAATCTCCATCCTCTTCAAGTGTTTGCGGCGTCTCTAAAATATCTTTTAAAAATACCAGCGGGACTATATTTCCTCTGAAATCAATGACTTTCTTGTTATGTGCATGCATGACATCCTTCTTATTGATGATCGCTGTTTCTATAATAGATGAAAGCGGGATCGCATATTTCTCTCGTTGCACCTCAACAAGCATAACGGAAATGATCGAGAGAGTGAGGGGAAGTTGGATCGAGAATATGCTCCCGCGGTCCAGCTCAGAATCAATCTCTATCCTCCCACCTAATGACTCTATCGTATTTTTAACCACATCAAGGCCTACACCTCTGCCTGACACATCGGATATCGTCTCAGCTGTTGAAAACCCGCTTTCCATAATCAGTTCATATACTTGTTTATCAGATAAATGAACAGCTTGTTCCTCTGTGATGACATGGTTTGAAATCGCCTTTTGAATCACGCGCTCACGATGGATCCCTGCACCGTCATCAGTGATTTCAATAAACACGTGATTCCCACTATGGTAGGCCTTCAGCTCTAGTTTTCCTGTCACTTGTTTGCCTTTTTGTTTCCGCTCTTCAGGACTCTCAATTCCATGATCTAATGCATTGCGAATCAGATGAACAAGCGGATCCCCGATTTCATCAATGACGGTTCGATCAAGCTCTGTCTCCGCCCCGATTATTTGCAAGTCAATCTCTTTGTTTAAATCACGTGACAACTGTCTCACCATTCTTGGAAAACGATTGAACACCTGCTCAATAGAAACCATGCGCATATTCAAGATAATAGTTTGCAGATCACCTGAGACACGGGACATTCTTTCCACTGTGTCCTTTAAATCATTGTGATCCAACTCATTGGAAATTTGCTCCAAACGCCCACGGTCAATGACAAGTTCTTCAAACAGATTCATCAATACATCGAGTCGATCGATATTGACACGGATCGTTTTATTAGCTGCCTGGTTCTCTTTTTGCTTGGGGGTTGTGGATTGCTTCTCAAGCGTGCTCTTCTCTTGTTTTGCTACTACCTTTTCCTCTGTTTCTAATGAAGGTTGCAAATCACGATCTGATAGAGCTGATGTGTAGGCATCCACGTCAAATACTGAAGTGTGGACATCTTCAATTTCAGAGATTTTCATGATCTTATTTTTGAGGTCTTCAGCCTGATCATTCGTAACGAATACTACTTGAAAACTCGTTTCAAATTTCTCATTTTCAAGTTCCTCAACAGATGGTGTAGACTGAACCACTTCACCGGCTTGCTCAAAAACATCAAACACCATATAAACACGGGCCGCCTTTAATAAGCAATCCTCTCTTAAAGAAACGTGGACGATTAAATTATTTAATCCTTGCTCCTTCGATTGTTCAAGAACTGTTAGCGCAAATTCATCCAACTCTACAGGGTTATCTAAATTCGTTTTATGAATTGCCCGATTAACACCGACTTTAACTTCGCCTGTTTCTTCGCTTTCGATCGTTTGTAACAGGGCAACGATCCGCTCCACATCCCTCTCCCCTGTGCCGCCACCTGCAATGTCCATTACCATGGCTTCAAGATCATCAACTGAATCGAAAACGACATCGAGCATAGCAGAATCAACGCAAATTCTTTCGCTTCGGACCCCATCCAAAACGTTTTCCATCTGATGTGTAAGATTAGACAAGTCCTGATAGCCCATTGTTGCGGACATCCCTTTTAAAGTATGGGCGGACCTGAAAATTTCCCCTACGATGGCTAAATCTTGAGGGTTTTTCTCTAAATCTAATAAACGATCATTTATCGATTGTAAGTGCTCTTTACTTTCATCAATGAAAATTTCTAAATATTGATTGGTCTCCACATTTAATTCCCCCTGCCTAAAATGACCTGTACTATTCTATGGTTTATATCGTCAAGTGGAGCAACTTCATTAGCTAACTTTGCCTTAATGACCGCTTTTGGCATCCCGTACACAACACAAGTTTCTTCTGATTCAGCTAGACAGTAGGTTTCTGGACACTGTCTTTTCAATTCAATTAACCCCTCCCTGCCATCTGCCCCCATCCCGGTCATAATGACAGAAACCGTTTTGTATTGTTTCACCTTAGCTAGTGATTGATATAAATAATCCACTGAGGGTCGATGTCCATTCATCTGTTCCCCTCGGTTGAGAGAAATTTTAAGGTGGTCGTACGTCGCTTCAACACCCATATGGAGATCCCCTGGGGCAATGTAGGCCACGCCATTTTGCAACGGTTCCCCATGTTCCGCTTCTTTTACATGGATGGAAGTTAATTGATCAATACGTTTAGCCAGAGATTTCGTAAACCCTTTAGGCATATGCTGGACGACAAGGATCGGCGCCGGGAAACCTTTAGGAATCCCTGTAAGAACTTCCTGCAAAGCCCTGGGCCCCCCAGTAGATGTCCCAATCGCAACAACGGAACGTCCGTCTCCCCCGATCCCTCTGATGGTCGTTTCTGTATCACCTTTACAGGAGAAAGTTTTGCGACTTTTACTTTACTAGCGGTCATTACTTTGTGAATGATTTCCGCTTCTACTTTATTTATATCTAGTGAAATCGACCCTGAAGGTTTGAGTACAAAATCAACGGCGCCAAGGCTGATGGCTTGAAGCGTGCTTTCCGCCCCTTCCCCCGATAAACTGGACAGTATAACAACAGGCTTCGGAGCCTCCTCCATTAAATGTCTTAATGCCGTGAGCCCATCCATCACAGGCATTTCGATATCCATGGTAATGACATCAGGAGATAGTTCTCTCACTTTCCGCAATGCATCTTTCCCATTTCGAGCCGTTCCAACAACCTCCAATCGATAATCCTTGTTTACGATGTCAGACAGGACTTTTCTCATGAATGCTGAATCATCTACAATTAATACTTTTACTTTGTTCAATCTAAATCTACCTTTCTACTAGAAAAACGGAGAATCTGTGGGCCTAGTTAGGCGTTACATGAACGCTGTTACCTATTCTGATCTAAGAACAAAACGCTTTAATTTTGAAATAAAAGATTCTCCTTCATGATTACTTAATCCCTTTAATATGAGGTATTGTGCCACAATTTGTCCGACAGCCTTGCTCGCCCGGCTCTTTGGAGTGGCAAGAACGAAAGGGAGCTGATTTGTTACAGCTTCTAAGACCGAATGATCGTCTGGAACCACACCTAAATTAGAGATTTGTTTATTAAGGAATTTCTTCACTGCAGCTTCAAGCCTTACAAATGTGCTCAGCCCAGCTTGAGCACTCAACGCTCGATTAATCAGCACATGAATAGGTAAAGCAGGGTTCTGTCTTATTAAATGCTTAATCATTGCGTAGGCATCTGTGATCGATGTTGGTTCGGGTGTTGTCACAATCATCACTTCATCGGCAGACGTGATAAAATGTAAGCTATCCTCTGTGGCGCCTGCTCCCATATCAAACAAGATAAAATCGTATTCAATAGTAAGCTGTTCAAAAGCCTGATGAAAATAAATAAACCGATCTTCATCTAATTGGAAAAGTGTAGATAATCCCGAACCGCCAGCGATATAATCCAGATTGTTCGGGCCTGCCTCGATCATATCGCGAATGTCTTGCTGCTCTTGAAAAAGATGGACGATCGAGTATTTTGGTGTAACACCAAGCAAAATATCTACATTCCCCATACCAATGTCAAGGTCAAAAATTAATACCCTTTTTCCTTGCTGTATCAGCTTCAAAGCAAAGTTTATTGTGAAATTTGTCTTGCCGACACCGCCTTTTCCACTGGCGACAGCAATCGTTTTTGCCTTGGGCTTATCCATTCTCATCAGACGGCTGCGAAGTTGTTCCGCTTGATCAGCCATTGACTGCAGCCTCCAAGACTGAGCGAACGAGTGAATCTATGCTCGCAGGCTTGATATCATCAGGAACATTTTGACCATACGTAACATAGGCGACACCGATATTATGATTTACTGCCATGCTGATGGCACCGCCCATTCCTGAAGTCTCATCCTCTTTCGTAAAGATAAGCTTCTCAATCGAAATGTCTGCAAACTGTCGATAGATATCACTCATGTCAAGATACTTAGATGTAAGTGATAACACTAAGTACGTCTCTGTATCCTCTGTAAAATCCACCACTTTCCTAAGTTCATTTACATAATGGGCATCTCTAAAGTTACGGCCAGCGGTATCGATGAGTACGAGATCATAGTCTCCAAATTTTTCCCTCGCTTGAATATAATCTTCTAAGCTGTAGGCGACTTCGAGCGGGATATCTAGGATTTTCGCATAGGTTTTCAACTGGTCAATGGCAGCAATCCGATACGTATCGGTTGTGATGAATGCGACCTTAAGACGTTTATTCAGTAGAGCATCAGCTGCGATTTTGGCTACGGTTGTCGTTTTCCCTACCCCTGTCGGCCCCACGAGATGTACATACTGTTTCTTAAATGAATGATGACCGAACGGAAGATGTGTCAGCCTCTTTTGCAATTCATCCCCAGCAAGATTCATCCACTGTTCATCAGAGATATCCCCATGTGCTGGCAGCTTTTGCAGTTCATCTGCAATCTCCTTAGCAAGCTTGGGCTCAACTTCCTGTGAAACCAGATGCCTATGTATGGATTCAATAGCGGCTGGATAAGAAGTACGATTATGCTGTATTTGGATCATAGCTTTTAACGACTTTACTTCCTTCAGTAGTTCATTGTTCGGAGTGTTTTGTCGTGAAAAATCTGCTTTCATTCCCGTTTTTGTTTCCTTGTTTGGAACAGATTCTGCAGTGGGATCGATGGCTGCAATGACTTCGACGTGACTCTTTTTAAATAAGCCTAATACTCCACCGACCTTAATCGGTTTGGAATTCAATATGATTGCGTCTGTTCCAAGTTCTTTTTTAACTTTCTTCATCACTTCCGGCATGGTTCCGGCTTGAAATTTTTTCACCTTCATGCGACATTCACCACTCCCACGCTTTGTACTTCTACATTCGGATCGAGCTCGTTATAAGATAATACGACGACTTGTGGAAGGAAACGGTCGAGCAGCTGCTTCACATACATTCTCACTGCAGGTGAACATAGTAAAATAGCCGTTTCTTCCTTTAATGATACTTGTTCCACTTGGGCAGCTATCGACTGTACAATCTTTGCTTGCGAGTCTGGATCAATCGATAAATAACTGCCATGTTCCGTCTGCTGAATATGATCAGCAATCAGTTTTTCTACTTTTCCCGAAACCGTAATGACACTTAGACTGTTATCTTCTTTTCGGTATTGGGTGGTAATTTGCGATGATAACGCTTGTCTTGCATATTCCGCTAACAGCTCGCTGTCATTTGTCATTTTTCCAAAGTCAGCTAGCGTTTCAAAAATAACCGGTAAATTTTTAACCGAAACATTTTCCCGTAGAAGTTTGGCTAACACCTTCTGTACATCACCAATGGCTAGTGGCTCCGGTGTAACTTCATCTACTAAAATAGGATACGACTCTTTCAAATGGGAGATGAGCTGTTGTGTTTCCTGACGACCGAGTAACTGATGGGCATTCTGCTTAATCACTTCAGTAATATGCGTAGAAACAACGGACGGGGGATCCACTACGGTGTAGCCCGAAAGTTCCGCTTCGTCTTTAAGTTCCTCCGTAATCCATTTCGCCGGCAAACCGAATGCCGGTTCTTGTGTATCAATGCCTTCCATCGTGTCATCATCAACACCTGGACTCATCGCTAAGAAATGATCGAGCAGCAATTCCCCTTGCGCTACTTGATTTCCTTTAATTTTCAAACGGTATTCATTCGGCCCTAGTTGGATATTATCCCGTATTCTCACAACAGGGATGACGATCCCAAGCTCGATTGCAAGCTGCCTTCTTATCATTACAATACGGTCCAGCAGATCTCCACCTTGATTCGTGTCAGCAATCGGAATAAGCGCATAGCCAAATTCAAACTCGATTGGATCCATACTTATTAAACTTACGACATTTTCCGGTGACTTCATTTGATCACTTTCCGCTTCATCCAACTGTTCCTCCTCAACAAACTCAGGTTCCTCACTTACACGTGACAACCAATAACCGCCAAAAATTAAAACCGATCCAATCAATCCAGTTAGAAAAAATGGAATAGGAGTCAAACCTAAAAGCAGGATCGTTCCGCCGGCAATATAGAGTAATTTCGGATACCTTAACAGTTGAGCGGTTACATCTGTTCCAAGATTACCTTGCGAGGCAACCCGAGTGACCACAATTCCGGTTGCAGTGGAAATAAGCAAGGCCGGGATTTGACTGACAAGACCATCCCCAACCGTTAAGCGCATATAGACATCCACGGCTTCACCAAAAGACATGCCCATTTGGACAATCCCAATAATTAAACCGAAGATAATATTAATCAACACAATAACGATCCCGGCAATAGCATCTCCCTTGACGAATTTACTCGCCCCATCCATCGCTCCATAAAAATCGGATTCATGTTCAATTTTCTCTCTACGCTCTTTCGCTTGATGTTCGTTAATCAAACCTGCATTCAAGTCGGCATCGATACTCATTTGTTTCCCTGGCATAGCATCAAGTGTAAATCGCGCCGCAACTTCAGACACACGTTCAGCGCCCTTCGTTATAACCAGGAATTGAATGAGCACCAATATGATAAACACAACAAACCCTACTAGCGGGTTTCCGCCAATTACGAAAGTTCCAAACGTAGCAACAACTTCCCCGGCATCGGCTTCCGATAAAATCGAACGGGTTGTCGATACATTCAAAGCTAAACGAAATAACGTTAACAATAAAAGCAAGGTTGGAAAGACAGCAAACTTCAATGCTTCATCCATATTCATGGAAACTAAAATAACGAGTAAAGCCAGGGCAATATTAACGAGTATTAAAAAACTAAGAAGCCACCCGGGTAATGGTATGACAAGCATGATGATGATTAAAATGACACCTAATAAAACGGATAAGTCCCGTGCTGACATATCGGGTCACTCCTTTATTTGTAAGTGTTCAAAAAGTTTCCAAATTAGAACGTCGACAAAGATCGTCACATCCTGTGACAAAGTCGACACGAGCACGTTCCTTGTGCGTCGCAAGTAGTTCAAGGCTCGAAAGTTTTGAGGACCGCAAGCCGTATACTTTCATACGTGAGGACCGGAAAAAATTCGCCGTTTATCATTTGGTGACTTTTTGAACAACCTCTTATTTACACTTTTTTCTCTAACCGATACACGTAAGCCAGAACTTCCGCTACAGCCTTGTAAAATTGCTCATCTATCGGTTGATCCATCTCTGAATGTTGATACAATGCTCTTGCTAAAGGTCGATTTTCTACCATTATAATGTCATTCGCATTGGCTACTTCTTTTATTTTCTGTGCTACAAAATCGACACCTTTAGCAACAACAAAGGGAGCGTCTGATTTAGCCTCGTCGTATTTAATAGCAATGGCATAATGCGTCGGGTTGGTTATTACGACATCTGCACCAGGTACTTCACTCATCATTCGCGATGCTGACATTTGTCTTTGCTTTTCTTTAATCTTTGATTTAATCAGCGGATCCCCTTCCATATTTTTATGCTCATCTTTCAAGTCTTTTTTAGACATCCGAATGTTTTTCTCATGGTCATAGCGCTGGTATAAATAATCAAGCACGGATAACAAAAGAAGGGCCAGGCCTGACGCCAATCCCATCAAAATGGTGATGCGTGCAAAGAATGCTAATGCAGCCTCGATTGACTTTTGAGAAGTCATCATCATTTGATCTTTGTTTACCCAGATAATGGCATAGGTGATAACACCAATCATGGTAATCTTCAGCAATGACTTCACTAACTCTACTAAAGCCCGCGCTGAAAATATTTTCTTAGCGCCTTTAATTGGATCCATTTTTTTCAGATCAAACTTTAATGGTTCGCCCGTAAACATAATACCGACTTGTAAAAGGTTCGAGGCAATTCCCGCAACCATCGCTATCCCCATAATCGGTGCTAAAGCCTTAGCCATTTCAATCGTTAACTCAAGAAAAAGTGTAAAAACATGCTCTTCTGAAACATTCCAATAAATATATTCAGTAAAGGATTTCTCATACATTCCCATCATAGCCTCTTGGATTTGACCGCCAAACAGATACAAACCGCCAAATACCATAAGTAATAGGAACCCTGTATTTACATCCTGACTTTTTGGAACTTGCCCTTTTTTACGTGTATCCTCCCGCTTTTTCGGGGTTGCCTTTTCTGTTTTTTCATCAGCGGCGAAGTACTGTAAATGAAGCTTAAGGTATGGCATCGATTAAGCACCTCCAAAAATCTGCATCAAGCCGCGCATCGTCGTCAACATCGTTTCAAATAAAGTCCGGATCAACATAATATAGAACGTCATAGCAATGACCAATACGGCTAAAGCAATGAAAATCTTTAAAGGAAGCCCGACGACAAATACATTTAACTGTGGTACCGTACGTGCCACAATCCCGAGCGCTACATCTACTAGAAATAAACAGCCAACAATTGGGACAGCCATTAAAAAAGCAATCACAAACATTTGGTTAAAAGCATCGATGATGTACATGATCCAAGTCTCATCCTCAAGGGAGATGAATTGATCAATTGGAATTAAGTTATAGCTGTAAAACACACCATCAAGCATTAGATGATGGCCATCCACTGCTAAAATAAATAAGAGCGTAATCATATATAAGTACTGACCAATCAGCGGGCTTTGCGCCCCCGTTCTTGGATCAATGACGTTAGCAATCGCAAAACCCATTTGAAAGTCTATGAAACCACCTGCAATTTGAATAGCCGCTAAAATAATATAAGCTAATAGTCCAATAGCGATTCCAACACCGGCTTCTTTAAATAACAGTAAAAAATAGTTTTCATCGACTTGGATCGGAGGTATCTCTATCGTGAAATACATAAGCAAGGCTAGAAAAAAGCTAAACCCTATTTTATGTTGTGTCGGAACGTTTCGATAGGAAAAAATCGGCAAAGTAACAAAAAAAGACGTTACCCTTACAAAGATTAATAGAAAAGCAGGTAAATTAATTAAACTTAACGATTCAAGCATATTAACCGACCAGCATGTTCAAGTTTTTAAAAATATTCGCCGTAAACTGCACCATGTTTGTCAGCATCCAAGGACCAAAAAAGATCAACCCGATCAGAACAGCTACAATTTTAGGAATGAACGCCAGGGTTTGTTCTTGAATCTGTGTGGTTGCTTGAAAGATACTCACGAGCAATCCAACAGCCAGGGCTAATAGTAGCAGCGGACCTGAGACGATCAACACAGTATAAATTCCTTCTTTAGCAAAAGATATGACCATTTCACTATTCATGCCTACCAATCCCTTCAATTTTTAAACAACCTCTTAGAATCCTTCTAATAACGATTTCGAAATCAAATACCAGCCATCCACCAGGACAAACAGCAGAATTTTAAATGGCAGCGAAATCATCACGGGTGGCAGCATCATCATCCCCATTGACATAAGTACACTGGCTACCGCCATATCAATAACTAAGAATGGAATAAAAATCATAAATCCCATTTGAAAAGCTGTCTTTAATTCACTTATGGCAAAGGCGGGGACAAGGGTTGTCAATGGAATGTCTTGGACTGTTTCAGGTCGTTCCATACCTGAATAATTCATGAATAAAGCTAAATCCTTTTGCCTTGTGTGCTTGGCCATAAATTGTTTCATCGGGGCACTTGCTTCTTCATATGCTTCATTTAATGTAATTTCTTCATTAAAAAGCGGTGTCAGTGCTTCCTCGTTTACCTCTTGAAAGGTAGGTGCCATAATAAAAAAAGTTAAAAATAGGGCAATCCCTACAAGCACCTGGTTCGGAGGCATCGATTGGGTGGCGAGTGATGTTCGAACAAAGGACAGAACGATTAAAATTCTCGTAAAACTCGTCATTAAAATTAAGATCCCCGGTGCAAGAGATAAAACGGTCAGAAGTAAAAGGAGTTTTACCGATGTAGCGATATTTTCCGGATCAGATCCTGAGAAGATATCTACGAATTCATTCATTAGGATCCTCTCCTTTCTTCCTGCCCTTCACGTGCATGCGCTTTTCCTTCATTTCACCTAATTGTTGTTCAAATAAATCCTTAAAGGAAGATTGGGTTGTCTTTGACAATTCATGATCATCATGTTTCTTCCTATTTAATAACTGACTGAAGCCTTGATTTACAAAATCATCGTTTTTTTCCTGATGTAAAAGATTCTGTTTCGTTTTGTCTTCGGTAATTTCGGTAATGACCTCAATACTGTCTCCTACACCTATCACAAATACTTGATCACCGATCCGAACAGCCTGAATCGATTTATTAGGAGCTAATGTGAGTCCTCCCAAGTTCTCCATCGTACGATTCTTATTGAATACCTTACTTCTTTTGTTAAAAAACTTAAGCAGACCATAAATTAATGCTAGAACAAACAGCAGGACAAAAATAAGTTTGACAACATTCCATACAATTGATGGAGCCGCCCCATCGTTTGAAACGACCGGACTTTCGCTATTTTGTTCATTCTGCTCTTTAGGGGTAGACGTATCACACCCCTCAAGCTCTGGATCTTTTGCACATTCACTGACAGAAGGGCCTAAGGCTGATACTGAAGATCCTAATGAAAGCAAAAGAAAAGTAACTAGTAGTATTGCTGATATCCATCTCATCACTAAAACCATCGAAATCCCTACTCTTTAATTAAGTGCTTTTTGTATCGCTTCAATTACACGCTCTGCCTGAAAGGGTTTGACGATAAAGTCTTTCGCCCCCGCTTGAATGGCATCCACCACCATGGCTTGCTGGCCCATGGCTGAACACATGATTACTTTTGCATTCGGATCGTAGTGTTTAATTTCTTTCAAGGCTGTGATTCCATCCATCTCAGGCATCGTGATGTCCATCGTCACGAGGTCCGGCTCATGTTCTTTATAAAGTTCAACCGCCCTTTGTCCATCTTCTGCCTCTGCGGCAATTTCAAATCCGTTTTTCGTTAAAATATCTTTCACCATCATTCTCATAAATGCTGCATCATCTACAATTAAAATTCGCTCAGCCATTTCCCATTCTCCCCTGTTCTTAATTAAGTTTTTTCAATCGATCTTTCGGGCTTAAGATGTCCGTTACTCTGACACCAAAATTCTCATCAATGACTACGACTTCCCCTTTGGCCATCAACTTATCATTCACATGAATATCAACAGGTTCCCCGGCTAGTCGGTCAAGCTCGACAACTGACCCTGAAGAGAGTTCGAGAATTTCTTTAATGGTTCGCTTAGTCCTCCCTAACTCAACCGTTACTTTTAACGGGATATCCATCAACATGTCTAAATTGCGTTGTTCTTTATGACTTAATTGCACCTGTTCTATATCGGAAAACTGAGCAGATTGGATGGTGGAATTGTTCATATTCTGTCCGCTTGCTCCTCCGACTAGTTGTGGTTCAGTCCCCATCTCATCCACCTGATCAGTCGTATGAGCATCATGCTTTGGCTGAGTCGGTGGTGCCATGGCAGGCTGTTCAGATCTAGCCTTTTCCAATGATTTATCTATCTCCTCTTCAGGTGGGTTCAAAAGCTCGTCTACAAGTTCACGTGCAAAAGTAACCGGCAGTAACTGCATAATATTTGAGTCGATTAATTCCCCAACCTTAAGATTGAACGACACCTTCATAAGTATTTCATCTTCAGGGATTTGATCTGTTCCTTGATCTTCTTCCAAATTCAATACATTAATCGTTGGCGGTGAGATATCCACTTTTTTATTAAAGACTGTCGACATACTTGTCGCAGCCGATCCCATCATTTGATTCATGGCTTCCTGAACAGCACTTAAATGGATCTCATTTAGTTCATCAGCCGGTGAGGTTCCATCACCCCCAAGCATCAGGTCTGCAATTACCGCTGCGTCAGGCACTTTTATGACTAAAAGGTTTTCACCTGAAAAGCCATCGGTATATGTAACGTTAATCGCGACATGTGGTTTTGGAAATTCATCAGATATGGATGACCTTTTTACGACAGAGATCGAAGGAGTAGTAATATCGACCTTTTGATTGAGTAAAGATGATAACGCGGTCGCAGAGCTTCCAAATGATATATTGCCTATCTCACCTAAGGCGTCACCTTCTAAGCTAGATAGATAATCTTCCACCTTATCCGAATCGCCTTCCTGTTTACCTGTACTTTGTTCATCATCACTTCCATTCAGAAGTGCATCTATTTCATCCTGTGATAACATATCATCACTCATTATAGTCAGCGCCCCCCTTGGTACTCCTCTAACACTTGTACGGCTAGCTTATTTTTTCGCTTACCTGGTTGAATATAAAATTTTTCTTCCTCATCAATTGTAAGTTTGATAGGCTCATCAACGAGCTGATCTAAGCGAATGACATCATCTGCATTCAACTTAAGAAACTCTTCAATCGACATATTTGACTCACCCAAAATCGCACGTACATCCACCTGTGCTGTTCGCACCGTTTCTGACAATGCTGCATATTCCTCGGGTTTGCTCTCTTTTGTCTGCTGATTTTGCATCCAATAATGAACGGACAGTTTCGGAATAATCGGTTCAAGGACAACGTGCGGTATACAAATATTAATCATTCCGCTCGCCTCTCCAATCGAAGTATTTAAAGTAACAACCACAACCGTTTCATTTGGTGAAACCATTTGCAGAAATTGCGGATTGACCTCAAGTTCCTCAAGTAATGGTTCAATTTCAACAATCGAGCCCCAGGCTTCTTGATAGTTTTCCAAAGAGTTCTCAAAAAGCTGTGACATGATCGTCGTCTCGATTTCCGTTAAGTTGTCTACTTTATTCACGCTTGATCCTCTTCCACCTAACACGCGATCGAGCATGGCATAAGCAATATTAGGATTAGTTTCAAGCAATATCCGGCCGTCAAGCGGCGGTACACTGAAGATATTTAAGATCGTCATCGCAGGGATTGAGCGGATAAACTCTTCATACGGCAATTGATCTACAGATGCCACACTGATATTCACATAAGTTCTTAACTGTGCAGAAAAATAGGTTGTTAATAACCTAGCGAAATTTTCATGAATACGAGAAAGACTTCGAATTTGATCTTTAGAAAAACGGAGTGCCCGCTTAAAGTCATAAACACGTATTTTTCCCTTACTCTCTTCGACCTTTAAATCCTCAGCATCCATTTCACCTGTGGATAATGCTGATAACAAGGAGTCTATCTCACTTTGCGAAAGAACCTCATCTGTCAAAAACGTCACCTCCATCCAAAACTTGTTCCTTAGTTATTGCAAGACTTTATCAACGGTGTACACTTCCGTTATTTGACCTTCGTTCATTAACTCATTCAGTTTAAGTTTAATGACTTTTTCTAGTTCGCTTAGCCCGCCCTGAAAGGCTTCCCCTTCCATAGCCGCTAGTTCTTTTATTAGAATGTTCTTCATTTGAAAGTCACGCTTCTCTAATTCTTCAAGAGCCGATTTACTGTCTGTCACAATTCTAAAGCTGATACGGACAAAATGACCGTCCTTCAAGTCTGTGGTTATTTCCTCTGTTAAAAGTGAGGCTTCGCGAATCTCATCAATCGAACGTTCTCCATCAGCCTCACTGCTATCTAAGTTTAAGACAAAAATAAGCGCAGCTACTCCTAAGATAGTTATTGTCCCCATGATGATCATTACGGTCTTAAACAGACTACTTTTCACTTCCATCACCCGCCTTATCGATGACTCGAAGCAATCCAATCTCACGGTAGAACTGTTTCATCCTTTTAATGACGACTTCTTCCTCTTCCTTCACTACGAAATTCCGACCCTGGGTTGTTGTAATCGTAGTATCAGGATTAGCCTTGAGCCTTTCTATGTAAATGGGATTAAACCAAAATGTCTCTCCATTGAGTCTTGTTAAAGAAATCATATGAATGAGTGAGGGCTCTTTAATAAAGAGCCCTCCTCCCCCTTTACTAACGTTTTAGATTAACTAGCTCTTGTAAGATTTCATCGGATGTTGTGATGATTCTTGTATTCGCCTGAAATCCACGCTGAGCCGTAATCATTTCAGTAAAAGCTTCTGCCAAATCAACGTTAGACATCTCAAGGGCACCTGAAACCATTTGGCCAGTTCCATCCTGGCCAGCCTCTAAAAGAGCGATTTGACCATTATCATCGGTGAACAAACCTGCATTATCGGTATTTTGGAAGGTATTCCCACCTATTTTCTGAAGTCCACTTGGGTTTGAGAATTGTGCGAGTCTGATTTGTCCAGCTTCCTGTGGTTCTCCTTGGTTGTCTACATAGTTTACAGTCCCATCCGTTTGAATACTGAAGCTTTGGGCATCCTCAGGGATTGTAATAATTTCCGCCTCCCCGTCTGTCTCCCCAATTACATATTTCCCTTCAGGACTGACAATCGCTCCATCATCATCCAAATAAAAGTTCCCTGCTCTCGTGAAGCTTAGATTCACATCATCTAATGCGATGGTTTTCGTATTTGTATTAATATCTGCCGTCTCTGTTCCTTCTGCCAGTACGAACATTCCATCACCTTCAAGCGCTAAATCAAGCGGCCGACTCGTTGTCTGACGATTTCCTTGGGTGTGAATGGTATCAATCGAACCAATTTGTGAGCCTAATCCTACTTGAGAAGGGTTGATCCCTCCACGCAAATTATTATTTGCATCATCGCCAATCGGACCTTGAGCACCAGACACCGTCTGGCTCATCATATCTTGAAACGTTACGCGTCCCTTCTTATATCCGTACGTATTCACATTGGCAATGTTATTCCCAATTGTATCGAGCTTTGCCTGAAAACCTTTCATACCAGAAATCCCTGCGTACATTGAACGTAGCATATTGCTATCATTCCTTCCCTTTAAATGTGTTTGCTTACCTCAGTCAATTAGTAAGCATATAAAGGCTTCCCATATTCGGGTCCAGCCTATTGGTCAATAATGATTGTACCGTTAATATTTGTAAAAATATGTGAGCTCGTATCTTCTCGCGCCATCGCTGTTACAACTGTATTATTTTTTGTACTTACAACAAGGGCTGCATCACTCATGACAACTAACGAATCGGTAACACCCTTTGATTTGGCCTCGGCCATTTTATCGGAGATGACTTGCCACTTGCTTTCATCTATAGAAATATTACGTTCTTCGAGACGTTGTTTGGCGTGTTTACTTACATGAACGTCTCTCGTTTCCTTTAAAACATCTCGAAACGACTGGGATGATTGCTGAACCTTTTTTGTTTTAGGAAAAGGTAATGGCTGATGCATCTGATGTATTCGAGGTTCCATAACTACCCTGCTTTCTATTCCTCTGTTGTTGTTTCACTCACTTTAGTAATGTCATAGACATAAACAGACTCTCCGTTTTGAAGTTCAAGTTTTGTCTCCCCTTCTTTTTGACTGACAGCTTTGACGACTCCTGTTGCTAATTCAGTGGCCGCTCCTGTTCCATCATGCACGGGGTACGTGACTTCCTTTCCAATCATGCCGCTGTATTTAACCACGGGGGGCAGACTTTGGGATGTCATGAAGCCTTGCATTGCTTGAGACATGTTTGTCATTTGTTCTAAACTTGAAAACTGTGTCATCTGTGCAATGAATTCTTTGTCTTTCATAGGATCTAATGGACTTTGGTTTTGGATTTGGGCCATAAGAATTTTCAGAAAGGCATCTTTCCCAAGCGTATTACTTTCCGTTCCACCCATTTGCTGTTGATTTTGCAAATAAAAGGACGAATCTATTCTTGTCATTTCAACCACCTACACCTTTTCATTCATTAATAGCTCATGAAAGGATACTTCCTCTTCACTATGATCATCCTGTTGCTCCTGCGACTGATCGGATGGACTGTCCCGTTCATTAAACTCACCGGATTGCTTGTCATCTTCTGTAAAATATTGTCCAGCCGCTGTTGGCTCATACTTTTCTATAACAACTTGCTGCGGTGAAAACATATGCCTCAACTGCTGCATATTCCCCTCGAGCATTTCCTTCGCTGCTTGTGTGCTGACCAGAATTTTTACAGCCATTTCCCCATTCATTTGGACCAGCTTCACTGTCATATCACCTAAATGCTGGGGTCTCAAACGAATATTCATTTCCATGTTTCCTGCTTTGTTTGTGAATAGGCGATTTGATTTAATAAGCTGTTCCAATTGATCGATAAGCTGCTGCTGCATCCCCGCGTTTGATTGATTTTGATTCACATGGATCACATACTGTTCAACTTTAGATATCATTTGCGTAAAACCTTGCCCTATTGAGGGTTCAACAGTACGTTGCTTGTTTAAAAACTGACCTACCCACTTAGCTATATCCTTACTCGTTACTGTCGAATGTTGCTGGTATGCGACTGGCAAAGATTGTTTCAATTTATAGTTGTTTAATAGATTTGCCATAAGCTGTTGGGGTGGTTCTTGAACGCTCAGCTGGGCTAACTTATTTAATTGGCTTGAACCTGTCTCAAGTTTCGACATTTGCTGGATGATTTGCTTTACCTTCAGCATAAGCATTTGGTCGAGCTGCTCAGGCTTGATCGGCTGATTAGTAGGAAGCTGCCCTGTTACCTTTTTAGCTAATTTCTCAAATCGGACCCAAAGCTCATCCACTTGCTTCGCTTGACCTGTGTCGGTTAAAGGGTTTCCTTTCATACCAGCTGGATGGACTGCCTCCATTACGGGTATAGCTACAGCGTTTGATAGGCTGTCCGTTTGATTTTCAAAAGAGGAGCTTTCTTCAAGAACATCCTTCAATACACCGATTAGTTTCACTTGGCCTTCACCTGAAATTTCAGCAACTTCCTGTGGCATGGCTTGGATTAACTTGCTTAATTCTTGCGGCAAATCTCGCTCAGTCGAGGCCATGTGTAACAGTTCGAGCTCTTGAACGACCTTGTTTACGTCAATAGGCATAGCCCCATCCATCTTTGATTGACTTGACAGACCCAAACCCAATTGATGCAATAGCTTCTTCAACGTAGCAACCAGCCGGTTCAGCTCATTCGTCATGTTCTCAGTTGGCTGATTAGTCATACCTGTAAGCAGTACATTAAATGCCTGCATGGGAGCCGTGTTAGTAGTTGTTAAATTGGCAAGACCTCTCATTTGCTGAGCTAGTGGTTTAGGTAAGGTAGAAAAAGGTGTCATACTATTCACGTTTTTTCACCTCCTTTCAAGTTGAGAAAAATAATCAATCAGCCGAGGAATTGGCGATTGAACTTGCTATTTCAGCAGCCGATTCAGGTGTCATGGCTCCTAGTATAGCTCCTCGTTCACTACTCGCTACCTCGATAAGCACTTGCACAGCTAAATCCTGATTCATGTTTTCAATGATCGGTGCCGCTTTTTCTTCGTCCATTTCTTCAAAAGATACCGCCATTTCCTTCACCATATTGATCTCAGAAGACATCTCCTCTTTTGGTTCTGCAGCAGGCGAAGCATTTACTTCTGCATCTAGGTCTGCCTCAAGTTGTTCAATTTGTTGGTTCAATTCTTCAATGGTTCCTTGTTTATCATTTACTTCCTGTTCAAGCTGGCTGATTTCTGCGTTATGATTAGCAAGCGTAGCTTCAAGTTGCTCTGTTTGCCGTGTGCTCTGTTTTTCTTCTGATGTTGACACAAGGCTTGACAGGCCTGGGATTTGGTTAGCATAGCTTTCTGCTTTTTCTATTACATTGACACCCATAATTGTTAAGACAACAAGGGTTAACGTAAGGGCAAATAAAGTAGGCACAACGATCACCAGGAAAAACCATTGCCGTTTACTGCCCTTCTCCTGTTCACGGTTCACTTTCTTTGCCATGTTATCACCTGTTCTTATAAGTTAAATACTGTCTGGTCGATAACTCGTCCATCTGTTTACTCTCTTCTTCCTTAAGCCACTGCCTATGTCTTTCAAGCTTGTTGTCGATAAGTTTCTCAAATTTCTTCACTTCCACATGAGCAGAAGATAACCTTGCTTGGGCAGCCTCCATCTGTGCCCTTGCCTGCTGGACTTCTGGCTGCAACTTCATAATTTCATTCTCAAGCTGTTCTACGTACCTGCGGTGATGTATAAAAGATTGTGCTTTTACCTTTGAATGAGTGAGACCTTCATGAAAGCTCTGTTCAGCAGCTTCTTTCTTTTTCAACATTTCATAGAGGTTTGTTGCCAAAGATTCAAAAACATCCACCTGCTCCTGATAATGTTTTTGTTTTTCCTTCTTTTCTCGTTCATGTAAGTCTTTTATTTTATGAAACGCTTGAAGGCTTGTCATTGATCCTCACTCTCCTATGTAAAAAGCTTTTCAAGTGAATCGATGGACTGCTCAAAACTTGATTCCTCGTGTACCCCTTGCTTTAAAAAACGAATAATAGATGAATGATGAACAATCGCTTCATCGACCTCCCGGCTGCTGCCTTTTTTATAAGCGCCGATTTGAATTAACTCACTGTTATCCTCATAAATAGCTAATAGGGAACGCATCTGTTCAGCGGCTTGTTTGTGTGCTGGTGTTGTCACCTGGTTCATCACTCGACTAATAGACTTTAGAATATTGATGGCAGGAAACTGTCCTTGTTCCGCCAATTTTCGGTCCAACACGAAGTGCCCATCCAAGATCCCGCGAACGGTATCAGATATCGGCTCATTTAAATCATCACCATCTACTAGTACTGTATAAAAAGCAGTAATTGTACCTGAACTACTTGTCCCTGTTCGTTCTAACAGCTTTGGCAGCATAGCAAAAACTGATGGTGTGTATCCTTTGGTTGTCGGCGGTTCCCCAGTAGCCAGACCAATCTCCCTCTGTGCCATAGCAAAACGGGTAACGGAATCCATCATTAGATTGACGTTATAACCAAGATCTCGAAAATATTCACTAATCGCTGTAGCTGTATAAGCGCCTTTCACACGCATCAGAGCAGGTTGGTCTGATGTGGCTACAATGACAACCGATCTTTTCACCCCTTCCCCGAGGTCATTTTCAATAAATTCGCGTACTTCCCGTCCCCGCTCACCTATTAACGCAATCACATTGACATCTGCTGCACTATTTCTTGCGATCATGCCAAGAAGCGTACTTTTTCCTACACCACTGCCCGCAAAGATGCCCACCCTTTGTCCCTTCCCTACTGTTAAAAGTGAATCAATAGCTCTGACCCCAACTTGGATGGGGTCTTTAATCGTAGGTCTTGACAGGGGATTAGGTGGATGCTGCTCGGTTGGATACGTCTTTAATCCTTTTGGCAGCGCTGTCTCATCCAATGCCTGCCCCATCGCATCAACAACTTTCCCTATCAGCCCTAAACCTGCCCTAATTTGTAACGGCTCACCCGTGGCTTCAACTAAACTCCCTGGTCCAATTTCACGTAGTTCACGAAAAGGCATAAGCAGCACATTCTCATTGTTAAAACCGACGACCTCTGCAGCTATCTTTTTTTGTGTGGGGGAAGAAGTATGAATATAACAAAGGTCACCGATCGATGCTTCAGGACCTTTCGATTCAATCATTAAACCAATGACGCGATGCACCTTGCCATAACGCTTGTATGTGTCCATACGATTAATCGCATCCAAATAAACTTGTTTATTCATCACTCTTCTCCTCTTGCACAAGCTGATAGAGTTTTTCACGCAGCTGGGTAAGCTGGTGGTCAACCCCTGCTTCCACACGTCCAAATGGGGATTCAATGACACATCCATAACGGGCAAGTGAATCGTTTATGTAAATTGTCAGTGTTGCTTTAACCCCAGTAATCGATGTTAATTCACTCTTTTGTGTATGTATGAGTTCATAGTCGTACGGGTGCACGTATACAGTAATCTCCGGGTGATCCTGTACTTCCTCAATGGCTTTTTTTACTACAGGCAAAAAAGTTTCAGGCTGAAACGCTAATTGTTGATTGATGATCTTTTCAGCACTGCTGATAGCTAGTTCAAGAATCATCTCTTCACTAGCTGAAACAGTGTGGATGTAATCCTTGTTGGCAAGGGAAAGGATATGGTTTATATGTTGAAGCTGTTCTGAAAACTCTTGATAACCTTTCTCCTTGCCTTCCTGGACACCTGAGGCAAAACCTTCATTATAGGCTTGTGCGATCAGGCTCTCCCGCTCTTCTTCCCAGGATTTACGCATATGTGCCACACCCTGTTCAGCCTCTTCCAGTTTTCTGGCTGCCTCTTCATTTGCTTGCTGACGTTCTTGTTTGGCGGCCTCAAACAGCTCCTGAGCTTTTTCTTCATGCTGTTCTTCTAAAATTTGATTTTCTGTTTCAGGCTTTCTCATATGCACAGGTTTTAGACCAATGACTCGCTTATCCGTCGAATTTTTAGACAATAATGTCATCTCCCCCGCCGCGAGCGACGACGATTTCACCTACTTCTTCTAACCGCCTGATTGTTGCAACGACACGCGTTTGTGCTTCCTCTACATCACGCAGGCGGACAGGCCCCATAATTTCCATTTCTTCCTTAAAGGTCTCAGCCATCCGTTCAGACATATTATTAAAGACAAGCTCTTTCACTTCATCACTCGATACCTTCAGGGATAGACGGAGATCATCATTATCAACCTCGCGAATCACCCGTTGGATGGCACGATTATCAAGTGAAACGATATCCTCAAAGACAAACATCCGTTTCTTTATTTCCTCAGCAAGTTCAGGATCCTGAATTTCTAAAGCATCAAGGATCGTGCGTTCGGTACTTCTATCGACACCGTTGAGTACCTCGACGACTGCTTGGATCCCGCCAGTTTCCGTATAATCTTGTGTCACCGTGGCAGATAACTTCTTTTCTAAAATGTTTTCAATCTGGCTGATGATTTCCGGGGAGGTCGAATCCATGGTAGCGATTCTCCTTGCAACATCAGCCTGTAACTCCTGAGGCAATTCAGAAAGAATTTGCCCTGATTGAGCTGCATCTAAGTAAGATAAAACGAGTGCGATCGTTTGCGGGTGTTCGTTTTGGATGAAATTCAATACTTGATTCGGGTCGGCCCGTCTTGCGAAATCGAATGGTTTCACTTGCAAGGAAGAGGTTAATCGATTAATAATATTCGATGCTTCCTGTTCCCCTAATGCTTTCTCAAGGACTGTTTTCGCGTAGCCAATCCCACCTTGTGAAATATAATCCTGTGCAATGGCGATTTGGTGGAATTGTTCCAGGACCTCTTCTTTTTGCTTTGAACCGACTTTTTGGACAGAAGAAATTTCTAATGTCAACCTTTCCATTTCTTCTTCCGTTAAATGTTTATACACTTGAGCAGCCACATCCGGCCCAAGAGAGATTAACAGAACAGCAGCTTTTTGCTTTCCTGTCAATCCTGATTTCTGATAGGCCATTTAAGGACCTCCTTAATCTTCCGCAATCCATGAACGTAATAATTTAGCAAAGTCTTCCGGCTTCTCTTTAGCCATACGCTCCAATTGCTTGCGTCTAACAGATGAGTCTGTTTCTTTTTCTTCTATATCTGCCACAGTAGTGATCGGCTGTTGCACGGGAATTTCTTCAAACACTTCTTCCTCTTCCTCATCCTGATTTCTCCGTCTAAACAACAACCATAGCAGTACAGCAATAACAACAAGCAGCACACCTCCTGCTACATACATCCACATCGGTATTCCGGTTGGTTCTTCTGGGAAGTTTGGTTCTCCGCTGAATTCCTGGAACACAATCGAAATTTTTTCCTCAGGATCCACCTCTCCATACCCTTCGTTTATCGAGGTTGTGATCATCGAGTTCAGGATCGACTGGACACTATCTTCTACGGTTTGCTGCTCCTGTTGAGTGAGCTGCTGCACTTCTCCCTCAGGATTGGTTCCTTTCGTATTATCAATGGCTACTTGAATCCCTAAGTCCCGTACTTTGTAAGGACTTTCCTCGATATTACGGCGAATTCGATTGAATTCATTGTTGATAGTTTCCTTTGTCATTTCATAGTCGCCGTTGTCGCCTTCACCTGCTGCTTCTCCCTGATAGGCAGGGATGTCACCCTCACCAGCAGGCACACCACCTTCAGGGGCTCCCCCTGTATACGTTTCCTCTATACGCTCGACACTGACAGGCAGCCCTTCCATGTTTTCAGGGTCAACGGATTCTACTAACTCTTCCACACGATTTTCTTTCGTAAAATCAATATCTGCTGTTACTGTTGCTACAACCTTGTCCTGGCCAATCATCAGCCCAAGCATTTTTTGGACTCGCTGCTGAATATCCCGCTCGATATCTTGCTTAATATTTTGTTGATATGTATAAGCATCAGCACCATTAGCAACATTTGACTGATTTGTATCAAAATAGTTGAAATTTTGGTCCATGATGACGATATTATCCTTAGAAAGATTTGGTACTGACTTTGAGGCTAAATTATAGAGTGCTTCCACTTGATTCGCCTGAATGTCATAACCAGGCTGGATACTTAATACGACTGAAGCGGAAGCCTCCTGGTTTGTTTCGGACATAAACACTTGTTCTTCTGGGATATTAATCATCACTTTTGCATCTTCAATTCCAGTTATACCTGTCATTAGGTTAGCTAATTCTGTTTGCATGGCATCAAGTTTGATTACATCAAATTCATTATCTGTCATCCCCCATGACACGTTACCGCTAAAAAAGCTATAGTCAATACTGCCGCTATTGGGTAAGCCTGCTGCTGCTAAATCGACTAGCAATGATTCAGCTTGTGCTTCAGGGACGGAAATCGTTGTTCCCCCTTGGTCAAGCTCGTAAGGAACAGCACGTGTATCAAGTTCTGCTTTTACTTGACCCACTTCTTGTAAAGATAAGTCTCTATACAGCGGCACCATATTTGTACGGGTTGCAAAAATACTAGCGATACCTACTAACAAGATGAGCCCTGCAATCGATCCAATGAGCAGCCTTTTTTGTTTGGAACTTCGCTCACTCCAAAATACTGTCACTCGATTCTTAAATAATATTAATTTTTCTTTCATAATTGCCCCCATAAAACGTACAAGTTAAGAGAATATGTATGATGACGAAATAAATAGGGATGATCTTTAAACTTGCATACGCATGATTTCTTTGTAAGCATCGACTACTTTGTTCCGTATTTCTATGGTTGTTTGCATCGTGATGCTGGCCTTTTGAGATGTGATCATGACATCATGGAGATCATCTACTTCTCCTCGTGCAAGTGCCTTCGTCTTTACGTCTGAGGCAACCGCAGCATCGTTTACTTGATTAATAGCTTCCCTCAGACGATTCGCAAAGAGAGAATGTGCATCACTCGGTGTAATAGCTGATTTTGTTTGAGTCTGTACTGGTTTAATTAAAGATTCATTTGTTACTTGCGACCAATTAACCATATGAATTCCTCCCTTTACTTACCGATTTCTAAAGCTTTCATTAACATTCCCTTTGTCGCGTTAATAGATGTCACATTAGCCTCGTAGGAACGTGTTGCACTCATAATGTCAACCATCTCCTGAAGAGGATCAACATTTGGAAGCTGTACATAACCCTCATCATTAGCATCCGGATGTGACGGGTTATACATTTGTTTAAACGGCTCCTCATCCCCAACAATCGCTGAGACCTGCACTCCTTGTCCAGGTGTACTTGAGCGGTTTGCAGCCGACTGTAAAAAGGATTGAAATGATTTTTCCTGTGGTTCAAACACAACCATTTTTCTTCGATATGGCTCCCATTCGCCATTTTCATTTATTGTTGCCCTTGTGGTACTTGCGTTTGCTATATTTGAAGAAGCAACGTCCATTCTAAGCCGCTGGGCCGTTAACGCGCTCGCACTCGCATTTATACCATGAAATATACTCACGAGTTAATTCCCTCCTTTTATAACACTTTCAAGGCTTCTAAATTTTCCACCGATACGATCAACTAATGCTTGATATTGAATTTGATTTTTCGCAAGCTCATTCATTTCCTTATCGATATCAACATTATTTCCATTATGATTATAGGTTGTACCCTGTTTCGTGATGGTTTTAAAAGGGACTGTTGCGTTGTCGGAAAACGAAAAGTGACGTGTATTTGTTCTTTTCGCCTCGAGTCCTGCCACCCCTTCGTTTAATACATCTTTAAAGACGACATCCTTTGCTTTATAACCAGGGGTGTCGACATTTGCAATGTTATTAGAAATCGCTCTATTTTTAGCCGTTGTATAGTTTAAAGAATTCTCTAGGGTGGAAAACGTTTCACTGAATAGCTTCAAGTCTTGTATCCTCCGTTCGACAAATGTAACGAAAATCATTTTAACTATTGTAGGACAAACCATCCAGATTGGATGAATCTTCTTTATGTACACTTAATTAATAGTACATTTTACTTATTATATTTGAATGAATTTAGTGGTAATCCCCACCACTTGTCGAAAAATCTACTATAATGAACATTATTACACATTTATGTCATAAAAAAAATAACAATTACATTTCCTTGAAAAAAGCGTACTAAAGAAGGATAAACTAAGACTTTTATGTATACTTTTTGTTATATTTTACAAATAACATAGTTCTGTTGATCTAAACTAAACCCCACTGTCTTTTATCGACAGTGGGGTTTAGTTCATTTCCTTTTAATTTGAACGAAGTTTTTGAAGTTCTACTAAGAAATTGTTATTAAGTACTTTAATGTACGTACCTTTCATTCCTAATGAACGGGATTCAATTACTCCTGCACTTTCTAATTTACGTAGAGCATTTACAATAACAGAACGGGTAATCCCAACACGGTCTGCGATTTTACTGGCTACAAGCAACCCTTCATTTCCTTCTAACTCTTCAAAGATATGCTCAATCGCTTCTAGCTCACTGTAAGATAAAGAACTGATCGCCATCTGAACCACAGCTTTACTGCGTGCTTCCTGCTCAATCTCTTCCGTTTTCTCATGAAGGATTTCCATTCCAACCACTGTTGCACCATATTCAGCTAACAGAAGATCATCTTCTTTAAAGCTACCATTGAGACGACTTAGAATAAGTGTACCTAATCGCTGTCCACCACCAATAATAGGAACGATGGTTGTTAGTCCATCCTCAAACAGTTCTCTGTTTTCTACAGGAAAAGCTGTGTACTCACTATTGATATCAAGATCTGCCGTTGTTTCCTGAATGTTAAATAGATTTTGTGTGTACTCTTGAGGGAATTGACGTTCAGACAGCATAGCCTGCATGCGTTCATTTTCAATTTCCTGTTTGATAGCAAATCCCAGCAGCTTTCCTCGACGGCTTAAAACAAAGGTATTTGCACCAATAACATCCCTAAGTGTTGCAGACATGTCATTAAAGTCCACCGATTTTCCTGTTGTTTTTTGCAGCATTGCATTAATTCTTCTTGCACGATTTAATAGTTCCATTATTGTTCCTCCTTGCGTATATTCACTACAGTATAAACCTGCTTAAATCTTTATTTTTAACAATCGTAGATAATTTGCTGTCTACGTATTGAGGGGTAATATCTATTGTCTCTAAGGTTACATCCGGAGCTTCGAACGACAAGTCTTCTAATAGTTTTTCAAGAATGGTGTGAAGACGTCTTGCTCCGATGTTATCTGTTTCTTGATTTACTTCATAGGCAATTTCAGCAATTCTAGTAATAGCATCGTCAGAAAATTCCACCTTTATACCTTCTGTTTCTAAAAGAGCTTTATATTGTTTAAGTAAGGCATTAGATGGTTCAACTAAAATACTTCTAAAATCCTTGATGGTTAATTTATTTAATTCTACCCGAATCGGAAAACGACCTTGCAGCTCGGGGATCAAATCAGAAGGCTTAGCCATATGAAAGGCACCGGCAGCCACGAATAAAATGTGGTCTGTAGAAACAGGGCCGTACTTTGTAACGATCGTTGAGCCTTCTACAATCGGTAGAATATCGCGTTGCACACCTTCACGTGATACATTAGCCTGGTTATCCCCTTTAGCGGCAACTTTATCAATCTCATCGATAAAAATAATGCCTGATTGTTCCACCTTCTCAACGGCTTGCTGCCCCACTTCATCCATATCGACAAGTTTTTGTGCCTCTTCTTGAGTCAACACTTTTCTCGCTTCACTTACTGGCAGTTTTCTCTTCTTTTTCTTCTTGGGCATAAATTGACTAAAGGCATCCTGCATATTCATGCCCATTTGTTCCATTCCAGATCCCTGCATCATATCAAACATAGAGGATTGAGATTCTTCAACGTCAATCGTTACCATATGGTCCTCAAGCTCTCCCAAATCAAGTTGATGCTTAATCCGCTTCCGTTTGTTCTTGATTTCTGTTTCATCTTTATCTTCGGATGATTCTGATTGCTGTTGATTCCCTTGCTGGAACAACATTTCCAAAGGATTTTTAAAATTATTGTTCGACTGCTTCTCTTTGGATGGTACGAGCAGCTTGACTAACCGTTTGTTTGCCTGCTCCTCTGCCATTCCTTTTACAGCCTCAATCTTTTCTTCTTTCACCATGCGCACAGCCATTTCTACTAGGTCGCGAACCATTGATTCAACGTCACGACCAACATAACCCACTTCCGTAAACTTGGTCGCTTCCACTTTTACAAATGGCGCTCCAACCAGTTTAGCCAGGCGACGCGCTACTTCCGTTTTACCAACACCCGTTGGCCCCATCATCAGTATGTTTTTCGGTACGACCTCATGCTTAAGGTCATCGGTTAACTTCATTCTTCTGTAGCGGTTTCTTAGGGCAACAGCTACAGACTTCTTAGCGTTGGTCTGACCGATGATATAGTGGTCGAGCTGCTCAACAATTTCCTTAGGCGTTAAATTTAATGACATTCCAGGCGACCTCCTTATTCAAGAACCTCAAGTGTTATTTGGTCATTCGTGAAGACACATATTTCCCCAGCTATTTCTAAAGCAGCTTGAGCAATCTGGTCAGCAGACTTTTCAGGTGAATACCTCTTTAACGCTCGCCCTGCACTCAACGCATAATTGCCACCTGATCCGATCGCCAGTATTCCATCATCCGGTTCTATTACTTCCCCAGTTCCGGAAACGAGAAACATTTTGTCTTTATTTAAAACAATTAACATGGCTTCAAGCTTTCGTAAAACTTGGTCGCTCCGCCATTCTTTCGCAAGTTCAACCGAAGCCCTTGCCAGGTTCCCATCATACGCTTCTAGCTTTGCTTCAAACTTTTCAAACAAAGTAAATGCATCTGCAACAGATCCAGCGAATCCCGCTAATACCTGTTCATTAAAAAGCTTTCGTACTTTTACAGCTTTATGCTTCATTACGACTTGGTTGCCTAAGGTTACTTGACCATCACCACTCATTGCACTTTTTCCATTGTGTTGAACAGCAAAGATCGTTGTTGCATGAAATTGTTGCTCCACTAGATTCACCTCGTTACTTTTTGGCTCTAGGATGGCTACCCATATAAACCTGCCTGAGCCTATCTTTTGATACGTGGGTATAGACCTGCGTTGAGGATAAATGCTCGTGGCCGAGTAACTCCTGGACTGAGCGCAAATCTGCCCCTGAATTCAATAAATGTGTGGCAAACGAATGTCTTAACTTATGTGGATGAATATCAACCGTTAATGCAGCTTCCTTCACCATTTTGTCCAGAATCATCCGAACCCCTCTTGCCGTCAAAGGTCCTCCTTTAGCGTTTACAAAAAGCTGATCAGTAGGCTGTGTCTGATTCTTAAGCAGCTTGGGCCTGGCTTCTTTTATATAATACGATAATGCTTCCTCAGCAAATTGGCCGAATGGCACATACCTTTCTTTACTGCCTTTTCCGTAAACAAGGATGGTAGCAAGCGAAAAATCGATATGCTTCTCTTCAAGATGGACACATTCACTTACACGTATACCTGTTCCATAAAGCACTTCGAGTATGGCCTGATTTCTTTGACCTAATGGTGTAGAAGAGTCACTTACGGAAAACAACTGAGCAAGCTCCTCTTCATAAAAGAAATCTGGGATAGGATATTCACTCTTAGGTAGTCTTACGTTTATAAACGGATTTTGTTTCACTATTTCTTCCCGCTCTAAAAAGCGATAAAAACTCCGTAGACAGGAAACTTTTCTGGCGATACTTCTTCGGGAAAGCTTTGCTTCATGAAGCTTAGATAAATACACACGAATAAACGAATGATCAACATCTTGCAGTTTTGTAAGGGCTTCTGATTCCATAAAAAGAAGAAACACATCTACATCTTCTGCATAATGGCTTACTGTTAATGGAGACGCATTTTTCTCTATTTGCAGATATTCTAAGAATAGTTGTTTATAACGAGTCTGGCTTGTCATTTTTCACCCCACGAAGGCGTTTAAATTTTATCACAATTACCCAATGAATAACAACGGATTTAATAAAACTGTAACAAAATTCTGAATTGTTCCCACCTTACTAAGTATAACATGCATCATGGCCTGTTTGTTAGTATAGACACGTTCAGGTCCCCTCAATAATACTACGCAGGAATCTTTATAATTTTGTCCGTTCGTTTCCAACAACTGTGAATGGCTTCATTTATGGCATAGAATATCGTTGTTAATAAGTAAATAACCAAAATTGCTGTCAAGCAAACATACTTACCAAACCGTAATTATAGCCTTCATCATGTCTCGTGTCAATTCATTCATGAAAAGAAAGAACCTGCAACCAATTTCTGGCTGCAGGTTCTCGTATAAAGGTGCATTCATTATGATTGCTGCTGTTCTTTATAATCACATTCTGTGCACTGAATTTGAGTTCCTTTTTTAGCTCGCTTCTCAACCAATAAGGACTGGCATCTCGGACAAGGTCTAGTAATCGGTTTATCCCATGAAATAAAGTCACATTCAGGGTACCGATCACAACCAAAGAACTTACGATTCTTCTTGCTTTTTCGTTCGACGACTTCTCCTTCTTTACATTTAGGACAAGTGACGCCGACTTTTTTAAGAATAGGCTTAGTATTTCTGCATTCAGGGAAGTTCGAGCAGGCCAGGAATTTACCGTAGCGGCCCATTTTATATACCATCTCATGTCCGCAATTTTCACAGTCAATTCCAGCCGGTTCATCTTTGATTTCAATTTCTTCCATTTCTTTTTCCGCTTTCTCAAGCCTAGGTTCAAAGCCTTTATAAAAGTCAGCGATTATGGATACCCAATTTTGTTCTCCTTCTTCAATCGAATCAAGATCATCTTCCATTTCCTTCGTGAAATCTGCATCAATAATTTCAGGAAAATATTCTTTGAGTTGATCTAAAACGATCTCTCCAAGTTCTGTCGGTACAAAGCGCTTATTATCAAGCGCTACATAGCCACGGCGCTGGATGACATCCAATGTTGGAGCATAGGTGGATGGTCTGCCAATTCCAAGTTCTTCAAGTGTTCTTACTAAACGTGCCTCTGTGTAGCGTGGAGGAGGTTGGGTGAAGTGTTGGTTGGGCTTGATTGCCTCCGCCTTCACCGTCATTCCTTCCTCTAAGTTTGGCAGCATTTTATCTTTCTCTTTTTTATTATCGTCGTTGCCTTCAATATACACTTTCATAAACCCTTTGAATTTAACTTTTGAGCCTGTAGCTCTAAATTCAACACCCTGGTTTGTTAAGTGAACCGTCATCGTATCTAAGACAGCGGACGCCATTTGACTGGCTAAAAACCGATCCCAAATTAGTTTATAAAGACGGTGCTGATCCCTCGATAACGTCTTTTTCATTGATTTCGGATCACGCGCAGCACTCGTTGGCCTGATTGCCTCGTGGGCATCCTGAGCTCCCTCTTGCTTTTTCGTTGCTTTACTTTTACCCAAGTATTCTTTGCCATAGGTCGATTCAATATAATTCTTTGCTTCTTCCTTAGCTGTGTTTGAAAGTCTAGTGGAATCCGTACGCATATAGGTAATCAAACCTGCAGTCCCTTGTTTCCCGCCAAGATCTATCCCTTCATAAAGCTGCTGGGCAATCATCATCGTTTTCTTTGCACGAAAGTTCAGCTTTCTCGCTGCCTCTTGTTGAAGAGATGATGTGGTAAATGGTAAAGAAGGATTTCTGCGGCGCTCGCGTTTATTAACTTTATCAACCGAATACGAGTCGCCTTTCAGCTTGCTTTTAACCTCTTCCACATCTTCTTTAGTTTTAAGTTCCTTCTTCTTTCCGTCCACTCCGTAAAAAGAGCCTTCAAATGTTTCTTTTTCTTTTAAGAAATCGGCTTCGATTGTCCAATATTCTTCGGGCTTGAATTTTTTAATTTCATTCTCTCGATCGATAATAATTTTTACGGCTACGGATTGGACACGACCTGCACTGAGCCCCTTCTTAACTTTTTTCCAAAGAATCGGGCTGATATTGTAACCGACAAGTCGATCTAGAATTCGCCGCGCTTGTTGAGCATCAACAAGATCGGAATCAATCGTTCTTGGTTGTTTAAATGAATCCTTAATCGCTTCTTTAGTGATTTCGTTAAACACGACTCGACACTTTGATTGCTCATCAATATCTAAGCTATGGGCCAAATGCCAGGCGATAGCCTCCCCTTCGCGATCGGGGTCGGCTGCTAGATAAACGCGTTTTGCCTTTTTGGCTGCTGCTTTTAAATCTTTTAGAACAGGGCCTTTGCCGCGAATGGTAATATATTTCGGTTCAAACTCTTCTTCAACATTGACACCCATCTGACTTCTAGGCAAGTCACGAACGTGCCCAAGGGATGCTTTTACTTTGTATTTTTTTCCAAGATATCGTTCAATCGTTTTTGCTTTTGCTGGTGATTCAACTATTACGAGATAGTCTGCCATATAGGTTCCTCCCATAGAGGTGTATTTCTGTTTTCTCTTTGTTTTCATAAATCTTCCCTATTATTAAATACAATGAAACCGTTTGTCAAACTCAACCGTTTCATTTCTTTTCTTCACAGGGTGTTTAAACCATAGAGGCAGCGCCATTTATAGGAAAAGTTATTTTAATTTTTCAGCGTAGGCATGAATAATATCTTGATAACCTTGAATGAGTGTTGCCCCTTCTCGAATCATATAGTGGCACCCTTCACTCGTTTTACTGCCAATTGGACCAGGCATCGCAAAAACCTCTCTCCCTTGTTCAAGAGCTTGATCCACAGTAATAAGTGAACCACTCCTAAGTCGTGCTTCAATGACAAGTGTCGCTTCTGATAAACCTGATATAATCCGATTTCTCTCAGGGAAGTGATATTTTCTAGGGGGACGATCAGGTGGGTGTTCACTAATGATCAGTTGGCTATCACACATGTGTTTATATAATGCGAGGTTATTCCGTGGATAAATATGGTCAAAACCTGATCCGATCACAGCTATCGTTGTTCCGCCGTATTGAATGGCTAATCGATGCACATACTGATCTATCCCCATAGCCATGCCGCTTATCATACAGAAGTTTGATTTAATGAGAGGTGTCAGAATTTGTCGCATAGCCGGAAGAGCATAATTTGATGGGGTTCGTGTTCCAACAACACTTAGTGGTAAAGGATGTTGCAGTAACTTTGCATTGCCCTTTGTGTAAAGGACTAGCGGGGGATCGGGAATTATTTTTAGTAATTCTGGATAGTCTTTGTCAAAAATGGTCACACAACCGTACAACTGTTCTTCTGTGTCGAGTTTCTTCATTATACTAGTGTCGTGTATATGTTTGTAGATGATTTGGGAATTCGTGCTTGGGACACGAAAGATTGTCGAAATCTCTTCAGGGGTCATTTTTAGGAGGGTTGTGAGGTCAGGGTCTTGCTTTAACCATTTGTTTAAAAGGGAGCGGGTGACTTGAGGGCAAGCATGTAAGTGAATCAGGCGTTGTCTAAAGGTTTTCATTTACCAGCCTCTTTTCTGATATAGTGTTTTCTTAAGTATAACGAAAACCGCGCCACAAAGGCACGGTTTCCTCTATAAATGATTAATGCGTTTTGCATTTGTCATAAAGGTTTTCTTTTTTCAATACGCTAATTAGCGTTTCACCCATTACAGAAGGTGTTTCAGCTACTTCGATTCCACTTTCATTCATAACGCGGATTTTCTCATCAGCTGTTCCTTTACCACCTGAAATAATCGCACCAGCATGACCCATGCGTTTTCCTGGGGGTGCTGTACGTCCACCAATGAAGCCAACAACAGGCTTATCCATGTTTTCTTTTACCCACTCAGCCGCTTCTTCTTCAGCTGTTCCACCGATCTCACCAATCATAATTACAGCCTTTGTATCTGCATCCTCATTAAAGGCTTTAAGTACATCGATAAAATCTGTTCCATTGACAGGGTCTCCGCCAATACCTACAGCAGTAGATTGTCCTAATCCTGCTTCAGATAGCTGATGCACCGCTTCATACGTAAGCGTACCTGAACGAGATACAACACCTACGTGACCCTTTTTATGAATATATCCTGGCATAATGCCAATTTTACATTCTTCAGGTGTAATGACTCCTGGGCAGTTCGGTCCGACTAGACGAGTCCTCTTGCCTTCCATATAACGTTTTACTTTCACCATATCCATGACTGGAATGTGCTCAGTAATACAAATAGCTAGATCCATATCTGCATCTGTCGCTTCCATAATCGCATCAGCAGCGAATGGAGCGGGCACATAAATGACGGAAGCGTTGGCTCCGGTTTGTGCGACGGCTTCTTCTACTGTATTGAAAACAGGAACACCCTCGACTTCAGTGCCGCCTTTACCTGGCGTTACACCGCCAACAATTTGTGTTCCATATTCGATCATTTGCTTTGTATGGAATAGGGCTGTAGAGCCGGTAATTCCTTGAACAATAACCTTTGTATCTTTGTTAATATATACACTCATCAGATTCCCCGCCTTTCCTACTTAACTAGTTCTACGATTTTTTGAGCGCCGTTTGCCATTGAATCAGCAGATGTAATATTTAGTCCTGATTCTTCAAGAATCTTCTTACCAGCTTCTACATTTGTACCTTCAAGACGTACGACAAGCGGCAAGGTTAAGCCGACTTCTTTCGTTGCCGCCACAACCCCTTCAGCAATTACGTCACACTTCATGATGCCTCCGAAGATGTTAACGAAAATTCCTTTAACATTTTCATCTGAAAGAATCAATTTGAAAGCTTCTGTTACCTTCTCTGTAGTAGCTCCGCCTCCGACATCAAGGAAGTTGGCAGGATCACCACTATAGTGATTAATCGTATCCATCGTAGCCATAGCCAGTCCAGCACCATTAACCATACAGCCGATGTTTCCATCCAAAGCAATGTAGCTTAAGTCGTATTTAGATGCTTCCACTTCTTTTGGATCCTCTTCTTCAAGGTCACGCAATTCCGCAACATCTTTCTGACGGAATAGAGCGTTATCATCAAAGTTTAATTTGGAATCAAGGGCTAATACACCACCATCACCTGTTGTAACAAGTGGGTTAATTTCCGCAATCGAGCAGTCTTTTTTAACAAAAACATCATAAAGACCAAGCATGAACTTAACAGCTTTGCCTAAAGACTCTTTTGGAATATTAATATTGAAAGCTAGTCGACGAGCTTGGAAAGGTGTCAGGCCAGTTACAGGATCGACGACCTCTTTGAAAATTTTCTCCGGGGTCTTCTCTGCCACTTCTTCGATCTCTGTTCCACCTTCTTCAGAAGCCATCATCGTTACTTTACTCGTTGCACGATCTAAAACAAGTCCAACATAGTATTCACTCTTAATATCGCAGCCTTCTTCAATTAGCAGGCGCTTCACTTCTTTACCTTCTGGTCCGGTCTGATGGGTTACAAGCGTTTTACCTAAAATCTCTTCAGCGTATGTACGCACTTCATCAAGATCTTTAGCAATCTTGACACCACCTGCTTTTCCGCGTCCGCCTGCGTGGATCTGTGCTTTTACTACAGTGACTTTGCTCCCCAGTTTTTTAGCTGCATCTACAGCTTCATCTACGGTATAAGCCACATGCCCATTTGGCACTGAAACGCCAAAATCGCGCATAATTTGTTTTCCTTGATACTCGTGAATGTTCATGTTTCATCCTCCCATCAAATTTCACTGCATTTCCATTGTATAAAAAAACGCTGTCAATTGTCCACAGTAACCTCTTTTTTTGTCGAAACTCCTCAGTCAGTTTTCGTCCATTCTATTATGTAAACTTGTGGTTCTTTTCTCCTTCCTGATCTGCACGGTATATAAAAGCAAAAATTTCTGCGACAACATGGTACAAATCTTCAGGTATCTGCTCATTAATATTCAGTTCCGACAATAGTTCTACGAGCGTAGCATCCTCTTGGACTGGAATATTGCTTTCTTTTGCTTTATCAAGGATGTTGTCAGCTATAATACCTTTCCCTTTAGCAAGGACTTTTGGCGCCTGATCCTTTTCCGTCTGATAACCAAGCGCAATGGCTTCCTTTCGTTTGTTCTTCATATGCGGATGTCTACTCCTTTATGTTCTTTATTTATCTGCGAAGTTTGGATCGGCTTGTTCTGATGACTTGATTGTAGAACTTTGACAGAGGTTAATTCATAACCTAACTCTAAAAGTCCGGACGTAAGGGCAGATTTATGCTCTGAGATAAGATTTTCTGCTGCTTCCATTTGGTTATATATAGTAACAGCCACGCGCCGCTCAACAATCGATAAGTCAATCACTGTTTCCTGCAAATGCTCTAGATCCAAAAAGAACATAATATGGCAATAATCCGGGTCGATTTCACCTTTTTTATTCTTCTTACCCTCCATGTTCAAATGAATATCTTTATTAACGTTTAACAAATCACCAGGGAAGGTAAGTGCTAGCTGAAGCATCTGACCCATTTCTTGGTGGGAAGTAAGCTGTACACCATTGAGCAATTGAACGAGCTGTCTCATCGCATCCTGCCTTAACGAAGGGTGCTCCTGCATGTTTTGAAGCAACAGTGCTTTAATTGTTCCTTCATTTAAAGTTTGCTCACCCTTAGCAAGCTGTTTTTTAACGTTCGATTCATGATTGATGCCGGACAATAAATGCATCATTTTCATTTTAGCAAGAATGGTTTCCTTACTGCCCCTATTTGATTGCAGTGTATTAGTGCGGACAGCCCACTCTATGAGGGCTGCTTTGCTTGTATCAGGAACTTGTTTTGCAAGCAAGGTTTCAAGACTGGATAATGCTTTTAGTGTCGGTTCAGTGCTTCCTGGGAGATGGTTTGAACCTTGCGAAAGAATCGAAGTTGTATGACTGCCTAAAAAGGGGACTAATTTATCAAATACGCCGGATTGAATTATGGATTGATGATTGGCCTGAATTTTATTGATCAGGGTGTCGGATAGTGTTTGTGATCCCGTGATGCCCCCCTTTAGCTGCTTGCTCCATTCCACGAGTACATTGTTCTCCCTTGATGATAGTGGCAGCTGCTGTTCAAATAACCTTCGTAATGCCGTTTCAGCTTGATGACTTGAAGGCAAGAAGGGGATAGACTTCCTCGTACTAATATAATTTCTTACAATTAACTCTATATCCAGACCGGATCCACCCCTTGTAGAAAAAGCACGCAGGAATGACCGCCTGTATTGTTCATAATTGACATCATTCGCAATGACCCCTGCCTGTTTAAAAAGCGAAAAAGTGGTGTCTGTTCCTTGACTGGATTCGGACAATAGTTTCGTTGCGGCCGCTTCTTGAAATGAACGAGAGCGTTGTTTTCCAGATACTAATCCAAGTAAATCGACAAGCTGTTTTTGGACAGGGGCTTTCGATCGGCTCAAATGGTCATACATTTTGGCAAACTGATCTGTTAATGATAGAGTTTGTCTTGCCATAAGTGCCTCGAACACCCCTGTCTTTATTGGCATTTGCTTCTGAAACATTTGCAGCAGTGTCTCGTTCGCATCGATTGTTCCCTTATGCCGCTGTAATATTTCGAAGGCATTTGTCAAATCTGATATTGTAAACATACTCCCTTGTTTGATCAGCTGCAGGAAAAAGTCAACGTTATCCTTGGTTGCTTTTATTCCTAGTTGCCTTAACAAATGAAAACTATCGCGTCGACCTGATGGGGTTGCTTGCGTGGAAATCATCTTCAGCTTTAATGTATCGTCTGTTGATGTTACTTGAAACATATACCTTTCACCGTCTTTTAACGGGACCTCAAGTTGAGCTTGAAACTGACGGTTCCCCACTTGAATCATTGCTCGTTGGCCAGGCAGCAGGTTCACAATCCTGCCTGGTATCATTTGTCCGACTTTAAGCGGCTGCTCCGGTTTTAGGATGGCAGTTTTATGTAGTACTTTAAAAAGTGGATGAGAACCCAGACTCATCAAGCATCCCCCTTATGAAAAAATGATATCTTTAACCGGCGCAAAACTTTTGCGATGATAAGGTGTTGGCCCATATGTATTTAGTGCCTGCAAATGCATAGGTGTACCATAGCCTTGATTTGATGCAAAGCCATAGGTTGGATAGTGTTGACTGATTTCTTTCATCATTCGATCTCGGGTTACCTTTGCCATAATACTTGCTGCGGCAATGGAAACACTGCGTTGATCTCCTTTGACAATCGACTCTTGTGTAAAGGGAACATTCTCAAGCCTCATCGCGTCAATTAATAAATGATCTGGAGCTTCCGATAACTGATTAACAGCCCGCCTCATCGCAAGCTTCGTCGCTTGATAGATATTCCACTTATCAATCTCGTCATTAGTTACAATGCCGACCCCATAATCAGCTTGCTGTTTAATCGCTTCAAAAAATTGTTCCCGTTTTTGAAGGGAGAGTTGTTTCGAATCATAAAGTCCTTCCAAGTAAAAAGTCGGAGGCAAGATAACCGCAGCAGCAACTACCGGACCAGCTAGCGGCCCTCTCCCCGCCTCATCAATCCCCGCGATCAATATCTTTCCAGACGACTTCGCTTTTTTCTCAAAGGAAAGCATACGTTCATATTGTTTCTTTAACTCTTTCTTCCTTTGCTGCATTACATCATATTGCTTGAGAAGCTTATGTACACCTTTGCGCTTATCTTCTCTTAACAATTCTAGTTCGGCATTCGAAAATTGATCTGTATCCAATTTGTATTTTATATCCTTAATCGTTGACTCTTTCATTATGTCATTCCCTCTTTACTTGGATTATCGGCTACTTCTATTAAATATGAAATTCAAAAAGAGCAAGAAGGATTAACAAACAACCTTAGCCCCGGTATGAATTTTTTAATCTAGGCTGTTTTCTAAAAGTTTGTTGCTATTCGGGGTGATTTTTTGACCTATAATAATGGAAGGATTCATAGGTAGCACAGGGAAATATGCGATACTCCTTCCCCATCATTGATAGGAACCGCAACTAGTAGGGAGAGTACATGTTATCAGCCATCACTACTATAAGTCGTGCGTATGACAGCTAAGGACGTGTAGTAGCTAAACGTTAAGGGGGTAGACGTAAGAATGTACACCATTGATTTCGGAAATGGAAGACCTATAACAAGTGATTTCTTATCACAGGAGTCACCTATCACAAATCTCATAATGGCGGTTCCGTTCACACCACAGCGTATGCCTTTCATACGTGAGGACCGGAAAAAACGAGGAACGAAGGAATTCACCATTTATCCCTCATGAACAGTCAGTAAATCCCAAAGATATCGTCGTGAAAATAAGAAGCTATGCAGAGGGTTTACTGTCCGTAAATGTCCGATTTTAAGGAACACAGACATCGTGTAGGCCTGAACGAACCATCAGTGAAAACCCCACTGATGGAAGTTTCACTTTATCATTTGGTGACTTTTTGAACATCCTCTATAAGAAAAAACGCAATCTAGAGTCATTGATCCCTGTTGCGTTTCTGGGTGTTTAATCCGGTTGATCAAAGCTAATTAACCCTAGTTTGCCGCTTCTTAAATCTTGAAGAATGACATCTGATGTTTTATCAAAGTTTACGACACCACCACTCTCCAGGCAGCCCCTTTTTTGACCAATTTGTTCAAAGGCATTCATAATATCATCGTATGTTGAAAAGCCGTAGCGTTCCTTCAATAAATCAGGGTAGCTATTTTTTAAAAAATCCAATACATAGGCAGCAACGTCTTCTTTTGGTAAAATTTGGTCCTTGATTGTTCCTATAGCTGCAAGTCTGTATCCAGTCTCCTCTTGCTCAAACTTAGGCCAGAGAATGCCTGGCGTATCAAGCAGCTCAAAATCTTTCTTAACTTTAATCCACTGTTGCTTTTTAGTAACACCAGGGCGATCCCCTGTAATGGCAGCTTTTTTATTAGCGAGCCGATTAATAAGTGTCGACTTTCCAACGTTCGGAATACCTAGAATCATAGCTCTGGCTGCACGCGGACGTACCCCCTTGGCGCGGAGTTTGTCCATCTTGGTACGGGCAAGATCTTTACCTATCTGAACAACGCGTTGAACATCCTTTTTATCATTTGCTTCGATCGCTAATGCTTTTATGCCCTTCTCCTCATAGAAATCGAGCCAAGCTGTTGTTATGGCTGGATCAGCTAAATCTTTCTTCATGAGCACAACCATTTTCGGTTTATTTTGCAGTAAACCGTGGAGGATTGGGTTTTCTGAAGATATCGGTGCTCTTGCATCGACAAGTTCGATCACAAAGTCAACTAGTTTAAGCTTCTCTTCAGCTTCTCTTTTTGCTTTCGCCATGTGACCTGGATACCATTGTATAGTCATCTTCATCCTCCTTAGTTAACAAAACCAATTCGATCAAAAGGCCAATAAATAAATACAGCCTCACCTACAAGTTGCTCCTTAGGAACCATGCCGATGGTTCTGCTGTCTGTAGAATTGTTACGGTTATCCCCTAAGACAAGAAAGTGTCCCTCAGGCACCTCTTCATAACCTCCTGGAAGCTGATCGATCATAAAATCCTGAGTTAATCTCTCTCCATTTTGAAGCTCGTTTATCTCTTCATTCAAGAATGGCTCATCAATAGGCTTCTCATTGACGTATAGCTGATCATCACGTACAGCCACTTCATCTCCAGGCAGGCCGATCACCCGTTTGATATAATCTTTTCTTTGAGTTGCATGAAAAACAACAATATCGAAACGCTCAGGGGAACCGAAAGTGTAGTTAATTTTACTGACTATAAGATGATCCCCATTATGTAAGGTTGGTGACATGGAGGGCCCTTCAACGACAACAGGTGCGAAAAGAAATACTCTTACAACGATGGCTAAGACAGCTGCGATGGCAAATGCTTTTATCCATTCTAACCATTGCTTTTTCATGGTAGTGTCCCCTTCACAGTTAGAAAAAAAGGAGCTTGGCAGATGCAAGCTCCTCTCTTACTTGATTAAATAATTTCTTTAATACGTGCTGCTTTACCACGTAGATTACGTAGATAGTAAAGCTTCGCGCGACGAACTTTACCGCGGCGAGCTCGTTCTATTTTAGCAAGACGTGGAGAATGTAGTGGGAATGTACGTTCAACGCCTACACCGTAAGAAATCTTACGTACTGTAAATGTCTCGCTGATTCCACCATTCTGACGCTTAATGACAACACCTTCGAAAACCTGAATACGTTCACGGCTGCCCTCAACTACTTTCACGTGAACCTTAACCGTGTCACCTGGACGGAAGTTAGGGTGATCTGTACGAAGCTGTTCTTTTGTAATGTCATGAATAAGCTGTTGCATTTTCCTTCACTCCTTCTTAACTAATGCTCTTGTCTTCTATGAGACAGCGGAACATCGTTTTCCACTTAAACCGTACGTTTAAGCACAACTGATAATATACCATAGTCTACTTGATTTCGCAAGATGTATCAGCTATTTTACCATTCATCAATCCATGCTTTTTCCTGCTTGGTCAACTCACGTTGTTCAAGCAGGTCCGGGCGTCTTTGAAACGTTCTTTTTAAGGATTCATAATGTCTCCACTCTTCAATTTTAGCATGGTTGCCTGACATGAGAACCTCAGGGACCTGATGACCTCTGAATTCTGCCGGCCTCGTATAATGCGGATGTTCTAACAAGCCGCTTGAGAAAGAATCTTCGGGGCAGATTGTTTGTTCCCCAACACCCCAGGAAGCAAACGGACAATCGAATCGGTTACAACCATCGCTCCAAGCTCACCACCTGTTAACACATAATCGCCGATGGAAATTTCGTCCGTAACAAGTTCCTGCCGAATTCGTTCATCATAGCCCTCGTAGTGGCCACAAATAAAAATCAGTTGTTTTTCTTTAGCCAGCTCCTCAGCTTTTTGTTGGGTAAAAGTCTCTCCTTGGGGACACATAAGGATAACACGCGGCCTACTGTTTTGAAGAGTACGAATGTCTTCGATAGCATCGAAAATCGGTTGTGGTGTGAGCACAAGACCAGCTCCGCCTCCATATGGATAATCATCAACTTTCTGATGCTTATTTGTTGTGTAATCCCTGAAATTAACCGTTTGATAACTAAAAGCACCTTTATCAGCGGCCCTTTTTATAATCGACTGATTGAACACGCCCTGAAACATTTCTGGAAACAGCGTTAATATATCAATATGCATTAATCAAGCAGCCCTTCTATTGGATCAATGATCACCTGTTGCTTTTCAACATCTACTTCTTTCACGACGTCTTCAATATAAGGAATCAATACATCTTTACTGCTTTGACGCTTTACAACCCAGACGTCATTCGCCCCTGGTGTAAGGATTTCTTTGATGACACCAATTTCCTCTCCTGAATCCAAAAATACCTTGGACCCAATAATTTCGTGGAAATAAAATTCATGCTCGTCCAATAGCTGATGTTCACTCTCGGGCACCTTAAGAAAGCCTTCCCGATACTCTTCCACATCATTGATCGAGGGGTGGCCTTCAAATGTCAATAAATCAAATCCTTTATGGAGTCGATGGCTTTTCACGATTAATTGTTTCGGCTCTTTTTGATCATGTACCCAATACAAAAGCTGTCCCGGCTGAAATCGTTCATCAAAGTCAGTAATCCGGTGTACTTTGACTTCGCCCTTAATTCCATGCGTATTAATAATTTGTCCGACATTGTATAATTGTTCTTCCATGAATAACATTACCTCGCTCGTATGACGATACCGTCTTTAATGATTATTTGGGGGTCAAACACTTGCTCATCAAATCGATCTCCCACTTCAATAGTGACAAGAGACTCGACTTCATCAATCACAAGCTCACTGTCATTTGGCAATACATTCAATTGTTCCAGTAACTGTTCAGAATGTTTCATTTTGTCTTTACGCTTTTTGATCTCTGCTGAAAAACGTTTCTCTACATCGAATTTAGAAAACTCCCGTTTCTTTTCAAGCTTCTTTTGTTCAAATAGAAGTTGCTCACATTCTTGCTTGAGACGCCCGTATTCTCTTTGAAATTGATCCTTCAATTTCTGTCTGCTTGTTTCCGTTAACATTTGCTTTACAGGTACTCGTTGAATGATCTGCATGACACTTACCTGCCTTATTGTTAAAATAGGCTGCTTTCTAAAAAGAACAACAGAATTTATGAAAGGAGCCTTAAAATAAGATGGAAAAAAAGGGAAAGGTTTTTCCCCTCTCCCTCTTTACATGATATCCAAATAGATTCGTTTGTTTGAATCAGACCCTGCCGCATATACTACCGTACGAATTGCTTTAGCAATTCGACCGTTCTTCCCAATAACCTTACCAACATCCTCTGTATGGACGGTCAAGTGATAGACAATCTTTCTGTCTTCTTCCTTCACCGCAACAACGATCTCTTCAGGATGATCTACGAGCGGCGTTACGATTGTTTCGATCAAGGCTTTCATGATATCACACTACTTTACTTTTGGTTTTTCTTGTCGTGAAATTGCTTCATGATGCCTTCGTTTGAGAATAGGTTACGAACTGTATCACTTGGCTTAGCACCGTTGGACATCCAGTCGATCGCTTTGTCAGCATCGATGTCAACCGCTACTGGGTTAACTACTGGGTTATATGTCCCGATTTGTTCAATAAAACGTCCATCACGAGGTGAACGTGAATCTGCTACTACTACACGATAAAATGGGTTACGTTTAGATCCCATTCGTTTTAGGCGAATTTTTACTGCCATGTTTAAGCACCTCCATCATTCTTAAATAAATGTTTTACACAAGTTTAGATTTTAGCAGATGATTGATTGTGTGTAAAGGTTTTTTGCATTACATAAAGGGAAAATTCATTCCTTTCCCTTTTTTACCCTTTGTATTACTCATTTGCTTCATCATTTTTTTCATGTCTTCGAATTGTTTTAACAGTCTGTTAACTTCTGAAACGGACCTTCCTGAACCTTTTGCAATCCGCTTCTTACGGCTGGCGTTCATTAGGGAAGGGTCTTGACGCTCATTTTTTGTCATCGATTGAATAATGGCTTCAACGTGAGAAATTTGTTTGTCGTCAAAGGAAGCATTCTTCAAGCCTTTCATCTTATTGGCCCCAGGAATCATATTAATGAGTTCATCCAGCGGCCCCATGTTTTTCACCTGTTCCATTTGCTCAAGGAAATCCTCAAAGGTAAAGGAAGCATTGCGCATTTTAGATTCAAGCTCTTTAGCTTGCTTCTCATCCACTTGCGTTTGTGCCTTCTCAATCAATGTGAGCATATCGCCCATTCCTAAAATACGAGAGGCCATACGCTCAGGGTGAAAGGGTTCAAGCTCGTCCAGTTTCTCACCCATACCGGCAAATTTAATCGGTTTGCCTGTGACTGCTTTAATAGATAAAGCAGCACCTCCACGGGTATCGCCATCAAGCTTCGTTAACAACACACCTGTTACGTCAAGTTGTTCATCAAAACTTTCGGCCACATTGACTGCATCCTGACCAGTCATGGCATCGACAACTAAGAAAACTTCATCTGGAGTGACCGCTTCTTTAATTCGCTCCAGTTCCTCCATCAAATCACCGTCGACATGAAGACGCCCAGCTGTATCAATGATGACATAATCATTGTGTTCTTCCTTCGCTTGTTCTACTGCCTGCTTTGCTATATCAACAGGATCAGCTTCTGTCCCTTGTGAATGAACAGGCATATCAAGCTGACGGCCTAACGTTTCAAGCTGCTGGACGGCTGCTGGACGGTAAACGTCTGCCGCTGCTAACAACGGTTTTCGGTTATAACTTTTGCGAAGCAGGTTCGCGAGCTTTCCAGTGGTCGTCGTTTTACCGGCACCTTGAAGACCCACCATCATGATGACAGTTGGCGGCCGGTTGGCAACGGCAATTTTACTCTCATTCCCACCCATTAAGTCGGTCAGTTCTTCTTTTACAATCTTTATGACTTGCTGCCCTGGTGTTAAGCTCTCCATTACTTCTGAACCGACAGCTCGTTCGCGAATGCGCTTAACGAAATCTTTTACAACTTTGAAATTAACATCGGCCTCAAGGAGGGCAAGCCGTACCTCACGACTCATTTCCTTTACATCTTGCTCGGAAACCTTCCCTTTTCCTTTTATTTTCTGGATGGTTTGCTGTAAACGGTCGGATAAACCTTCAAACGCCATCGAAGGAACCCTCCTATTCTAATTCTTGTAGTTGTTTGAGACGGTCACGGATCTGATTCTTATCACCAGACTCTGGGACTGCCTCCAACATGTTCTGGATTAATTGCTGACGCTTATCAAACTTTCCGTACAAATGTAACTTATCCTCGTATTCCTCAAGCATCGCTTCTGTTCGGCGAATATTATCATAGACTGCTTGCCTTGATACATTGAAGTTCTCTGATATTTCACCAAGCGAATAATCTTCTAAATAATAGAGTTCCATATAGTTTCGCTGCTTTGGAGTTAGCAAGGATTGGTAAAAATCAAACAAATAGTTGATACGTGTTGTCTTTTCAAGCACGTCTGAAGCACTCCTTGTTAAGTGAAATACCTTTACATATGAATACTAACGGACACATTCCTTTACTGTCAAGGCTTAGTTACGTCTCATCATCTTCCTCTTCTATCATATCAGCAAACAGGCCATAAACGAAGGCGTGTGGATCAAATGTCTCTAAGTCACTCACTTTCTCCCCTAAACCTACCAGCTTAACGGGAATATCCAATTCGTTACGGATCGCAAGAACAATGCCACCTTTAGCCGTACCGTCAAGTTTTGTTAGCACAATGCCAGATACATCTGTGGACTCTGCAAACGTCTTTGCCTGGCTCATCGCGTTTTGACCCGTGGTCGCATCTAACACGAGCAGTACTTCATGCGGCGCTCCTGGGACTTCGCGTTCAATAACACGTTTAACTTTAGCTAATTCATTCATTAGATTGACCTTATTTTGCAAACGGCCCGCTGTATCACAAATTAATACGTCGGCTTTTTTTGACTTTGCCGATTGAATGCCGTCATAAATAACAGCTGCCGGATCACTGCCTTCACTATGCTTAACTACATTTACGCCAGCACGCTGCCCCCACACATCTAATTGATCAATGGCCCCGGCTCTAAATGTGTCCCCTGCAGCTAATGTGACCTTTTTTCCATCTGCTTTTAACTGGTGAGCAAGCTTGCCAATCGTCGTTGTCTTTCCTACACCATTCACACCGACGAAAAGATAAATCGTTAAGCCATCCGGATTCATTTTAAGCTCTTCTACTTCACCTTGATCCTCATCGCCATAGTAAAGCTCGACAAGTTTCTCAGATATAACTTCCTTCACTTGCCTTGTATCTTTAATATTTCTGCGCTTCACTTCCATCTGCAGTTCGTCAATCATTTCCATAACAGCATTGACACCAACGTCCGCTGAAATAAGCACTTCCTCTAGTTCTTCGAAAAAGTCCTCGTCTACCGTACGATACCGCGCCACTAAATCATTTATTTTACTCGTAAAAGAGTTTCTAGTTTTCGCCAATCCCGTTTTAAACTTGGAAGCGATCGATGCTTCCTTGTCTTCGACTTCTTCTGGATCATGAGGTTGACCTTCCTGGTTCTCATCATCTTCAGTTTCGTCAAACTCCTCAAGATGTTCATCAATGCCTTCAGTTTCTTCCACGGATTCGAGTTCTTCCTCATTCTCTGTTTCCGTTTCTCCTTCAAGGTTTTCGGTAAATCCTTCATCTCGATCAGCATCATCAGACTCTATGGTTTTGCTTTCCTCCTTTTGTATAGATTCTTCTACGGCCTTGTCCATTGGTTCTTCCACAAATTTTTCTTTTAACTTTTTAAAAAAGCCCATCCTATCTTCCTTTCTATATATGAGTGTTCAAAAGGTTGCCAAATGAGAAGCAAGAAGGTCGAGGCGGCGTAGCTTTGAGCAACGGAACGTATGCTTATTGATACGTGAGTAGCGGAAAAAGCAAGCCAACGAAGAGATTCGACGCTTATCATTTGGTGATTTTTTGAACTACCTCTAAATATCAACTAAATCTGCTGTTTCCTCTAATCGCACAGAAACGAGCTTAGATACTCCGGATTCCTGCATCGTAACCCCGTATAGCACGTCTGACTCTTCCATCGTTCCTTTTCTATGAGTAATGACGATAAACTGTGTACGTTCACTAAATTCTTTAAGGAATTTAGCAAAACGATCCACATTCGCTTCATCCAAAGCTGCTTCTACTTCATCCAGGACACAAAAAGGAACCGGACGCACTCTCAGAATCGAGAACAAAAGGGCAATAGCAGTCAAGGCCCGCTCCCCGCCCGATAACAGACTCAAATTCTGAAGTTTCTTCCCTGGCGGCTGGGCAACAATATCGACACCTGTTTCAAGCATATCATCAGGCTTTGTCAATTGCAGATCTGCTTTCCCCCCACCAAAAAGTTCTTTAAACACTTCACCAAATTCAGCACGAATCTTGGTGAAGGTTTCTTCAAAACGACGTTCCATCTCACTATCCATTTCGTAAATAATTGAATAAAGGGTTTCTTTGGCTTCTAGCAAATCGGTTTGCTGACCTGTTAAAAAGTCATAGCGCTCAACGATCCGATCGTATTCCTCTATAGCACCGAGATTTACCGTCCCAAGTTCCTCGATCGCTCGCTTAATTAACTTCACCTTGGTTGATGTTTGGTTCACATCCTCTACGCGGCTATAATCATGACGTGCTTTTTCAAATGTAATTACGTATTCCTCTTGTAAATAGTTCAGCATGTTTTCAAGCTCAACATCGAGGCGGTTAGCTTTTACTTCTTTTTGCTGAATATCTTGAATATAATTTTGATGCCTGCGCTTAATCTCTTTAAGTGTTTGTTCTTCCTGTTGAACGGAGAGGGCAAATTGATTTCGCTCTTCCCGTCTTTCTTGAATAAGCGCGGAGGTTGCTTCTTTTCTAATTTTCGTTTTTTCTATTTCTTCCATCAATTCCTCTTCGGTCTGATTCGAATCCACCACTTCAACTAATTGCTGGTAGGAGTGACGATTCTTAGTCAACTGCTCCTGAACAATACGTAAATCTTCCTTTGCCCGATCTGCTTTTTCCTTTTGATTAGCAACGGCTGAATCCTGCTCAGCAAGCTTAATTTGCAAGCTTTGATAGTGTTCTTTTTGATTCGCTTCATTCTCTTGTTGTTGTTCCTTGGCCGTACTTAACTCGTCAATTCGCTCTTGCAAATCTTGCAGCTGTTTGCTTAGTGAAGTCAATTCTTTTTCAAGTGATTTCAACCGCTCTCTTGTTTGCTTTTCATCATCTTTAAACTGGGATTGATCTTGGTCATACAACTGTAGCTGGTCATTTAAATGATCCACCTTTACCTGTAACTCTCTTGTAGCCGATTGTTCTTCATACTCAGCATTACGATAAGAAGACACTTCGTCTTTTAATTGCTCTCTTTTTTCCGTATCGGAAGCGAGCTTTTCTTTAAGCTGCTTGACCTTTTGTTCTACATCTTTTGCTTTTGCATCGAAAGAAGTAATCTTTTCGGATAACTCCTGCAGTTCTTTTTCACGTGTAAACAGGGATTGATTGGATTTCTTTTGCGCTCCCCCTGACATCGAACCACCTGGATTGACGACATCCCCTTCTAACGTAACAATCCGGTATTTTCTATTGACCACATTTGCAAGCCTATTCGCCTGTTCTAGGTTGTCTGCAATCACGATGTGTCCTAACAAATGTTGAATAGCTTTTTCATAGCGTGCGTCATATCGAATGAGCTTGGCCGCTACCCCAACAAAACCTTCTTGCTCAGCCAGCTGACTTGCCGCCTTTCCATATACAGAACGCGGTTGAATCGATGTTAAAGGTAGAAAAGTGGCCCTTCCTTTGTTATTTTGCTTAAGCCAATGAATCGCTTGGCGGCCCGCCTTCTCATCTTGGACGATGACATGCTGTGCTTGAGCACCCAAGGCTGTTTCGATAGCCGTCATAAATTTGGCAGGGATATCAATAACTTCAAGAATAGCACCTTCAACACCATGAACAAGCTGATTCTCCCTTGCTTTAAGTACTTCACGTACACCTTGAAAATAGCCTGAGAAATCTTCCTTCATTTCTTCAAGCATTTCTTTTTTCGAACGGAGCTTTTCTAAGTATTGATAACCCTGGTAAAGCTTTTGCTGCCATTCCTGATAGGATTGATCATCCTGTTTTATTTGATTTGTAAGCCTTTCAAGTTGCTGATCTCTATCTTCACGCTTTTGTGTAAGTTCTTGAAGTTTGCTCGTCCGTTCCTGCAATGAAGCAGCCATAGAGCTTCTATCATCCAACAGTTCTTTAAACTTCCCTTGCTGTACTCCTTTTTTGTTATCCAGCTGAACAAGCTGTTGATCCAAGGTTTGCTTCTGATTTCGTTTGGCTGCCTGGTCGTTTAACAAATCAATATAATCACTTTTACAGTCCTCGATCTCAGCCTCCATATCATGAACGCCATCGTTGAGTACATCTTTCGTTCGTTTAAGTGAATCTTTCGTTTGCTTACGTTGTTGCACATCAGCTTTTAGTTTATCCGCTTCTTCTTTTGCTGTTTGTTTTAAAGTATCAAGCTTAGAAGTCAAATCCTTATGCTCTGTTTCTAATTTGGTTTTATTCTCAGAATAATGCTTGTGGCGTTCCTTCATTAACTCTTTTTTACCTTCTAAATTCTCTAAATCCTGGGTCAGGACTAACAACGTTTCCTGTAAGTCTTCAATCGATTCCTCAAGTGCTTCCATATCCTTACGTTTTTTCGCAATTGATGACTCGTTCTCTCGGATGGTTCCCTTTAATTCCTCTTCCTGCTGTTTCACTTCATCTAATTGTGTTAGAAGACCTTTCCAGTCTGCATGAAGATTCTCAATTTGAGTCACAAGTAACGAAATCTCCACTTGTTTAAGCTCTGCCTTTTTCTCTAAATAATCTTTAGCAACAGACGCCTGCTCCCTTAGTGGTTCAAGCTGTCCATCAATTTCATGAATAATATCCTCAACACGGTTTAAATTTTCTTGTGTTTCGAATAGCTTATGTTCGGCTTTTTTCTTACGTTGTTTATATTTAAGTACACCTGCAGCCTCTTCAAAAATCGATCGTCGCTCTTCCGCCTTTGAGCTTAGAATCTCTTCAACCTTCCCTTGACTTATAATCGAGAAAGCTTCCCGGCCTAAACCTGAATCCATGAACAAATCAATAATATCTTTTAAACGGCAAGTTTGATTATTTATATAAAATTCACTATCCCCTGAGCGATACACCCTTCTCGTTACACTTACTTCCTGGTAGTCAAGAGGTAACGTATGAGCCTCATTATTTAACGTTAACGTAACCTCAGCCATATTTAACGCTTTTCTCGTATCACTTCCTGCAAAAATAATATCCTCCATTTTTGCTCCACGCAGTGACCGGGCAGACTGTTCCCCGAGGACCCAGCGGATCGCATCGGTAATGTTACTTTTCCCACTGCCATTCGGACCCACTACGGACGTCACTCCGGAAACAAAGTCGACCGTTACTCGTTCTGCAAATGATTTAAATCCTACCGTATCTAGACGTTTGAGGAACATATACATCCTCCTGTTTTATTAACAAAAATACTTGATTTCAACTTACTTATTTTATCATAAACTATGACTGAGCGGTAGGATACTTGAGGTGTGCAGTGTTTTTGTTCTGGCATAGGAAATTATAAAAATATTTGCGTGTGTGAAAACTTACAAGAAGAGTTTCATTCAGTACGCAGCACAAGACACGCAAGATTAGTGAATCGCATCGTATTCCGTTATAAAAAAAGAGAAAGGTGGCGAGGAAAACGACTCGTTTTCCGTGGGCGAACGCCGAGCCTCCTCGCTACGCTGCGGGGTCTCGTCAAGTCCGGTGTTCCCACAGGAGTCTCGCCTTTTCCCCGCCCCCTTATGAAGATGAACGGCCGCCCAAGGGGACTCAGTGTCCAAAAGAAAAACGGTTAAGCTTCATCATAATAAAAAACTATACATGCTGCCAAATACAACCGGGGCATCTCGCACTTTTGTTCTGAAGAAATGAGAAAGAGGGTTTTAAAAAGGAAGAATTTAATTTATGATAATATATAATAGATTATAGAGATGCTTAAGGAGGCTTTGATCGTGAGTTTACAAGAACCCACTCAAGAGAATTTAAATACCATTATTAATGACATGGCTGAGCGCCTGCAAGTTGTCAACCGCTCGCTCATGGATCCAGAGGACTATGACCTAAACAAGTACGAGGAAATTAAATCACTGCACGATATTATCGAAATGAAAGGTCAGTTGAGTGTTTCTGAAACCCAAGCCTTTGTGACAGAACTAGGTAACTACCGTAAGTAGAGTGGAGAGGGCGTTTCAGTTCTTTCCCATAGATAGGTATCTAGATTAAGAAAGACACATCCACTTTTTTGAATGGGTGTCTTTTTTTATGGTTAAACGGCGCCTACAATCGCTATAATCGGCACCTTTAATAGATGAAAGTTGTACCTTTTAGAAATTTAAATAGATAAGCCTATCATTCTTTGTATACGCACCCACAAACAGTCTTGCGTTCGGGCAAAACGTACTTGAGTGGTACGACTCAGTTGTCGAGATGAGAGGCAGGGTTAAGTATTTAATTGCTAGTAAAAGGTGCTAGGATGGATTCAAGTAATGTTTCCACTTTTTTAGGATTAATGAATCATAAATCAAATTCATCTACATCCCCGCTCTCTGATTCTATTCATCAATTCTTACCAGAACCTCATCAGTGCTTTCATCTTGATCTTTTGTTGTAATAAAAGAATTTTGCAGAATACGCCAATATCCACCAATTGTTTTGTATGCCTTCTCAAATTTTCACCTTCTACCATTTCACTTACAAACTCAATATATTCTACCAAAATCTTGGATGCTTTCTCTTCATCCTGAGGAGTTAAAGAGTGTCTCATGCTTATTTCAATACTTGGAGCTTAACTAAATCCTCTATCCATTAAGACGATTTCACGGTAGAAAGCAAAAAAGACGGTACAGATGAATGTTCATCTGGCCGCCTTTTTTCACATCGCCCCCTGATTCATAAGAGCCTGCCTGGCTGCTTTCTGTTCCGCTTCTTTCTTCGTACGTCCGATACCAATGCCCGCATTTTCGCCCTGCACACGTACGTGAGCAATGAATTCTCGGCTATGGGCTGGACCTCTTTCTTCAACGATTTCATATTCAATCCTGCTGCTGCGATCTCGCTGAATAAATTCCTGAAGCTGACTCTTATAATCCATCGCATGAGAAAAAGCACCATTTTTGATCTTTGGATAAACGTATTTTTCAAGGAAAAGGACGACTTGATCAAAGCCTTTATCTAGATACAAAGCCCCGATAAACGCTTCAAAGACGTCTGCTAATAATGCTGGACGGTTACGCCCGCCTGTCATTTCTTCTCCTTTACCGAGCAAAATTAAATCTTGAAAATTTAAGTCGTTCGCAAAATTAACTAAAGAAATTTCACAAACGATGGATGCCCTCAGTTTAGTTAATTCACCTTCAGCCATTTCTGGAAACTCCCGGTATAAATATTGAGAAACACCCAGTTCTAATACAGCATCCCCTAAAAATTCAAGACGTTCATTATCTTCTCGGTCCGTTTTACGATGCTCATTCACATAGGATGAATGGGTAAAAGCTTGTTCCAGCAACGACACATTTTGAAATTGCACATGAATTTTGTCTTGGAAACTGGAAAAATCCTCCATAAATCACCTTGTCCTTTGTTGTAGAATGATAAATATAGGAAAGGCTGCCTGAAGAACAGGCAGCTATTCAATGATTACGATACACTGTTTATGTAGTTAACAGCGTCGCCAACAGAATTGATTTTTTCAGCTTCTTCATCAGAAATTTCCATATCAAACTCATCTTCAAGCTCCATTACTAATTCTACAACATCAAGTGAGTCTGCTTCTAGATCTTCTTTGAAGGAAGCTTCCATTGTTACTTTAGATTCGTCTGCATCGAGACGATCGACAATGATTTGTTTTACACGATCAAATGTATCTGCCATAGGAACTTCACCTCCCTTCAGTTATTATAGTAGATTTCACTTACAGAAACCAGATTAATTTACATCACCATGCCGCCGTCAACATGAAGTGTTTGGCCTGTAATATAGGCAGCATCCCCTGAAGCCAGGAAGCGAACGGCTCGAGCAATATCTTCCCCTTCGCCTAGACGGTTCAATGGGATCAATGCAAGCATCTGTTCACGTTGGTCATCTGTCAGCTGATCGGTCATATCTGTCGTGATATACCCCGGGGCAACAGCATTCACCGTAATATTTCGTGAAGCAAGCTCTTTTGCATTAGACTTCGTTAAGCCGATGACCCCTGCTTTAGCTGCTACATAGTTGGCTTGTCCAGGGTTGCCTGAGACACCCACGATAGAAGAGATATTTATGATGCGGCCAAACTTTTGCTTCATCATTTGTCTCGTTACCCCTTTTGTACACATAAAAACACCTTTTAAATTCGTATCAATTACATCGTCAAATTCTTGCTCCTTCATGCGCATCAGCAGGTTATCTCTGGTTATTCCAGCATTGTTGACTAAAATATCTAAGCGGCCGAATTCTTCTACAACTGTCTTCACCATTCGGCTGACATCATCTGCCTGTGAAACGTTCGCTTGAATTTTAATCGCTTCACCACCGTTGTCTTTAATTTCCTGAACAACAGCTTCTGCTCTTTCTTCACTGCCCGAATAATTCACGGCAACTTTTGCACCATTTTTAGCAAGTTCGAGCGCAATCGCCTGGCCTATTCCACGCGAAGCACCCGTTACAAGTGCCACTTGTTCATTCAGCATTATTGATCCTCCTTGTTCCATTCAACGAATGAAGCAACCGATTCAGAATCCTCAATCGCAAACGTCTTCATTCTCCGTTTTACTTTTCTAACCAGTCCACTAAGTACTTTGCCTTGTCCCACTTCTACAATAGCATCAATGTCTTCTTCGACAAACGCTTCTAATATTTCTTGAAAGCGAACAGGGGAGTATAGCTGCTCTATTAACAAACTTCTTATTTGATCAGCATCGGTTACAGCCTCTGCTGACACGTTTGCATAGACAGGAAGCGAAGCATTACGCACATTCGTTTTCTCTAAAGACTGGGAGAAGCTTTCACTAGCTGGCTTCATTAATCTTGAGTGAAAAGGGCCGCTGACGTTAAGTGGAAGAACACGCTTTGCACCGGCCTCTTTTAGTTGTTTAGAGGCTGTTTCTACACCTTCAGCTGTTCCAGATATAACGATTTGCCCCGGACAGTTAATGTTAGCTAAATCAACAGGTTGTTCCGGATCCAGCCCAGATAACACTTGCTCAATCTCTTCTTTACCTAATCCGAGGACTGCGGCCATAGCACCTAAACCTGTCGGATACGCCTCCTCCATCAGCTTGCCGCGTGTGTGAACAAGTTTGACAGCATCGATCGCATCAAGGGCCCCCGCGCTTACTAAGGCACTATATTCACCCAGACTGTGACCAGCTGTCATCACTGGAGAGATGCCTTCTTTTTCTAATACTTGAGCAATCGCCACACTATTTAGTAACAGGGCTGGCTGTGCATTTTCTGTTTTCGTTAATTCATCGGAAGGTCCTTCAAACATTAACGAAGTTAACGAATAGCCTAAAGCTTCATCTGCTGCATCGAATAACTCTTTCACTTCTGGATAGCTTTGATACATTTCGTGACCCATTCCGACTTCCTGGGATCCTTGTCCTGGAAAAATAAATGCTGTACGTTTCATTCATTCTCCTCCTTTACTTGCAGTTCCTTCATTGAATTCGCGATTGTAGAGGATACATTTTGTTCAATCATATGACAAGCCTGGCGAATCGCATTATAAACCGCACGCTCGTTCGACGATCCATGTGCTTTAATCACAGGTGCAGCGAGACCGAATAAACCGGCCCCTCCATATTCGGAATAATCAAGCTTCGTTTTTAATTGCTGCAAATCATTTTTAGCAAGACCTGCAGCAAGTTTGGTTTTAAAGCTCGACATAAAGGTTTGTTTAATCATAGAGAACATCGTTAAAGCGGTGCCTTCAATCGTTTTTAATGTTACATTTCCCGTAAAGCCATCTGTGACGACAACATCCGCTGCCCCACTTAATAAATCCCTTGCTTCAACATTCCCAATAAAATGAATGGGCGCGTCTGAAAGCAGTTTATAAACTTGCTTCGTTAAATCACTGCCTTTGCCTTCCTCAGTACCGACATTTAATAAACCCACCCTTGGTTTATTTAGCCCGCGAACTTTTTCACTATAAATCGAGCCCATAATCGCGTATTGCAGCAAATGATTCGGTTTAGCATCAACATTCGCTCCAACATCAAGCATTAAGAAACCCGTTCCATCTTCTGTTGGAAGGGTGGGGCTCAACGCTGGACGATCTACCCCTTCCATTCGACCGACAACAAACAGCCCTGCACTCATAAGCGCTCCCGTATTTCCAGCAGAAATACAGCCGTCTGCTCTCCCTTCTTTCACTTCTTTAGCCATTAAAACCATGGAAGCATTCTTTTTTCTTCGCACAGCTCGAACTGGTTCATCCTCTGAGGTAATCATTTCCTCTGTATGTATTACTGATATATTAGGAGCACCGCCTAGTAATGGGTTCATTTGATTCTCATCACCAATTAACGTAATCGATAACCCATCGATCGCAGATGCTGCTTCCACAGCTCCCTTCACAATAGCATCAGGGGCATGGTCCCCGCCCATTGCATCTATGGCTAATTTCATTGCTTATTCACTCCTTTTGACATCTTGCTGACGGAACATCTCAAACGTCCCCGCGAACACTTCTTCACTATCTACAAAACTATGGACATCGACAATGGTACGTCCCTTGTTGTCGTCTCCTCTTACAAAGGCTTTGGCTACGACACGCTCCCCTCGCTTAACTTGACGCATAAAGCGAATGCTTGACTCAGCAGTAAGGGCTAGTTCTTCGTCGATCACAGCTACTGCAAGAGAGTTTGCTTGGGCAAAGAGGTGATGACCGCGAGCTATATCATTTCTTGAAAAAACATGCTCCGATTTTATATCCAAAATTGAAATTGCGCGCTGGTCCAGTTCCAAGTCAATCACTTCACCTATCACTTCCTCTATAGGCAGTGCTTTAACCGTCTCATTCCACTCCTGTGTCGCTACAGACCTAATCCGCTCTCTTAACTCTGGAATGGCTAACTCCATCCGGTCAAGGCGGATTGTCTGGATACTCACACTGAACCGGTTAGCTAATGCTTCATCTGTTACAAAAGGAGTTGCTTCGATCGTCTCCTTCAATTCACTTTGCCTGACTTGCTTCGTGCGTTTCATTTGCGCTCTCCACCGTTCGTTTGTCACAAATCTTATGACTAGGTACTAACAGTAATATATAATACCTGAAACGATTACGCAACACTTTCCCTATGATAGGCGGACGAACGAGAAAAACACACCTAATGAGCAAGGCATCCTCACAAACCTTCAAAGTGCCTTACTCATCATTTAATCAAGAATTTCTCCCTTTACATGTTCGTCTTGTTCGAGGATGTCTTTTAACGGTTTAAAACGTTCATCTTTTACTAATGAATGATTCGCGATAATCTCAGCTGCATCCTGTCTTGCCGTTTCAAGAGCGCGATAATCATGAACCATATCACCGACTTTAAATTCAGGCAAGCCGCTTTGTTTTCTGCCAAAAAAATCTCCAGGACCTCTTAACTTCAAATCTTGCTCTGACAGTTCAAAACCATCATTTGTTTCTGTCATAATCCTCATCCGCTCTTTGCCTACATCGCCTTTAGGATCAGCTAATAAAATACAATAGCTTTGCTCACTGCCTCGCCCGACCCGACCACGCAGCTGGTGTAGCTGAGACAGTCCAAATCGTTCAGCATCATGGATCACCATCACTGTGGCATTCGGAACGTTCACTCCGACTTCCACGACCGTTGTCGAAACAAGGACTTGCAGCTCATTCTCCGCAAAGCGCTTCATCACTTCTTCTTTTTCATCATTATGAAGTCTTCCGTGCATAAGACCGACAGAGATCTTCGGTTCATATACACTAGCTATTTGGTGATATAAATCGACAGCATTTTGGATATCTAATTGGTCAGATTCTTCTATTAAAGGACAGATGACGTAAGCTTGATGTCCTCCCTCAACTGCCTTCTGAATAAAGGCTAACACACGATCAGTCATTTCTCCTTTAATCCAATAGGTGTCAATTGGTTTCCGGCCTGCTGGCATTTCATCGATCACAGATACGTCCATGTCGCCAAAAGCAGTAATCGCAAGGGTACGGGGGATGGGAGTAGCTGTCATAAACAAGACATCTGGGTGAAGCCCTTTATCCCTTAAAGTCCGGCGTTGTTTTACTCCAAAACGATGCTGTTCATCGACGATAACGAACCCTAAATCACTAAAATCCACTTCATCTTGTATGAGAGCATGCGTACCTACGATAATATCAACTTCATGATCAAGGATCGAACGAAGGATTTCTTTTCGTTTTTTTCCCTTCACCGATCCTGTCAACAGAACAACATTAGCTCGGTCCGCAAACATCTCTTTCAGTGAATGATAATGCTGGTCAGCAAGAATTTCCGTAGGCACCATTAATGCCCCTGCTTCCCTGTTGTGATTGAAGCATATAGACCAATGGCCGCCACAGCAGTTTTCCCTGAGCCTACATCCCCTTGAAGCAGACGATTCATACGATAAGGACTTTTCATATCTTTTAAAATCTCAGCAAGAGAGCGTTTTTGTGCACCCGTCAGTTCAAAAGGGAGCGCTTGAACAAAGTCAGTTAACTGATCATTATCATAATTTTGAGCATTCCCCTTAGTAGACTCTCGATGAAGCTTTCGGAGCAACTGCATTTTTAACTGAAAAAGGAGAAATTCTTCATAGATAAATCTTCTCTTGGCATGTTTAAGCATAAGCGGACTTTCCGGATAATGCATTTGGTGCAAGGCTTGCTTGCGATCAGGCAGTTTATAAGTAAGCATGGTATCTTCAGGTAAAATTTCTTCTACATTGTCCGCATATTCCTCTAATGCCGCCTTAATCACCTTTCTTAACGTGAGCAGCGTTACACTTTCTTTAAGTGTATAAACTGGTTGAATAGGATCCTGGCTTTTCGCTTCGCCCTTTTTAAATTGACTGACCGTAATTTGCAAACGATGCTGGTCCCATTTACCGGTAACCGTTACCGTGTCCCCTTTATTCAATTGCTTTTTCGCAAAAGAACGATTGAACATCACCGCTTTAACTGCAAATTGCTCGACTTGCAATGTCATAGTTAATCGTGACTTCTTTTTACTATAAAAGTTAAGAGAGGGCTCTGCAGTAAGCACCCCTTCGATCGTCGCTTTCTCATTGTGGGCAAGCTCGGTTAACGGTTTGATTTCATATGTATCATAACGATAAGGGAAATAGAAGAGTAAATCTTCAATTGTAAAAAGCCCAAGCTCATGTAAATGAGCTTGAAGCTTTTCCCCAATCCCTTTTACTTCACTTATGGATTGATTTAACATGTCACTCACTCTTTCTCAAGTGAAATTCCGTACACTTTCGCCTCAAGTTGTTTTCCTGTTGGCGTAGCTGCCAGACCACCTTGCGCGGTTTCACGAAAAGCTGTTGGCATCCGCTGACCTACTTTGTGCATCGCGTCAATCACTTCGTCACAAGGAATCCGGCTAGTAACACCAGCTAAAGCCATGTCAGCGGAAACGATCGCATTTGTAGCCCCCATGGCGTTTCTTTTCACACACGGAACTTCTACAAGACCGGCTACGGGGTCACAAATAAGGCCGAGCATATTTTTAAGTGTAATTGCCATCGCCTCAGCTGATTGAGCTGGTGTTCCACCGGCCATCTCTACAATGGCCGCAGATGCCATACCCGCAGCTGAACCAACTTCTGCCTGACAGCCTCCAGCAGCACCCGAGATCGAAGCATTATTGGCTACAACAAAACCAAAAGCTCCTGATGTGAACAAATAACGCACCATTTGGTCACGCGTTGGATTTAATTTATTTTTCACAGCAAATAAGGTTCCTGGCACACAACCCGCACTCCCAGCTGTTGGCGTGGCACAAATCGTTCCCATTGCCGCATTGACCTCATTCGTCGCCATCGCTTTACTTACCGCATCCATCAAGAGATTACCCGAGAGAGGTTCCTGATCCCTCATATAATCCTGAATCAGGACGGCATCGCCTCCTGTTAATCCACTATGAGATTTGACTCCCTTTAATCCATCCTCAACCGATTTCTCCATGACATCGAGGTTACGTTCCATTTGAGCATAGACTTGCTCTCGTGAAACTTGCTTAACCTCCATTTCTTGCTGGATCATAATCTCAGAAATTTGTTCGCCTTTACTTTCCGCCAGTTGTATTAGTTCCGCAACATTTTTAAACAAATGACTACCCCTTTCTCTAAGTTAGTCCGATATTCTAGCTACTTGGGTAATATGGTCGGCACGTTCTAATTCGCTTAAAAGAGAATCATCCACATTTTGATCCACTTCGATGACCATTAGTGCTTGTTCCCCTTCACCTTTTCTTGACACTTCCATTCGTCCGATATTTATTTCATGACTTGCTAAGATCGTCGTAGCCGATGCAATCGCCCCATACCGATCATTATGAATTAACAGAATAGCGGGATGACTTCCGGAAAGCCGAAGTTCAAAGCCGTTGAGCTCCGTAATCTCTGCTTTACCCCCGCCAATTGATATACCAACTAATTCGAGCTCATCATTCTCATCGCCAATCTTTATACGTGCGGTATTAGGATGATCAGTCACAGCATCCTCTTCAAAAAACTGCACATTCATGCCATGATTTCGAGCGGTTTCTAACGCTGTACCAATTCTTGTATCATCCGTATCGTAATCTAGTAATCCACCAATGATCGCAACATCTGTGCCATGACCTTTATAAGTCTGGGCAAATGACCCATATAAGTGGATGTTCGCATAGTTAGGTTCCCGGCCAAATAAATGTCTGGCTGCCCGCCCAATTCGAGCGGCCCCAGCTGTGTGGGAGCTTGAAGGCCCAATCATTACTGGACCGATTATATCAAAAACTGATCTATACTTCACGACTATCACCATCCCATCTATGACTCTCTTCTATAATAACGAGAAAACGCTTACTTTAACAAGTTATGCCCCGTTTATTTTACCACATCATTGTGAATTTGTATTAAATATTACCTTCATTCTTGATTCTTATTTGCAATGGGAGTAGAATGATTGTTTGTGGGTTACACGGTAACCGGGTGGGAGAGGGATAATTTCATAGAGGCGATTACCTATGCTTAGCAAGCATAATCATAAGCCCGGCTTGCGACAGGATGTGATGGCAGGACTCATAGGCTATTTTACAACCGTCTACATCGTAGCGGTAAATAGCCAGATTCTACAAGCTGCCGGCCTCCCTTTGGAAAAAGGGATGGTTGCTACCATTCTTGCAAGTGCTGTGGGCTGTTTGATCATGGCCTTATACGCAAATGCGCCTATGGTGCTCATTCCCGGCATGGGAGTGAACGCTTTGTTCGCTTATTCGATTATCGAAGGAAGCGGCTTGGCATTTCGAGAAGGATTAGCTGTCGTTATCATAGCAGGCTTAATTTTTCTCGTTACGGCTTTCACGCGATTAGGTAGCTGGCTGAAAACAGCGATTCCTGAGTCTCTGAAACATGCGATTACAGTTGGACTTGGAATGTTTTTAACGTTAATTGGATTAGAAAAGGGCGGCCTTGTCGTTCGAGGTGAACATTCATTGATCACACTCGGCAATCCCTCCTCTGCTTTAGTTATTACGAGCTTATTAACGTTATTCATAGCCATTTTCCTTTTTGCCAAAAACGTTCCTGGCAACTTTCTAATTACCATGATCGTCGGAACACTCATCGCGCACTTCATAGGTTTACTTGAAGATCCTGGTGAATCGCTGGCATTAGCCGATCAAGAATGGATGATGATCCCTTCCTTTAGCGGAATTACCGAATTCGGCTTTTGGATGGCTGTCTTTCCGTTAACGATTGTTCTCATCTTTGAGAATATGGGGTTGCTTCACGGCCAGTTATCCATGTTAAAGCAAGAAGATAAGTTTAAAAAATCTTATCAGGCAGCAGCATTTTCGGCTATTACTAGTGGATTCTTCGGGACATCACCTACCGTTTCATCAGCAGAAAGTGCCGCGGTCATTGCATCGGGAGGAAAATCGGGACGCGCAAGCCTAACGATGGCGGGATTGTTTCTGGCAACATTATTGCTTATCCCATGGATTTCAATGGTTCCAGCAACTGCCATTAGTCCGATATTAATTATCGTTGGAGCACTGATGGTACAGAACATTAAGGAAATTCCACTGGACAATTTGTCTGAAGCGATGCCAGCTTTCTTAATCATCGTGATGATCCCGTTCACCTACTCGATCGCTGACGGAATGGCGTTTGGCTTCATAGCCTATCCCATCGTTAAATTTGCAATCGGCAAGCAACGCGAGCTAACGGCACCCGTCGTATGTATCGCCATGATCTTTCTCCTTGAATTTATCATGAGAACACTCGGACATTAGCAGAAAAGCGGAGAGGGGCGCTTAGACCTGAAACGCATAAGTAAGACGACCCAGTGAAGCGGTCTTTCTTCACGGAGTTGGATTACTTATGTCGCGAAGGTCTGCCCCTCGCAGCTAGACATTAAGAAAAGCGGAAAAGCCCGTTTAGCCCCGTACGCATAAGACCAGACACGTCGTGACGTGGTTTTCGTCACAGAGTGGATTGACTTATGTCGATAGGGGCTGGGCTTAGCAGTTAGACATTAATAGGAAAGCGGAGGTGCCCGGGTAGACACGACTAGCATAAGCAGAGCGGCGACCTTTCCCCGCGGAGGCGAACTGCTTATGTCTCGAGTGTCTGGGCACTGCAGCTAGACAACAGGAAAGCGGATTGTGTTTGGGCAGAATCTAACCTTCTTTGGTTAAAATAACTTCGGTTTTCGGGAGAATACCTATAATTTGGGGCGTAATAATTCTGCGGTGGTTAGAATCGTCATAATTTTAGGCAGAATCCCCGCCTTTTTTGGGGAAAATGCTTGTTCCTGAAAACCCAACACCCTTCCTTAAACAAACAAAAGAATGTTAAAAAGCGGAGCTGCATTGGCTCCGCTTTTTTACTATAAGTACGTTTTCAAAAAGTTGACGAATGAGAACGTCGACAAAAAACACCATATCCTGCGGAAAAGTCGAAACTAGCACGTTCCTTGTGCGTCGCAAGAAGTACGAGGCGCGAAATCTTTGAGGGCCCCAGCGTATGCCTAGCATCGGAGTTTCTCCTAATGGCCCTTCTAACAAGACTGACACAACCTATTCACTAGACTTACGCTGTTAGCTTGCAGAGGAATGAATGATGAAAGAACTTTCTCAATACCTTTTAACTGGGCCATGTGAAACCAATTTGAATAAGAATTGGTCTAATACTAAAAATTGATTCAAATGAAAGCTCCCCGTTCATTCAACGAGCTCCTCTCAACCTCTTCTAGACGATGACACGATATTTTATAGGCTACGTTTTCTTGTATAAGCACAAGACTTACTTTATCCATAGATATTACGAGCTTTTTCACCGTTTATCTTCCCTTTTACAATATCATTCATTAAGTTAAGAGCAATCATATTAGCTGCTTCCAACACCCATCGGGAAAACTTCTTCCTCCCCCTTTCAAATGATTTTAGAAAATGTATTTTTTTACTATGTAACCTATCCAATCTATTCCCTCTTATTATCACATTATAAAAGTATAGAAAGGGGGGATTTTATGTGTTATTACGATCCTTGTAAAAAGGATTATTATGATCCTTGTGACTATTATGATCCTTGTAAGAAGAAAGATAATTGTGATCCCTATGATTATTATGGTCGTCGCGACTATTATGATCCTTGTAAAAAGAAAGATAAGAAGAAATGCTGTTGTTGCTGGTATTATTAAAGAAAGGCTCTATAGTCTAAAAGGGATAAGGCAACGATCCGCAAAAGATATGACCATTTAAACCTCTTCCGCCGATGACAAATGTTATCGGCGGAATTTTTAGATAGTTCACTTACAAAGAGACTTGCTATAATACGACTTGTTAGTCCTATCACATTATGGAATAAAACTAAAAATTTACTTCTAGTTATTGCCTAAATTATCGTACATAATTTAAAGATAAAATGCACTAAAACTCTCCCCATCAATAATAAAGGACCATCAAATTAATATTTAATCTGATGATCCTTCGGGGCAGAACCAGTTAGCCGCATTGGCTCCGTTTCCTATGGTTATTCAACTGAAAATATAAATGAATAGATAGGTTGGCCGCCGTTGTGAATTTCCACTTCAATATCCTCAAAGTGTTCCTCCAAGTAAGCCTCTAATGCTTCAATTTCTTGCTCGTCCACTTTTTCACCAGTAATCACTGTTACAATCTCATCTTCCTCTTCATCAATCATTTCCTTTAGAAGAGCTTTAGAGGTTTCCAGCTTATCTTTTTGTGCGGACGAAATCTTTCCTTCAAAAATCCCCATGAAATGACCTTTTTCAATCGACAAGCCATCAATTTGGGTATCACGAACGGCATAGGTGATTTGCCCCGACTTTACATGTTTCATTAAAGAGGACATTTCTTCCTTGTTCGTGGAAATATCCGCTTCAGGGTTAAATCCAAGCAACGCGCTCATGCCTTGAGGAATTGTTTTTGATGGGATGACGGCTGCCTTTACGTCAGCCAATTCTGCTGCTTGTTCTGCAGCCATAGTTATGTTTTTATTGTTGGGCAAAATTAATACGTGGTTCGCATGTGCTTCAACAATTGCGTCAGAAATATCCTGCGTACTTGGATTCATGGTTTGTCCACCTTGGATCACCACACTTGCACCGAGGCTTTCGAATAATTTCTTAATCCCTTCTCCCATCGCCACCGTTACAATCCCATACTCCGCCTTCTCTCTCGGCTTCGTATTCTTTTTCTCCCCAACGATGGACGTATGCTGTTCACGCATATTCTCAATCTTCATATTAATCAAGCTTCCATATTGTTGCCCCAAGTTCATTGCATTTCCTGGATACTCTGCATGAATATGAACTTTTATCAAATCTTCATCCGACACAACCAGCAGAGAATCACCGTGTTCACTCAGGGTTTGGCGAAAAGCTTCTTCATCATAGGGAGTTTCAGCCAGCTTATCTTCTTCAAACTTGACCATAAATTCCGTACAATATCCGAATTCAATATCCTCCGTATTCATAAAGTCTTGTGCCAGCTTATGATGTTCCGCGTTGACCATGTCTCCCATCGAGATGGTCGAACTTTGTTCAGGAAGTTCTTCCCCTTTTAAGTTAGCTAGTAAGCCTTCATAAATGGTTAGCAGCCCTTGCCCACCGCTATCGACCACACCCACTTCTTTCAAAACCGGGAGCAGCTCAGGTGTTCCTTTTAACGATGTACGCGCTGCATCAACAACTCCTTCTATAAATGGAAGAAAGTCTTCTTCTTTCTCTGCCAGCTCTGCAGAAGCCTCTCCCGCTTCCCTTGCCACTGTTAAGATCGTTCCTTCGACAGGCTTCATAACGGCTTTATAGGCTGTCGTAACTCCACCTTGAAGTGCTGTCGCAAAATCCTTTGTTGTTATGGATTCTTTGTCCTCAAGTGCTTTAGAAAAACCCCGGAATAACTGAGACAGGATAACACCGGAGTTCCCCCGAGCTCCCATTAACAAACCTTTCGCAAGAGCCTGTGAAACTTTGCCGGCGTGATCCTCTTCTACCTTTTTTACTTCTTCAGCACCCGAAGACATGGATAAGTTCATGTTCGTTCCTGTATCCCCATCCGGGACAGGGAATACGTTAAGAGCATCAATCATTTGTGAGTTGCTCTTTAAATGATGAGCACCTTGCAGAAACATTTCTGCCAACGTTTTACCATCTAACTTTCTTAACGTCACGCTTACTTCCTCCTTTGACTAACAACTGCCATTATTCGCTGATCACGCGCACACCTTGTATGAAAATATTTACCGAACTTACAGATAAACCTACTGTTTTATTCAATGTGTATTTTACTTGTGATTGTACGTTATGTGCTACTTCTGATATTTTGGTTCCATAGCTTACAATAATATACATATCAATATGAAGTTTCTCTTCTTCCTGTCTTACGACGACTCCTCTTAAGAAATTCTCTCGACGAAGCATTTCAGCTATACCGTCACGAAGCTGATTTTTAGATGCCATGCCTACAATTCCGTAACACTCTACTGCAGCACCACCGGCAACTGTAGAAATGACTTCATTGCTAATTGTAATATGACCAAATTTAGTACTAAGATCAACGGACACAGTAAATCCCCCTTTATACTCACCATCTTCGTGAACCCATTATAACATAGAACAGACAGATAAAATGTATGCGAAAAGTACAATAAACACCTATCATACTCTGAAACATTTCCTTCTTTCTGTCAAGATAAAATTCTTGATATTATCTCCTGGCTATATTGCATTTAGCTGCTCAATATGGTACATTAGTTAAGTATTTCAAGATTTTTGTATCGTAACAGGAGGGAATTATATGTCACGCAAATGTGTCGTTTCAGGACGTCGCACACGTTCAGGAAATCATCGTTCACACGCAATGAACGCTAATAAACGTCAATTTAAAGCTAACGTACAAAAGGTACGTATTCTCGTGGATGGCAAACCTAAAAAGGTCTATGTATCTGCACGTGATTTAAAGTCAGGTAAAGTAGAGCGAGTATAATTACCTAAGAACAAAAGCGCGGGGCGCCCGGTAGACACGAAAGACTAGTCTTTCGTGTCTTGGGCGCTGGAGCTGGATGTGGCTAACTTCATGTAAGCTTATCCACAGTTAAATGTTTTTATAATTTTCTTGACGACAAAAAAGCACCCATGACTTGGGTGCTTTTTTGTTACTCTTTTTTGAATGTCCCAATCATAGCCCGTACAATTCCCCGAGAAAGCGCGGGAGTTTAATTGTATAAAATTTCATGAGCCCCCTCCTCAAATGTAAAGCTGCTCGCGAAAGATCCCTTCTATTAGATGACATCATTGCTTCTTACTACTAAGAGTATGCCTTCAGTAAATGAAAAAGTACCTTGTTCTTCAATCAATTGATTAGAAATGCAACGCGTCGATCCATAGGAAAGTTGAGCACCTTGTAATGGATAATAGAACCCTGTTAAGCACAGCTCCTTCACTTCTAACGTTATCGGTAAAAAGGATACATATAAATACTTGTCGATCTTCTTCAGTTTATGCATCCCCTCCCCTACTAATTCCAATTGATTTTGCCGATCAATAATTGTGCCTTTAATTCCCTTGTTTAATAAGGGATACAGCACTTGAATATTAATTAAAGAATGGTCGAGCCGTCCGCCCGTTACTCCAAAAAGCAAGATTTGTTCAGGCTCATGCATGATTGCTTCTTGAATCGCGATTTCCAGATCAGTTTCATTTTTCTCATTAGGATATGTATCTGTTCTTGCCGCAGCTTCTTTAATGGCAGCCAGGGAACTGACGCTGACGGAATCGAAGTCCCCAACAGCGATATCTAACCTTCCGCCTTGTTCGATGATCACTTCCGCTCCTTGGTCTGCTCCAATCCATATCATATCCTTACCATCATATTCAGAAAGCTCAGGTATAAATTCTTTTGGACCTCCTGCAACAATCCCAACTTGCTTTTTGATGATTACACTTCCCTTCTTCCATTAAAAAAAGCCAAAATATCGGTAAGAAACCATATATTTTGGCTAGAAGCATATATTCAAAAAATTGATGAATGAAAAGTTTGCGAAGCGATTGGCAGCTCATCCATTCATTGACTTTTTGAACAGCCTCTTACACATTTTAGATAGATTGACGAATGTCAGTGATGGCCTGCCCACGATCTTCATGTTTAAACACAGCACTGCCAGCTACAAGGACATTGGCTCCAGCTTCTGTACAAAGCTTCGCTGTATCCTTATTGACACCCCCGTCAATTTCAATTTCAAATTCAGCGCCTAATTCGTTACGCCACGCTGCAATTTGACTGATCTTCGGTACGACACTATTAATAAAAGATTGTCCGCCAAACCCAGGATTCACGGTCATTAATAGGACGAGATCAACATCCTGTAAGATCGGTTTTATCGTTTCGGCTGGTGTTGCTGGGTTGATCACCACACCCGCTTTTACTCCATGGCTTTTAATTAGTTGTATCGTACGGTGAAGGTGCGGGCAGGTTTCCTGATGTACAGTGATAATATCTGAACCCGCCTTAGCAAATTCAGGTATAAAAGCATCAGGATTTTCAATCATAAGGTGGACATCCAAAGGTAAGGATGTAACCGGGCGAATCGCTTCAACGATCAATGGCCCAATTGTGATATTAGGCACAAAGTGACCATCCATAACGTCAACGTGAATATAGTCAGCGCCCCCATGTTCTACGTCTTTAATTTCAGCTTCTAAATTTGAAAAATCAGCTGCCAGTATTGATGGAGCAATTTTAATCATGTTAATACCTCGGCTTTCTATTGGAAATTTCATCAACGAATTGTAAGTAATGTTTGTATCTTTGTTCCGCTATTTTTCCACTGGCAACATTTGATTTAACCGCGCATTTCGGCTCTTTATTATGAATACAGCCTCTAAATTTGCATTCATCCTGAACAGCTACAAATTCAGGAAAGCATTCGCTCAGTTGATCCAGTTCCAATTCGCCAAACTCCAACGAGCTGAAGCCCGGTGTATCAGCAACGAATCCACCTGCGATTTCATAGAGTTCAACATGTCTCGTCGTATGTTTTCCACGTCCCAAGCTCTCTGATATTTCATCTGTATCAATGGCAAGGCGAGGGTCAATGGAGTTTAGTATCGAGGATTTTCCTACTCCTGACTGACCTGCTATTACCGTCGTACGATTTGCTAAGTGGGATTGTATATGATCAATGGTTTGTGAATCGTTTACTGACGAAAGGATGACAGGGTAGCCGATCTCCTCATATATTTTCTTATGCGTCTCCATTTCCTGCAACATTTGATCAGATACTTGATCCACTTTTGAAATAACGACTAATGGTTCAATACGCTTTGCTTCAACAAGTACCAGAAAGCGATCTAATAGTAAGGAGTTAAAGTCGGGATGTACAGCGGATGTAACAATCAGCGCCTGATCTACATTAGAAATGGGAGGCCTTACGAATTCATTGTTTCTTTCATCAATAGAAAGAATATAGCCTTCATCGACCGTCTCTGCCTTAAATTCCACGACATCGCCTACGAGTGGAGTAACCTTTCTCTTTCTAAAAATTCCTCTGCCTCGGCATTGATAAACAGTTCCTTCATGGAGCACATAATAAAATCCGCTTAACGCCTTTATTATTTTACCTGTTGCCATTTATTCACCTTCTTCATAAGGAACCGTTTCTTCTTCAATGACTTCTTCGCCTAGCTGCACCTTATAGGAGGCTTCACCGTCTGGAGGGATCGTGACTGTAAACTCGACCGTTGTATCCTCTGTGATGGTTTCTTCACGTAATACTTCTGAGATTTGATTGTTCGAGTCATTGACATAAATCAGTACCTGTTGTTCTTTTTGTTCTGCTTCTTCATCATAAGGAACTTCAACCTGCACCGTTTTTTCTTGCGGTGGCTGATCCTCTGGGCCTAACGAAACGACAAGGTTGACCGTAGACCCTACATCTACTTCACTTAATGCCTGTGGTTCCTGTCTAATGATACTGCCCTTGGGAATCTCTTCAGAATATTCCTCTGTGACAGATGATTCCAAATTGTTCTCATTTAAATAGTTCTCTGCCGACTCCCGTGACTGACCTTCTAGTGACCTTATCGTAACCGTTGGTGGTCCCAGGCTGACTTTAAAGATGACACTCATTTCCTCAGGCACAACTTCTTCATCAGGCTTCGGCTGAACATGTTCAATGATTTCCCCTTCAGGCCGATCAGAATTTTCCTCGATAGCTAACACACTGCCATATCCTTGATCTTCTAGTTCCTGCTTCGTTCTTTCGTAATCTTCGCCGACATAATCATCGAAAGCGACCCGTTTCTTTCCCCTACTTGTGTAAACGGTCACCTCAGTCTTTTCCTTCACGGTCATCCCTGACTCCGGTTCCGTTCTAACCACAAGTCCTTCTGTAACTGTGTCAGAAGTAATCGGTTCACGTTTCACTTCAAAACCTAATTTAGTTAAATCACTGAAAGCTTCCTCATATTCCATTCCTTCCACATCAATCATTTCAATATCATCCGGCTGCAATAAAGTTGGCACAATAAACAATGCTGCTACTCCCGAAGCACAAAGGATGAGGAAGATAATAAACAACCATAATAATGGTCTTTTCTTCTTTTTCTTCTTTTTTTTCTTTTTGGACTTTTTATTAAGCTTTTTAGCCTTCTTTTTTTCTTTTTTTGAAAGATTCTTTTCGCTATTTACCTTTGTTGTATCAAGAACAATCGTATTCTCTTCTGTTTCATACCCATAATTTTCTTCTGTAATGACAGGAATGGCTTTTGTTTTTTCTTCATCCTCTTCATTCGGTATAGCAAAAATTGGCTCGTCCAATCGATTGGGCTCAAGGGCTGTTTCTAAATCATATTCCATATCCATAACGGAATCATAACGATGAAAAGGGTCTTTAGCTGTTGCTTTTAAAACAATATTCTCTACACTCTGAGGTAAATCAGCAATCCACCGCTTTAATGAAGGTGTATCATGCTGCAAATGTTTGAGGGCGATGGCTACAGGGGATTCTCCTGAGAAAGGAAGCCGGCCGGTTAATAATTCAAACAGCACAATCCCTAAAGAATAGATGTCCGATTTCTTTGTTGCCATTCCTCCCCTTGCTTGCTCAGGGGATAAATAATGGACGGAGCCGAGTACAGAATTTGTCTGAGTTAGGGCAGTGGCACTTAGAGCCATCGCGATGCCGAAATCTGTCACTTTTACTTGACCATAGTGATCAATTAAAATATTTTGAGGCTTTATATCACGGTGAACAATCCCATTATCATGGGCATGTGCCATGGCTGATGTGACTTGACGAATGATATCAATCGCATCTGCTACATCAATCGGGCTGTTCTTTTGAATGTATTGCTTAAGGGTCATCCCATCTACATATTCCATCGCCATAAAATATAAATCCTCTTCCTCCCCTACATCGTAGATATTTACAATGTTAGGGTGGGACAAGCTTGAGGCAGATTGGGCTTCGCGATGAAAACGCGCAATAAATTCTTCATCGTCTCCGTGTTCAAGACGCAGTACTTTAATAGCAACATCACGATCTAAAATCGTGTCATAAGCCAAGTAGACGTTGGCCATGCCTCCTCCGCCTATCATCTCCATTATTTTATAGCGTTCGTTAAGGAGACGATTATTCAACATTAGTCAGCACCTTCTTTCAGCTCTGAGTGACTATTGTGAATCACGGCAAGTGTGATGTTATCTTCGCCGCCTCTTTCGTTGGCAATGTCAACTAAAGATTGGCAGAACTCCTGCCATTCCCCGTTGAATTCAGCCATTTTTTCAATTTCTTCATCGTGGACTTTATTGCTTAACCCGTCAGAGCATAACAGTAATCGATCATCCTGGTCAAAAGTAATCGTCAGGATATCAGGGATGATCTCCTCATCGGTTCCTAGTGCCTTCGTGAGGACATTTTTTCGTGGATGATGTTCTGCTTGCTCTGAGGTAATTTGCCCGGATCGGACTAATTCGTTAACCAATGAATGGTCCTCGGTGATCTGTTTGAAACCAAAACTGTTCGCCAAATAGCATCGGCTGTCACCGATATGGGCAATCGTTGCAAATCCATCTGTACATATAGCAGCAACAAGCGTTGTGCCCATCCCATGACATTCTTCATTCTGTTTTGCATGCTCTTGAATTTGACCATTCACTTCAATAACAGAATGCTTTAGCCATTCCTCCGCGTCATCTGGCTTGTTAAAATCGGCGGCTTCTTTCCACTTATTATGTAAAACAGACACTGCCAATTGACTAGCTACATCTCCTGCACGGTGGCCACCCATCCCATCTGCAACGATAGCAAGACTTTGTCCAAACTCACTGGTGAAAATACCGCCAGCATCTTCATTATGATTTCTGACTTTTCCTTGATCTGTCATAAAGCATTCAAACATGATCTTCACCTCATTTCTTCGCTACGTCCGCTTGACGCGAAAATGGCCACATGCACATCAATGTCGTGACCTTGTGCTCGACAAGTGGTTCCATTGATTCTTCGTCTTTAACTTCTGTTCAAAAAATTTGATTTTCGAAGTACTGCCAACGTCTCCCTAGATCATAGTTTACAGGAATGAAGTTGACATGACACTTTATTTTCTTGGTCGCTTGTGACGAAGCGCAAGATATATTTGTCCATTATACACACAGAGTAACCATAATCGCGCTTCATTAGTACCGTTTCAAATGAATTTCCATCATTCCATTTGAATAGCTGCCCATTAAGCTTCTGTCCATCATTCACTTCTTTTTTTCTTTACTAGTCTTGTTAAAAAGAATCCATCCGTATCCCATTGATGTGGGAACAATTGAATTCCGTATGGTGTATGCCCTACAGAGCCTTGCATCTTCTCTGGAAGATCTTCTGCAAACGTGGGATCTACTTCAAATTCATGATGGTTATTTAAAAATTGTTTTACTGCTTCTTCATTTTCATGGCGATCAACGGTGCAAGTGCTGTATATGAGCTTCCCCTCTACTTTTAATAACGGGGCAACACTGTGCAGCAATTCATCTTGTATTTTTCTAAGTGCGAAAATATCAGATTCACTCTTATGATATTTAATATCCGGTTTCCCTCGTAACACCCCAAGTCCTGAACATGGGGCGTCAAGTAGAATTCGATCAAATGTTTTCTTATCATGAAGATCGTGCAGTTGTCTAGAATCTGCTTGCCGTGCTTCAATCGATTGTAATTGAAGAAGAGTTGCTTTGTCGTTCACAAGTTTTGCTTTCTTTTCATGTAAATCGTAAGCAATCACAGAGCCCTGGTCCTCAAGCTTCTCCGCAATGTGTGTCGTTTTACCGCCTGGAGCACTACAGGCGTCAAGTACCTTAAGACCGGGCTTAAGATCCATCATTTCCCCGACAAGCATAGAACTTTGGTCTTGGATTGTAAGAAAACCATCCGTAAACAGGCGGTCATCAATGATTCGTCCTTCTTCAATCAAGAGCCCTTGTTCAGATACGCTGCTTTTTATTGCTGTGATATGACGCTCCTTCAAGTCCGTGATTACCTCATCACGGGACATTCTTAAGGGCTGCACTCGAACAGAGATAGGAAGTCTTTTTAAGTTCTGGTGACACATCGCCTCCGTTACCTCCCAGCCGTATTGCTCGATCCAGCGGCTTACAAGCCATTCAGGATGACTGGTTTCAACGGAAATGCGTTCAGCCTTATCTTCAATTGTCGACGGGTCCTGGACACCTTTACGCTGGACATTACGAAGCACACCATTCATGAAAGAGGAAATCCCTTTATGCCCTCTCTTTTTCGAAATTTCAACCGCTTCATGGATCACCGCATGATCAGGAACTCTTTCTAAATACACCATTTGATAGACGGACATATACAGAAGCCATTTGACCCAAGGCTTTATTTTTTTCTGTTTTGCAACATAAGGCTCGATTTGAAACTCAATTTTCCGCTTGTTTTGCAACGTTCCGTAAACGATTTCGGTTAATAATGCCCCGTCCTTAGCCGGCAATCGGCGCTTATTCATTTCCTGGTCTAACAATACATGGCTGTAACCGCCTTGCTCACCAATTCTTTCAAGTAAGTTTAAAGCGGACTCTCTGAGTACAAATTTAGTCATTTTGTTCCCCCAACACCTCTCCAGCCTGAAGCGATTGTCCGGCACCATTCAAGAAAGCTTGTCCGTCCATTCGCTTTTTGCCTGCAGGCTGTACATCAGTAATTTTTACAGCCTTTTGTTCCCCTGTCTGGACGATAAAACCATCTTCTTCTAATGATAAAACTGTCCCGGGGATTGATTGTATCGACCAGTTACCTTATTCGCCCACCATACTTTCATAGGCTTGCCTTTCCAATATGTAAAAGCTACAGGCCACGGATGTAAACCACGAATATGGTCATATATAGATTGCTGATCTTGACTCCAGTCAATTAATTCTTGTTCTCTCTTAACATTTGCAGCAAAGGTGGCTTGTTCATCCACCTGCTTTTGAGGTGTAATCTCTCCACCTAAAAGGGGAGGCAGCGTTTCAAGCAACAGCCTCGCACCAGCGTCTGAAAGTTTATCATGCAACGTGCCAACGTGGTCTTCATCATCGATCGCCACACGCACTTGGGTAAGAATATCGCCCGCATCAAGCTGCTTTACCATGTACATGATGGTTACACCTGTTTCTTTTTTGCCCTGGATGATCGAGTAATGGATCGGTGCCCCGCCTCTAAGTTCTGGGAGGAGGGAAGCGTGTACATTGATACACCCATGCTCAGGCGCCGTCAGTAATGCCTCTGGCAAGATTTGACCAAAAGCTGCTGTGACGATAAGGTCCGGCTCGTACGTTAATACTTCCTCATACTCGTTTTTAATTTTTTCAGGTTGAAAAACGGGAATGCCCCATTTGTTCGCTGCTTCTTTTACAGGAGGAGGGGTGAGTGTACGTTTGCGGCCTTTCGGGCGGTCTGGTTGTGTAACAGCTAGAACGACTTCATAATTGTGTTCCACTAGCTGATCTAGCACAGGGACAGCAAAGTCTGGCGTCCCCATAAAGACAATTCTTGTCATCTTGTGTATGGCTCCTTTCCTACATGAGCTGATACGGTTGGAAATCTACCGTTATCTGCAACCCATTCTCTTGTTTCATTTCATCTTCATAATAATGAAGGATGCGTTGGACTAATTTCCGTTGCTCTGGTTCCTTCTTGTATTTTACCATGCATTGGTAACGATATCTATCATTGATACGGGTCAGCGCAGAAGGGGTTGGTCCTAAAACATCAGCTTCATCGGTTAACTTTTGCCTCATAAATTGAACGATTTTTTGTGTTACTTCCTGCACCTTTAATTGATTGGGATGAGAAATCGTAAATAACGTTAGGAAATAGTAAGGCGGATAACGAAAAGCTTTTCTCAACTTCATCTCCTCTGCAAAGAAAGCCTCATAATTATACTCGCTCGATAGTTGAATACTATAATGCTCTGGTGTATAGGTTTGGACAATCACTTCTCCCGGCAGATCGTGGCGCCCTGCCCGCCCGCTTACTTGGGTTAATAATTGAAATGTTTTTTCTGATGCACGAAAATCAGGCAAATTGAGCAATGAATCAGCTGCTAACACACCGACAAGGGTCACATTGCCAAAATCCAATCCCTTGGCGATCATCTGTGTGCCTAGTAAAACATCTGCCTGTTTCTCACCGAATTGATTTAGAAGCCGTTCGTGAGCGCCTTTCCGCCTCGTTGTATCGACATCCATTCGAATCACGCGTGCTTCAGGAATCAATTGCTGCAGTGCTTCCTCGACTTTCTGGGTCCCTGTACCGAAATAACGGATCGTCTTGCTTTCACACTCGGGACATTGATGTGGCATGGACTCCTCATGTGAGCAGTAATGACATTTCAGTCGTTCTTGCCTTCTATGATAAGTTAGAGCAATATCACAATGTGGGCATTCCTTAACATGACCACAATCACGGCACATCACAAAAGTGGCATAACCACGACGATTCAAGAACAGCACGACTTGTTCGCCTTTTGCAATCCTATCTTCTATTTTTTCTTTTAACAACCGTGAAAACATCGACCGATTGCCATCATGAAGTTCATCCCTCATATCAATCAACTCAGCCTTTGGCATCGCCGCCTCATTCATCCGTTTAGAAAGTGTGAGCAGATGGTAATTCCCTTTGACTGCACGAGCATACGTCTCAAGAGCCGGTGTTGCACTCCCAAGCATAATCGGACAGGAATGAATTTTCCCCCGTTCCACGGCCACATCTCTTGCATGGTACCTCGTTCGATCTTCCTGCTTGTAGCTTGATTCATGTTCTTCATCAATGATAATGATTCCGATATTTGTAAAAGGAGCGAAGATTGCAGATCGCGCACCAACTACAACCTGAACTTCCTTACGCTGAATTTTACGCCACTCATCATATTTTTCACCAGCTGATAAGGCACTGTGTAAGACAGCGACATTAGAACCAAAACGTCCCTTAAATCGTTCGACCATTTGGGGTGTCAAAGCTATTTCCGGCACGAGCATAATTGCCTCTCGTCCGTCATCAATCACCCGTTGAATCGATTGTAAATAAACTTCCGTCTTTCCACTCCCTGTCACACCATGCAGCAGGAACACATCATGTTCTTTTCGTTCTATCGTATCCAAGACGGGTTCTATAGCTGTTTGCTGTTCAGCAGTGAGTGGAAACGGTTGAGTTCGTTCAAAACTGCGATGACCATAAGGATCTCTGAGAACCTCCTGCTTATATTCTCGTAAAATCCCCTTCTCAATCAATGGTTTCAGTGCAGCCGCAGTTGTGTTCAACGTTGTGAGCAGCTGTTTTTTCGGAATAGACTGTTCGTACTCAAGGAAATGTTCGACAATCACCCGCTGTTTATTCGCTTGCTTGGGCAAATCCACCAGGGCCTCCTCAAGCTCGATAATATCTTTGTTGGATTCAATCATACTAGTGGTTCGTCGTGTTTCCCTGCTTTTCACTTCATAATGAACATCAATCCAGCCCTCATCAATAAACTTCCGTAATTTCTGATAGGTGACCTCAGACCGTTCAAACTCTTCGTAATCAATCACATCTCTACCTGCAAAAACAAGCGCCAGTTCCTCGGGCAGCGCTTCCTCTGTCGTCTTCCACAGCTCTTTTCGATATTTGGCTTTTAATACTTGTGGAAGCATGACTTGCAAGCACGAAATGTAAAAACTTAACGTTTGGTTTGATAACCATTTTCCGATTTGAAGCAGTTCAGTCGTCAAAATCGGTGTAATATCAAGTACATCAACGATATTCTTAATTTTGTCAAAATCACTTTTATCTGTTAGGGAGACAACATAGCCCATAATTTTCCTCGGTCCAAATGGAATGATCACCCTCACTCCAGGCTGTACAATCCCTGAAAATTGTGGTGGGATCCCATAATCAAACGGACGATTGGTATTTTGAGAGGGAACATCCACTATTACTCTTGCGATTGTCAAGAATCTTCACCGACAAGTTCCGTACTCGTCAGTTGTAAAATGTTTGCTGCCAAATCGTCCTTAGACATTAAAGGCCAATGAATGCGTTTGCCATGTTTTGTTAAATAAATCGAGGCATTTGTATCATAATTAAAGCCGGCTCCTTGTTCAGCAATGTTGTTCATTACAATGGCATCCAAGTTTTTCTTAGTCAGCTTCTGCTCACCATAATGCTCTAAATCATTTGTTTCAGCGGCAAAGCCAATTAAGTATTGATGCTCTTTTCTATCGCCAAGCTCTTGTAAAATATCACGCGTCCGCTCCATCTCAACCGTATAATCACCAGGTGACTTTTTCATTTTTTTATCAAACACCTGTTTTGGCCGGTAGTCTGCTACAGCAGCAGATTTAATGACAATATCACTATCCTTATAACGAGCAAGCACCTGTTCATACATTTCTTCTGCTGTCGTTACATCCACCCTATCCACGCCCTGTGGTGTAGGTAATGAAACGGGACCAGCGATTAAAGTAACTTCAGCTCCAAGAACTTTAGCCTGGCGAGCTAGAGCAAAGCCCATTTTGCCTGAAGAGGGGTTTGTAAAGTATCTGACGGGATCAATCTTCTCTCGGGTAGGACCTGCAGTGATCAGTACTTTCTTTCCTTTCAATAAAGTTTTTTGAGCATACTGCTGCTCAAGGAGAGAAACGATAGTCTCAGGTTCCTCAAGTCTGCCCTTTCCAACATACCCACAAGCTAAATAACCCTCACCTGGCTCAATGAAACGAAATCCCCATTGATCGAGTTGCTTTAAATTGTTCATGACCGCAGGATGACTGTACATATGTACATTCATAGCTGGCGCAATATAAACCGGTGCTTCTGTAGCTAGTAAGGTAGTCGACAACATATCATCAGCTATTCCATTTGCCAGCTTGCCAATTGTGTTGGCCGTTGCCGGTGCTAACAAAAATAGATCCGCCCAATCTGCTACATCAATATGTTGAATTTGAGTTGAATCATGTTCTTTGAATGTATCTCTGTACACAGGTTGACGTGATAGGGCTTGAAATGTGGTGGAACCAACGAAATTCAAAGCACTCTCCGTCATAATCACTTTAACCTCAGCTCCAGCCTGTACAAGCTTGCTTGTTAAGCCTACTGCCTTATAAGCAGCAATCCCACCAGAAACACCCAGTACAATCTTTTTCCCTTGCAGCATGTTCACCATTCCCTTTCATCAAAAATAAGGAAAAAGCCGCGCTCATTTCACCTGGTCAGCGCGGCTTCGTTAGAATTTATAGTGTTTCGGTTCTGGATTGAATCACGTCAGAATGTGTATAACTGAGCTTTCCTAATTGAATTTCTTCGAGAGCTACGCCTACCTTTTGACTTGAAGTCGGTTTATCAACCATTGGTGCACTTCCTTGCTTCAACTCACGTGCACGTCGTGCGGAGAGTGTGACAAGTGTATATTTTGATTTAATCTTCTCTTGCAATGAATCAATCGATGGTTCAAGCATCATGTTTGATCAGCCTCCAGTGCTTTTTTATATTGGTGGGAAACACGTTCCCGCTTGCAATGCTCACTAGCTACGATGGATTGAATTTTATCGACAGCGTGATCGACCTGGTCATTAACGACAACATAGTCGTAAGCGTCCATCATGTCGATTTCTTCTTTGGCAGCTAGAAGTCTGTTCCTTACCTTGTCCTCCGTCTCTGTCCCCCGACTGACGATCCGGTCCTTAAGTTCTTCTAGTGAAGGCGGAATCAAAAAGATAAACACACCTTGAGGGAAATTCTCCCGTACCTTAAGGGCCCCTTGTACCTCAATTTCCAAAAAAACATCGTTTCCTTCATTCAACGTTTGTTCAACGTATTGCTTAGGTGTGCCGTAATAATTCCCGACATACTCTGCGTGCTCAATTAATTGTCTGTCATTGATCAGTTTTTCAAATTCTGCTCTCGATTTGAAAAAATAATCAATGCCGTCCACTTCGCCTTCTCTCGGATCTCTCGTTGTCATTGATATCGAGTAACGTAACTCAGTGGATTGCTCAAATAACGCTTTTCTTACCGTTCCTTTCCCAACACCAGAAGGCCCAGAAAGAATGAATAATATCCCTTTTTCATCTATCACGAATGGAACCTCCTAATTATCCTCTGACATCTCATCATTACTAAGCACACGCTGTCCGACTGTTTCCGGCTGCACAGCTGAAAGTACCACATGATCACTATCCGTAATAATCACGGCCCGCGTTCTTCTGCCGTATGTAGCATCTACTAATTTATTATTATCTCTTGCCACCGTAATAATACGTTTAATCGGTGCAGATTCAGGTGAAACGATTGATATGATACGGTTGGCGGATACAACATTACCAAATCCGATATTAATTAACTTTAAGCTCAACAACGGTTCCTCCTTCTAAGAAACAGATCTATATCTATTATATGAAAAAATGATAGCAAATCTCAATCTTTATTCAATATTTTGTAACTGTTCTTTCATCTTCTCTACTTCACTCTTCAAAGCAACGACCCCGTTTGATAGCTGACTGTCATTTGATTTTGACCCAATGGTATTAATCTCCCGGTGCATTTCCTGCACGATGAAATCCAGTGTACGACCGATTGAGCCTGATTTTTGCAGTGTTTTGTCAAACTGATCTATGTGGGAATACAATCGTGTAACCTCTTCGGTTATATCGCCTTTTTCAGCAAGCATAGCGACTTCTTGAAGGACTCTTGTCTCTTCTGGGTCAATCTCCTCCCGCACAAAGGTCTCTATTCTAGTGAAGATCTTATCTTTATATTCATTCATCACAACAGGTCTGCGCTCCTCGATATCAGCCACAATACCTTTAACGACAGCAAGTCTGTTTATTAGATCCTCACCAAGTCGTAACCCTTCCTGGCTTCTCATCTCAACCAAGTCATCTATAGAGTGATTCAAGGCCTCAAGAATAGCTTCCTTCATATCATCACTCGTATGATCCCGTTCCTCTACGGTAAAAATACCGTCTAACCTTGTTACCATATCAATTGAAATTTCTCCAGTCAACCTATATTGCTCTTTGATGCTATTCAACTTGTTTATGTATTGGTCTAAAAGTAAATCATCCGCTTCAAGACGTTTATCAACCAGGTTCTCACCTTCGACTGTAAGATATACGTCAATCCGTCCGCGGTGAAGCTTATCTTTTATTTGACGCTTGATCGCTTCTTCAAGAAATAAGAAACTGCGTGGGATCTTAGGAGAAATATCTAAGAACCGATGATTGACACCCCTTAGTTCAATTGTCAGTCTTGCATGATCTGCTTCTACGGTCCGTTGTCCATAACCTGTCATACTTTTTACCACTCATTATCACATCCACGTTGCATTTTTTACTAGCCCTTTTAGTTTATCAAAACTTCCTATCCTGAAGCGAATTTTACAGCTCTAACAGATGAGTTCTTACAGAAGGTGACGATCTTTATCGACGTTCTCATTCGTCAACTTTTTGAACACACACTTAGAGATTATATATCGAAACATGCTATACTTGGACAAATAGAGAGGTGATGTGCGATGTCATTTGACGGCATTGTAACCCGGGCGATCACTCACGAAATAAATGAAGAAGTGAAAACCGGCAGAATCGTAAAAATTTATCAACCAACAGACACAGAACTGGTATTTACAATTAGAAAGAACCGAACCAATCATACGCTTTTGTTATCCGCTCATCCGAGCTACGCGCGTTTTCATTTAACAAACGATCAATACCACAACCCTAAAGAACCACCGATGTTGTGTATGCTGCTCAGAAAGCATCTTGTCGGCGGATTTCTTGAGGAAGTTGAGCAAGTAAGCATGGAGCGAATCGTCAAGTTCCATGTCAGGTCCAGAAACGAAATTGGCGATGAAACCATGAAGACATTAATTATTGAAGTGATGGGAAAGCACTCAAACATCTTACTTGTCGATACAGATGAAGGGCATATTTTAGACAGTATTAAACACCTGCCCCCTTCTCAAAACCGTTATCGTACAGTCATGCCAGGACAGCCTTATAAGCTGCCGCCGGAGCAAGGGAAAACCAACCCTGTTGAACTTGACGCTGATCAATTGGTTAAAAAACTTGATTTCAATTCAGGGAAAATGGATAAACAAATCCTTAACACGGTCATGGGATTTTCACCTGTTATTACAAAAGAAATTGTTCACCGTGCCCATTTAGGAGGAACGGAAACCTATAAGGAGGCCTACTCTGGCATACGAGAGCAAATCGTTGCAAACAACTATCAGCCAGTCATTTATCAAGGTGATCGCGAACAGTTCTATGTTCTGCCGCTTACTTATCTACAGGAAGAAGGGAAAGCATTCCAAACGGTAAGTGACATGCTCGATCGTTATTATTCCGGAAAAGCCGAACGTGACCGTGTTAAACAACGAGCGGGCGACCTTTATAAATTTTTAAAAAGTGAACGGGAAAAAAATAAACGCAAAATTAAAAAGCACGAATCGACACTTAAGAAATCAGAATCAGCTGGCGATTATCAACGAACGGGTGAGCTGCTCACCGCCCATATGCACATGGTGAAGCAGGGAGATGAAACCGTCACAGTCGTTGATTATTATGATCCAGATCAAGGTGAGCGAACCATTGAGCTCAATCCGAACAAAACACCCAGCGAGAATGCCCAAAGCTATTTTCAAACCTATCAGAAGTTGAAGAAATCGAAACAAGTTGTGCAAAAGGAAATTGTAAAAGCTGAAGACGAAATTGACTACTTTGACCGTCTTATTCAGCAAGTGGAATCAGCAAGAGAAGAAGACATTGAAGAGATTAGAGAAGAATTAAGAGAACAAGGCTATATGAAGAAAAGAAAATCTGCTAAGAAGCAGAAAAATAAACCAGAAAAACCCAAACCAGAACACTATACAGCAAGCAACGGAACATCCATTTACGTTGGCAGAAACAATAAGCAAAATGAGTATTTAACCAATCGTATAGCCAATAAAAAAGATACATGGCTGCACGCCAAAGACATACCTGGCTCCCATGTCGTTATTCAGGATGAAGCACCGACAGAAGATGTATTGTTTGAAGCGGCTCAGCTTGCAGCCTATTTTAGCAAGTTCAGTCAATCCTCATCTGTCCCGGTTGATTATACGCTCATCAGACATGTAAAAAAACCTTCGGGTGCAAAGCCCGGGTATGTCACCTACGACAATCAGCAAACATTATATGTAACTCCCGATGTTGACATCGTCCGGAAAATGAAAAAGTAATATCAAAAAGCCGCTTCTGAGTCAAAGAAGCGGCTTTCTATTTTTCGCTACAAGATGTGCATGATGACACCCCACCTGACACGGTACATGACACGGTATGGATCCTCGAAAAACCCCGGCCTGAAGCGGTTCAACAAATGGAAATGCAGGCGGAAGCAAAGGAGAAAAAACGTTTATAAAAAGAATTGAAAAAATACAGACACAGAAATCCAACATCGGCACCAAATAAAGGTCGCTTTTTTAGACCAGAAACGACACCAACCTGCTCCCTTATTTCGATTATAAAAGTAGACCAACCGAAATGAGGATGAATGAAAGATGAATATAGAAGCTGTTCGAAACCTTCAATCGTTTCCAAATACGAAAGAACTGAACCTACGCGTGCGCGGATTCTTATTCCACCACAAACCAAAACTTTCAGAAGGTACCCTTGCCGTCTTACGTTACATTTGGCGACATTCTGTAAAATATCCAGGAGTTTCCTTCGCAAAAGTAGAAACCATTCAGAACAAAACGAATAAAAGCCGGAGCACCGTAATCCGGGCGATCAATTGCTTAGTAAACAAACAGCTGCTCACACGCGTGCCCACCGTCCGTCCAAACGGGAAACGTGGAGTCAACATCCTTGTATTTCGGGCAGATGCGGAAGAGCGTTTACCAGAGAATGAAATCAAAGGTGAAGCCGCCGCAGCCCCTCAGGCCCCTGCTCATAAAGATGTTTCAAGTTCCCCTGCGGATAATCCTTTGAGGAAAGCAGAGGAGAAGCAAAGCGAAACTCATTCAGAGAAAAATGCACCCGTAATGAACACTGAATATTTACCTTCTTACATACCTGAAACCTTTATTGAAGTCGCTCGTCCATTTTCATCACCGAAGGAAGTTTTATCTGCCTGGCAAAGCGTACAGCGAGCTTATTCTAAAGTGAATTTAAAACAACCAGTTGATATGTACATAGAACGGATTAATAAAACCTTCAAACAAGCTGTATTCGCAAAGCACCATCGCCTTATCAGGAAAACCTTCCTTGGCTATTTTTATGGAAGCCTAAAGGAAACCTTCACCCAAATAGTTCGAGAAGAGGTCATGGCCGACCCTTCAAACCTTTATTATGATTGGTTAAATGAAGATGCTTAATTTTTTAGCTCCATTTATTGAAAATTATTGAGCTAAATTCTGTACATAACACACTTTAACGCTCTTAGGTGACAAGACTCCCACCTCGGTGATGTGAAGAGTATAGCCCAATAAGCAGGTGGGGGATGAATCGCTGTTTTTACTTGTTTGAGTGGTATGATATTCCTGTACAGATGCTCTTTGAAAACTGAGGATGTGAGGTTGTGACAGAAACTCGTATGTCACGTAAAATCTTTAGCGTTCTATCGCCACACACATTCCGAAGTTGCGAAAACCAAGCTAAAGTAGGGTATGCGGCGAGTCTAATGTACTAAGTTGTTGCTTTTAACTTAGGGGACAAGGGTAGTGCTTGCTAAATAACTCTATTTCATCGCTAAATCGAGTTTGCAAATATGCCGTCGTAAAACTATATCAAATTAAGTTAAAATCCATGATAACCCAAATCTCTCCAAATATTTTGTGCCGCTTCCTTTGTTTTTTCTAAAATAATTATTTCCCGTTCTTTTGAGTAATCATTAATAGGAATACTTACTCCTAAAGCAGCGACTGTTTTGCCAGTATAATCATAAATTGGGTAAGAAAATCCTATAGTGTCTTTAAAATGTTCAGCCCGGCTAAAAGAGTAACCTCTATTTCTTATATTTTGGATTTCCTCTTTTAAATCATCGATGTTATCAATTGTATTATTAGTAATTTTCTTGATTTCCAGGTTGCTCAAATACTCTTCTAAAGAAGGGTCATCCATACTTGCCAGTAATAACTTTGGTGCAGAACCAGCATAAAGCGGAGATCTTCTGCCTACTTTTACAACTAGACGAACAGGTTTCGTACTATCTATTTTTTCTACATAAACAGCTTCGTCACCTTCCAATACAACCATGTGTACTAATTCATTTAATTCCTCATTTAATTTTTTTATATGCGGAAATGCTACCTTTCTATACTCTAATTGTTCCTGAACGCGATTCCCTATTTCTAATAACTTCAGTCCCAAACGATATTTAACATCATGACTAGTATTCCTTACTTTAACTAAAAGTCCACCTTCTTCTAACGAAGATACAAGGCGGAAAACTGTAGTTTTGGGCATTTTTGATAAATCACTTAATTCTATTAAAGTTAATTCAGATTTAGTGGTAAAACAATCTAATAACTTTATTGCTTTCAATACACTTTGACTCATAGTAACAACCCCTCATCAACGAACTCGAATAAGCTTCCTATGCTTTTCTCTATAATAATATACTACATTCTTTCCTTTATAATAATCAAAATTCTTTATCGACTTTTCCATAGGTACCTCTTTCTGGTTTTTGCTGTGACAGAAATCCTTTGTTCAAATTCTTTCATGTATAAGTGTGTTTTCAGAAAGTTGACGAATGAGAACGTCGACACGAGCACGTCCTGTGCGTCGCAAGAAGTTCGAGGCGCGACCCCGAGGAAGAAACGACCAAGTCTCGGCTCTCGCCCACGGTAAGCGAGTCGTTTCCTAGCCACCTTTCTCTTTTTTATAACGAACACCCACCAAGAGAGCACAGAAATCATACGGCCATTTCACACATAACAAAAATCCCAAATAAATTCCTTATAGACATGAACAAGCACTTTTTCAGCTGCCTCCTGTTATGACGGGAATCTTTAGTTCTTTAATCCCAGCCATTCAGGTCCTGGATACTTCCAAGATACACTTTCTTTAAAAGCATGAGTGACCTTTTTGAGTTCTACGTTCATTTAAACGCTCCTCCCTTTCTTTAGCATTGATCTGATCTCCGTTCACTATCGTTTCCAACTCCTCACCATTAATGGCCTTCACTAGGTTTTCTACTATAGTTACAGATGTCGCTTTGGCCGCTTCCAAACTGATACCACCTATGTGCGGAGTTAGGATTATTTCTTCTAAGTCAAAAAATGGATGACCAACTGGTGGAGGTTCATTACTAAAAACATCAATTCCGGCGCGAAGAATTTTCCTGTTTCTCAATGCCTCAACTAAATCATTCTCATTAATAATCCCTCCACGTGCCGTATTAATTAACACAGCAGAGTATTTCATAACATCAAAATAAGTTCGATCAATTAATTCTTTCGTATGGTCATTTAATGGGATATGTAAACTGATCACATCACTTTCGCGGAAAACTTCTTTCATTGATGTCGTCAGTTTGACATCAATTGAATCGGCAAGCTTTTTCCTCTCTTCATATATATTCCGGACATAGACTATGACCTCCATATCAAACCCGTACCTCATGATTTTAGCTACCTTCTGAGCAATCGATCCAAAACCGATTAGACCCATTTTTTTGTTATAAAGCTCCCTTGTATATTTTCCATCACGGTAACCAAAGTTTCCTTGTTTTGTCTCTTTATGAAACATAGGAATGTTCTTCATGGTCGCAAGAATCAAACTGGCTGCGTGTTCTGCTGTCGCCTGACTATTGATTTTCGGTGCATGAAGAACACGTATCCCTTTTTTTGTAGCATAAGCAACATCGATATTATCGAGACCAACTCCTGCTCCAGAAATAACAATAGAATCCTGACATGCATCTAGAATTGCTGAGGTGATTTTTGCCGGTGCACGCAGAATGATGCCATCTACAGCATTGTTCTTTAAAAACTCAATAATTTCCTGTTCATTGAACTCATTAAATTTCGTAACATGTGCTAGATCATTCAATAATTCCTCTCCATCTGTATGATACATAGGGAGAATTTGTAATATATGTAGACCTCTCAATTGAGACCCCTCCTGTTAAAATGATTTAGAAAAAGCCGGTAATTTGTAATTTACCGGCAATCGTCTTTATTGGAGGTATTCTATGATGGTAGAAATACCTTGTCCCCCACCAATGCATAGAGTCACAAGTCCATATTTCTCTCCTCTTCGTTCCATTTCATGCAGCAGTTTCGTCATGAGCACAGCACCTGTAGCACCGATAGGATGACCTAGTGCGATCGCTCCTCCGTTCACATTCACTCGATTTATATCCATGTTTGCTTCTCTAATAACTGATAACGCTTGAGCAGCAAAAGCTTCATTCAACTCGATCAAACCAATATCATCAATTGATAATCCACATTGTTTTAACGCTTTAAATGTAGAGCCAACTGGACCGATGCCCATAATATCAGGCGACACACCACTCACAGCTTGTGCTATGATTTTCGCTTTCGGCTTTAATCCGTACTGATTCGCTTTCTCTTCATTCATCATGAGTACGGCAGCGGCTCCATCATTCCTGCCACTTGCATTTCCCGGAGTAACCGTACCTTCTTTTTTGAAGACGGCCGGTAACTTGCTCAACTGTTCGATTGTAGAAAGACGCGGATGTTCATCAGTATTAAATGGAATGATCTTTTTCCGCTCTTTTACATCGAACGTAACAATTTCATCTTTAAATCGACCTTCTTTTATAGCCTGATCTGCGAGCTCCTGACTTCGACGAGCAAATTCATCCTGTTCCTCACGTGATATATTATATTTTTCCGCTAAATTTTCAGCTGTGTACCCCATTGTTAAGTTTCCATATGTTTCAACCGGCTGTGAGCAAGGTTGACTTTCTGTATTCGGGTCAAGCAAAAGTCCGTTGCCAGCTTGGAGTCCATAACGTGCATTTCGAATATAATACGGCGCAGTGCTCATACTCTCCGCTCCACCAGCAACAACAACGTCAGACAATCCTAATTTAATTTGCATATCTGCATTGTTGATCGTTTGTAAACCTGAACCACATTGCCTATGAACGGTATATCCCGTAACGTCTACAGGCAGATCTGCCCGTAATGCAGCGAGTCTTGCCAAGTTGGAGGTATCTGCACTTTGCTTCGCCTGTCCCAAAATAACCTCATCTACTTTAGTGTCTGTATTCGACCGTTCCAATACCTCTCGTATTACTTTCTCTGCCAGATGATCCACAGGGACATCTTTCAAAGCGCCCCCCATTTTTCCGATAGCCGTTCTAACTGATCCAACGATATATGACTCTTCCATATTCCTCACCCCTTTTTCGCTAGTTCGCGAGTTAATTCTCCTGCAATAATATTTCGTTGTATTTCTGATGTTCCTTCATAAATTTTTGTGATTCTTGCATCACGAAAATAGCGTTCGATAGGATAATCTTTCATATATCCAATTCCACCATGGATTTGAACCGCAAGATCAGCTACTTTATTGTAAACTTCAGACCCGAATAATTTTGCGATCGCGGCTTCCTTAACAACTCTCTTATTCTGATCAGACATCCAAGCTACCCGGAACGTTAACGAACGTAATGCCTCGATTTGCATGCTAACATCTGCTAACATATGCTGGATCGCTTGTATTTCAATAATCGGATTTCCGAATTGTTCGCGTTCACTGGCGTAGGATAAGGAGTGTTCTAGTAACTTTTCACAAGACCCAAGGTTACGTGCTGCAAGACCGGCACGCCCGTTTGCTAGTATCTTCAGTGCATTTATATATCCTCTTCCCTCTTCACCCAAAACATTTTCGGCCGGGACTTCCATATCCTCAAAAAACAACTCTGCAGAATGTGAACCTCTTAAGCCCATCTTCGGTTCAACATTACCAAGCTTGAACCCAGGAAAATCCTTTTCAACAATGAATGAGGTGATTCCTTTCGCGCCTTTAGAACTGTCTGTCACGGCCATTACAGTAAAAATATTCCCATCAACTGCATTCGTAATGTAGTGTTTTGATCCATTTAGTATATATTTGTCACCTTTTTTAACAGCAGTGGTCTTTAAGTTCGCCGCATTAGACCCTGCACTCGGCTCAGTCAACGCGAAAGCTCCAATCCATTCACCAGTCGCCATTTTCGGTAAGTACTTCTGCTTTTGTTCTTCATTTCCGAGCTCAACAATTCCAACTGTCCCAATTCCTGTATGTGCTCCAATCAATGTTGTGTAGCCATTGTGTGTCTTACCAAGTTCTTCATAAATCGCACATTTCCCAACCATATCAAGGTCTAAGCCGCCATATTTTTCGGGGATACTCAAACTGAACAACCCCATTTCCTTGGATTGTTCGAGAATTTTTTCAGGAATTTGGTCATTCTCCTCGATTTCCATTGCAACTGGTTCCACTTCGTCCCTCACAAACTTTCGTACATTTGAACGTAGAAATTCAATATCCTCGGAAAAATTAAAATCCATTTCGTCATCTCCTTTTATTTGCTTTGAAATTCGGCCTTCCTTTTTTCAATGAAAGCGCTCGTGCCTTCCTCTTTATCTTCGGTGCCAAAGACTACGGCTTGTGATAGTTTTTCAATCCACATTGCGGTACCTTCATCGATATCATATCCTTTATGTACTGCAAATTTAGCCAATTGAATAGCAACAGGTCCTTTTTTCAAAATATCACTTGCCACCGATTCAGCTTTCTGTATAAGCTCATCTTCTGAAACGAAATAGGTGACCAGTCCAATACGTTCCGCTTCCTCCCCAGCAATAATTTTTCCAGTTAAAATCATGTCAAGTGCTCGACCTTTTCCGATAATACGAGAAAGCCGTTGCGTTCCACCGGCACCCGGAATGATGCCTAGGTTCAATTCCGGTAACCCGAACTTGGCATTTTTTGTTGCAATACGAATATCACATGCTAATGCAAGTTCACAACCACCGCCGAGTGCGTATCCACTGACAGCTGCGATCGTAACCTTCTTAGAGTTCTCAATTTTGGTATAAAGGCTTTGCATTCCCGGAATTAAAGCTTCAAGAGGCTTCCTGGATTTTAATTGTTTAATGTCTGCACCCGCAGCGAATGATTTGCTACCAGCCCCTTGAACAATGACAACCTTTACATCATCATTCTCTTCGGCTTCAGCAAAGGCTGTATCTATTTCCTGAAGCATTGTTGAATCAAGAGCATTCCGGGCTTCTGGACGATTTAAGGTTATCCAGAAGATTCCGTCTTTAATCTCCACACTTAGAGCTTCATACTGTTTCATTGATGGCCTCCTGATTATATTCATAGAAACCACTGCCACTTTTCTTACCGAGGCGTCCTGCTTTTACATATTTAACTAACAAAGGACAAGGTCGGTATTTTTCGCCTAAGGTTTTATACAAATATTCCATATTTCGAAGCCGTGTATCCAACCCTACGAGATCAGCAAGTTCAAGGGGTCCCATTGGATGGTTTAAACCGAGTTTCATTGCCTGATCTATATCCTCTGCGCTCGATACCCCTTCCATAAGCATGTTCATAGCTTCATTGCCAATCAAACAGTTCATCCGGGATGTAACAAAACCAGGAAATTCATTTACTTCAACTGCTTGTTTTTTCATCTGAGTTGCAACTTCCTTTACAATTCCAACTGTTTCATCAGAAGTTTCCAATCCACGAATGACTTCGATTAGCTTCATTTTGTGGACGGGATTGAAAAAATGCATGGCAACGACTTTATCAGGACGAGAGGTTTGTGCAGCAATTTCAGTTGGACTCATGGTTGATGTATTTGTCGCTAATATCGTATCTTCTCCGCATATTTGATCTAGCTTCTTAAAGATTCCGATTTTAAGACCCATCTTCTCAAGTACCGCTTCAATGACCAGCTGCGAATCCCTTGCTGCTATTTCAAGATCCGTTTCAAAGTGTAAGTTTTCTTTGGCAATAAAGTACATTTCTTCTTTCAAAAACCCTTTTTCAAAACTTCCGTCAATTAATTGGTTAATATCATCTTTTGCTTTATTGAGGATTTCTTCATTCAAATCATTCAGAATAACTTTGTAACCTGATATAGCACAGGCGTAGGCAATCCCCTTCCCCATGACTCCCGAACCAACTATTGCCACTTGTCTCATCAATACATCTCCTTAATTTCTTCCATTTCATTTGTAAGTAAATTTTTTCTGAGTTTCCTTTGAAAAAGGAAAACCAAGACTAAAATAACGATCCCGGCTATATCGGTATAAAAGCCAGGTACGATCATTAAAATTGAACCACCAAACAGGATCACTCGCTCATACCAGAACGCATGACGTAGCAACCAACCTTCTGCTGCACAAGCGATTCCAATAATTCCAATGATAGCTGAAATGACAGAGGTAATAATTTGTAATGCGCCCCCTATCAGTAAAAGAGTCTCTCCATATACAAATAAGTAAGGAACAATGTAAGCAGCAAGACCCAAGCGAACAGCTGTTAGACCTGTTTTCATCGGTTCGGACCCCGCTATTCCAGCTGCAGCAAAGGCTGCAAGTGCTACTGGAGGGGTGATCGCTGATAATGCTGCAAAGTAAAAAACAAACATGTGAGCAGCAATAGGGGCAACACCTAGTTCTATTAAAGCAGGTATGGTTAAAGGTACTTGTACAATATAAGCAGCAACAGTAGGAAGGCCCATTCCAAGTACGATACTAGTGATCATGGTGAAAATGAGCGTAATAAGCAGGATTCCACCAGATAGATCAATAATGATACTGCTGAACTTCAATCCGATTCCTGTCAGTCCAATAATTCCGATAATCATGCCTGCAGCAGCGCAAGCAATGGCCGTTTCTAGTGAAGCCTTCGCCCCAAGGTCCAGCGCTTTTATGATGGTGCCAAAAGAAAGACGCGTCACTTTCGTTAATGCTGCGATAATAATTGTGGCAACGATGGCATAAAGCCCTGCTTTCATCGGAGAACTACCGCCCACAAGCATGACTACGATTACAATGAGTGGAACAAAAAACAAAAATCCTTTTTTCAAGACCTCCCAAAAATTCGGTACGTCTTTTTTATCTAAACCGACAAGCCCAATTCGTTTGGCCCTCAAGTCTACCTGGATGAACAAACATAAGTAGTAAAGTACTGCAGGTATAATCGCCGCAATAGCAACTTCCATATAAGGAATACCTAGATACGTAGAAATAATAAATGCGGATGCCCCATAATCGGCGGCATAATTTGTCCACCCGTTGAGGCTACGGATTCAACAGCACCTGCAAAATGTTTTTTATAACCTGTTTTCTTCATTAGTGGAATCGTGAATGCGCCAGTGGTTACTGTATTGGCTACAGCGCTGCCAGAAATCGTTCCAAGAATGGAACTAGCAACAATTGCAGTTTTGGCTGGACCGCCACGATATTTCCCCATTCCAGCTACAGATAAGTCAATAAAGAATTGACCAGCACCAGAAACCTCCAAAAATTTCCCGAACAGGATAAAAAGGAAGATAAAAGTTGCTGACACCCCTAGTGGAGTACTGAATACTCCCGTAGCTGTATAGAACAAATGATCAATAATCCACATCGTTGAAAATTCCCGATGGGCTAACACACCTGTGAATAAATGTCCCCATATCCCATAAATAAGGAATGCCACAATGATAATGACAAGCGTGTTGCCAATCACTCTTCGAGTAGCCTCAATTAACACAATTCCTGCCACTATGCCGATTGCTATTTCAAACCCTGTCAATTGTTCAATGTAGCTCATTCTTGAGGAAATTTCCCGGGCATTGAAAACGAAATAAGAGTAAGAACCCACAGAAAGCAGAATCAATAACCAATCATACCAAGGAATCTTTTTAGATTTAGAAGCCTTTTTACTAGGCTGGTGAATAGCAAAAACAAGAACTAACGCAAAGCCTAAATGGGCCGATCTTTGCAAAATTGATTCGAAAACACCAAACAGTGCTGTATATAAATGGAAAAGTGACATTAAAATTGCCATAATTGAAATAAATGTGGCAACTGCACCCATTATGGGGCGCAGTTTATTATTTGGTACACCATCATCGTCAAATCCTTCCGCATGTTGTTCGATTTCATCTGGATCAACATGTTCTTTCTTTTTCATAATTTCACTCTCCTCGTATAGACCGGAAGAAGTCCAACTTACTCCATTGCTCCAACTTCTTTGTAGTACCTTTTTGCACCTGGATGCATTTTGCCTACGTTATTCTCAACGGAATATTCCGCATCAAAATCTTCCATAACATTGGAAATATTTGTCCACTCATCTTTATTTTCCACCATCATTTTTGTTAACTTGTAAACGTCATCTTCAGTCATCAAATCATTATTCGCTAGTAAAACTGTATATCCAGCTACTGTACTCACATCTTCTTTAATATTGGGGTAGGTACCACCCTCTATGGTGTATGGTAAGTAACCTTCATTCTTTTCGTGAAGTTTTTCAACAATTTCCCCTTCAAGTGGAATTAAGCGAATTCCTAGCGTTGTATCAAGCTCCTGGAAAGTTGAAACAGGCGCGGCAAGCATTCCCGTTATGGCGTCGATATGACCATCACGCAATAAGCTAGCCCCATCAGCGGTCCCGATATATTCGATGCCCCCAAGGTCGTCATAAGACATACCTGATAGTTTCAAAATATCCTTAAATGCAAGTTCCCCGCTGTACCCTTTAATTCCAGGGCTTACTGTTTTCCCTTTCAAATCTTCTACAGAATAAATATCAGAATCTGCACGTACTGCAATGTGGAACACATTTGGATAAAGCGTTGCAATTGTACTGACATTATTAATTTCCTCTTCGAATGCACCAGTACCATTCATTGCCTCTGGAACAGTCTGGCCGTTACTGAATCCTATATGGAATGTACCCTGACCAAGCCCTAATAAGTTGGAAACAGAACCCCCTCAACGATAGTCGTTGAGGAGTTAGGAAATACATCCGCCATTTTATCGGACATCGCCCCAGATAATGTATACCAAAAACCACCTACTGTGGCCGATCCAAATGTGATCTCGGCAGGTGTTTCTGTAGCACTCCCAGCCTTTTCTTCACTACCGGCATCAGAGGAACAACCAACTGCGAGAATCATCAATGCAACAACCATTAAGAATAATGCAAAAATCTTTTTCATTTACTTTTTCCTCCCTTTTTTATGAACTTATTTTTTGGTCACTATAACTAAATTCAGCACCTGTGATTTCTCTCAATGCGTCTACATGAATGTCAGATAATATCTCTATTAGCTCCGTACCACTTTCCTTAAATTTGAAGACAGCATGTTCAGTGACCAACATATCTGCTTTTCTGGCTCCACTACTAGGAAATGTGAGTTCCTTTACTAGTTTCGGAGATCCATCTTTTGCTAGATGCGTAGATGCTAGAACAATTCTTTTTGCCCCAGCGACCAGATCCATTGCTCCCCCGACACCTAAAATAGTCTTACCTGGGACTGCCCAGTTTGCAATCTCCCCGAATTGGTCCACCTGAAGTGCACCTAACACAGCCATATCCACATGACCCCCACGGATCATGACGAAAGAATCTGAACTATCAAACAAGGAAGCCCCAGCCTCCATCGTAATGGGTTGCTTGCTGGCACTGATCAAGTCCATATTCATCGCTTCCTTATCTGGTGTCGGTCCCATTCCAAGCAATCCGTTCTCTGATTGCAAATATACTTTTTTATCACCGAGATGGTCAGGAATCAAAGTCGGAATCCCGACACCAAGGTTAACAACTTCCCCAACTGACATTTCTTGGGCTACTCTCTTTGCAATTTTAACGCGCTCGGACTGACTCAACGTAGGCACCTTCCTTCTTTTCGTATTTATTTAACACGATAAAATCAACGTACAAATGCGGTGTTACAATTTCTAAAGGTGTTAATTCACCCGCTTCAACAATCTCATCAACTTCCGCAATGACCACTTTGCTAGCTGTTGCCATCGCCGCGTTGAAATTCCGGGCCGTATGGTCGTAGAATAGATTTCCTAGTGTATCCGCTTTCAAAGCTTTGATTATAGAAACATCACCTTTGATCGCCTTTTCGAGAATGTACCTGTCCCCATCTAATACTCTTTCTTCCTTACCATCAGCAAGATTTGTACCAACAGCCGTTTTGGTGTAAAAACCACCAATCCCTGCTCCGCCGCATCGGATAGCTTCAGCAAGGGTGCCTTGTGGAATGAGCTCAATTTCTAGTTCCCCTTCACTCCATGCCTGAACTGCATCACGATTCGTTGTGAAATACGACCCTTTTGCTTTCTTCAAACATCCAGCCATCAATAGCTTGCCAAGTCCTTTCCCTACTTCGCCTAAATTGTTACTGACGACCGTCAAGTCTCTTTTGTCAGATGCAGCTAGTTCATCAAGTAAAGTAAGTGGAGTTCCTGACAAACCAAATCCCCCAACAAGCAATGTATCGCCATTGTTGATATGGTTTAGGAATTCAGTTCCTTCAATTAATTTTTTCATTATTCTCCCTCCCCGAAAAATTAAATTAAACTACCTTGTGGAATCACTAAGAGAAATGTTCAAATTAAAAACAGTTTTCTTAAAACGTCCATTTGGTAAAGCGTTTTCATTTCATTCCGTATAGTGGAATAATCATTCTGTTTTTGTCTCGAGTTTTATTATAATTAAAAAATTATTTAATTGCAATGCCAAAATAGGAAATTTTCTGAATATAATTAAACACTAACTTTGAATGAAAAGCACTTAAGAAAATTAAAGCTACTCTTGATTGAGCTTTAATTCGAAAAATCGACACTTATAAAAAAATGCTCGGAAAGGGCCCCTGTCAAATCTTTGCTGAGAACGAATAGATCGATTCCAAATTATAACGTAAGCGTGATGTGTATAATCGATGTGGAGAAAAACGGTTCTACATTGAACGGAGAGTTAAAGTCTCTACAGATCGCCCATCCACGAAAGATTTATCTGCGGAGGAAAAGCTGAAGAAAGCTGAGTTTCAAGTATCTAGAAGCTGAATTGCCCTTCGTAAAAAAGCTAGAGGAACTCGAAGGTCACTAAAAAAGGTGACCCCGGCTCAATCCCGAGGTCACCTTTTAGCTGCTTAAGTGCATTTAATTTAATCCGCCATAACTGATGTTTTGGATCTACGAAACGACTAAGGGTATGGTAGCTCTATGGCTGTATGATTGGCATTCAATGCTTCCCTCCTTAGTCTTTTTTCAAATGTACTCCCACGGTTAATCTCCCGTTGTATAACCTACATATTGTTCCCGAGTCGTATAAAGCCCTTCTCGTCAGGCGCTTCAAACACCCGAAACTTGCGGAGTTGTTTTCCGTAAACATGAATTGTGACAGTCGTTTCGTCCCCATGCGGCTCTAGAATATGGCAATCGGCTGGGGGTAGAAGTTCCCCTGTGCTTTGTTCGTTCACTGTCATGGCACCGGCATAGCAAAGCTTAGCAGTATGATCAGAAAAAGATTCGAGTTGAACATAGTTTTTCACTCTCATACGACCGGAAACCACTCCTTCCACTCCCCAAGTCCCGTCGTGATCATGCAAAGGAGTGCACTGTCCAGGTTCCCATATTAATGCGAGTACTTCGAATTGATTCTTAGGATCACGATAAAGGGAATGGCGGGCGTATTGACTATTTTCCGTTTGTAATTTCTCCTGTGAAAGCCATGATTTTGTACGTATCAATTTGCAGAGAAGTCGTTCGGCTTCCCTCACGCGTTCGGCACTCTCAGTTGTCTCCTCCACTACTTTAGTCATCTCACTTATAAAGTCAGAAAGTTCATATTGTTGCTGTATCTTTCCCATTTTGAAAATTTCCTCCTTCTGCTGGCAGCCTTAGAATTATACTTCGGTTTTTAAATGATAAAGTGTCTCTATTAAACATTAACACATAATGGTTTTCCCGTTCCTTCTTGAATATGACCTCTTAAAACACTTAATAGGTTTTGTACGACGAATTACTTGATGATCAAGATATTTTACCGACTAGCACCTTACTACGTAAAAAGGTGACCTCGGCTCCAAACCGAAGTCACCTTAGCTGTTCAAACTCGTTCAACTTAGCAGTTAATAGTATAACGCGATTACCTTATTACATTTCAAACACTTATTATACTTGTTATTCCCTTTAAAATGATGATCACAATTTTGTTGGATCTCTTTTAAACTATTTTTCAAAGAAGCAAGGTGGTTTTCCGTTTGATTAATCTCCTCTTCAATTTTCTGGACCTTCACCCGTAATCCCTCCTTGGAATATTACTGATAAATCTTGCCGCCGGACTTCTTAAACTGTTCAGCTTTCTCCTTCATCCCCTTCTCAATATCCTCATTTGTAAAAAGTTCATTGTTTTTCGCATAATTGCGGATATCCTGGGAGATTCTCATACTGCAGAACTTTGGTCCACACATGGAACAGAAATGTGCTGTTTTTGCACCTTCAGCAGGCAACGTTTCGTCATGGTACTCGATGGCACGTTCAGGATCTAAAGATAAGTTAAATTGATCTCTCCAACGGAACTCAAAGCGTGCTTTTGATAAGGCATCATCGCGTTTCTGTGCACCTGGATGTCCTTTTGCCAAATCAGCTGCATGGGCTGCAATTTTATAAGTAATCACTCCCTCACGAACATCATCCCTATTCGGTAAGCCTAAGTGTTCTTTTGGCGTTACATAACAAAGCATGGCTGTCCCGTACCAGCCAATCATGGCTGCTCCAATCGCAGAAGTAATGTGATCATAACCAGGAGCTACATCCGTTGTAAGCGGTCCAAGAGTATAAAAGGGCGCTTCCTTACACACTTCCAATTGTTTGTCCATGTTTTCTTTAATGAGATGCATGGGTACATGACCCGGCCCTTCCACCATCACCTGCACATCATGCTCCCACGCAATTTGTGTTAACTCTCCAAGCGTTTCTAATTCTGCAAACTGTGCTTCATCATTTGCATCGGCAATGGATCCAGGACGTAAGCCATCCCCTAAGGAGAAGGAAATATCATAGGTTTTCATAATTTCACAGATTTCTTCAAAATGAGTATACAAAAAGCTTTCTTCATGGTGATATAAGCACCACTGGGCCATGATCGACCCGCCCCGGGATACAATTCCAGTTAAACGCTCTGCTGTCAGCGGGACATATCTTAATAGAACGCCTGCATGGATCGTGAAGTAATCCACCCCCTGCTCGGCTTGTTCAATCAACGTATCACGGTAAACCTCCCACGTCAGATCCTCGGCAACGCCATTTACTTTCTCTAGTGCCTGATAAATAGGAACGGTCCCCACCGGTACTGAAGAGTTTCGAATAATCCACTCTCGAGTTGTGTGAATGTCTTTCCCCGTTGATAAGTCCATAATATTATCTGCACCCCAACGTGTAGCCCAGGTCATCTTTTCCACTTCTTGTTCGATAGAGGAGGAAACAGCAGAATTGCCAATGTTCGCATTAATTTTGACGTGGAAATGACGACCGATAATCATAGGTTCTATCTCTGGGTGATTAATATTAGCAGGAATAATTGCACGACCCTTTGCCACTTCATCTCTGACAAACTCCGGATCCATATTTTCCCTAATTGCGATAAACTCCATTTCGGGAGTAATCATTCCCTGTTTAGCATAATGAAGCTGCGAGACATTTTTCCCTTTTGTAGCGCGTAATGGTTTACGGTTTAATCCAGGAAACACCTTATCGTTTGCACGAGGGTCATTCTCATCCTTGTACCCATTATCTTCAGGCTTTATTTCGCGGCTTTCATATTCTTCAACATCGCCCCGTTCTTGAATCCATACACGGCGAGTGGCTGGAACACCCTTGGTAATATCAACGGAGTAATTTGGATCTGTATAAGGACCGCTTGTGTCATACACACGTACTGGAGGATTTTCCTCTTCTCCAAACGTCCCTGATGTTGGACTTAATCCAATTTCACGCATGGGAACCTTAATACCAGGTCTTGATCCTGTTACATATACTTTTTTACTTCCTGAAAAATTAGACATGATGGAAATGTTTCTTTCGTTTAATGAACTCGTTGACATCATAAATCTCTCCTTTTTTAAAATGTAAAGGACGAGATAAGGAACAATAGAGAGGAGAAAGCATACAGAAGTACATAAAAAAGCCAGGCCATAAAAATATGGACCCGGCTAATATGTATGCAGAAGTAGGATTGCATTGATGATTGGTTAACTTCCCCACGCTGGTATGATCCAGATCAGGTCCCAAGAGTCAAGAAGCTTCAACGCGCTTCTCTCTCAGTCCAAACTATTGGACTCCCCTAGTTATTTCTATTCAATTTGATTACAGTATATATGATTCTTGAGGAAAAACAAACCTTAAATTGAAAATATATCTTACCTGACTCATCCATTCTCTAAAATAAAAGAAATCTTTTCAGCATCAACATTCCATCCAAAATCAATCCACATACTGAGAATATGAGGTTTTAGATGATGCCTATGTTTTGAATGACGTTCCAAAAAATAATTGGAAGACACTTTCAGCTATTGTTAATTTTCCAAATACTTGATATATTTAAGAAGACAATTGTATAGGTGTAGAAATAGGTGCAGGTAAATGTATTCATTTATCTGCTTAAAAGGGAAGTTCGGTTAGAACCCGACGCTGTCCCGCAACTGTATTTAGGAGCAATTCGAATAAACCACTGTTTTCATGGAACATGGAAATGGGAAGGTTCGAGGAGCGATGATCATAAGCCAGGAGACCTGCCTGTTTTTAGCGAACACTAAAACCTACGCGGATAGGAGGTGTTAAGGGCGAGAATAGCAGGAATGCTACATGGTTTGTTTTCATTACCATGTATTATTTGATGGATACGCAGCTTAACAACTTCTTTTGGAAGTTGTTTTTTTATGGTTAAAAATTCTAGTGATAAACATGCTTGAGGAGGTACCCTTTGTTTGGTTCAGTCGAGTATTATTGCCAATTATTTAAAGCTGGTATTATGAACAATTTCATTGCAGATCACAGCTGTTCATTGCGTACTAAATATTCACAATTAAGAGCTGACGTTATGAAACGAGAATATAAATATGAGAAAAAAGAAGTACACTTACAAAATCTCGAAAAGGCCTATGAAAAAATATATGCAGAGATTTTTGGAGCCCTGCAAAAATAAGAACGACTCATAGAAAGGGAAAAGTTCCCTGTATTTTGTAAGCGGTTTCCTTAATGTTGACATTATTAGGAGGGTCATTGATGGCAGAACAAACTGTGTATAAACCTGGTTTAGACGGAGTTATTGCTGCAGAAACAGGTATTTCTTATTTGGATGTAGAAGCAGAAGAAATTGTGATCAGAGGGTATGAATTAATCGAGCTGGCGGAGAAAAAGCAATACTTGGATTTGGTCCATCTTTTGTTACAAGGTTCATTACCTAAAGATAGCGACCGAGCATCGCTTCAGAAAGAATTAAAGCAAGAATATAGTCTCCCTCCCAAATTCTTTAGGCTGTTTGAGCAACTTCCGAAAAAAACGCACCCCATGGATGCATTACGTACGGGAATTTCAGCGCTTTCAGGATATGATGAGAGGTTAAACGAGCGTAATGAAGAAGAAAATTTAAAGAAAGCGATGCTTCTTTTAGCAAAAATCCCAAATATCGTTGCAAACAGTTACCATATTCTCCATGGTCAAAAGCCAGTGAAGCCTAAGCAAGACTTACCTTATAGTGATAACTTTTTATATATGATTACTGGAAAAAAACCGACTGCACGTGAAGCAGCTATTTTTGATCAGTCATTGATGGTCTACAGTGAACATGAAATGCCGAACTCCACCTTTGCTGCACGAGTCATCGCCTCCACAAATGCTGATATTTACGGGGCTCTAACTGGAGCCGTGGCATCGCTGAAAGGAAACTTACATGGGGGTGCCAATGAGGCTGTCATGTATATGCTACTGGAAGGAGAAACGATCGAAGGTTTCCGTTACCTGCTCTATAAGAAGCTGAAAAACAAAGAAAAAGTCATGGGTTTCGGGCACCGAGTTTACATGAAGAAAATGGATCCAAGGGCTGCATTAATGAAAGAGGCTTTACGTGAGCTTGCCGAGGAAAAAGGTCGCATGGATTTATTCGAGATGTGTGAAGCAGGAGAAACCCTCATACGTGAAGAAAAAGGATTATATCCAAATCTTGATTATTACGCAGCCCCTGTTTATTATTTGCTTGGTATTCCAATCGAACTGTATACGCCCATTTTCTACGCATCGCGTACGTTAGGTTTATGTGCTCACATCTTTGAACAACATTCCAATAATAAATTGTTCAGGCCTCGCGTACATTACACAGGACCACGTGGGCTTCATCCTTAAAAAAAGCGATAGTGAGCTTACATGAGTTTTTCTTTCTCTCCGGTCGGCTAAGACCGACCGAGGAGTCTTTACATATTCTTAAAAAAGAGGTGGAACATGTTATGACAGAAGTGAAAATGAACACAGTTCAATCAACAGATCAAGTAGTAGAACAAATTGCCGATTATGCGGTCAATGGAACGATTTCGAGTAAGGAAGCGCTGGAAACAGCACGTTATGTATTAATGGATACCTTGGGGTGTGGCTTACTGGCGCTTCGTTACCCAGAATGCACCAAACACCTTGGCCCTATTGTACCCGGAACGATCGTTCCAAACGGCGTTCAAGTTCCTGGGACACAGTATAAACTAGATCCCGTCCATGCGGCGTTCAATATTGGATGTATGATTCGCTGGCTGGATTACAATGATACGTGGCTTGCAGCCGAATGGGGTCACCCTTCTGATAACCTCGGAGGTATTTTAGCTGTGGCCGACTACCTAAGCCGTGAGCGTATCGCCGAAGCCAAGGTGCCTCTTACGATGGACACTGTTTTGGAGTACATCGTAAAAGCGCACGAAATACAAGGCATTCTTGCTTTGGAAAACAGTTTGAACCGCCAGGGCTTAGATCATGTTCTGTATGTAAAAGTAGCGACAACCGCTGTTGTTACGGCGATGTTAGGGGGAAGCAAAGAAGACGTTGTCAACGCGGTTTCCCAAGCGTGGATTGATAATTCCAGCCTTCGAACGTATCGCCACGCACCAAACACAGGTTCAAGAAAATCTTGGGCTGCTGGAGATGCGACAAGCCGCGGAGTTCGCCTAGCCCTCATGACGATGAAGGGGGAAATGGGATACAAAACCCCGTTATCTGCACCAGGCTGGGGCTTCCAGGATGTACTGTTTGATGGGAAGGAATTGACGATTGCCCGCCCATTTGACTCTTACGTTATGGAAAACATCTTATTTAAGATTTCTTATCCAGCCGAGTTCCATGCACAAACGGCAGCCGAGGCAGCGATTCAATTGCGTGATCAGGTGGCTGATCGATTGGATGAGATTGAAAAAATAGAAATAACGACCCATGAATCGGCCATACGAATCATTGATAAAAAAGGCCCTCTTCATAATCCGGCAGACCGCGACCATTGCTTGCAGTATATTACAGCGATAGGCTTAATTTATGGTTCGTTGACAGCGGACCATTATGAAGATGAAATCGCCCGCAACCCTCAAATTGATCGATTAAGAGATATGATGGAAACAGTAGAAAACGAACAATACAGCAAGGACTATCTTGATGCTGGCAGACGGTCAATCGCTAATGCCGTACAAGTTTTCTTCAATGATGGAACAAAAACGGAGCAAGTGGCGATTGAATACCCAATCGGACACCGTCGCCGTCGTGAAGAAGGAATTCCGCTTCTATTGAACAAGTTCCACGACAACTTGAAGACGCATTTCCCTGCCCGTCAAGTCAACGATATTTATACGCTGTGTGAGAATCAAAAGGAACTTTCACTCAAACCTGTTCATGAATTTATGAATCTGTTTAGAATTTAATTATGTATATTTAGCCAAGGAGGCATTGTAATGACTTGGATCGTGGAACCAAAATCAACACAGAACGAGCGCGCTGAACAATTCAAACGCCTTATTAAGAAAAATGAAATACTAAGAATCCCCGGTGCCCATGACGGAATGTCCGCTAAAATTGCAAAAGACGTCGGTTTTCAGACATTATATCTTTCAGGTGCTGCTTACACAGCCAGTCGAGCTCTGCCCGACTTAGGGATGATTTACTCCAATGAGGTAGCAGACAAAGCAACCGAACTGGTGCGTGCTACTGACCTTCCTCTTTTAGTCGATATTGATACGGGTTACGGTGGTGTATTAAATGTGGCACGAACCGCGAGAGAGATGGTAGAAGCAGGAGTAGCTGCCGTTCAGATTGAGGATCAGCATCTCCCTAAAAAATGCGGGCATTTAAACGGTAAAAAACTCATCGACCCTGATGAGATGGTACAAAAAATCAAGACGATTAAAGAAGTGTCCCCTACCCTAGTTATCGTCGCAAGAACAGATGCGAAGTCAGTGGAAGGCATCGACAAGGCCATTGAACGTGCTAATTTATATGTCAAGGCAGGAGCCGACGCCATTTTCCCAGAAGCGCTGACGAGTGAGGAAGACTTTCACAGGGCTTCGCAAGCGATTGATGCACCTTTATTAGCCAACATGACCGAATTCGGAAAAACACCCTATTTTACTGCCGAAGAATTCGAGTCATTTGGTTTCGGTATGGTGATCTACCCGGTCACTTCCTTACGTGTAGCAGCTAAAGCCTATGAACGTGTTTTCACTGAGATTTTTGAAAAAGGTACTCAGGAAGATATGCTTGATGATATGCAAACACGCGGAGAGTTGTACGAAAAGATTCGCTACTATGATTATGAACAACTGGATCAAAAGATTGCTGAAACCGAGCTGCCTGAAATCGGTAAGGAGAGAAAGTAAACCGAACTGCAAAAGCCCCATTCTCTGCATCATGCAAAGAATGGGGCTTTTGTACATTTATGAACCTCAATCTATTACGAAAATGTTGAAATCTTTCCGCCTGGACTAAAAAACTTCTGAACCTCTTCATCCGAAAAGTCTTGTAAGTGCGGATACTTGTATTGAGGATTTCGGTCTTTATCAATGAGAACAGAACGTACACCCTCAAAGAAATCTTCATGACGCATAAAGTTTTTAGCAAGAATGAGATCTGTATGAAAGCATTCGTCTATTGTTTTATTTTCCCCATCCATGAGCTGTTTTAAGGTAACTTTCAAAGAGGATGGAGACTTGGACAAGAGCATTTCTTTCGCTTCCTTGGCAAAATCGCTCGATGCGTTGTCTAGCGAATGGACGATTCCTTCCACAGTCCTGTAGGAAAAATGCTGATCGACATCTTCTTGTATGAGATGAAGCTGTCCTTCTTTTTCAGGAGAACGAGTGTACTTATCGGTCAGCTCATTAAGAGCAGCATCCACATCTTTATTATGCCAATTGATCCCTTCTAGTTCAGATAAGAATACGTCCATCTTCTCACTTTTCATATAGGCATCCGCTCCACCGATATACAAAACATCAGGAGCTTTTATGACCGATGCGGTTAAGGCTAAGTAACGAGCCATATGACCAGGAGCTTGATTTAAGAAATAAGCCGCTCCTACATCTGGAAAAAAGCCAATATTCATTTCGGGCATGGCCCATTTAGTGCGCTCAGTCACAATTCTATGAGATGCTCCGTACGTGAGCCCGACGCCTCCACCCATGACGACTCCATCCAAGCAAGCAATGATCGGTTTGGAGTACTGATAAATGAGCTGGTCAACTACATATTCTTTTTCAAAAAAACGCTCGGCCTTCTCTAAAGCTTCGGAGCTATTTTGTGCCCCATAAAGGGTCTTAATATCCCCGCCCGCACAAAAGCCTTTGGAACCTTCCCCTTTAAGGACAACGAGACGAACCTGATCATCATGTTCCCACTCTTTCAATTTTTCCCCGATAACCTCCAGCATATCTGTAGACAGTGAATTAATAGCTTCAGGTCTGTTTAGTATGAGGGACGCTACGCCATTTTCATTAACAGAAGTCAATACTACGTTTGTCATTTTTCCCCTCCTAGGAATGTGTGAAATTTGGCTTTCGTTTTTCAATAAAGGCTTGAACGCCTTCCTTAGCATCTTTCGTTAAAAATAACTCAGCAAACTTTTTCCGTTCTCTTTCCAATCCATCTGCCATCTTTTCGGTATGCCCCTGCATGATACATTCAACTGCACGCGTTACACTGGTCATGCTTTTGCCCTCTACCAGGGACTGAGCCAGGGCGACTGTGGTTGGTAGTAGTTCTTCCTGTTGAACGACAAATTGAACAATCCCGAGATCAGCCACCTCCTCCGAATTTAGCTGCTTACTGGACAAAATGAGGTTCAAAGCTGTTGCTGGGCCTGTGATTTTGCTAAGACGCTGGGTGCCCCCGAAAGATGGAATAAGGCCTAGCTTTAATTCTGGTAATCCGAGTGTGGCCGCGTCTGAAGCAATCCTAAAGTGACAGCTCATCGCTAGCTCGAGTCCTCCCCCAAGTGCCGGCCCGTTGATACTGGCAATCACCGGTTTTCTCATCGCTTCAATCTCATTACAAAGCTCCTGACCCGCTTCAGACATGGCCAAGGCTTTCTCCTCTTCTTCCATGACAGAGACAAATTCCTTGATATCCGCACCGGCTACAAAAAATCGACCGGCACCTGTAAGAATAATAACACGTGTTTCATCGTCGTTTGCCAGTGTTTGAAATAGATTGCGTAATTCTCCAATAACAGCCGATGATAAGGCATTAGCTGGAGCGTTATTCACTTCGACCGTTGTCACATGATTTTCTTTAATCACGTTCGCATATTGGTAGTCCACTTTTTACAACCTCCTTTTTGTATGTCCCGTGCCAAAAATGAGCTAGATTGAATGGGAACTCTAAAACGATCAAAACCATCGTTCGGTCACTACTTTTTTCCGCGTATAAAATTGCACCCCATCTTTTCCGTTCGTTCCAAGATCTCCATAAAAGGAAGCTTTGTTTCCTGCAAACGAGAAGAACGCCATCGGAGCCGGGACATTTACATTAACACCGACCATGCCTGCGTCAATATTTTCACGGAAGATTTGAGCGTTTTTACCACTTGATGTATAGATAACAGCCCCATTCGCGAACCTGGAGTGATTGGTAAGATCAATACCCTCTTCCAGGTTGCTTACTCTTACCACACTTAAAACAGGAGCAAATATTTCATCCTGCCAGATCTTCATCTCGGGGTGACACGATCGAAAACCGTCGCGCCTACGTAATATCCATTTTCATCGACTTCTACATTTCGACCATCGACCATCAAGGCAGCCCCTTCTTCGACTCCTTGATTAATATATCCTAGTACTCTCTCTTTGTGGGCATCACGGATCAAAGGTCCGACGAAGTTTTCCTCCGAAGTTCCCGCTCCCACTTTTAGTTTCCGAGTTTCTGAGACCAAGGTCTCGATGAATTCATCAGCGATATCATCCACGACGGCTACCACGGAACATGCCATACAGCGTTCACCACTACTTCCAAAGGCAGCCCCAATAACCCCCTGAACAGTTTTCTCCATTTGACAATCCGACATGACAAGTGCGTGGTTTTTAGCTCCTGCAAGAGCTTGAACTCGTTTTCCATTCGCTGTTCCTGTTTGGTAGACATGCTTGGCCACTGGTTCTGAGCCGACAAAAGAAACCGCCTCAATGTCAGGATGGTCAAGGACACTATTGACCACTTCTTTTCCACCATGTACTAGATTCAACACACCTTTTGGAAAACCTGCTTGATAAAAAAGATCCACTAACTTCCCGGCTAAAATAGGCGTGCGCTCCGACGCTTTGAAGACAAATGTATTCCCGCAAGCAATCGCAAGGGGGAACATCCATAGCGGAACCATCATTGGGAAGTTAAACGGTGTAATACCCGCAACCACTCCAAGTGGATAGCGCCAAATGGAACCATCAATGCCCTCGGCAATACTAGGAAGTGCATCTCCCATCATTAAATTTGGAGTAGATGTGGCAAGCTCGACCACTTCAATTCCGCGTTGAACCTCCCCGCGAGCGTCCTGTAACGTTTTTCCACTCTCCATGGTAATAATTTGAGCAAGTTCTTCTTTATGTTCGTTTAATAACTGAAGGTATTCAAATAAGTAACGGGATCTTTGCGGAACAGGTACTTTTGACCAAGAAGGGAATGCCCTATGAGCCGCTTCTACGGCGAGTTTGACATCTTGTTCTGTTGATAACGGAACATACGCAACCACCTTACCGGTTGCTGGATTCGGAATTTCTTCCATTTCTTCTCCTGTAGACGCCACCCACTGTCCATCAATATGATTCTTCATTTTTTCTACGTTCGTCGTAATCATATGTGCTTCTCCCCTTTTTCCTATAATTTAGATGTAGACTGCTCGCTAAGCTTTTGGAAAACCACGGACATGTCTTTCTCCCCAAGGCCACTTTCCTCCGCCTCTTCGTACATATCAAACAAGTTCTTACTAATCGGTAAATCTAAGTGATGTTTTTCAGCCAAGTCTAAAGCAAACCCTAAATCTTTCCTCAATAGTTTTAAAGAGAAACCAGGTTCATAGTCATCATTGGCGATAAAGCTTTTATAGTTGCGTTCAAATATCCGGCTTTTCGCATAACTGACATTCAAGATTTCATATAAATTTTCCAAATCTATATTGCTCTGCTTTGCTAAATTAAGCGCTTCGCTTACACCAGCGGTATAGAACCCGATGAGTAAATTGTTGATCAGCTTCGTAGCTGTGCCACTATCGATCTTTTCATTGACATGAAAAATCTTCTCACCTAATACGTTCATGATTGGCAAAGCTTTCTGATACGTTTCTTCAGAACCTCCGACCATGAAGGTAAGCGTGCGGTTTACAGCTCCAATCACTCCTCCACTGACAGGAGCAGCTAGATATTCAATCCCTTTGTTTCTCACTGCTTTTTCAACTTTCAGATTCATCTCAGGAGCCACCGTACTTGTATCCATCAAGATCATTCCAGGCTGACTATGTTTAATCAGTCCCTCTTCTCCTAAAAAAATCTCTTCGACCGCATCCGAGGATGGTAAGCTCGTGATGATCACGTCGCAAACGCCCGTCATTTCAGAAATAGATACCCCTGTCAATCCACCGAATTCTTGAAGAGCTTCTTCAGCTTTTTTATTTAAATCGAGACCGTAAACGATAAAATTAGCAGCTAGTAAATTTTTCGACATCGGAAGACCCATATTTCCTAATCCGATAAAACCTATCTTTTTCATGTGAATACCTCCATTTAAATCATATAGCGCGTGCGACTTGTGATATGTTTTGCAATCGCACGTTTTTTCACAAAGAGATTTTCATAAAGAGGAACTTCGAGATGGCGAATCTCATGGATCCATCTCTCCCGGTCATGGTCATCTGAAACGCCCCCTGAAATGATGGACAGAGCGGCGTTTTCCACACGACGATACCCCTCTTCACATAACACATCTGTCACGTTTACCTTCATCTGCTCCTGGTCCCGCCCATTTTTTTCAATAGCCTTCTCCGTACGTAAAAACGAAGATTCCATTACATAGAGGTCACTTACCATATCCGCTAATAAACGCATATATTCTTGTTCATCTTCCATTTTTAAGCACGTTTCCGTAAGCGCTTTCAAAGATCGAGTTAACAAGTGCTTAGACAGTTGAATGTACTGTCGATTCTTGTCCTTATGGATCTCATTTGCTGTGTCCATCGTAGTCACTTGTGATGAATTAAATTTTTTAATTAAGATTTTTGAAATCGTTAGACGATTAATCTCATTTGTTCCTTCAAATATCCGGCTGATCCTGGCATCACGATAAAGCCGCTCGACTTGATATTCTTCCATATATCCATAACCACCGTGAATTTGTACAGCTTCGTCAACAATGTTGTCTAACACTTCTGAGCTATATACTTTGTTCATGGCACATTCCATGGCATACCCTGAATTTTTCCCGTTACTATCATTATTCTCGTCGCGGTCTTCCATGGCGTCATCTAAAAAACCAGCTGTTCGATAGGCAGCACTCTCAGCTCCGTAAATAGAAACGGCCATGTTGGCAATCTTCTCTTGAATCATCGTAAAGTCAAGTAACGATCGATTAAACTGTTTCCGTTCTTTTGAGTATTGAGTAGTCAACTCAAGCGATTGTTTTGCGGATCCAATATTTGAAAAGGCAAGCTTTAGGCGGGCCATGTTTAAAATGTTTAAGGCAATCCGATGCCCTTTCCCTACGTCCCCCAATACATTTTCTTTAGGCACGGATACATCCTCAAGAATCAAAGTTGCTGTGGAAGACCCTTTGATTCCCATCTTCTTTTCTTCCAACCCAATGGATACGCCATCAAACGATCGTTCGACGATAAAGGCGGTCATTCCTTCCTTGGTTTTAGCGAAGACAACATAGACATTCGCCACATGAGCATTTGTAATCCATTGCTTTTCTCCATTCAACACCCAGGCTGATTCTTCATCCTTCCATATCGCACTGGTACGTGCATTTAAAGCATCCGAACCAGCACCCGGCTCCGTCAGGGCATAGGCGCCAATCCATTCCCCAGCAGCTAATTTGGGTAAGTACTTCTGTTTTTGTTCTTCTGTACCAAAATAAATGTAGGGCAAAGTGCCTACTCCAACATGAATGTTAAACGAAACGCTGAATGAGCCCCCATACCCCATCTTTTCCGCCACAAGTCCAGAGAGTTTTTTATTTAAAGAAAGACCGCCATAGGACTCCGGCACTTCAATACCAAGCAGACCTAGTTCTCCAGCTTTTTCAAACAGCTGGCAGGCAACTTTATAATCATGCTTTTCAATAGACTCCAATTGAGGGGCAATTTCTTGTTTCACAAACATTTCTGTTGTTTTCGATATCAAATCTTCCTCGTCCATGAAATCTTCGGGTGTAAACACACCCTTTCCCATTTCATAGGGCATAAAATTCCTCGAATGAACTTTTAGATCTTCCATTCTTACACTCCCATCTGAATATCATGCGGCTGAAAAAACGGCAATAAAAAAACAACTTCCCGATAGAAGTTGTTAAGTCACGAAAGATTACTAAAATAGACATGCTTATCCACATTGAAAAAGCATGCTTCCTTTTGTCGCCCTTAACACCCCCTATCCTCGTAGGTATTGATGTTTGCTAAAAACAGGCAGGTCTCCTGGCTTAAGGTCATCGCTCCTCGAACCTTCCCATTTCCATGTTCCATGAAAACAGTGGTTTTTTCGAATCGCTCCCAAATACAGTTGCGGGACAGCGTCGGAATCTAACCGAACTTCCCTTTTAAGCAGATAAATAAGTTCTTTATCCGCACCTGTTTTTACATCGTATTTAGTTTCATGTAGAGTATATCACCACTTTCAAAAATTGGCAATTGTTTGAAAGTAACCTACTAGTAGTAAACTGTTTCTGGGTAATGAGATACCCACCCTATCTTCAGAATTCAGAAGTGCGGTCTTTTTTGTATAAAGCTTCATAGTAAATTATTCTTCACGATTTGTCTCTATTGTACTCGTTATTTCAATTTCTTTTAGGGCTTGTGATGCTAGTCTGTCCGCTTCCCGATTCCCTTTTCGTGAAATAAGTTCATAATCTGGATGAATGCCTAGCTGCTTCAATTTACTTTCAACTCTGTCAGCCCATTTTGACAATTCTTCTTCCAAACACGGCCATTCTCCATTTAATTGGTTGATAACAACCTGGGAATCACCGACAAATGTAACAGGCAAGTGATGGACCTTTAAAAGCTCTAATTCTTGTAATCCGAGATGAAGGGCAGCATACTCCGCCTCGTTATTTGTATCAAGTTCTTCAACTAAGGCGTTTTTGCGCAGCCGAAATGATTTTCCATTTTGTTCATAATAAATGGCACAACCTAAACCTGAATTTGTTGTGTCTAGATCAAAACCACCATCAAAATAAACGGTTACATTGTGTGGTTCGGTTTGAATTCCCTTCATATATTTCTTTAATTCCTTCAACGTCCACGTACTCTCAAGGCTGTCGATGAATGTTACATTTTTAGTGCGCCCTATGCTCTCTAGATCTTCAGCGATTAAGATGGCTTTTCCTGCATGCATATCATCAGAACTGAATGTTGTATTTGTACCTTTTGGTGTTTTATATGTTAATTCGATTCTGACCTTCATAATAAGACCACCCTTAGTAAGCCGAAATAAATAGAAACTCATTTCAGCTTTTTTAAAAAATATAATTAGTTCTTTTCTATCTTAGACTGTTTCTTCCTATTGGCATACTTCAATTATGATCATTGTACCCTTCTTGAAACAGAATTATTTCATGTCAGGTACTGTAGTATTATCAGCAATGAATCTGTTCGGCTCACCAATTTGACAAAAAAAGGGGCATCTTCTCATTTTATGAGGGAACTTAATAGGAGCAGTCAGAAACTTGTTATCTTTTAAAAACAATATTATGCTACGGTAAAGAGGTTTGTGTCGGAAGGAGATTCAGTTTATGTTTGATTTTTTTCTAAATTTACCCCCAGTTATACAAGCACTCCTAGCTTCTCTTTTTACATGGGGGATGACGGCTCTTGGAGCTACATTGGTTTTTACAACGAAAACATTCAATCAGAAATTAATGGACAGTATGTTAGGATTCGCTGGTGGTGTTATGATTGCAGCGAGTTTCTGGTCACTCCTTTCCCCAGCGCTTGATATGGCAGAAGGGGGAGGGGTCCCAGCTTGGATTCCAGTAGCCATTGGCTTTATGTTGGGCGGGCTTTTTTTATGGGGAAGTGATAAGATCCTACCACACCTTCATCCTACATCATCTATGGAACAAGCAGAGGGAATACAACCAAAGAAAAAAAAGCGCAGTACGCTATTAGTTCTAGCCATTACGTTACACGACATTCCAGAAGGCCTGGCGGTAGGAGTTGCTTTTGGAGCCGTGGCCGCCGGATTCCCATCGGCATCAATAGCTGGGGCTGTCGCATTAACCATTGGCATTGGTATTCAAAACTTCCCGGAAGGTGTTGCCGTATCCATGCCCCTTCGAAGGGATGGGATGTCACGTAAAAAAAGTTTTCTCTATGGGCAATTTTCAGGAATGGTTGAACCTGTCTCTGCCATTATTGGAGCAGCAGCAGTGACCTTGATCCAGCCCCTCCTCCCCTATGCTTTAAGTTTTGCTGCAGGGGCCATGATATTTGTTGTGGCAGAAGAAGTTATCCCAGGTTCTCAAGAAGAGGGAAATAAAGATTTAGCATCCATGAGTTTAATGATTGGGTTTACGATAATGATGATTTTAGATGTTTCTCTTGGGTAAGTTCTTAGTGACAGTTTCTAAAAAACCTGCCCTACAAAGCAACACTCATGCTATAGTGCACAATGGAGGAAGCACCGAGACCCTCCCTCATTTCACCAAATAGAATTTGAGCCAAAATTATAATAATAATTTCCTGGTTGTTTACTACTTCCAAATCGATTAGTATAGGAATAGCGTATTTTTTAATGAGGAGCGTATCTATGAAACAATCCATATACGGTTTAACGTTTGTTCAACTGACAGACTGGCTTACGGAACACGGGGAAAAAAAGTTCCGCTCCAAACAAGTGTGGAACTGGCTCTACCAAAAACGTGTCACTGATTTTTCGCAAATGAAAAATGTAAACCAATCCAGCATTGACCTTCTGGATGAACATTTTACAATCGAAACGTTAACGGAAGAAATTAAACAAGAATCGAAGGACGGGACGGTTAAATTCCTGTTTAAATTACAAGATGGAAACGTCATTGAAACCGTGCTTATGCGTTTTAACTATGGGCTTTCAGTCTGTGTAACGACACAGGTCGGCTGTAATATCGGCTGTTCGTTCTGTGCGAGCGGAGTGTTGCGTAAACACCGCGATTTATCAAGCGGTGAGATTGTCGAACAAATAATGCAAGTCCAGCAGCACCTCGACCAACAGAACAAAGACGAACGCGTCAGTCACATTGTCGTTATGGGAATTGGCGAACCGTTCGATAACTACGACAACTTGATCGACTTCCTCCGTGTAGTCAATGATCAAAAAGGTTTATCGATTGGGGCCCGTCACATTACTGTTTCCACAAGCGGAATCGCACCGAAGATGTATGAGTTTGCGGATGAGGGGATCCAGATTAATTTAGCGCTATCGATCCACGCGCCGAATAACGAGCTGCGGACGAAAATCATGAAAATCAACCGGGCGTATCCACTGGAAAAACTAATGCCCGCGATCGATTACTATTTAGAAAAAACGAACCGACGGATTACCTTCGAATATATTTTGCTGAAAGACGTGAATGATCATAAGAAAGAAGCCGAGCAGCTCGCGGATCTACTCCACAATAAACGTCACTTGTCATATGTCAACTTAATTCCGTACAACCCAGTCGCAGACAACCCGTATGAACGAAGTGAGAAAGAAGCGATTCTCACCTTCTATCAAACCTTGATGGATCGCGGGATTAAATGCGGGGTTCGTACTGAACACGGAACGGACATCGACGCCGCGTGCGGTCAGCTCAGAAGTAAACAAATTGAAAAAGAAAAAGCCCGTAAAAATAAAAAATTACAGGCAAACTAAACGCATGAGGCTCAAGCCTCATGCTTTTTTATATCCCCCTAACAAACTGCAAGATGGGATATACAATAATTTAGATTAACAATGTCGATTACCCAATGTATCCTTTTTGTTGCAAATGGTCGATGACTACTTGGACTGATTCCTCCAGCGTTTGTTTATCCGTTTCTATCGTGACCTCTGGTTCGACAGGCTCTTCATACGGGGCATCAATCCCTGTAAAACCTTTAATTTCACCGGCACGCGCTTTTTTATATAAACCTTTAGGGTCACGTTCTTCACAGGCTTCTACGCTGCATTTCACATAGACTTCAATGAATTCCTTTTCTCCAAGTAACTTTCTGGCGCGATCTCGATCCTCTCGATAGGGAGAAATAAACGCCGTTAAAGTTACTAGTCCTGCGTCCACCATAAGATTGGCTACTTCTCCAATGCGACGAATATTCTCCGTACGATCTTCGGGGCTAAACCCTAAATTTTTATTCAACCCGTGACGAACGTTATCTCCATCTAACCGATATGTATGGACACCGATTTCATGAAGTTCTTTTTCTAATGCCACAGATACCGTGGATTTCCCTGATCCAGATAGGCCTGTGAACCATAAAACTGCGCTCTTATGATTATTTTGCTCTTGTCTTTCTTGCTTAGTCACTTCTGAATCATGCCATACGATATTAGTTGATTCACTCATTTTTTTCCTCCTAAAACCATCCGTAGTAGACAATCGTAACCGTTATAGCCATCACGATTAAACTTAAGGGAGTTCCTACTTTAATATAATCAGTAAACTTATATCCGCCTGGTCCATAGACAATAAGGTTTGTCTGATAGCCAATCGGCGTGATAAAACTAGCAGATGCTGCAATAGCGATCGTAACAGCGAAACCCATAGGATCAAGTTGCAAACTGCTGGCCATTTTTAACCCAATTGGAATCATTAATATCGCAGCAGCACTGTTTGTAATTAACTCGGTGAAAATGTTCGTTAGCAAATAAATGAATAGAATGATCACAAACAATCCTAGCGGCTCTCCTATAGCCAATAACCCATCCGCAATCCATTGAGCCAGCCCCGTTTTCGTCATAGCTATCCCGACCCCGAAGGAACTGGCAATCAGGAGCAATACTTGAAACTGGATATACTTCTTGGCTTCCTCCGCTGTAATCACCCTTGTTACTAATAACAGAATCACTGCTATAGCCATGGCTTTGAACATACTGAATACACCAAGTGTCACCAGCGTGATCATCGTTAGTAGTATGATGACAGCCAGCCACCCTTTAACAGGGTTGCGATTAAAGGGGTGCTGGGTATTCAAGGGAGACAGCACATAAAAGTCACTCGATTGTTGGTACTTTTCAATAAAATCAGCACCCGCTAGCAGTAGTAATATGTCCCCTGGTTTAAGCACAATATCACCAATTTTACTTTCAATCCGTTCATTATTTCGATGGACAGCAATTACGCCAGCATCATACCTTGATCGAAACTGTGCTTGTTTAATAGACGCCGTTAATAAAGAAGATTGATGCGAAACAACGGCTTCGACAAGCTGTGTATTACCGTTGTTTAAATCATCAAGCTCTAAGTGGGTCCCTGTCTTTAAGGTTAACCCTTTCGTATGTTGTAAATCCGCCATCGTAGAAATTAACCCTGTAAAAATCAATCGATCTCCTGTTTGGATGACAGTGGTAGAACGTACAGGAGATATTCGTTCCTTTCCACGGATAATCTCGATTAAATAGAGTCCTTCCAAACCTCTCAGTCCAGCTTGCTTAACACTTTGATTAATAGAAGGAAAAGTAGACTCAACGATTAACTCCGAAATATACTCTCTAGAATCCTCTTTAACTTGCTGCCGAAGTCCTTTGTGTTCAGGTAATAATTTATAACCAACTGTAAAAATATAGACAAGTCCCACGATGGCTATGGGGATCCCAATAACAGCTAACTGGAAGATAGAGAAACCCTGATAACCATAATCGACTAACATGCCATGAACGACTAGATTTGTAGAGGTTCCCATCAAGGTAATTGTCCCACCGAGAATCGTTGCGTAGGAGAGAGGGATCAAAAACTTCGAAGGTGCAATATCATGTTCCTCACACCATGTTTTAATCATGGGTGTAAAAGTAACGACAATGGGTGTGTTATTTAGAAACCCTGAAAGAATAGACGTAGGGACAAAAAAACGTACCATGGAACCTAGCAAACTTTTACTTTTGTTAAGCCAGGATTTCATCACGCCTTCAATGATTCCGCTCTTCTGTACAGCCCCTGCCACAACAAACAAGAGGGCGATCGTGAGCATCCCTTGATTGGAAAACCCCCTCAGTGCCTCCTCTGGAGTGAGTATCCCCGTTATCAAAAAAATGGTAAGCACTGTGAAGATAACGATGTCAGGCCTCGCTACTTCAAAAAGCAGCCCGCCTAACATAGCTATAATCATGACTAAAACAAAGATCATCTCGAATGACATGGGATAACATCCATTTGATTAATTTTCTTTCATGCCTTTAATGAGCACAGCAGCAACTTCTGGACGAGAAAACTCTTTCGGCAGTTCCTCCCCATTACGAAGTTTCTCACGGACTTTTGTACCGCTAAGGTGAACGTGATCTTCTTTCCCGTGCGGACAGGTTTTTGCCGTGCCCATGTTCTCACACTTGGTACAAAAGAACGCGTGTTCAAATTTGAAGATTTGAATACCTAGTTCTTCTTCAAACTGGGAAATGAATTCTTGCGCTTCGTATGTGCCATAATAGTCACCAACACCGGCATGATCACGTCCGACAATAAAATGCGTACAGCCATAATTTTTGCGGACAATTGCATGCAAAATCGCCTCTTTTGGCCCCGCATACCGCATTGCTGCAGGATAGATCACAAGCCGAGTCCGATCTTCTGGATAGTAATTCTTCAAAATTACTTGATAGCTCTCCATACGGATTTCGGCAGATATATCATCCGACTTTGTTTCACCCACCAATGGGTTTAACAACAAGCCATCTACGGATTCCAGCGCACATTTTTGAATATATTCATGTGCACGGTGGACCGGATTACGGGTCTGAAAACCAACGACTGTTTTCCAGCCTAAATCAGCAAACATTTTCCGTGTTTCAGATGGATCAAGATAGAAGTCCTCAAACCCACCATGACTTGGACGATTTAGCAAATGAATCGGACCCGCAAGATGGATTTCGCCTTTATCATAGACATTTTTCACACCGGGATGGGCCGCATCCGTTGTGCCGTAAACGTGACTTGCTTCTTTTTCCTTGTTATAGGTGTACTTTTCTTCCAATTCAAGCACACCATAAACGACATCGTCTTCTCCAACAAGCGCAATCTCTGACCCAATCTCATATTTATCCGCTTGCTCTTGAGTCACGTGTAAGGTTATAGGGACACTCCAGACTGTTCCATTCTCTAGGCGCATTTCCTCAACAACTCGTGTGTAATCAGACTCTGCCATAAAGCCAGTTAACGGGCTGAAACCGCCAATAGCGATCAGTTCTAGATCTGATAAACTCCAGGCATTTAAGGTTAATGCTTTTAATGAACTCGCTTTGTTTAAATAGGCTTCTCTTTGTGAACCAACCAATTCGCGGTTTACGAGCTCTCCCCCGTGTGGATGAATCGTTGTGCGTTTTGTTTGCGTAACTGTCATGAATGAAACCTCCCTGTAGTCATAATCATTTGAAAACAATTTTTTTAAACTCCGGGATAGACATTCATCCTGGAATTTGTTTGAAAAGCTTCTTTCCTTTTATTTATGAAAGTTAAGGCCTGAGCTAACTTCTTCCACATAACCAGCACGGACAACATAATCACCAAAGTGCTCATTTTCCTGGCGTTGTTTAGCATATTGAAACAGAATCGGCCTCAGTGTCTCTAGGATCTCTTCCTCTCCGATATTCTCTCGGTACAATTTGTTCAATCGATCCCCAGTGAATCCAGCCCCCAAATACATGTTGTATTTTCCAGGAGCTTTGCCAATAAAGGCGATTTCTCCTAGTCCCGGGCGGGAACAGCCATTAGGGCAGCCTGACATACGGATGACAATTTCTTCTTCCCTAATCCCAGCCTCATCAAGAACCCCTTCGATTTTATCGATTAGTAAAGGAAGATAGCGTTCCGATTCGGCCATCGCAAGCCCGCAAGTTGGAAAGGCAACACATGCCATCGAATTCCTGCGCAATGCGGAATTATGTTTTCCATCTGTCAGCCCGTATGTGTTGACCAGTTCAATGATCTCCGGCTTCATCTCTTCAGTGACGTTAGCGATAATGAGATTCTGATTTGGAGTAAGCCGGAATTCTCCGGTGTGGACTCTAGCGATTTCCCTTAGCCCTGTCATAAGTTGATAGTCTTCTAAATCCTTGATGCGCCCATTCTGAATAAATAGAGTCAAATGCCATTTACTATCACCCTTTATCCAGCCATAGCTGTCGCCGTTATGCTCGAAATGATAAGGACGTGCTTCTCCAAGATTCCATCCTAGTCTTTCCTCGAGTTCATTGATCAGCCAGTCGATCCCTCTTTTATCAATCGTGTACTTAAAGCGAGCATTCTTTCTTTCGGAGCGGTTTCCATAATCGCGTTGAATCGTGATCACCTTCTCCGCTACCTCTACGATTCTATCGGCTGGACAGAAGCCGATCACTCGAGACAATTGAGGATAAGTATTTGTGTCGCCATGGGTCATCCCCATGCCCCCACCGACAGCAACGTTGAATCCTAGTAATTTCCCTTCTTCCATGACAGCAATAAAGCCGAGATCTTGAGAAAAAACATCTACGTCATTCGAAGGGGGAACGGCAATACCGATTTTGAATTTCCGTGGCAAATATAACGGACCATACATCGGCTCCATTTCCTCATCCTCGGTTTCGCGGCTATCTATCACTTTTTCTTCATCAAGCCAAATCTCATGATAGGCCTTGGTTCTTGGTAAGAGCTCATCACTTAATTTTTGTGACCACTCGTATACTTCAGAATGAACGTCTGATTGATTGGGATTAACATTACACATTACATTCCTATTAACATCACCACAAGCAGCCACCGTGTCCAACAAGGAATGATTGATTTCCTGCATGCTTTTTTTCATGTTCCACTTTAGAATGCCATGCAGCTGAAACGTTTGCCGGGTAGTCAGCTTTAGCGTCCCATTCCCATAGGTGTTTGCGAGGTCATCCATCGTAAGCCATTGCTCAGGCGTGGCTACCCCTCCAGGTAAACGCACACGTACCATGTATTGGTAAGCTGGTTCCAGCTTCTGCTGTTTTCGTTCATTTCGTACATCTCTATCATCCTGCTGATAGCTCCCATGGAATTTTAATAGCTTTGTATCATCATCGGGAATTCCTGAAGTCATACGTTCTTCAAAGCTTTCTGCAATGGAACCGCGCAAGTAGTTGCTGTCGTCTTTAATCCTTTCCATGTCGCTTGGCGGTCCATCCTGGTGCGTAAGTTCTTTGTTTGTCATGATTTAACTCCTTTCCTATGAACCTATCATCCAAATTTATTAATATACGTCGCGTTGGTAGCGTTTCTGCTTACGCATCTCAACAAGATACGCTTCCGCTTCTTCTTGACTCATATTTCCTTCTTGCTCAAGAATTGTTAATAGGGTCGTTTCTACGTCTTTTGCCATATACTTTTCATCCCCACATACATAAACAGCCGCTCCTTCTTGTAGCCACTGATAAAGATCACGACTTTTCTCAAGCATACGATGCTGCACGTAGACCTTTTCAGAGGTATCGCGGGAAAAGGCGACATCTGCCCTGGAGAGCACACCTTCCTTAAGCCACTTTTGCCATTCGACCTGATAAAGAAAGTCTGTGACAAAATGCTGTTCGCCGAAGAATAGCCATGTGTCTCCTTCTGCGTTGATCTCCTCCCGTTCTTCCAGGAAAGCTCGATAAGGAGCGACACCAGTCCCAGCCCCAATCATAATGACGGGTGTATCCAGGTTTTCAGGAAGTTTGAAGTTCGAATTACGTTGAATAAAAACTGATAATACATCACCAGGCTGTGATCGTTCGGTACACTGTCCAGAACAAACGCCTGTTCGTTCACGTCCGTGTGCGTCATATCTTAACGCACCGATCGTAAGATGTACCTCATCAGGGTTCGCTTGTAAACTACTCGCAATCGAATAAAGGCGTGGCGGAATCTTTCGAAGAATCTTGATAAATTCTTCTGCCGGAACATCCCTGAGTCCAAAATCCTGTACCAAATCAATCAGATCTCGACCATATAGATAGGCTTTTAGTTCCTCCTGATCTACTATTAGTTTATTCAGCTCCTCATTGGCAGAAAGCTGTGCCACCTTCTCAAGCAGCGGTTTCGTCAGGCCAGTGATCTCGAAGGTAGAGGTTAAGGCCTCCCGCAATGGGCGCAATTCCCCTTGCTTATTCACCGGAACCAGGTCTTCTGGATCCCATTTCATTACTTCGATGAGCTGATTCACCAGGACAGAATCATTCTCTGGAAAAATGCCGAGGCTGTCGCCTGGTTCAAACTCTAAATCAGAACCCTCGAGGTCTAACTCAAGATGACGTGTTTCTTTGTTTGAACCACGGCCATTGAGATTCAAATTTTCTAGAATTTCCGCCTTAAATGGATTTGTCCTTGAATAGGCTGGCTGATTTGTTGACGCATCTGGCCGCTCTGATTGGGAGGCTCGCTCATCTTCGCGGTTAACCTCCTTGGAATTATTTAATGTAGCTAGCACGCCCTCGACCCATTCTTCTGCAGGCTCCTCAAAATCGAGATCACAATCGACACGGGGATAAATCCTTTTTCCCCCTAATTCCTCCAGTCGTTTATCAAATTCTTTGCCGGTTTGACAATAGAATTCGTAGGAGCTGTCACCCAAGGCAAGCACTGAATATCTGAGGTCTTCAAGCTCTGGAGCTCTTTTGCTATGTAGGAAATCATAGAAAGCCATCGCATTGTCCGGCGGATCTCCATCACCATGAGTGCTCGTGAGAATGAGTAAATCCTCAACTTTTTTTAATGCCTTAGGCTTAAAATCATCCATCATTGAAAGCGTTACCTTGTAATCTTGCTGCTCTAGCTTTTGTGACATCTCCCCAGCCAACGCCTCGCAATTTCCAGTATGCGAACCAAAGAGAATGGTCACTTCGCGTGTTGTATTCTGAACGGCATTTTGAGAGAAAGCCTCCGGTTCCAAGGCATTCTGTACAGCAGGATCGGCTGTTGCAGTAGATGCTGTGGACTGAGAGCTAGCTAAATACCCGCTCAGCCAAATTTTTTGATTTTCTGTCATAGTTGGAAGCACCTGATTTAGTAGCTCCGCTTGTTCTTGTTTAAAAGGACTGTTCATCACCTGGAACTGCAAATGTACCCACCTCACAAAAAAATTCTGTTTTGATTTTATATCATAAATCGTTATTGTCGTTCACGACCTACTGTGAACGAGCTTTTCTTAGAGTTTATTCAATTATTTACCTGCTGGTAGTAACGATCAAGCGCCACAACCATCGGTCCCATTTTAGGGTTATCTGGCTGAAGGACATTCAAGATCCCATTACGTTTTAGTTCATTTGCTGTAACTTTTCCAACAGCCACTGCTAGCACTTGCTCATTGAAAGCCTGAACAATCTTTTGGGTGTCAGGATGATTCGCCAATAAATTTTTGACCTGTGTTTTACTTGTGAAAACAACGGCATCAAGCGATTGTTCAATTACAGCCTTTTTCAAATCATTTAATACTTGCGGAATAGGTGCCTGATAAGAATAGGGCCGTGACAAGTAAACAGAACAGCCAAGCTTCTCAAGTTGATCCTTTAGCTTTGCATCATCCTGATTGTAAGCTTGTAAAAAAACACGCTGCCGTATGCCGTCCATTTGTTTATCAGAAAATGTTTTCAAGAGATTTTCCATTGTCCCATCCTCAGATACCATACTGACTTGGACAGCATTGTTCTTGCACCAGTTCAATGTCTTTTTCCCACGGATAGCCAGGTTTGTATCGTTTAACTTTTCAATAAATGAAGAGTAAAATCCCAATTCAACTGACGAGTCAGCCAAGGTTTTAGCTCCTATTCCTGTCGTGAAAATTGCCCATTCAAATGTTTCGGCGAGAAAATCTTTGATATTCTGATGGCTGGTTTGTTCGTTTAAACTTTGCTTCCCCTGGATGGAATAAACTACTGGGGACCCGCCTTTCTTCTGAATCAAGTTGCTAAGTGGATCAGCACTTCGATCAGCTGCGACTCCGATTTGTTTTCCATCTAACCCATTCATGTCTCCTCCACCTTTCATTAAAATCCACCTCTAATTGATGAAACATCCAATTCAGTATCGAAAGCGATGTATTATTCCTGTTTGGTCAAGATGCTTTTGATTTTTGTAAGGCTTCATGAACTCGGTCAGTCAAAGCGTCGATCATTATGGGATGGTTCCCAAGATATTGACACAGCACCACCACTTGCTGATTTTCCTCCTGCACCTCATTTATTTTGTCCTGCATCGACCGCATGAGCAGCCCAGTAAACCAAAGGTAGGGAATCACGAAAGTTTGTGACCACCCTTCGTTCAGCGAAGTTTGCAATCCTTCATCAAAAGAAGGGGAACAGGCCGCTAAATAGCTGACATTTACATGAGCGACGTCCATTTTCGATCGTAATTTATGTGCAATTTGTTCCATCGATTCTTTAGTCTCTGGATGACGGCTGCCTCTTCCCACCAGCAAGATGTTCGCATCCGAATGGCGGAGTACCTTTGTTTCCTGCACACGTTGGACCAAAATATCAATCACCCGATCCTGAATTCCGATCGTTCTTCCATAAACAAAATGGATGTTCGGATGACGGAGCTTCGCACGATTAATCTCTTCCGGTATATCCGTGTAGTAGTGACCTGCACTCAACAATAGCACGGGTATAATGGCGATCCTAGTGGCTCCACGCCGGACGAGAATCTCTATCCCCTGAGCCATATTTGGTTCTGCCAGTTCTAAAAAGCACGTTTCCTGCAGCGGAAGGTTAATTCGTTCTCGAACGGATTGAATCAGGGAAACGGCTTCCTTACGCGCCTTCTCAACTCGGCTCCCGTGACTCACATATAAAACAGCTTGCATGTAACCACCTCCTTCCTTTTACCCAACAATGGAGGGAACAGGTATCTCCTCCTCTTTTTTCACCTGTTCAAACCATTGTAGCTGCTCCCTCAGTTTCACGACTTCTCCTACAATAATCATCGAAGGATTCTCGAGGTCCTTGGCCCTTCCGACAATGTCCTCTAAGGTTCCTGTTACGGTACGTTGATGTTCCATCGTCCCCCACTCAACCAGAGCGATCGGTGTACTGGAAGCACGGCCATGGCGGATCAGTCTCGCGCAAATTTCCGGAAGTTTTTTGACCCCCATATAAATGCACAAAGTATCCATACTTTTCACTGCATGCTCCCAATACTCTTCCTCGTCATATCCCAATTTGCTTACCCCTGAAAGGAAGGCTACAGACGAACTATAGTTACGATGTGTGACTGGAATACCAGCATAAGCGGGAGCGGCTACCCCGGAGGAGATTCCGGGAACGATTTCAAATGGAATACTTCTCTTCGCTAACTCTTCAGCTTCCTCTCCACCTCTACCAAAAACGAAGGGATCTCCGCCTTTTAGACGGGTCACGGTTTTCCCTTGCAAGGCAAAATCACAAAGCAGCCCATTAATGGTTTGTTGGTCTAACGAGTGATGATTCGGACGCTTGCCGCAATAAATCAATTCCGCTTCGTCCCTCGCTTCATCAAGTAAATCTTTGTTAATCAATCGATCATATAGAATGACATCCGCCTGCTGAATGGCCTTCAAGCCTTTCACTGTAATTAAATCAGGGTCACCAGGTCCTGCACCGACGATATAAACTTTTTTCATAAGCCGCCTCCTTTCCTTGTTGCAATGAATTTTCAAGTTAGCTTAAAGAAATAATCTACTTATGCCTGGTTTCCAGAAGTGTGGAGACCGCATTCTGTTTTATTAAACCCTTGCCACCTCCCAGAGCGAACGTCCCCCTGTTCAGTTACTGGCTCTGTACAAGGCATGCAGCCGATACTTGGGTATCCTTGATCATGTAATTCATTGTAATCCAAGCTATTTACTCGGATATAATGCCAAACGTCTTCCCATGTCCAGTAGATTAGGGGGCATACCTTAATCGACTGAAACCGTTCATCCTTATTTACAAAATCAGTGTGACTTCGACTCGGAGACTGTTCTCGCCTCAGCCCTGAAATCCAGGCGGTTGCCCCACGAAGCGCATCTTCAAGCGGCTTGATTTTTCGGATATAACAACATTGGCCCGGTTGCTTTTTCCATAATGCTGGACCATACTCGTTCGCTTGCTCATCTAAAGTCAAATCCGGTTTCTTAATATGAATGTGAAGTTCTGGGTATCTCCGCTTCACTTTTTCGATCAGTTCATAGGTTTCCGGAAAGTGAACATCTGTATCAAGAAAAACAATTTCTGCATCTTTCTGCACTTTAGAAATCAAATCAATCAACACAATGCCTTCTGCTCCAAAACTACAAGCATAGACGATTGATTCACCATAAGACTGATAAGCCCACTCTAATACCTCGGCTGCTCCTTTTGTGTCATCCTTAGGGTGCCAGCTTTCAAATGGATCGCCAGAGAAATTCTCATACGAAACGATGGTATTGCTCATATTTTCCTCCTTCTACTAAAGCAAAGTCTTGTAAACAAGTAAATTTAACATTTAAAAAACCTCTCTTCTTTAATAAAAATAAGAAGAGAGGTTTTGGCTTCAAACATATAGCTACCCATCTTCTTATCTTTCAAGTGCTCAAAGCACCCGCTGGAATTGGCACAGTCTCTGATGAATCATCACCAGACCCGTTGCCGAGGCTTCAAAGGGCCAGTCCCTCCACCTCTCGCGATAAGAATTAAATTGTGAATTTGTGGTATTTGATATTGGTAAATATATTATTCCCTTTTAGAAAAAATGTCAATGGTTTATTGAAAAATTATTAATTTTTCATACTTTCTGACTTTCTGAAAAAGGACCGGTTCATAAAATTTTAACGTTAAGTAAATTATTTACATCTAGTGTTAATCCCAGATATCAGCTCTAGGAATACCTGCCAACAGCCGGCATTGCGATGTTCAGTTCTTCTGCCACCTCTTTGGTAGAGAAAGCTCGTTCATTAGGTTTAATATCGTGTCGCATGTCGAACCTCCTTCTCTTTTTAATATGAAGGTTAGTCGCCATTTTGGCAAGAGTATATCGCCTGACGAGAGCTAAGTAAAAATTAAACAAAAAGGTGTTTTACCGGGAAATTCCCCTGGTAAAACACCTTTGTTCAGTAGTTAGCTGATTCAGTAAGGTTAGGTTAGATGTTTAAGAGCAACTTTATCAAAAGGTAATAGCTCCGTTTCCCTGCCTTCCCGAACTTTCCTCACCCACTCCGGATCCATTAATAAAGAGCGCCCGATAGCTACTAAATCAAACTCCCCATGATCAAGTTTCTTCATGAGACCGTCCAGGCTGGTGGTGTTAGCACCAGAGAAACTTGTGAATTCTCCATCGAGCCCGACTGATCCTACAGATATCACTGGTTTACCAGACAGTTTCTTCGTCCATCCTGCCAAATTCAAGTCGGATCCCTCAAACTCCGGCTCCCAGAAACGACGAGTAGAACAGTGGAAAATATCGACTCCCGCTTCTACAAGAGGCGTGAGGAACCGTTCTAATTCATCTGGTGTTTCAGCAAGTTTGGCCTTATAGTCACTCATTTTCCATTGAGAAAACCGGAAGATGATTGGAAAATTAAGCCCGACTTCACGCCGGCAGGCTTCTATCACCTCAACAGCAAACTGCGTTCTCCCAACGATGTCTCCTCCATATCGATCGGTGCGCTGATTTGTCTTGTCCCAGAAAAATTGATCGATTAAATAACCATGCGCCCCGTGGATTTCAATACCATCAAAACCCAAGCGTTTAGCATCAGCAGCCGCTTGAGCATAAGCTTCTACCATGTTTTCAACTTCTGCTTCGGTCATGGGCTCAGTGACCTTTTCGCCATCAAGACTAAGGCCTGATGGTCCAACAGGTTGAGCTTCCTCGTTCGGAAGGTCTCCCTTTTTACGAGTCATCCCCACATGCCAGAGCTGCGGCACAATTTTCCCTCCAACTTTATGAACTTCCTCTACGACATTCGCCCATCCATTTAATGATTTTTCCCCATAAAAAAGTGGAATGCTGGCACCTGAAACAGAGGCCGGATGATTAATGCCAGTCCCTTCGGTTACAATTAAGCCGACATCATTTTCAGCCCGACGTCGGTAATAAGCCGCTACATCTTCCCCTGGCACTCCACCTGGTGAAAAACCCCGAGTCATCGGTGCCATCACCGCTCGATTAGACAAATTTATTTTTTCGTTTATAAATGATTGAAATAGTGGTTCAGTCGTACTACCGTTAGAACTCAATTGATATCCTCCTCTTTCCCTGATGAACATAATTATTTCAAACTCCATCAAGGAAGAAAAGAAATCTGACTTCACCCCCCTGAACTTGACCAAAAAACCATTCCCGATTTTCCTAAAGTATCCATGACAAGATCATCGTACCTGTTTGATCATAAAGATTTCACCGGCTCATGTTTATCATCTTTCATTGTGGGGAAAATATTTAAGTAAGCAGATTTCAAGAGAAAGGATGAGTACTTATGGCAAGAAAGGCACAGTATCAGCCTGTAGCAGGCAACGAGCCATCAGACGCTCAAGAAGTAAATTATGCGAAAGAATTTAAACAAGCAGATATCGCGGGTGGATACCGTAGAGACAAGGTGAAAGAAGTTAAAAATGAAAACCCGAACTCAAGATCTTAATATCACTTTAAAGCAGCTTTTTTAAGGCTGCTTTTTTTGTTAGCATTATCAAATTCAAGAGTGGCCTGACCCCCGATCGGTTAAAGTATTAGCGCACAAGGCTCCGGTGTACAGGCCTAAAATCATTTGCTGTTAATTAGCGAACAACATATTCCACCAAGCAGCCATAAAGGCATACTCATAGTAACGGTTCTTGTGTTAAGCCCCATTTTTTTGTACATATGAGTAGCTTGATGATCTGCAAAAAACACTTAAACGTACTTCAGCGTATCCATCTTGCCTTGATCATTCCTATTAAACAAGACGACCCGATTCAAATAGACTATTTTTAAATGAAACGATAACGGTTTATTACTATGTAGGTGCCCTAACAGGATTTTCAGCCAATCTAAATCGAATAGATCGGCTACCGTATTTTCCCTATTCTCTTCATTAATTGTATCTTTAGCTAAAGTAATGGGCAACCATAATGTATTATGTTATTTTCGCTAATCCTACGATCTTCCTTCACAGCCTCGTATCCCGTTCGCACATTAAAATTCTTAATTAAAAATCGTTCTGAGGGTAGGCTAAATTAGGATAGCCATACTAAATGGAAAGGAGTCATACTTTAAGATGAGATTTATTTGGCTTATAATCACATCCTTTTTTCTTTTAACTGGATTCGCTCACCAAGACCATTTGAAAATCATTGACGTCCAAACTACAATTAATGAATCACAAAAAACAATCCGTTATGATTTTAAAATAAAGAACACTGGTGATAAAACTATTGGGAATGAATTTGATTATCCCGGATATTATTTTAGGGGTATGGAAATTGTAGTGGTTCCCGATAAAGATTTACAAAAATTCATGAAAATGATGCCTAATACCAAATATAAAAAAATGAAACCCTCTGGATCTGGTAGCCAACGTAGAATTCTACCAAATCACGTAGCCGAATTTCACGCGGAATATTTTTTTAAAGATATAAAGAATTTGTCAAAGGTAAAAGAGCTTGCCTTGAGTGGAAAGTTAATTATTTTAGATGGACCAAATGTAATAGCCGAGCTACCACTAAAATAACCAAGAAGCAGAAAAAGGACGCGACCTTAAACATGTATCGCGTCCTTTCGTAGGTTTGTAAGTATTGGATCAGCTGATGTTTATGTTAAGTCTCTGCACGAAATGTTTTTCCTAATACTTCACCAAGTCCAAAATAATGACGAAAATTATAAATTAATGGACTCCACTTGCTTGGATCAACATGATCCATAACAATATTTTTATGAGCATGGACATGAACAGCTTGTACTTCTACAATACCAAACACAGGATTATACTCTGGAATCCTAATGTTCTTTACTAGTGCTTCTATTATGTAAGAGGCACTCATCAATTCTATAAAGCCTTACCGTTTTTAATTTCTTTTGTTGTTAACCCTGAGACACTGTATTTATCTTTTTCATAGCGGAATCCTGAATCCTGTTTATAGTCGGGAACAGGGTTTCAACCCCTGAAAGAGCAGGATCCCTTTGCATAGTGGTTTATTTAATTTATTGGGCGATAGCCGTGGAGTTACTATCTCGAAGTGAACAACCGCCTAAATCTTATCCCATTTGTAAGGGTGAAATATTGCTTGACAGTCTTGAACTCCCCTTCCCACTTCCTATTAAAAAGTATTGCCCCAACTCAATGTTCGTTTGATTTCATCCACTCACTTAGATACATTCTTCCTGTTACTTTATTTTTGTTTTCCATTGTACTAATAAATTCTAGACTGATACCATCTGGATCATTAAAGTGGATCTTGGCATGTGCATACGTATCATAAGACATGACAAATGGTTCAATCGGTTCAAAGCCAAATGCTTCCCTTGGCTTATGCCCCCTCGCTTTTAACCATGTTATCGAATTCTGCAAATCCTTCAATGAAACCTCAAATGCTATATGCCTTACCGATGGATGATAGTCTACTTGTACGTTCTCTGTTTCCCAGAGTCCCAGCCAACTTTTATTTCTATCAATCCATAAAAAAGCTAACTTTTTGTCAACTGTATGGTCAACTTCCAAACCAAGTCCTTCATAAAAGTCGATTGATCGTTCTAAGTTGCGTACTGGTAAATGTGCTTCATATAAACCTTTAATCATGTGATCGCCTCCTTATGTTTAGAATACGATTTTCACGGAATGATTACTTCAGAGAATGGTCTAGAGTAATCTACAACTTTTGGCGTAGAGTCAAGGGATGTTAAAATAAACTGCTCCCATCATTCATCTATAAAAGAACCTTCTCATCACTCAACGTCAGCGCCAGTGAACCTGAGAGCACTATGACAAAAGACGATACCCCCAAGCAGTACCGTCAATAATCCTGACACAAAAATCGTATTTGCAGCACCAATATATTCACCTAATAATCCCCCCATAAAAGTTCCCAAGGGAAATCCTATGCCTGCAATTAATCCAATTACCCCTATCACTCTACCTCTTAAGTTATTAGGTACTAACTGCTGCTCGAGAGTGGGCTCGACAATGTTGTAAGGTGCATAGGCGATTCCACCTAAAAACATGATTAAGTAAACAATATATTCGTTTGTAAATAAGCTGAAAGAAAGCGGCGCAAGCCCCCACAAAGTGATAACTGTTCCTAGTGAATAAGAGTAATAAAACCTAATTTTTAATCGTGCCCAAATAAAGGAACCTATCAATGCCCCAACCGCAAAAATAGTCCAGATCATCCCCAAAGTTTCAGGTCCAGAATCTAGATCGTCACTTACAAAAACAGGAAGAACAGGCTCTAAAGGAGCATATGTAATATTGAATGCAAGTGTGACACCAGCAATCATGATCAGCACTTTATGGTGAAATAAAAACTCAAAGCCAACCTTTGTATCTTCTACAAACTTTCCTATTCTTTGCTTAAAAGCTAATACAACATGTTCCTGATTTACCCCTTGATGAAAGATATCGTAAGGGATTAAAAAATATAGAAACGAAGCAGAAAAGAAAATGAAAACATCGATAAATAGTGTTAAAGGGGCACCGAAAAATGCGGTGGAGAATCCCCCAATTGCAGGTCCAACAAGATACCCTAATTGGCCAGCCGTAGCCATAATGGCATTGGCACTTTGTAAATTTTGCTCGTCTACAAAAGACGGCAAAATGGTGGCGCTTCCTATTTCTGTAAAAGAGGACAACAGACCATTAATAAATACTACGGTAATAATAATCGGTAAGCTTAATATGCCAAACCAATATAAAATTGGAATAACAGAAATAAATGCTCCCCTTAATAGATTTTCTGCAATCATAATCGTTCGTCTATTATATTGATCCAAAATTCCCCCAACCAAAATACTCGAAATCAAAGGGGCAATCGTTGCGGATGCAATAACAAAGCCAATAGCTGAGGCTGAATTGGTCATTTGATATACAAACCATCCTAAAGCCACCCAGGAAATCTTTTTTCCTAACCCAAGAATCAACCGAGCCATCACAAAATAACGGAAGGAACGGTTTGTTAATAGATGAAACATGAATACTTTCCTTTCTTAGTGGTCAGAATGATAAACATTTATCATGTTGCTTCAACTAACTAAAGCCCATCTCTTGTAAAAACCAATATGTATGATTGTGTTGTGGATCCCTATCCCTGCCCTATGTATAACTGGATGACCGATCGCGACACATATCTGTACCTCTCCTTGCGGTAACAAAAAAGGATCATTAACCCTGCATCATTTCGTATGCAAGCTTGGGCTTATCCGCCATAGTTCTTCGACAATAAGCTGTTCTCCAGTAAGTTCAACAACATCTTGTTCAGAAGCTGCAGTTTCTTTCAAACCCGAGAAATGTTCAGCCATATAGTTTTGATGTGCTTGGTGATTTGTCCATCCCGTAAGTACAAGAAAAGGCAGACCGTCCTTTTGTGAACGCGCAAATTCTCCCCCAAGCATACCTTCCGCTTTCTTCATTCCAGGATTCCAAACTTTCCTTTGCATTTCAACAAAATGAGCGATTCTATCTTTCTTTACATGTGATAAGGCAGTACGAATGTAGGTAGCTTCCTGCAAAACTGACACAGTGTCAGGTCTTGACCCAGGTATTCTAAATTCTTCTAGAAATAAGTCCACATCGATTGAGGTATAGGTGTGTTCCTGACCAGACTTTAAGAAAATTTGGTCGTGAACCTCGTCCATAAAATACTCATAATTACTTTTATTTTCCCAAAATGAGAAGACACAGGCTGTTAATGGTTCTCTGACACCCCAACCAACCACCAAGCTGTCCTAAAAATCCCTCAACCTTGCGAATAGGCTGCCATTCTTGTTGGTGCTGAGAAAAAGCTGCCTGCTGGCCTTCTTTGACCTTGCATAAAATCCTCTTAATAATCAATGCTTCACCCCTTTAAGGTGCCCTGTTAATTTCTCCTATCTCTATCCGATTCCCATCTGGATCATTCAATACGGCAACCATTCCCCAAGGAAATTCCAGTTGTTTATTTGTAAAATGAACCCCGCGTTTCTCAAGTTTACTCACCTCAGTGGATAGGGAATTTACATCAAAACGAAGAACAGTAGGGTTTCGTTTCCTAGTTTTCTCATGATCAGTTCCTACGCCGCCTTTCTCGACCATTAAATATCCGTGAGCAAGTTCAAAAGAGACCAAGGTTTCCTTGACTGATCTTACTTTGAAATTCAAAACTTCTTTATAAAAATCAATACAATCCTTATAATGTTCAACAAATAAGATCAATCCAAATTCACGAAAATTCACTATTTATCCCCCATTAATAAATATTGATCACTTATTAACTATATAGAGTTGATTCAATATTTTCTTCGTTTCTTTGAATGATTATGTTCTACGACTTTTGGATGAAAACACCTAAAGGATTTACTGCTGTACGAAGGATTTCTTTTCATTTAGAGTCTAATAGCCGTAATCGGAGATCAAGCGCATTTAACATATCCAGCTAAAATTAAAGTTTTTCTTTTGCCAGAAACCTCCCCAAGTACACCCCACTTGCCGCTGCTTGCGAAAGCGAATGCGTTTCCCCGGAACAATCCCCGATTAGGAAAAGTCCAGGTACTTCAGTTTCAAAACACTCATTTGTGTATAGCTTCGGTTCATAGAATTTCGCATCCATTCCATATAATAGCGTTTTCGGGTCAATCGGCTCTTCAATTAAACCTTCTAATGCTGAGAAGAACTCGAGTAAGGCCTTCGTGTAAAGGGAGGGCACTTCTTCCAGAAGATCGCCTCCCTCTCCTTTTAAAGAAGGCGAGATCGGATTTTGCTCAACATCTTTAGTCGTCTGACCTAGTTTTAAATCTTCTAAACGTTGGACAACGATGCGTTCCTGTCTGCGGTTGATGTTTCCAATGATTCTTTTTCCTTCGTTGATCGCTTTTTCATATGTATTAAAATACCGAGGCACAAAAAGGGTGAAGTTTAAGTTGGCACTTGGAACGTCCTTTTCGTTCTGATTCTGTCCATCTGGCATAACTAAACCGTGCTGGTGTTTGCGAATGATCCTGCCTCGTGGATTCATACAATAGGTCGTGGCAGAATATCCTTCTCCTTCATATTTCAGCTTCGTTTCAAACGTCTGTTGTAAAATTGCGTCCAGCTGGTCACCTCTCATCTCTACACGCATCCCAAGATCAAGCCGAGTCTGTCCAGGGTACAATCCTAAATTAGCCGTTTGTTCGCTTAGCCACTCACTGCCACTCATTCCTGTCGCCAGAACCAGACGATTACTTACAAACGTGCCGCGGTCCGTTTCTATTGTATAACCTTCTTCATTACTGCTCAGCTTTCTAACATCAGCTTCGAACGTAAATGTTATGTGATTTTTTAAAGTGTTGTACATTTGTTGAAAAATAAGGCCAGAAAGGCTTGTGCCAAGATGTCTTACTTCTGTTGAAAGAACCTTTAACGAGTGTCTCATTGCCCTCGCTGAAAGCTCTCGATTTTTGGTGCTGTATGTTCTCACTTGACCGGCGCCAAATGAACATAATATATTGTCCACCTCTTTCATGAGTTCCAGAGCTTTTTGCTCACCAATTTTCTTAGCAAGGTCTCCACCGAAGTCATTCGTATAATTGAACTTTCCTTCTGACTTTCCAAGCCCAGCAAACCCGATATACTTACTGCATCCTCCTTCACACGTGCATTCTTTGCCATCGTCCAATCCACACGTTCGCTCACTTAGCTTTTTTCCTCTATCAATCACGTGAACCGATAGCTGATCATTTTCTTTCATCAATGTATAAGCCAGAAAAATGCTGCTTACTCCGGCACCGATGATCGTAATGTCATTCATGGAAATCTCCCTTCTAAAAAGAACAATCATCCGCTGCTTCTCCTATAGTACTTTTATGAGTTAACTTCAACTAAAAACGTACATGCACCCTTTTACGTCATATTATAAGGATCCTCATCTTCTTTCCACACCAAAATTCTTCCCGTTCTTCGATCATGTATGAAGTCCATTACCTTTTTTGCAATATCATCAGTGCTTAGTATTGTTTCAGGGATTTCGGACGTGTTCATGCCCTCTCTTGTTTGTCTAGAAGCAGGTGTATCGACCCAGCCCAGGCATATCGTGTTCATCTTCACATTTCGCTGAAGAAGTGTATTTGATAAAGCACTGGTTAACCTCATAACAGCAGCCTTGCTAGCAGCATATTCTGGAGCATCATGCGGTTCATGACCAACCCCTTTTTGTATTACCCTGATTGAGGATCGATTCTGTTTTAGTGCGATAGCATTTAAATGCTCAATGTTCGTTTCCCCAAACAAATAATTTACCAGTGCCTTAGAAGCTCTAGTTGTATATCCTCTATTTCTATAGTCTTTAGAAATGGTATAGTTAATTTCCCTATTAGGAACGGGAAGTTCATATTTGATACCTGTACAGCACCAACCAATAATACGAACAAACGTTCTGTAATAGTGGTAAGAATAAATAGAGCAGGTGGAGCACTCACCATCAGCGAAATGATATTACACAGAATGAATTGTTAATAACGGGAATATATTACCAATTGGAGAAACATATGATACGCTAAGGATATCAAAATTCAGCGTATAAAAGTATCATGGGGTGGTCCGCAACTATCGAGGCAGTTTTAGTTGAAGAATTAATACTATATTGAACTATACTTAGATGATGGGTATGGAAAGGGAGTAGATTTATAATGGAAAAGGTAATACCATTCTTAATGTTTCAAGATGGCAAGGCAGAAGAAGCGATGAATTATTACACATCGCTTATTGAAGATTCTCAAATAACAGGTATTGTTCGATACGGAGCTAATGAAGCTGGAGAAGAAGGGACTGTAATGCAGGCCACTTTTACCTTAAAAGGGCAAGAATTTATGTGCATTGACAGTAATGTAAAACATCAATTTTCCTTCACACCTTCGTTTTCCATTTTTGTTAATTGTGATACAGAAGAAGAACTTGACAATCTTTATCAGAAACTCAACGAAGGTGGACAAGAACTTATGCCTTTAAATGATTATGGTTTCAGTAAAAAGTTCGGTTGGTTAAATGACCTCTTCGGAGTTTCCTGGCAACTAAATCTACCTAAATAATTGATACTAATCGTGAAAAACATAATTTTTTCAACTAACCAGCAAAATAGAAGTTCGATTAAAGTGGACCCCATTGTAAAGACATGGAAATTAAAAAATGAAGGTGGGGTCTAAACGAACCAAAGGCTGATGTGAAATAAAAGTAAGAGGTACTTCGGGCGGGCTAGAGTACTCCTTAATGTAAATTGTCCTCATACTTTAAAGAACGCCAGAAACGCTTAATAATGATCTTATCAAGAGCTCGCCCTTTTCCATCCATACTGATTTACCTCGTGCTCGAGTAAAAGGCATGTAAACCGTCCGACTTTAACAACTAAAAAAATGACCAACGTCAAAATAAATCATTCTTTTTCTTCAGATAACCTTCCGACAATAAATAAAACAATTAGATAAATAGGAGATCCTATAACTAAAATATTAATCGTATCAAAATGGTTATGTAAGGTTGGACCAAGAATAATTATAATAACTAAAAGAATAACAGAAGCCCTTTGTTGATTTTTCTCCTTTTTAGTTAATTTTTTCATTACTCACAAGCCTCCCTTTCAATAAAGGCAACGCTACAATAGAAGACTATATAGATCTCATAACTTTCTTTTTTATATTGCACCTTTCACATTGATAAATTGCTAAGGATTTCATTTCTCATCCCAAGCTATATGCTCATATTTATGGAGACCTACCCGACAAAGTAGGCTTTCTTCATTATTTACAATAAGAGAGGTAACTGCTATCAATATTATTCCCAGAATAGTTGAAATGTAATGTAGATTATATAGTGGAAAGGATTCTTCAGCTCCAGAAAGGAGAAGAAGCACACCTATTAAAGTAAATAAAAAGCCCACATACCTAAGTTTCCCCATCTATAACACCACCAATCTCCACTGGGGACCTTCTTATATACACCATACTTGTTAAATAAAATGGATTACCAACTAGTATATTCCCAATTTAGTAAGGTTTGCTCACTACTGCTTATATTCAATCTCTATCTCTCAAGTTTTCTTTAAGGTAAATATCCAAACCCAATAAATAATCACGGCAATTATAGGTATTAGTATCGGTATAAGTCGGAGCTCACTTGGCAAAAGAACTAGTAATACTATGGCTAAAATCACCGCTGGCATCACCAATATAACCCAACCCCTTACTAGCTTATTATTAAAGCTAAGTTCAAATTTCTCCATTATTATCCCCTCAAAAATGCTACTAAATATTAACCTAACCGAGGAAGCCAAGAGGTCTAATATCTAAAGTTTATGATCATTATTTTCCAGCTAGAAACCTTAACATAGTAACAATTATTTCAAAATTCCGCCATTTACACAATACGTTACTCTTTTATTTTGTCCAATCAAAAAAAGACGCCCTTATTAACAAGCACGTCCCGATAATTGAGGAATGTATAGGATGCACAACTCACAAAGACCTGCCAGGTGAGCCCCTCGTTAATCAGAAGGGCTTTTTTCAGTGGCTAGCCAAACACTTAATCCTATCATAGAAAAACCGGCAATTCGGTTCATTAGTTTATCTCTATCAAATCTCGTCCCTTTTTTGTATAACAAGCCTCCTGTAAACGCATATCCGCAAGAACAAATGAATTCAATTATTATATATAACAATCCAACAATAAATAAAAGACCAATTGTATTAGTAGCGTTTGGATCTATAAATTGGGGTAAAAAAACTGCGAAAAGAATGTAAGCTTTAGGATTAGTAGCTGCCACAGTAAATTCTTGTTTAACTGATTCATAAACCGAGAATGGCTGAGATTTGCCAAGGGCCTCATCATGTGTAGGAGGGATTGACACCTTATCCTGACGTTCGCTTTTGGGAGAACGTCTGAGCATCTGAATACCTAAATACATCAAATAAATGACGCCAATCCATTTAACTATCTGAAAGAAAACGGACGACGAAGCCATCAAAGATCCAAGGCCTAAAGCGACGGATCCAATCATTAAAATAAATGCAAAAAAACGTCCAGAAACAGCTTTGATTGCTACAGAAGGGCTTTTAACATAACCATTTCTTAACGAAAGAATTTGATTTGCCCCTGGGGTTGCAGCCATAACAATGGCAGCAGGCACAAAAGTATACCAACTGATATTTGAACCTAACAAATCTGTTTGAAAATACATCCATAGAATTAAAAAAACCATTATGAATGAGCTAACACAAGAGATTTTCCATATCTTTCTCATAAAATGCACCTCCAATTCGTGCAAAAGGCATGATGCCTAATTCCATAATTGCTCACCGTTTACGGAGATGCTCTACAAAAGGGCAACTTAATATCTTCTACTAAGAAGTAAAACTAGTCTAATACTATGTCTGATATTACTGCAATAGTATAGGGGATAAAGAAAAAGCGTGATTAAAATCTGATCGTGCTCTATTACGGAAGATCGTTCAACTTTAAAATTGATAGCTATAGGTTTGAATTTATAATCCTCTTCAGTTGTGGTTCTGTAAGTTCGCCATTGTGTTTTTGAATTATTATTCCCTCACTATTTACAAAAAAAGAGGTAGGAATACCATGTACCCCCAATTTATTTTGAGTTACCATTTTAGGATCAATTAATACTGGAATCAATAATGAATGGTCCTCAATGTAGTTTTCAACTACAATTCTACCTTCTCCCATACTTATCGCTACGACATTAAAGCCTTTACTCAAATATTCATTATAGTACTTTTCAATTAAAGGCATCTCCTTTTGACAGGGCGGGCACCAGGTGGCCCACAAGTTGACTAGTGTTATTTTATTACTTTTAAAATCAATGTCTTTCTTTACTTTTTCAAGTGTATCTAATGAAAGGACAGGAAACTTATCTCCTTCTCTGAGTTGACTATTTTCAGAGACCTTCTCAGGGTAGTTTTGTTCTGTTGATTTACTGTCATCGTATATTGCAAAGATAATAAGAGTTATTAAAGATAAACCAACCAACACCTGGACGACAACTTTTTTTTTCAAAATATTACACTCCTGAAAATTCATTCAGTTCCTATACTAACTAAAACCTGTATCTTAGTTCACAATATGCTGCTTAAATAAAAAAATGAGCGCTGATCCTTATTAGAGGAATACTCACCTTTCTTTAATAAATACTACCTTGCTTTATAAAGACTTCTGAGCTTTAATCGTATCTTGTATCCTACTTATTTTAAACTTAGCGATTTCCTTTATCTTCTTTTCCGAAATATACCCTAAAATATACTTTTCAATCTCCCATGCAAGCATCATTGCAGTATGATCTATATACAAATAATTAAAATCTTTCCTATACCTTTCCTTATCAATAAACAACCCTTTTTCAAGTAATAACTCTCTATATAACTCTTTGAAGAAATGTATAAGATCTGAATCATATACATCTTGCAGCAAAATAGTTAGATCTCTTAAAGGTGAGCCTAGTGCTGCCCATTCCCAATCAATTAGAAAAATAGATCCATTATGTTCGAATGTATTCTCTAAATGAGGATCTCCATGTGTTAAAACTAACGGGCCTTTCACTTCATAATCATATACTTCAAGTAATTCGTAAGCCTTCTCTACTGTTTCGATCCAACCAGCTTCCGTCCAACCTAAACGTAACGCACATAACCTGTCTAATTGGCTGCAGCACCAATCAAGCCATTCAGTTGATAAGGTATGTTTTGGTAAGTTAAGAGCAGTTAAATCTAGATTACTAATTGTATGTAAATCTGATAATTTATCAAGAACCTTTGTTACTAAATCTCTTTTGTTTTCGCTTGATCGTTCATCAAAATCCTCTTTTAATGGAGCTCCAAGATCATCCATTAGAATTGCCGCTGGATTTGAGTTCCAAACCTTTATAATTTGAAAAAACGATTCGAAATGGGGCAAGAGTTTAGTGTATATATCCACTTCATTACTTCGATCAGCAGCAAATCTTTTATAAATTAACTTCCTTTTGTTATTATTCTCATCTATTATTGTTAATCTAATGATATTTCCCGCATGAACACCATTGATCACTTCCTTGTTTAATAGGTTCCAGTGATTTTCACTAATTCTTCGTTCCAAATGTTTCAATCCACCCCCCCTTCTGTACCCTACCACCAATCTGTTCAACTTGAATCCCTTTCTTTTTCTGCTGAAATGATTACAAACATAGGTCTTCGATTCTCATCTTTCATCATTGAATCCTGCTTCAACATTTCATCTGATGGTACTGGTTCCTTAACAGCTTTTAATGCAAATCCAGCCTCGATTAAGTCATTTATATATGTTGAAATTGTACGATGATATTTAATGACTTCCTCTCCTAGGAAGGCTGTTTCACGCAATCCCTCTGACTGGTAATGGTCAACTGGCCAATGCAGACGATTTCCTTGATCATCAACGTACCAATTTTGTTCATTACGAGAAGTAAATATTGGATGTTCAACTGAAAAAATGAAGCTACCACCGGGTCGTAAAAACCGGTGTACTTTTTTACAAATTACTTCAAATGATTCAATGTAGTGGAAAACCAACGAACTGATTACAATATCAAATTGTGACTTTGAAAATTCGATGTCTTCAATTGGCATTTGCACATACGAAATTGCCGGATCATCTGTTTCGTTACGAGCCTTTTGAAGCATTTTTTCGGATATATCAACCCCTACCACTGAACTTGCTTTTTGTTCACGTGCAAATCGACAATGCCAACCGAACCCGCACCCTAAATCAAGCACGCTTTTGTTCCGTAATTCTGGCAGTAAAGGTCTTAATATATGCCATTCTCCGGCAGCTTCGAGTCCTTTGAGTGATCGAGGCATTTGTTTATATGCAGAAAAGAACTTTGGCTCATCATATTTGTTTTGCTTCATTTATCATACAGCTCCTATAATTAAACTAGCTTGTTGTGACTTACTTTAGAAGGGGACTTTCTATCGTCTTCCCATAACTACCTCACCATTCATATTTCGTCACTGATATGCTGGATTAGACATACCAATTTTCTATAATGCAAAGAAATTTACTATTCTCAAAGCTTATACTTCTTTTTTTCCTTGCCAAAAAAGTGATAAAAACTAATCTCAGCAACCAAAAAGGCTACTACGATACCAGCGATGTATGGAGAGGGAGAATCAATAGCTAAAAACACGATTAACCCTAAAACAAAGGTAATTGCTCCAATAATTATGGAATATCCTAAATATTTGCCATCCAAAAGCAGTTACACCTCCAAGTACATATTGTAAACTGTCATCATGAATCTCCCCCAGATGGAGGGGGCCATTCCCCTAGCTGGCGACGAATAAAAACTACTTGAGCCGAATGATAACTGTTATGCATAATTAAATCCATCAACATATGAAACCTGGTATTGCCCACGTTTCCTTGAAGATGTTCACTTAAATCATTCCTGCATTCGTCCTCAGCTCTCTTCATACCTTCCTTAAACCTTAATACCATCTCAAGCCACTCTTGTTTACCAGGAGGTTTCTTTTGGCTTGGCCAAGTTTCTTCGCTATGTTCCGGAGATTTTGGATTGCCCCCTTCGAGAATATTAATAATGAAATCTTGCCAATAATTCATGTGGTAAATAATTTCCCAAATAGTGTGTGGTGAGTTACTTACTAGTAGGCCCACACTTTTCAACTCTAGTCCCTCAGATATGAGGATAGGATCTATGTGTGCTGACTCTCCTCTAAGTGCCTTAATTCTAGAATCTGCAATCATAGTGACACCCCTTATTTGGTACACGTTTTTACTCAGTTATTTATTAGTACTTGATTATCCATTACTTCCATTTATTCCAAAATTTTAAGTTTAACACAATCCCAGAAACAAACAAGACGTCTTCTTCAACAAGCGCACTACCTTTCTAGAATTATTTCTATGTTAAAATAAGACAGTAAAAAAGGTAGCTTTTTCAAAAAAATGGCGATTCCCTTGTTCCGGAAAAGCGCTCCTTTTCATGAGCACTTGATTTATTAATAACGATCCTCCGCTTTGCCCCTTTTTACGCAAGACTCAAAGTCGAGATATCTTCCAGACGCTCTTTCACTCTATCTACCGAAACTTGAATTACAATTTCAATTCATTCTTTCTAAAGTTTCATAGTCCTTTGTTTTAAATATCGTTATATCGTTTTCCTCTCCAAACTCAATCAAATGGTTATACGCTTTTGGGGATTCGAGTACAACTAACGGAATGTTGATTCCTTTATTTACTTTTATTATGGCAGCTTTTTTGGACCAACCGACTCGTGTAAGTTTTAGTTGATTGATTTGGACAGGATAAAGTTCCTTTTTTATGATAGATTTTTTGAGGAATAATAGTTGATATACTAAATAGTCATTCTGTATTTCAAATTCAAACCGAATAGAAGCTATACCAACACCTAATAGTAAAACCAATAAGAATAGTAATAAAGAACCTCCATAATACTCTGCTAATACATTCCATAACATGACGATAAAGATAATATTAAAAAGTGACAGCCTTTGCGGTCTTACCTTATATTTGATTTACCTCACCTACTTAATTTACTACCCAGTTCATATCGCTCCTGTGGAACATTACACGGATCGATAACAAAGTGGAACTCGTCCTTATGTTCTCTATAAAGCTGCTCAACACTATCAACAAGAAACATACCACCTGTAGTAAATCCAATTTTGAGTGTATTTTTTCTGGTTCCCAGAGTTTGATTTCTTGAATATTTTTAAACCATAAATTTCCAATTGATTGTATGACGACTTCTTTTTTCATTTTTTTTAGGTTCGGAGACAATTCAAATATGTATCCTCTAATATACTTTTATCTTCTAAAAAACAGTCACTCAGCGTCCTGTCTTGAATAACTGCTACTCATTTTCTTTTAATACTCTATAAGCTTCTATAAAACAAGCGTGTAAAATCTTCTAGGTGGTGAATTTATTCTGTCAGACCTTTTATTGTAGTTTTTCAATCTTTATCAGCACTTCTTGAGTTATAGCTGTTTTTAACTAAATTAATAATCTACTTTTTTAAGAGACTTCCACAGTCATTTTGTTGAATAATTTTCCATCAACAAAAACACTCAGTTCCCAAGTTCCTTTTGATGGAAAAGTCATATTTGAGGGGATCGAGAAATCTGCCCCGTTTACAGGACCTGTTACAAGAGAAGTAACTAAAGTTTCTTCATCACCGGTATCAATGTTAACTCCTGTAACTTTGAATTCTTTATCATGAAAGTCTTGGTCTCCCCATAAATGCCACATGTATTTATTTGTTCTATTAGCGACTAAATCTGCATTTTTTGATATTATAAACCCTGCTTTATTTTCTTTGCCTAGCATTGTAAAATCTCCAGATTCAAAATAAGAAGCTTTATCAACTAAGTTATCTTCCTTAGATGACTCGTTAGAACAACTAGCTAATAAAAGTATTGAAAATAGTATTATGAGACAAAAGAACTTTTTAACCATTTAAAAAATCCTTCCTAAAAATGCATATTTACAATTAGTCTATCTTAGGATACTACTTTTCTTGAAGAATGATTAGTTCTGAAATAAATCTTCGTCCTCATAAGCCGAAGACCAATGATAAGGTTGTACTTCGGATAGTGTTTTAAAAATTATATCTACTCCTGGCACACTAACTGCAACCTTTACATTTGGGCCCCAATAAAAAAGCCTTTCTTGGCATATCCCACAAGGAGATAGAACCTTATATTCGGATTTCTCATCATCGCGAACTACACATATGGAATGTGTAACCCATTTATTTAATTTATGAGCCTCTAAAATAGAACCTGTTTCCATACAAAGATTAGTTGAGTCATTAATCACTTCCGGTGCTACACTTGTTAAGATGGTTCCATCTTCCAATCCAATAGCCGCAGCACCACCCCAACCAATTGGATACCTTTGTTCTATAAGTTCAATTACTGCTTCATATAATTTTTGTTCAATAATCATAATTCACCCCGTTTAATCACGTAATGATATAAGCGCTCCGTTTGCTTAAGTGAATATTACCATCGAATGAACCACCATCTATGATACAAGGACTAACAGAGTAGAGTCGACGAGTTAAGGCTGATAACCGAGCATAGAGAAAAATAAAAGGTAGATAAAGAAAATAATTCCTACAGGTATAGCGCTGAGTAGAAGCAAAACTTTATGCTTACGCTCCTCAAGGTGGACGAACCACTTGTAATACGAGTAAACAATAAAAACTAGAAGAGGTAAAATCACAAGTCCTAGATAGTTATCGATGAATGCCGTCTTCTCATCCCAAAACTGCTTCAAGGCACGGATATCTTCTTGTTTGTCAGGGTTGTAACCATTATTCTCGACATAGGCATTTCGCTTGCTCATTAGTTGATTGTAACCACGGCTGAACATAAAGAATACACAGCAATAGTAGGCTGCAACTATTAATCTAATCCAAATTTTCACATAGAAACTAAGGAGAAGAACGGGGATGAGCAAGAATAGGAAAATTACTGCAATATCCGGCATAAGCGACCTCCCCCCCTGCCAATTACACATAATTCCAAATACTTATTACTAGTAATAAGAAGCAGATTTAACTTCATTCAATTCACCTTTCCAAGTTTATTACTTCACTTCAATTAAGAAATCTCGAAAATAGGCCCATTCATACTGATTAAGACATATGGAAATGGCCGATGAATCAATTAAATAAATCTTTCAAGGGCTTTATCTACCTTATTAGGATTAAGTCTTTGGTGTATCTATTGAACAAAATGATGCATGATGGTCTGAAAATCAGGTGGTATATCGCCTAGCTTTCAGGAAATTTGCAAATTACTAATCCCTTCCTTCTTGAACAAAAGATTAAAAACCCTTATACAACGATATGGCTTGATAAAATGTATGTTCCAAGGGTGATAAAAGATGTTCCAATTAATAGTACGAAGCCTTTAATTACACCATATGGCACTCTGCTTAATAATCTAAATAAAAATTCCATTTCAATATAGCCACTTGCCCCAATAACACCTTTGTCTTTGAATTCTTCCTTTTTCATTCTAAGCGAGGAGGAATAGAGTATGAATACTCCCCACAAAATTAGCAATGCTCCTATGAATACTGTCACTGCATCACCTATCCTTATATTAACTTTTAGATGAACCCTTAACCATTGTAAAATCCGTTGTTCCTAAACTTGTCGGATGCCTATCAGTTCCTTCAACCCTACTTTTTTGCTTTAAGTAAACGGTTCGCTCATCATGCTTCATAACATTCTTAACCCCACGAATTATACCCATCAAGGCAATAATAAATAACACCAGAAAAATTAATGGTACTCCTACTAACCATTGAACATTTGTTTGCAATGTATCATAGTACATGCCTACCATGGATGCCCATTCATAGGTAATTGGCGTTGGTGGGCCGGCCCCCAGTCCGTAGCCTACATTTGTTCCACCGAAAAACAGTTTAAATACACCTAGGTGACTCATAACAAGAATAGCTTGGATGGTTTGTCTCATAAATATTGTAACTAGGTTCCCTTTGATATGGGGGATAAGATGACGATGGTACAGGTGGAATGGTCTTGCCCCTAGAACTTTACTTGTTGTGACATATTCCCTCTTTAAAATGACACTCGTCTCATTCGCTATGAGTATAGCTGCAGGCGGTACTAATAAGATACTGATAACCAGCATTTCTACTCCCAATCGAAAACTGAGGCTTGTTGGAAATCCAGACATTGGTTCCCATAACAATGGTCTGAGAAAATTGTAGGCAATCAAGGAAGCAGGAACGAAATATAAAACGGAAATGGTGTTTTCTACAATTTTAGACCTCTCTTTATACCTGAACCCAAGAGGGATCCCGATTAGGAAAGCAAGAGAAAAACTAATGAGCCCTATAGAAAAGGCTCCTAAGATCGTAAACTTTGCCCCCTGTAGAATGTAATAAATCAAGTGATTACCATTCATATCTGTGCCTAATATGGAATGGTCAAAAGGGGCAAATGGAGCACCCATTAATTTATTATCATCATCATACAGAAATGGAGTTTGAGGAACATGGGAGTCAAAGAAAATCGCATGGACAAAGCTACCAGCTAACATGAATAACAAAAAGCCGATACCTAGAAGAAACAAAGGCTGTTTACCTAATTTTTTTATCATAGAGAGACCTCCTGCCTTGTGAAGAAGTACAAAGACAGTTCAATAACTTTTAAAAACAAATAAACAGGACCAAAGAACAATAAAGCTGTAACAAAAAACACAGGTGGTTGAGAATAAGTAAGCAAAAAGGAAGTCATTCCAAAGTTCTCAAAAAGGTATTCGACGATGAGTAGATTACTTATCATAATACTAATTAGAAACTTTGCTTGATAGGTAAGCCGGACAAACATATTCCGCAAAATATGTTTAAGCAAAATAAATGATTTGTTTAGTCCTTTGCTCGTAGCAAGGTCATAGTAGGGCTCTTTTTTCTCCTCTTCAACAAGTTCCAACATGGATTGGAGAAAATACATCGTTGGAAGGATAGCTAAAACTAATGCAGGTGCTAAAATAGCTTCTTCTTCACCGGCCCCTGCAAGCTTTATAAAGGTCGTCCCTGTCTCCAAATATAACCATACGAGAAACATCTGTGAAGCAACGACGAAAACTACATCTGGAATACTCTGCAGGAAAGAAGAAGATGATAAAAATATTTTATAAACCCTCTTTGGAGCACGCCATAAAATAATGGTTCCAAGAAGAGCAATAAAGAAAGAAACAGTAAGAGCTATACCCAATACTCTCAAGGAACTTGCAAAGGCCTTAAATATAATAGGAAATAGACTTCTTTCTACCCCAGAGGTTGGGTTTATATAGACTAGCGACTCCGGACGCATCATTTGTCCAAAGACGCTACCGATTGTTTCAAATTCAGGCCAAACAAAACCTTCAACCGTCATAAATAAAGGAGAAATACTTATTAAAAAAATACCCACGATCAAAAAGAAAGGTTTCAAAATTTCACTCAGTAAATATGTTTTCCATTCCAAAATGATCCCCCCTTTACCCTTCATTTTAATATTATAGGAAATGCGCCCAATGAACTACCCTATTTTTGGAAAAACACCCATATTTATTAGCTGAAAATTGCCAACCTTATTTATGAATGCGTCCAAGTTTTGAAATAGGCATAAAATAGTATAAAAACCTTCAATAGTATGTTCCCACTAACTCAGTGTACATTTCCTCCCATAGTCACAATTGAAAAAGCCCAAACGAAAACACTTGAACTCAAAAATGGATTCAAGTGTAGTGATTGGATTGGTACAGTTCAGTCATACCATTAGGAGAGCCCTTTACTCACGGAATAATGAGATCAGCCACTCTTAATTTCCTTTAGGCTTATTCACACCGAAACACGATCATTCAATCACTTCCTAAACGACTAAAGGTTAGTATACTTTCACGTTTCAACCAAGAATACGTTTCAGAATTCATATAGATTTAAATTTACGTCAATATCTCGAAATCAAATATTCCAGAATATGTCCCTTAAATGTAAAAAGAGCACGTTATTCGATAAACGCGTCCGTTTCCTGAATAAGCAAAAACCTTCTATAAACCGGGGCGAGCAAGGGCGCGCTCTTTTAGTGGAGTGTTTCCAGAAATTCTTAAATAACATGAGGATTCTTAAATAACGACTGACGATTCTTAAATAACTGGCTAGGATTCTCAAATATCAGGTCTTAGCTTTGAGAAGAACCATATTTTCGTCATTTCTCACAATGTATTACTCAATAATATTGCCCTATTGAAGAAAACGCTTGTTAGTCTCGAGACAGAAACCAGCAGTTAGTCAAAAGACAAAAGGAGAGCACATAGTAGTCGTATATGCTACTACGTGCTCTCCTTTTTCTATAGTGCTTTATAATTTAGATCTCCACCACTCAGTAAACAAACCGACATTCTCATTGTTTACAAACCAAGCCGCTTGATCTTACCCGCTAAGGAAATAAACAAAGATCAATATGGTTCCAAAATATGAAAAAACAGCCTGGGCCCAGTAGCGATTGCTTTCTTTTCTTAACATCCATTTATTCCAAAGAAAGAAAATCGCTAGACAAAGGAACAAGCTTAAGAGTGATTCAAAAGACCACATTGAACCCATAAAAGAAAAGGCAAGCCAAGTATATAGATAAACCATACAAGTTATAAGACCGTGCGAAGCATTCACCAAAAGAAAGATAGAATGTTTAGTCGAATTCATCGTTATCACCAAAGCTTTCCGATGTTCCTATCGTACTAGCCCCGCGAAGGATTCGCAACTATGCCATTTTAAGATTTTGTAAAGATGGAAGGGTTTTCCCGCCACTGCATTAGTTTATTATAATGTTCTTTTCTTAATAATCCTTCACTCTCCATCGTGTCAATCAACTGATTGTAACCTGTTAGTGAGTGGACGGGGAGTTTGCGGCTTTGAAAAGCTTCATCAGCCGCCGTTAGATTATAATGAAAGATGGACAGGACAGCAACTACTTCAACCCCTTCCTTTTCTAAGGTTTCTGCCGCTTCAATTGACGATTTCCCTGTAGAGATTAAATCCTCAATCACAATGGCTTTCTTCCCTTTTTCGTATGCTCCTTCAATCTGATTGCCTTTGCCATGTTTTTTGGCGGAAGATCGAACATACACCATTGGGAGCTGCAGGCGATCGGCTACCCAGGCTGCATGGGGGATGCCTGCAGTTGCACATCCTGCAACCATGTCAATTTCCTCGTCTATATTCGTAATATATGCAGCAAACTGAGCGGAAATTTCATTACGAATGGCTGGATAGGACATTGTCAAACGATTGTCACAGTAAATAGGGGAACGGAGTCCAGATGTCCATGTGAATAAATCATCCGGGCTTAGCTGGACGGCTCCGATATCAAGTAGATGTTGCACGAGTGATTTGTCTGGCATACTCAAATTCCTCCTTTATTTTTTGATAGGCGGCGGAAGGTTGTTCTGCTGCTGTAATGCTTCTTCCGACAACAATGGCATCACTGCTTTTTTTCCCTGCTAGGTTTGGTGTAGCGATTCTCTTTTGGTCGTGTACCTCACCTGACGTAAGACGAATACCTGGTGTTAGTGTAAGAAAAGAATGACCACAGCTTTGTTTGATTGTTTCTACTTCCTGGACGGAACAGACGACGCCGTCTGCCCCTGACTGTTTAGCCAGTTTCGCGTAGTGTCCGACAACCTGAGGCATCTCATCCTGTACAAGCAGTTCATCCTCAAGCATCGCTTGATCTGTTGACGTAAGCTGTGTGACCGCAAGCAAAAGCGGTCTCGCTCCACTGCTTGCTTCTTCTAATCCTTCACGAGCCGCTTCGATCATTTTTCTTCCGCCCTGGGCATGAACATTCACAACATCGACATCAAGCTTTGCCAAATTGCTCATCGCCCGTTTCACCGTTGCTGGGATATCGTGAAGCTTTAAATCCAGGAATATTTGATGGCCTCGTTCTCTCAATTCGTAAATAACCTGGGGGCCTTCCCGGTAAAATAGTTCCATTCCAACCTTAACTGGGATGCCTTTCAGTTGATTTTGTTCAATGAAATCTACAACATGATGTTTATTCTCTAAATCTAATGCTAGATAAAGTGGATCAAGTTGACGTTGTTTGATAGTGGGCACCTCCAATGACTTCCTTAACCGAGCTAAACTGGTGAGCCGATAACGCATCCGGCAATTGATCGATTAATTCCTTGCATATATAAGGATTTTTAAAATTAGCACTTCCAACTGCGACAGCACTTGCTCCCGCCAGCAAATATTCGATGATATCATCTGTCGTTTCAATGCCGCCCATGCCAATGATGGGCAGATCAACAGCTTGATAGACTTGATGAATCATACGGATCGCAACAGGCTTTATCGCGGGGCCAGACAGCCCACCCGTTTGATTGGCGATGATCGGTTTCCTTGTTGATGGGTCGATTCTCATGCCAGTCAACGTGTTGATCATCGATAATCCATCGGCACCTGCCTCCTCGGCTGCTTTCGCCATCGTTACGATATCAGCCACGTTAGGAGAAAGCTTCACATAAACGGGTTTAGCACTTGCTTCTTTGACCAATTTTGTCACCGTATAAGCAAGTTCGGGGTCCACACCAAACTGTACGCCTCCCTCTTTTACATTCGGGCAGGAGATGTTTAGTTCAAGTGCTGACACGGTGCTGTTCCCAAGCTTTGCCGCTACCTCTTGATAGTCTTCCATCGTGCTTCCTGCGACATTGGCCACAATCGGTGTCTGATACGGCTCGAGAAATGCCAGTTCCTCACCAATGATCGCGTCCACGCCAGGGTTTTGCAGACCAATCGCATTCAGCATGCCACTGGCTGTTTCAGCGACTCTTGGCGTAGCATTTCCAAAGCGTTTCGTTGCCGTTGCCGCTTTGATCATGATCGCTCCTAAGTGGGAGAGATCGTAAAACTGGGCAAATTCACGACCGAATCCGAAGCAGCCTGAAGCAGGCATGACCGGGTTTTTCAACTGTAGACCAGGCAAGTCAACTTTCGTGTCTATCATAAAACGACCTCCTCTGGGCGGAATACAGGGCCGTCAGAGCAGATCTTGCGGTAGCCCTTCGCATCCTCTTCGTCTGCACATTCCACGACACAAGCAAAACAGGCTCCAACCCCACACCCCATCCGTTCTTCAATCGATATATAGCCAGGTACACCTTTTAGCTGTTCCTTGACACCTTTTAGCATCACGGTCGGACCGCAGGAAAAATACGTATCATACCCATCGACTTGCGGGATCACGTCGGTTACAAATCCACGCGTTCCCATGCTCCCATCGTTTGTGGCGACATGCACATCGCCTAGGGCTTGAAATTTTTCCGTAAAAAATACGTCTTCGCTTGAACGGAAACCTAAAATACTCGTCACTTCCATTCCTTTTGACTTCAAGTTTTTTGCCAAGTAATACAGTGGCGGAACACCAATGCCGCCACCGATGAGCAGGGCTTTGTTCGTCGTAAGCTTATCAATGGGAAAACCTGTCCCGCTTGGACCTAGCACATCTAACTTGTCACCAATCTTTTTCCTTGTCAGCGCATCGGTTCCTTTGCCCATAACCTTATAGAGCAAGGTAACGGTTCCTTTATCGCTATCTACATCAGCAATCGACACTGGACGTCTGAGAAAGAAATCATCACTCACTTGAATGTGGACAAATTGCCCGGGAGTCTCAACGAATTGAGGGAGACTCCCTTGTAATTCCAACAGATACGTTTGGCTGGCAATCGACTGATGGGCAACGATCGTCATCCATTCTCGTTGCATTAGGCAAACACCGCTTCTTTTTTCGCAATCGTCCGAGCTGTAAATGTCATCGCATCGATGACCTCTACAATCGTTTTAGCCGTATCAAGACTTGTCAACGAGGCAATCCCATGTTCAACCGCTTCACGTCGAATTTGGAACCCGTCCGAACGGGCGCGTCTCCCCTTATTCAAGGTGTTTACAACAAATTGGACATCACCACTGCGAATCAAATCGACCACATCCCGCTGGCTTGAACCGAGCTTGCCAACCGCTTCAACTGGTAAGCTTGCTTCCTCAATCGCTCGTGCTGTCCCTTCCGTAGCGTATAAGTGGAAACCAAGCTGATGAAACGTTCTTGCAATCTCAATCATTTCCTGTTTATCTTTATCGGCTACCGTTAATAACACAGATCCTTCTGTCGGTATTTTCAACCCTGCCGCTGTCATCCCTTTGTACAAGGCTTTCTCAAGGCTTTGATCGTAACCGATTACTTCCCCTGTCGACTTCATTTCGGGCCCAAGCGTCGTATCTACACTGCGGAGCTTTTCAAAGGAAAAGACAGGAACTTTTACATAAACCCCTTCAGGTTTCTCAGCAATTCCAGACGTATAACCTAATGAAGCAAGTGTCTGCCCCATAATCGCTTTCGTAGCCAACTGGGCCATGGTAATTCCAGTAATTTTACTTAGGAAGGGAACAGTTCGGCTCGCCCGTGGGTTCACTTCCAGTACATAAGCTGTTTCATCAAAAATCACGAACTGAATGTTGATTAATCCCTTCATGTTCAGTTCACGTGCGATTTTGACGGTAGCATCAATGCACTGTTGTTCGAGTCGTTGGGATAGACGCTGAGGCGGGTACACTGCCATCGAGTCACCTGAGTGAACGCCTGCCCGCTCGATATGTTCCATGATCCCGGGTATGACAACATCCTTGCCGTCTGTAATCGCGTCAACCTCAATTTCCATGCCTGTTAAATATTTATCGATAAGAATCGGATGGCCATTGTGAACGCGGACATTTTCCTCCATGTACATCAATAACTCTTCTTCGGAGTAGACGATCTCCATCGCCCGGCCGCCAAGGACATAAGAAGGACGTACGACAACGGGATAGCCGATGTGGCTAGCGGCTTGCACGGCTTCTTCCATACTTGTCACACTTTCTCCGCCCGGTTTAGCAATATCAAGATTCGTTAACAATTGTTCAAATAAGTCACGATCTTCGGTTTGGTTGATGGCATCCATCGTTGTGCCAAGAATCTCAACACCTTGGCGGCTAAGGCCTTCCACTAAATTAATCGCTGTTTGTCCGCCGAATTGAACGATGACCCCTTCAGGTTGTTCGAGATCAATGACATGCATGACATCCTCAAGCGTCAACGGCTCAAAGTAGAGCTTGTCAGAAACGCTGAAGTCTGTCGATACGGTCTCAGGGTTGTTATTCATGATAATGGCCTCATAGCCCATTTCTTTAAGAGCTAACACAGAGTGGACCGTTGCGTAATCAAATTCGACCCCTTGGCCGATACGAATCGGACCTGAACCAATCACGAGCACTTTTTTAGCCTCTGTGACCACCGATTCATTCTCGTCCTCATAGCTGCTGTAAAAATAAGGCGTTTCAGAGACAAACTCACCTGCACACGTATCGACCATTTTGTACACGGGAGAGATGTGATGCTGTTTTCTAAAGCTCATCACTTCATCAATCGTCGTATCGAGCAGCCTTGCAATTTGTCGGTCAGAAAACCCGGTTTCTTTTACCTCACGGATGACATCAGCCTCCCATGGTTGTTCTTTGACGACATGCTCAAGCTGAATGATGTGCAGCATTTTGTGTAAGAAAAAGTAATCAATCCCTGTAGCCTCATGAAGTTCTTCTAGCGTCACCTTTCTTCTTAAGGCTTCTGCCAAGATGAAAATTCGTTCATCATCAGCCCGACGCAGTCGATTGAACATCTCTTCGCGTGACAGTTCAGCAACCGATGCCACAAATAAATCGTCGGTTTCGCCTTCTAAGGAGCGGATTCCTTTTAACAACGATTCCTCAATGGTACGTCCAATCGCCATCACTTCACCTGTTGCCTTCATTTGTGTACCGAGCTTACGATTTCCTTTGGCAAACTTATCAAAAGGCCAACGTGGAATTTTCGTTACAACATAGTCGAGTGCTGGCTCAAAGCAAGCGTACGTCGTTTTTGTAATCGGATTTTCGATTTCATCAAGCGTCATGCCGATCGCGATCTTAGCCGCAAGCTTGGCAATCGGATAGCCCGTCGCTTTTGAAGCAAGTGCCGAGGAACGGCTGACACGAGGGTTGACTTCAATCACATAGTACTGAAAGCTGTCAGGGTCTAATGCTAACTGGACATTACAGCCTCCTTCAATTTCAAGCGCCCTGATGATTTCTAATGATGCATTTCGCAGCATTTGATACTCACGATCGCTTAACGTTTGTGAAGGGGCAACAACGATCGAATCACCTGTATGAATCCCAACAGGGTCAAAGTTTTCCATGTTACAGACAACAATAGCCTGGTCATTCGCATCACGCATCACTTCATATTCGACTTCTTTAAAACCAGCGATATTCCGTTCAATTAAACATTGATGTACAGGAGATTGGGCCAGACCATTCCGTGCGATGTCTCGAAGCTGTTCTTCGTTATCACACATCCCGCCGCCGGCTCCGCCCATTGTATAAGCCGGACGAACGATGACCGGGTATCCGATCTTATTGGCAAAATTTACGGCTCCATCCACAGAACTAACGATGTCACTTTCAGGAACAGGCTGTTCTAATTTGTGCATAAGATCACGGAACTTCTCCCGGTCTTCTGCACGTTGAATCGCGTCTAGGGGGTGCCCAGCAGCTCTACTTTATTTTGTTCCAAGATACCAGATTCGCTTAATTCTACCGCTAAATTCAAGCCTGTTTGTCCGCCAAGTGTTGGTAAAATAGCATCTGGAGATTCTTTACGTACAATTTTTGTTAAAAACTCAAGTGTGAGAGGTTCCATGTACACCTTATCCGCAAATGTGTGGTCGGTCATAATCGTTGCCGGGTTTGAGTTTGCTAAGATCACTTCATAGCCTTCTTCTTTTAAGGCCTGGCATGCCTGTGTCCCAGAATAGTCAAACTCTGCTGCCTGCCCAATGATGATCGGACCTGAACCGATCACTAGAATACGTTTAATATCTGTTCGCTTAGACATGAAGAGCCTCCTTTGTTTCTTTTTGTGATTGAGCAATTCGTGTTAAAAATTCGTCAAACAATGCGGCCGTATCGTCTGGTCCTGGTGAACTCTCTGGATGGTACTGTGCAGAGAAAACATTCTGTGTCTTGTGCTCAAGCCCTTCTACCGTGCCATCATTTAAAGAGATTTGAGTTAGTGATAGACTTGTAGATTGCAGTGATTCTTCGTCAACGGCATAGCCATGGTTTTGTGAAGTAATCGCGGTCTTGTTCGTCCGGATATCCTTAACTGGTTGATTTCCACCTCTATGGCCGAACTTCATTTTCACGGTATCCGCCCCAGATGCCAAAGCAATCAACTGGTGTCCTAAACAAATCCCGAAGACCGGAACACGTCCCATTAACTGGCGTACGGTTTGAATCGCCTCAGGTACATCTTTTGGATCCCCCGGGCCGTTTGACAGCATGATGCCATCAGGGCGGAGCCTCTCAATTTCTTCTGCAGTTGTATGGTAAGGAACGACCGTCACGTGACAGCTTCTCTTCGTAAATTCTCGTAAAATCCCATGCTTCATTCCGAAGTCGATCAGCACGATCCGGTAGCCGCGTCCTGGCACAACATATGGTTTCACCGTCGATACTTGTTTAACCTGATCCGTTGCAAGCGGAGTTTCTTTCATAATGCTGACGAGTTGTTCTACTGGGCGATCAACGGAGGTAATCATTGCTTTCATCGTGCCATGTTTGCGAATAATTTTCGTTAATTTTCGCGTATCTACCCCGCTGATTCCAGGAATTCTTTTTGCCTGCAAAAATTCATCTAACGTCTCTTCACTTCTAAAATTAGAAGGGTGTTCACAATGCTCTTTAACGACGACCCCTAGGATCGCTGGGTTGACGGTTTCAAAATCATCCCTATTGATGCCATAATTGCCAACCATCGGATACGTGAATGTTACAATTTGTCCGCAGTAAGAAGGATCCGAGATAACCTCCTGGTACCCTGTCATCCCTGTATTGAAGACAATTTCACCAAAGCTTTCGCTATCACTGCCAAATCCTTTTCCTACGAATACTGTGCCATCCTCAAGAACGAGCTGCTTCATATACATCCTCCTCAAAAACTAGTTTTCCATTTGCGATTGTAACGACTGGCCACCCTTTTAAGTTTTCTCCATGAAAAGGACTGTTCTTTCCTTTTGATGCAAGATTGTGGCGGTCGACTTCTTTCGTATGTTCAAGATCAATCAGTGTCAGATCCGCCATGCTGCCAACTTCAAGTTTCCCATAAGGCAGCTGGAAGATTTCGCTCGGGCGAATCGTCAGCCAGCTGATGAGCTGCTCTAAGCTGAATACTTCTTTTTTTACTAAATGGGTGTACAGGAGCGGAAAGGCGGTCTCAAGCCCGGTAATCCCAAAAGGCGAGTGCACAAATCCTGCCTGCTTTTCTTCCTCTGTGTGCGGAGCGTGGTCAGTCGCGATGCAATCGATCGTCCCATCAAGCAGACCATCCAGTAACGCTTGCTGATCTTCTTTAGACCGAAGCGGTGGATTCATTTTAAATAGTGCATCATCTTCCTTGATAGCTGCTTCATTTAACAAAAGGTGATGGGGAGTGACTTCGGCTGTAACGCGAATACCAGCCTTCTTTGCGTCGCGGATTACCCGTACAGATTCCTTCGTTGACACATGGCAGACGTGATAGTGACAATCAGCGGCTTCCGCTAACAGCACATCCCTCGAGATGTGAACAGACTCCGCGATATTCGGAATTCCTGGAAGGTCTAGACGTTTGCTGACCTCCCCATCATGTGCAACACCGTTATAAACTAGTGAGTTATCCTCACAGTGTGCAACGACGGCTTTGTTGACACGTGCAGCTTCTTTCATGGCCTCATACATTTTTCCTGCCTGCTGCACGCCGACACCGTCATCTGTAAAAGCAAATGCCCCGGTCTCACTTAGCGCCTCCATATCCACTAACTCACCGCCAAGCTGTCGTGTCGTAATCGATGCGTACGGTAGAACACGGACACGAGCGTCTTGAGCGATTTTTTCAAGCAGATTAGTCATCGTTTCCTTTGAATCTGGGACAGGCCTAGTATTCGGCATCGCACAAATCGTTGTAAATCCGCCTCTAGCCGCGGCTTCTGTACCTGTTGCGATCGTCTCCTTCGCTTCCCCGCCTGGCTCTCTTAAATGGACGTGGACATCAACGAACCCAGCTGATAACAAACGGCCTTTGGCATCGATTACTTTGTCTTCTTCCCCGTCAACTTTGACAGCTAATTCACTTACTTGTCCCTTTTCTACCAAAACTTCACAATCCTCAAGTTGTCCATTAACTAATCGTTTGCTGTTGATAATTTTTATACTCATACGCCAGTTCCCCCTTTAATAATGTTTGGATGATCGCCATTCGCATCACTACCCCATTGGCCATCTGATCAAAAATTCTCGACTTTCTGCACTCGACAAGTGAAGATTCAATTTCTACTCCGCGGTTTACAGGTGCGGGGTGGAGAATGATTGCATCGTCTTTCATGCGTTGCTCGCGTTGTTTTGTTAAGCCAAATTCTTGTAAATAATCTCCTTGCTGGCCGCCTATGACATGACGCTCATGTTGAATGCGCAGCAACATAACGACATCGGATTGCACGCAGGCCTCATCCATCGTTATATAGTCAGTTGAGATCGACTCATCACGCCATGGTACTGGTGCAACGAAGGATACCTTCGCCCCCAGCTTCTCTAAGGCATATGCATTCGAGCGGGCCACCCGGCTATGCTTAATATCGCCAGCTATCGTGACGCGGAGATTTTCAAAGCTTGGAAATTCTTTTGAAATGGTGTAAAGATCTAATAGTGATTGGGTAGGATGTTCCCCCGTTCCGTCACCTGCATTAATGATAGATAAGGATGAGAGTCCTTGTGCTGCTTGTTGCAGGATCCCTGTTTCAGGCTGACGAACAACAGCCAGCTGCACTCCAAGTGCCTCAAGGGTTTTCAATGTATCTTCAAGTGTTTCTCCCTTGGTCACACTCGAATCCACCCCGTTGAGATCGAGGATATCCATCCCCAGACGCCTTTCCGCAATATAAAAGCTGTTTTTCGTTCTCGTACTAGGCTCTAGAAAAATATTGCTCGCAAATGTCTGTTCCATCGGTAGTGTACCTCGATCACATTCAATCGTCCGGGCTGTTTTAATAAAATTTTCAATTTCTTGCTTCGTAAGGTGATTCATAGATAATAAATGCTGCATAGGACCACTCCTTCATTATTAAAAAAAGCACCTCCGGGTATACCGGGGGTGCTTTCTTCGCCGCCATGGACGAACAAGCTAAGCCCTAGGTACACCCTTCAAAGTCTCACAGGACCTTGTTAAAACGTGTATAGGTTTAGATTATGCTGCTCCATCATTTTGCTGTTCATCCATCTCCGTTGCTTCAAACATACGACCATTCCCTTGACTCTTTTCTTTTCCTGGAAGGATGAGGTTTAAAAGCACCCCTACAATCGCTGCCAGAGCCATGCCTGCAATTTGTACATCATCGGTTACTTGGATAAACGCCCCGCCTACTCCAAGAACAAGGATGACGGAGGCAATAATTAAATTTCGTTTTTCTCCAAAATCTACTTGATTATCAATTAACATGCGCAGACCGCTTGAAGCGATTGTTCCGAATAATAGAATGGAAACCCCGCCCATGACAGCCGATGGTATCGAGCCAATGATCGCCGTGCTCATCCCCATAAATCCAAAGAAGATCGCTACCACGGCTGCACCGCCGATCACAAACACGCTGTACACTTTCGTAATGGCTAGCACACCGATATTTTCACCATACGTCGTATTTGGAGGACCTCCTAAGAAAGAGGCAATCATTGTCGCTACTCCATCCCCCATAATCGACCGATTAAGGCCGGGGTCTTTTAAGAAGTTGTTGCCAACCACCTTGGATAATACCATTTGATCACCAATATGCTCGGTTATCGTCACGAGGGCAAAAGGTACCATGATAAAGACGATATGCCAGCTAAATACTTCTGTTGGTGAAAAATCTTTAAATGGGATAAGAAATTCTGGCATGTGGAACAGGGCCTGCATGAAACCGCCGATTGATCCGGCAGAAATTATGTTTTGCCATTCTGCTTGAATTTCAGTTGTATCGACAATGCCCTGAGTAAGGGCAAATACATAGCCGCCAATGATTCCGAAAAGGATAGGAAGTAAGCTTAAAAATCCTCTCAAGAAAACCGTTGCAAGGATGGTAATTCCTAACGTTACGAGCGCTACTGTGAAATGTGTCGCACTATACACTTGTTCCTCACCCGGCAAGTACATTGCCATATCGATAGCCGTTGAAGCCAGCCCTAAACCAATAACGATGATCACCGGTCCTACCACAACCGGGGGTAACAGCTTCAGCAGCCAATTCAGACCAAACATTGTGATCAGTAAGGCAATCACCCCGTAAACAAGCCCCGCTAAAAAGCTCCCGATCATTGCTCCAGCTACACCACTCGTTTTCGATACTTCAACAATCGGATAGATAAAAGCAAAGCTTGATCCTAAATAAGCCGGAATGCGCCCGCGTGTAATGAGGAGATAAGCCAATGTTCCAAAACCGCTTGAAACTAAGGCGACAGCTGGTGATAACCCAGTTAAAAAGGGCACAAGAATGGTCGCGCCAAACATGGCGAATAAATGTTGTATGCTTAAGGTAAGCCATTTGTGTGCTTTAGGTATTTCTCTTATTCCGATTGCTGCTTCTGTTGATTTCATGCAATCTCCTCCTCTTTTTGCTCTTCGGTGTCTTCCATTCTGCACGATGATTGGGTGATAGCTAAACGGGCTTTTCCGCTGTTTCTCTGCCTAGCTGCTACGGGCATACCCGCTCTGTTTTTCTCATAAAAAAAACTCTTTGCTTAAAGGTACGCAAAGAGGTAGACGCATCTTGGTGGACGCGTACTGCACTTACGACCTTTTAAGCCTCACGGGACTTGATTTAAAGGTGTAACGGTATTTACTTTTCAGAAATAAACACTTCATCAGCCTCATCAGTCTCTGACAAAGCTACTGTCACAACCTCATTTAACGAGGTTGGAACGTTTTTCCCTACATAATCAGCACGTATTGGCAGCTCGCGGTGGCCGCGATCAACGAGTACAGCTAACTGTATTTGTGACGGTCTTCCATGGTCCATAAGGGCGTCCATTGCGGCCCGCACCGTGCGACCTGTATAAAGCACGTCATCAACTAAGATGACTTTCTTATTCGATATATCTGCTTCGATCTTTGTCTCTCTAACATCTGGGTCAACTTGACTGCCCTTTTTTGATAAATCATCACGATAGAGAGTTATATCAAGTTCACCGCCAGGGATCTTCTCCCCTTCAATGCTCTCGATCTTTGATTTTAAACGATCAGCTATAGGAGCTCCACGTGTTTTAATGCCGACCAGCACGATATCTTCAACGCCTTTATTTTTCTCAATGATTTCATGTGAGATTCTAGTAAGCGCACGACGAATCGCTGCATCATCCAGTACAGTTGCTTTTCTTTCCATGCTTTCACCCCTATACATAGCAAAAGCCCTTTTCCACATGAAGGCAGAAAAGGACTTAGGCACACAAAAATGTCTTGTGTTTCCGAACACCTTTCTAGCCTCACGGGACTATCTTTAAAGGACTTTTTTATTCTACTAATGATTATTGCAAAGATGATGAGTTTTGTCAACTTCTATTCTTAAGATATTGAATCGTTTCTGTAAAATCTTCAGGCGGTTCAACTTCGAATTTCAGCCACTTTCCTGTAGTAGGATGTTCAAACCCTAATGATTTAGCATGAAGCGCCTGTCCATCTAAATCAAGGGTTTTCCGAGGGCCGTACTTAGGATCACCAGCCAGAGGATGATTAATGTAACGCATATGAACACGGATTTGATGCGTTCTTCCTGTCTCAAGCGTGCATTCCACAAGGGTAAACTCAGGAAAATGATCAAGAACCCTAAAATGTGTAACGGCATCACGTCCTTCATCAACTACAGCCATACGTTGACGGTCTTTCGTATCACGTCCAATTGGTGCATCAATCGTTCCATATTCGTGGGCAATAGAGCCATGGACAATCGCTATATATTTGCGTTCCACTGATTTCTCCATAAGTTGTGCGACAAGCGATTCATGGGCTCGATCATTCTTCGCCACCATAAGCAGGCCGCTTGTATCCTTATCTATACGATGAACAATTCCTGGCCGCTCCACTCCATTTATACCCGATAAATCGTTACAATGATACAAAAGAGCATTAACGAGCGTCCCGTCCTCATGCCCTGCAGCTGGGTGAACAACCATGCCAGAAGGTTTATTTACAACAATAACGTCACGATCCTCGTAAACGACATCAAGATCGATATTCTCTGCCTTTAGCTCGAGCGGCTTAGGTTCGGGATCGTCCATGTGACAGTATCACCCACTTGAACCTTGTAGTTGCTTTTTACAACTTCATCATTTACTAGAACGAGGTTTTCTTTTAGCCAGCCTTGTACTTGGGAACGGGAAGCATCCTCAATGATGTCAGCTAGCAATTTATCAACACGTTTGAATTGATCGGTATCTTTTGCTTGATATTGTTCATTCATGCTTTACTCTCCTTTTTCTTGCGGCGTTCATCAACAAATGTAGCAATCAACACAAAAATAACCCCTATAACAAGGGATGAATCCGCCACATTAAAGATCGGGTAGTTATAACTTCCAATGTAAACATCAAGAAAATCAACGACCTCTTTACGAAATAAGCGGTCAATAAAGTTCCCGATCGCACCGGCAAGTATGAATGCAAGGGCTACACCAACGAAGCGGCTCTGTCTGGCATACTGCCTCATATAATAAATAAGGATACCAACAACAATGACAGTCACAATATAGAAGAACCACATTTGCCCCTCAAGAATGCCCCAAGCCGCTCCGCGATTCCGATGTGAGGTAATGTAAAATACATTCTCAATCACGGGAATCGATTCACGTATCTCCATTGTTTGGACAACAATCCATTTAGTAATTTGATCTACAATGATGATCGCAGCAGCAATCAAATAATATATGTACATAAACTTCCCCCAAGTATCAATTTCCTATGCTATTGTACCACAAATTTAAGAAAAGCGGAGCGGGGCTTAGACCTTACGCGCATAAGTGCTCCTTAAATCAAAAAGACCCACCTTGGTCAGCATTGTTAAGAGGCGTGGTAGGTTCTGTTAACATGATGATTATACTCGGATTGTGACTATAATTTTAATTGATCTAGGCTATTTAAGTAACCTTTAGGTAAGATGTTAGAAAAAGACATTATCATTGATAATGTCTCGAGTCTATATATATTCTAGACTTAATCCTATATAAATGATAACAGAGACAGCGATGAATCCTGAGAAAAATAATACCTTATGAAACTTAGATCAATTCTTCATCCACCCCCAGCGTTTTCGATCCACATCAATCCAGAAGAAATCAACAACAACTGCTAGCAAGATAATTAATAAAGCTGCTAAAGAACTTATAAGGTTGTGCCCCCATTAGATCTTCTTATTAACTTCACTCAAAAAATTCCTTAGAGTGCGTGTTCAAAAAGTTGCCAAATTAGAAACAAGAAGCTCGAGGCGCGAAAGTTTTGAGGACCACAGCTTATGATTTTCCTACGTGAGGACCGGAAAAACCGAGCAACGAAGACATTCGCCGTTTATCATTTAAGTGCATTTCGCTTAACTCTTTTTAGAACTAATTATCCATAATAGCCGACAGCGTTTAAGATTATAACGCCAACGACGGTAAAACTTAACCCCCTGCTATTATACAAATAAGTGTTCTAAATTTCCTCGTATCAAACCACACAATTAACCCCATTAGAATAGTGAAAATAACTCCAAAAAATACTGAAGCATAAGGGTTAGTCGGTTGAATCCAATCATACCAATTCAAAAAATCCATAATGCGCCCCCTATTCTCAATCGACCTTCCTCTTGTATTAAAAGCAGGCTAGACTAATATTGAAAGCAGTAGGGGGCTTAAGCTTCTTCCACTTGATTCTTCGCTGTTAATTTAAAAAAGGTTATAGAACCAATGAAAGAGGTAATGAATAATGTTGCCCCCATCGGTACAGCTGTCGTCTCGTCAATCCCAACAAGAGGAGAGACCATGGAGCCGAATAGTAACGGAAGCATACCTAACACAGCACTTGCACTTCCTGCTCGATGTCCTTGTTTTTCCATCGCCAGCGTGAAGGTACTTGTCAGAATCATTCCCATAGAGGTCATGTAAATAAATATAGGGATCACAAGAGTGGCTAATGGCCCTTCAATAATCGTCATGATTAGAAGTATTGAAGTTGCACTTACAGCAATAATTACAGCAGTTCGAAGCAAGCTTCTTTCATGTATGATTCCACCCAAGCGTCCGATGATAAAACTCCCGGTAATTATAGCTAAGCCATTAATGCCAAATAGAATACTAAAGACTTGTGGCGACACATCATAGATCCCCTGGTACACAAAAGGAGTTCCTGATACATAAGCAAAGCTCCCTCCGTGAATGAACCCGATTGTCAGGGCGTAGCCAATAAAAGAACGATCCTTTAACAAGCTGCCAATAGTACGAAACGAATTTCCAATCGAACTCGGGATGCGCCTCTCCATCGGCAATGTTTCGGTTAATTTTAACGCAATAACTAAAACAATGATAAGTCCTAGGAAACCTAAAAAGTAAAAAATTGTATGCCAGGTTGCAAATGGCAAGAGTAAGATAGCTCCACCAGCCATTGGTGCAATCATTGGGGCAGTTGCATTGATGACCATTAAAAGCGCGAAGAATTTCGTAAGTTCTCTACCGCTAAACACATCACGCACCACTGCACGAGAAAGAACTACTCCTGCTGAAGCCGTGAAACCTTGGAGAAAGCGGGCTGCTACTAATGTAATAATATTCGGTGCTAGGGCACAGAAAAGGGATGATAACGCAAATAACGAAATGAATATCAATAAGGGTTTCTTTCTGCCCTGTGCATCACTGATCGGTCCAACAACGATTTGACCGACCGCAAGGCCAATTAAACAGGCCGTTAAACTGAGCTGTACTAGTGAAGCGCTAGCCCCTAAGTCCTCGGCAATCCCAGGGAAACTTGGTAAATACATATCAATATTAAGCGGGCCTAATACACCAAGCATGCCGAGTAGAAAGGCCAATCCTAAACGTTCTTTTCCTGTTGGATTATGTAACATCAATCTCAAACACCTTTCCTAACTAACTCTTTTTTTACAGTCGTTTGATACAACCTCCCTCCTTCGAAGTTTTACTTAATTCGGTTGCAATAGACAAGCAAGTTGTTTAAGAAACATACCAGTACTCCGCAAGCTAAACATTTATTGATTCACCTTTTTAAAGATCAAGATTAGATAGCTGTACACCTGTCGTTCGCTTCTTTCAATTAAAACAAAAAGGATAATAGGAAACAACCGATTCCATTAGCCCTTTCGTTATATTAGGTGTATATGTCATCGCATAGCCTTTGTTTATGGATTAAAAAACAGCGAAAATAAAAAGTACAATTCCAATCGCTATTTTTGAAGTTGATATCGCAGAAATAATTATCATTCCCTTTAATATTGATATCTTATCATAGTCGATTCATAAGAAGTTACGTAAAGTGTATAAAAAAGCGAAACTCAGATAAAAGAGTTTCGCTTTTTTATCATATGCTATTACCATTTTCCACAACATTTCCAACCGAACCATGCGGCTTCCAGCTTATTCACCATTCTTCTATTAGGTGGTATATATTCAACTTCCTAGCTTGCTCAACCAAATAGTCCAGATCCAAATCATTTTTATGTATGAGGAACATTCTATAGGCCCATTCATAGTCTTCATCTTCTTTAGGATACTTTAGAGTGAAAGCAATCCCCTCTATACGATGAATAATGATATCCTCTATCCCGATAATATAGAGAGTTTTACCATTAGGGAGAACTAATTCAAATACATGATCAAGACTACCTTCAAGGTTGTTGGAAGGGACCTCTATAGCCATTTCCGATTCAACATGATACCACTCTCGTTCTGTACGGGTAAACCCTAGTTTGGTTAGAAGATCGTTATATAGATTCCAGCCATCACTTACAAGGTCAATATCGTGAGTATGGTAGTCATTCCGTGTATATATTTCAACGGATAGACCACCTACAACAATAGGTTTGATTCCTTTACATTTAAAATACTCTGTTAAAAGTGCAGTGAATTCGAGTTGACGCTCAAACTTTGGTCTATCTTTAAGATAAGTGAGCGCTTCCTGAAGGTCCTCAACTGTAGTCATAATACATAGACCTCTTGCCTAATTTCTTTACCTTGCCTGCTCTTACAGCTTTCTGCCACCTGGCAATAGATATTTCATTTAAGGCTTTTACTTCTCCGGGTGTACGGGTGCGAGATTTTTTTTTACGGCAGAGAGTTCGAGAGGACGTGCGAATAATTGCATTAGCACGTGTGCGGTTTTCATTAATGTTGTTGTCAATTTTCTCAAGGGTTATTGTTCTCATTCACCTCATACCACCTTCCTTTAGAAATTTATATTTATATAATACAATACATTTTAATAATTGAGAAGTCAGATTGATTTTTCTTTTTTACTATAAAGAGTTTGTCCTTACAATCATAAGATTTGTCCTATGTCATGTTTACACGAACATTAAATAAGCAAAGTAAAACGAAAACGCCGCTTAACTAAGCGACGCCTCCCTTTTTAAATTTCATAATGTTCTTTTACAACCGTTGCACAACGCACACATAACTCTGGATGATCGTCATCTTTTCCAATATTATCTGAAGACACCCAGCAACGTTCACATTTTTCACCAGAATGCTTCGCAACCTCAACATCGACATGATCATAAGGCTTCGCATCGTTCGCTTCTGATGCGACTGTTGCATCTGAAACGATCAACAGCTGATGGATATGATCAATGCTCGTTAATACGTCGCGAGTTTTATCATCTTTAGGAACTAGTGTGACTCTGGCCTCAAGTGACTTCCCGATTACTTTTTCATTACGGGCCACTTCAAGTGCCTTTAATACATCATCGCGAACATCCATAAAGTGATCCCATTTTCCTACAAGTGCCGCATCAACTTTATTGTCGGCTTCCGGCATATCTGTCAGTTGGACACTTACCGTTTCGACACCTGGAATATAGCTCCATACCTCCTCAGTGGTATGAGGAATAATTGGTGACATCAACTTGACAAGTGACGTTAAAATCTTATAATAAACCGTTTGGATGCTGCGACGGTACGGATGATCCTTCGCTTCAATATAAAGAATATCTTTTGCAAAATCAAGATAGAAAGAGCTCAAATCAATCGTACAGAAGTTGTGGACTTTGTTATAAACGATAGAGAATTCATAGTCATCATAGGATTTGCGGACATCAGCAACAAGCGTATTCAGCTGATGCAGCATATACTGATCGACTTCTTGTAAGTCTTTATCTTCGACCATGTCGGTATTTGGATCAAAGTCGTGCAAATTCCCAAGCAGGAAGCGGAATGTATTACGAATTTTACGATAGACTTCTGCTACCTGTTTCAAAATATCGTCGGAAATACGCACATCAGCTTGATAGTCTGCTGAGGAAACCCATAGGCGGATAATATCCGCACCAAGCTGCTTCATCACTTTATCAGGAATAATGACGTTTCCGAGTGACTTACTCATCTTACGCCCTTTACCGTCAAGAGCAAATCCGTGGCTTAGAATACCTTTAAATGGAGCCTTGCCTGTAACGGCAACAGACGTAGATAAGGATGAGTTAAACCAGCCTCTGTACTGGTCAGATCCTTCAAGGTAAAGGTCAGCTGGGCGATTTAAGCCCTCTCTCTGATGAAGTACCCCCTGGTGTGATGACCCTGAATCAAACCATACATCCATAATATCGGTTTCTTTTGTAAACTCGCCATTTGGACTGTGTTCAGAAGTAAACCCATCCGGCAGCAAGTCTTTAGCTTCACGCTCAAACCAAACATTTGAACCATGTTCGCGGAACAGCTCCGAAACATGTGAAATGGTTTCATCGGTTATGATCGGAGTCCCGTTCTCAGCATAAAAGACAGGAATCGGTACGCCCCACGTTCGCTGACGTGAAATACACCAGTCTTGGCGGTCACGAACCATATTATACAAGCGGGTTTCTCCCCATTTTGGCGTCCATTCCACTTGATTGATTTCATCAAGAAGTTCTTCCCGGAAATCTTTAATCGAAGCAAACCACTGATCCGTAGCCCGGAAGATCGTCGGCTTTTTCGTCCGCCAGTCGTGCGGATACGAGTGAGTAATGAATTCAAGGCTGAGTAGAGCGCCCGCTTCCTTCAACTCATCGGAAATCGGTTTATTCGCTTTATCATAAAACAGCCCCTCATATCCAGGTGCTTCCTCTGTAAACACTCCCTTATGATCAACAGGGCAAAGAACATCAAGACCGTACTGCTGGCCGATCCAGAAGTCATCTTCCCCGTGGCCCGGTGCTGTATGAACACACCCTGTACCGCCATCTACGGTCACATGATCACCCAGAACAACAAGTGATTTGCGATCATATAGTGGATGCTTAGCTGTCAATCGATCGGCTTCTTTTCCTTTGAATACTTTCGTTACTTTATAATCTGACCATTCAAGCTTTTCAGCAACGGTATCTAGTAAATCATGGGCGATAATAAACTTCTCATTTGCCACTTGCACTACGACATAGTCATAGCCTGGATTTAAGGCAATTCCCAAGTTAGATGGAATCGTCCAAGGGGTTGTCGTCCAAATGATAAATTTCTCGTCGCCTTCAAGCAAATCTTTCCCATCTTCTACTTCAAATGCTACATAAATGGACGGGGAACGTTTATCTTGGTATTCAATTTCTGCTTCCGCTAATGCTGATTCAGAAGAGGGGGACCAAAAGACAGGCTTAAGCCCTTTGTAAATGTATCCCTTCTTAGCCATATCGCCAAATACTTTAATTTGCTCTGCTTCATAATCCTTATTAAGCGTAATATACGGGTTATCCCAATCACCACGAACACCCATCCGCTTAAATTCATTACGTTGATTATCGATTTGTCCTAGAGCATACTCTGCGCAGCGCTGGCGAAACTCAGCAACTGACATTTTTTTACGATCTACTTTTTTCTTAGCTAATGCAGATTCTATCGGCAGCCCGTGTGTATCCCAGCCAGGTACATAGGGAGCATGGTAACCCGCCATTGATTTATAACGAACGATAAAGTCTTTTAACGATTTATTTAAAGCATGCCCCATGTGTAAACTTCCATTGGCATACGGCGGCCCATCATGCAAGACAAACAACGGACGTCCTTCCGTCCGTTTCTGTACTGCTTGATAAATATCTAAGTCTTCCCAAGTCTTTTGCATTTCCGGTTCACGATTCGGTAAATTGCCCCGCATCGGAAATCCGGTTTTAGGCATTAATAGTGTTTCCTTGTAGTTCATCGGTGTTCCTCCTTTTCGAATAAAAAAAGCCTTCCCTCCCCCAAAAAGGGACGAGAAGACTCGCGTTACCACCCTAATAAATTAGCAATCCATGCTAAATCACTTATCTTATTCGTATCGTGAATGACTCGACTACATCTACTACATAAGGTTCGACGTAGCAACTCAAGGGGGATCTTCCAGAAGAGGTAAGCTTCGGTCTTCCACCATCACCGAATCGCTATCCTGGCTATTCTCTCTGTACTTTCCCTGTCAACGTTTTATCATTATTTATTTATGCTTATGCATTATATGTAATCATAGCGATTCAGTCAAGTGTTATGATTTGCGAGTTCCTCTTTCAAGTCGATTTCTTCATCGAACTCTGTTTCAAAGAGATGATCCCAATCATCGTTATCGATCATATCAACTTGAGCCTCAACGAGCATGCGCAGTCTCATTTTGAACACTTTGGCCTGCTTTTTCATTTCTTCCACTTCGATTGAAATACGACGGGATTTCTCAAGTGCCTCATTAATGATGCGATCCGCATTCTTCTCAGCTTCTTTCACGATAAGCTTAGACTCTTTCGTCGCACTATTCTTTACTTCTTCAGCTGTTTCCTGGGCAACCAGAATCGATTTATTCAAAGTGGTTTCAATTGTATTAAAATGTCCTAAGCGTTCATTCATTTGCTCGACTTCACGTTCGAGATCTTTTTTCTTACGGATGACAATCTCGTAATCTTTAATCACTTGATCGAGAAATTCATTGACATCATCTTCATCATACCCTCTAAATCCTCGTGCAAACTCTTTATTATGAATATCAAGTGGTGTTAAAGGCACACCGGCCACCTCCTTAAAAGTGTCAATACATTTAGCAGTTATTTACTTCTTTCGACATAACCTTGTGTAATTCCTCTAAATTAAACCAATTAATTTAACTTAGAAGTCGTCACACGATACTTTTCTTTCTTCGTCATTCCGTTTATTCGATCAAGTCTGCTTCTGCCTTTTCCTCTAACGGAGAGTATGTCACCAGTTTCTAATAGAAAAGAAGGGTTTTCTACCGTTTTAAAGTTAACTTTCACCTGTCCTGCATCAACATACATGGCGGCATTTTTTCTTGAGACACCGTAAATTTCTTTCACGAGTACGTCAAGTCGTAATGAACTTAAAGTAGAATCCTTTGTTTGCCACACTTCCTTACTTTTCATTAACGATGGAAGCGGCTTTTCCTGAAAACTTACATTTACTTTCTTAATTCCGGTAAAATTCATCCGTATGTAATCACTGATTTCTGAGGCCACAACGATATGAATCATCCCATCTTGGACAATTAAATCGCCAAGCTTTTCCCTGCGAATCCCTAGTGACATAAAAGCTCCGAGCACATCTCTATGCTCTAGCGCAACAAATTTATCAGGGTACGTTGCTTCCAGCAGAACAACACTAAAATCCTGCTCTGTTATCTCCTCATATTCTGGTGCAATGATCGCTCTTTTTCTTTCAGGGTCATTTGGGCCGCCATACAACTCCCACTTCAGATCAGGATCGGTCCCCATGACAGCACGAACGATCTGCTGCTCTCTTGGGTTTAGAAAATCACTTTCCTTACGCTCAAAACGCATGTCAACATCGCTTTGCCAGGACAGCACTTGTTCAATAAACGGGCGTTCCTCTTCTCTAAAATGCTGATAAATATCCATGGATTCAACCCCCAAGTCTCGACAAAAAAAGAACAGATGAGAGGCTGGCTGCTTACGGCTAGCATCTAACCTGTTCCCATTCGGTTATAACATCATTTGAAACAGAACCCGAAGACCTTCTCCTGCAAAACGAAGAACAAAAATGGCAACGAGCGGAGACAAGTCAATCATTCCGAGTGGCGGAATAATTTTTCGAAACGGCTCTAAAAATGGTTCACACATTTTACTAAGGATCTCACCGAAGCTTGATTCTCTTGCGCCGGGGAACCATGATAAAAGAATGTAAATAATTAAGAGCCAGCTATAAATATTGATCGCAAAAAGCAAGACATTAAGCAACTCAACCATCGTTTACCACCTTCTACTCATATCTTCATCATCTTCAGTCATTAACATCTCCGAAATTGAACCAGAAATTTCCACATTGTCCGGTGTACAAAGAAATGTTTGGGAGCCAAGCTTTTGAATGTCTCCCCCTATAGCATAAACGGTACCACTTAGAAAATCCACAATTCGCTTTGCTTGAGCATGATCCACACGCTGCAGATTAATCACAACCGCTTTCCGATTGACGAGCTGATCCGCTATTTCCTGGGCTTCATTGTAATTCTTCGGTTCACTTAGGACCATTTTAGATGAAGACTTCGCACTCTTTAAGCTTACGACATTTCCTTCATGACGCTGCTTATTTTTTTGCATAGGGGCAACATCTTCCTCTTGCTCTTCTTCGCTATCCATTCTATCTTCTTCAATGTATTCATATTCATCTTCGAGTGTAAAAAATGATTTTAGTTTATTTTTCATACCCATTCTAACCACCTCTAGATTAATTTATTATCCTACAAGACTTGAACCGACTCGAATATGTGTAGCACCCTCTTCAATAGCTATTCCATAATCGTTGCTCATTCCCATTGACAGGTATTCACATGGAGCATGTGGCAGCTGCTTGTCCCGAATACGATCACGCAAGGCGCGGAGTTTTCTGAACACGGCTCTTAATTCTTCTTCCTGGTCAACGTGAGGCGCCATTGTCATTAAACCGACAACTTTCACATGCTCAAAAGCTTTCAGAGTATCTACAAAAGCTTCAACCTCTTCCGGTGAAAGTCCATGCTTGCTTTCTTCGCCGCTTGCATTTACTTGGATAAAACAAGGGACGGGGCGTTCAGCACGTTTGTTAATCTCTTTAGCTAACGATTTTCTATCCAAGGAATGGATCATATCGACTTTATCAATAACATCTTTCACTTTTCGGGATTGCAGGGAACCGATAAAATGCCAATTCGCCCCGTTTCCAATGCGCTCGTATTTTTCTAAAAACCCCTCTTTACGGTTTTCTCCGAGATCCTTAATCCCGGCTTCAAGAGCTTCTTTGGTCCTTTCCACAGTCACATACTTAGTTACAGCTACAATGGTAATCTCATCTTTGTCACGGCCACAGCTGCGACATGCGTCTTCGATTGTTTCCATCATTTGTGTTAGATTGTCTGCTACTGTCATATATGTATCGTTTCTCCTTTCTCGAACTACTCTAGACCGATATAAGTGAGCATTCTGCCTGTTCGCCCCTGGTCACGTCGATGGGAGTAAAATAGTTTGTCCTCTTCAAATGTACATAAGTTAGTTTTATGAATGTGGGATTCATTTAATCCAGCATCTAGAGCTAATCGCTTGTTCAATTCTTTCAAATCCAGTAAATATTTATTCCCCATTTTAGAGGTACTCACTTCCTCTTTATACACTTCGGGAATATGATCCATTACATGCTGGTCTACCTCATAATTTCGTTCACTAATCGATGGGCCGATAACCATGATCATGTCGTCAACAGACGCGCCTTGTTCCATGAGTTTATTGATCATTTTTTCCGCCATTCCGTGAACCGTGCCTTTCCATCCAGCATGGGCAAGACCAATCCATTGAGCCTTAGGATCAAAAAAGAGAAGGGGGACACAGTCTGCATAAAAGGCTGTCAAAAGCATATTTTTTTGATTCGTTATTAGGCCATCTGCATCTGCTATTGCCTTATTTTTATCGAAGGCTCCTCTTCCCCCATCATCTTTCTTTACAACATGTATATCTGTACCGTGAACTTGTTCAGCCATCACCCATTGGTTTAAAGGGATTTGCAATTCATCTGCGAGTGCTTCACGATTACGAATCACATGACCTTTACAATCTTCTACATGTAATCCCATATTCAATGAATCATATGGCACTTCACTATACCCGTTCTGTCTTGTTGTTATTCCTGCTATAACACTGTATTCACCTAAACACATCATTCGTCTTGGCGACTTGTGTTTGAAGGGCTCGGTCATTCTACCACCTCAATTTCCCTCCATTTTACCACACCATTCACGCTTTTTCCTAACTTATTCGTGAGATTTTGACTTCTCTTCCAATAAGACTCCACTATAACCCGACTTTTTCACTAAAATAACGTCGGCCCCTATATTTACAATTTGGTTCCAAGGAATGACGATCTCTTCGTCTTTGCCAAATAGGCCCATTGCCTTTCCTTTTAACGTAATGACCAATCCTTTCAATTGACCCCTTTGTGTGTCGATATCTAAATCAGATATATACCCAAGGCGTTCCCCTGTTTCCATTGCAATGACATCCTTCATTTGCAGTTCAGATATTTTCATCGTTAACCACTCCTTTGTAGAGTATATGCAGAAGAAGCGGAACACTTTCTTTTAACAACAAGAAAACGCCGCTTGCATAAAATTGCAAGCGGCGTTTTGCCTTGAACTTATTGAAACATGGATGAATTCATTTCTTTAATAGCTGCTTTCTCAAGCCTTGAAACTTGAGCTTGTGATATCCCTATTTCATCTGCAACTTCCATTTGTGTTTTTCCTTGAAAGAATCGTTTCGTTAGGATCATTTTTTCTCGATCATTAAGTTTTTTCATACCTTCTCTTAATGACAGCTCGTCCAACCAATTCGAATCTTTCTCGCGATCATCCTTCAACTGATCGACAACAAAAATAGGATCACCGCCATCATTGTAAATCGGCTCAAATAATGAAACGGGATCTTGAATAGCATCCATAGCAAATACCACATCTTCATGAGGAACACCCATCTTCTCAGCAATCTCGCTAGGAGCGGGATCCTTTGATGTTTCACTTATTATTTTTTCGCGCATTTGTAGAGCTTTGTACGCCGTATCCCGTAGCGAGCGAGAGACACGAATTGGATTATTGTCCCGTAAGTAACGGCGGATTTCACCGATGATCATTGGAACAGCATAGGTAGAAAATTTCACATTATGACCAAGGTCAAAATTATCAATCGATTTCATCAATCCTATGCAGCCAACCTGGAACAAGTCATCCCCATATTCGCCGCGATTATTAAACCGTTGAATGACTGATAAGACGAGTCTCAAATTTCCGTTAACAAGATCTTCACGAGCAAACTCATCTCCACTTTGCATTCGTTCAAACAGGGCCCGCATTTCTTTATTTTTAAGTACAGGAAGCTTTGATGTATCTACACCACATATTACTACTTTATGACGTGTCAATGTAAGACCCTCCCAAGAAGCTGATATCAGTTTTCAGTATCTCCTTGGAAGGAAAAATTATGCATGACCACATGGAAGAAAATTTACACCATTTTATCAAATTCCCTTTGTAAACGACGGATGATTTTCTTCTCAAGCCTTGATATATAGGACTGAGAGATCCCCATCATATCGGCGACATCTTTTTGAGTTTTTTCTTTTTTTCCGATTAAACCAAACCGAAGCTCCATAATTTCTTTCTCACGATCATTGAGATGCTGAAGTGCGGACTTAAGTAGCGTTTTGTCTACTTTCTTTTCCATCCCTTTGGTGATTAAATCTTCCTCTGTACCAAGAATATCTGAAAGCAGAAGCTCATTCCCATCCCAGTCGACATTTAATGGCTCATCAAAAGATACTTCCGTTTTCAACTTGTTGCTTTTGCGAAGATGCATAAGAATTTCATTTTCGATACATCTTGAAGCATAAGTCGCAAGCTTGATCTTTTTCTCCGGATCAAAGGTGTTGACGGCCTTGATTAGACCGATCGTACCTATACTGATTAAATCCTCTATATTCAGCCCGGTGTTTTCAAATTTGCGAGCAATGTAGACGACAAGACGTAAGTTTCGTTCGATCAGCATCGCACGTGCAGCCTTATCCCCTTTTGGCAAAAGCTCGAGTAATTCTTTTTCCTCTTCCCGTGATAGCGGCGGTGGCAATGCCTCACTTCCGCCAATGTAATAAATTTCTTTTTGCTTAATGCCTAGCTTGATTAATAATTTATAAATCCATAGTTTTAGTCTAAACTTCCACTTCATTTGATTTCTTCCCCCTTCACTATGCCGTAATTCCTTTTAACGAAGCATGTGGATGAATTAAAATTTGATACATTTGATCATGTGTCAAATCATGATGTTGAATACCTAGGAGCGGCCGATCTACCTTTAGCTGTCCATCTTTTGTATGAATAGTAATGGATTCGACGGTAAACGTAACCATAAGCTGCCCCAGTGAACCTGCCCCTTGAAAGGGAACGATCCTTAGTGCTGATTGGATGGCAGGAGATAAATCCTCCAAGTGATCATAAACTTGATCTGACTTGAGAAATTCCAGTTCCTGATCCGGAAGAAGCTGCCGCCAAACGTGAAGGTCAGCTAAAAAAACCATCTTCTTACTAATAGGATCGATCAGCTGATTTCCACTATCCACTAAACCAGTGCAGTCCACCTTTTTCCCGTTAAAACGTATCGTGACATTGTATAAATCCTCAACCTTCATCTGGTGAGCCTGAACTTGCTCCATACGCCACTTTGTAAATACCCATGACACAGGAAAGCCTACACACACAAACACCCAGCTAACAGGGTCCCCATAACCTGAAGAAAAGGTAATCATACTGCTTCCATCGAATTCGATATGACTGTTTAGAAAAAAGTGAATTCCCAGCAGTCCCCCGCCAATAGCAAAGGTTACAAAATAAAACGTCAACCATTGGATTAAAAAAGATTGAATAGACTTAACAGAGAATGCAATATAAATGATAATAAGCGAAAAGAATAACTTCCCAATAGCTGAAGTTAACCACACGTTCGGCATTAACACCGTTATCGGCACAATACATGAAGCAAAAAGTGCTGCCGCAAACAGCCTTTTATTCGTAGTCTTCGCCCTTGTTAGCCCTTGAGTTAAGTATAAAATCATTCCATCCATGAATACATTTAATGTCCATACAGCATCAAGGTAAATCCTCCCCTCTCCTCTCTTATTTATTTACTAGTCAGTATAATGCCTGTCTATGTAAAAAGTCTGTCAGATTATGAACGGATTCCAAGCTAGTTTTGTTAGATTCTGTCTAGTGTTTTTCGAGAAAGTTTAAGTGTGATTATAAGAGAGGATATGGAACAATCATAGCGATTAAGTGCGCAGTAATTATATTATGTAAACAATATTGTGGCCAACTTTATTTACGACAAATTAATTGCGCAAAATTATAGTTAATTGCACAAAAAATCAATTAATTGCATGTATCAGCGATTAATTGCACATTTCCAGTAAATGCCCATAACAAAATGACTGCTGTGTAGTTATTTTAGCTTCCTTAACTAGAACAAAAGCGCGGGGCGCCCCGGTAGACACGACAGTGGAAGTTCGGCTAAAACCGAAACGTCCTGTTTCAACGCCGAACTACCCCACGTCCTGTGGGGCCACGGTGGCGATTGACTAGTCTTTCGTGTCTTGCGCGCTGGAGCTGGATGTGGCTAACTTCATGTGAGCTTATCCATATGCAATTATTTTATAATTTCCTGGACGACAAAAAACCGCTGCCCCTTTCAGGACAGCGGTTCTCAAACTTACTTTATCTACGACGATTACGATTACGTAAAAACGTTGGAATATCTAGTGTGTCTTCTTCTTGTGGAGTTTGCTTAGGTGGTGCTTGATGTGAAGTCTCCCGACGTGACTGCTGAGGTTGTTCTTCACGTACACGCTCTTGCGGAGCTGGCTTCGTTTGATTCATCATACTGCCACGAGGTTTTTTCTGAGCCTCGGCAAGTTGTGCCTCATCGAACCCAGTTGCAATAACTGTTACAACAATTTCATCTTTAAGATTCTCATTAATGACGGAACCAAAGATCACGTTTACCTCTTCATCTGCAGCAGAGGTTACAATATCTGCAGCCTCTTGAACCTCATAAAGACTCAAGTTTGCTCCACCACTGATATTCATAAGTACACCGTGGGCACCATCGATAGATGTCTCAAGCAACGGAGAAGAGATAGCTTTCTTAGCTGCTTCTGCTGCACGGCTCTCACCTGTGGCAATGCCTATTCCCATCAGTGCAGAACCTTTATCAACCATGATTGTTTTTACATCGGCAAAGTCAACGTTAATAAGACCAGGAACCGCAATTAATTCTGAGATCCCTTGTACACCTTGACGCAGCACATTATCTGCTTCACGGAAGGCCTCAAGCATCGGTGTGTTTTTGTCAACGATTTCCAACAAACGGTCGTTTGGAATGACGATTAACGTATCCACACTGCCTTTTAGTCCTTCAATTCCACCTGTAGCCTGCGTAGCACGCTTGCGCCCCTCAAATGTAAACGGACGAGTAACAATGCCTACAGTTAATGCCCCTATTTCTTTCGCTACTTGAGCTATGACAGGTGCGGCACCTGTACCGGTACCTCCGCCCATTCCAGCTGTTACAAAGACCATATCGGCCCCTTGCAGTGCTTCTTCTAGCTGTTCTTTACTTTCTTCTGCTGCTTTACGCCCTACTTCCGGGTTAGCCCCAGCGCCAAGTCCACGGGTTAGTTTCCCGCCAATCTGCATTTTCACTTCAGCTTTTGATAGATTCAAAGCCTGTGCGTCTGTGTTGACTGCTATAAACTCTACTCCTTGAACACCATGCTCGATCATTCGGTTAACGGCATTGCTTCCGCCGCCGCCAACACCAATTACTTTGATTGTTGCTAGTGAATCCATACTCGTATCAAAATCTAACATCTTCCGTTCCTCCTAATACACAAGATTACAAGATTTACTATGTTGAACGTTCCCATCGATCATTTCTTGTTCCATTAATCAAAAAAGTACTTTAATAGGTTTTGGAAACCTGACTCTTTTTTCTTTTTTTCCGGTTTTTCCGTTTCTTCTTTTGGCTGCTTCACTGACCGCTTCTGTTTTTTAGGAGCAGGTTGTTCATAACTCATAGAAACAGAGGGAAATAACTCTTTCCCTTGTATTTTCGCATTACGGTAAGCGAATTGCAATATTCCGACACCACTTGTATATTGCGGTTCACGCACTCCAATATAATCTGGAATCGCTAAACGGACATTTGAATGAAAAACATCCTGTGCCAACTCCAAGACACCAGGCATATTCATCGCTCCGCCAGTAAGCACAAAGCCTCCTGGTAACTCTCTTACACCCATACGCTGCAGCTCTTGTGCAGCAAAAACAAGGACTTCTTCCAACCTTGCTTCAATCATATCAGAGATTTGCAGTTGATTGAATGATTGTTCGCGATTACTTCCAATAATCGTGACAGAAAAAGTCTCTTCCTCATTTGCATCATCAAAAAAAGCATGACCATGATCGATTTTTACTTTCTCAGCTTCTTCGGTAGAAGTTCTTAACCCAATGGACAAGTCCTTCGTAAGGTTATCTCCGCCATACGGCAGCATGCTTGTCCCTTTTAAGTGTCCTTCTTCAAAAATAGACACTGTTGTAGAACCGCCGCCTACATCAACTAACGCGACACCCAAATTCGTTTCATCCATAGACAGGGAAATGGTTCCTGTAGCGAGCGGCTGCAGGCATACATCCAGTACCTCTAGACCGGCTCGTTCAACACATTTTAATGTATTATGTAAAACGGTTTTAGCACATGTAATAATCATGCCTTCCATTTCTAGACGAACACCGATCATTCCCCTTGGATCTGTGATTTCATCTTGTCCGTCAACGATAAACTGCTGCGGGATTACATCGATAATTTCACGTTCAGGAGGTACAGAGACCACCTGAGCAGCATCAATTACTCTCGTTATATCCTCATCACCAATCTCCCGCGACTCACTTGAAACAGCTACAACACCATGACACGGCTGAAGTTGGACATGATTACCATTGACACCAACAACGACACGGTCAACCTTCATATCTACCATTCGTTCTGCTTGTTCTACTGCAGATTTAATTGAATGAACCGTTTGATCAATATCAACAATGGCACCTTTTTTCATACCATTTGATTTGGATGATCCCACACCAATTATATTTAGAGAATCATTCATCACTTCTCCAATAATGACTTTAATTCGACTCGTTCCTATATCTAAGCTTACTAATATTTCATTTTGATTCACCAGTGACGCACCTCCTGTAACAAGCCATATAAGTACTCAAATCATATCGAATTTACTATCAAAAAACAATCCTTGCAACATAAACGTAAATGAAATGATAACTTGCGTAATTAAATGAGCTTATTTTTAGAAAAAAGTAGTATACTTATTGCATTCCACAGATTTTATTGAATCCCTTTTTATTTCTCAAATTTTCGAGTGATCAGCCGTTGGTCAATCACGTGTCTTCTGATGGTGGCTATATTCTGAAACAACCGCACACCAAATGCAAAGACAGCCGCAAGGTATAAATCCACTCCTAATTGTACTCCTAGAAAGGCTAGAAGCGCAGCCAAAGTGACATTTGCGAAAAAACCCGTCACAAATACTGTTTCATCAAATATTTTCTCTAAGTTTGCACGAACCCCTCCTAATAGTGTATCAAATGCAGCCAAAACAGCAATAGACAGGTATTTGGTATATTCTTCCGGAACGCGCAAATCTGTCAACAAACCAACAGTGATCCCAATAACTAAAAACAACACTGGAAGCCACATCTTATTCATCTGTCTTTTCCATTTCTGCTTCTTGTAAAACTTCCAAATGTAAAGGATCCTCAAATTTAGGCAAAGTAATGTCTTGCCTTATTTCTATTCGAAGGTCTAAATTTTCAATAGCAAAGTAATCATTAGACTGACTCACTTCAATATAATCAGAAAGTTTTTTTGGATTATCGGCAAGAGCAGTGATCTTCACAGGAAGCGGAGGCAAAGGCCTGTTATTTACATAAGTATAGCCGTTCACACCTCTTACTGGGGACAAATTCGTCACCCGTTCACTTCCGATAGCGATCTCATCTGCTCCAAACTCATTCAAATCGTTTATTAATCGGCTCAATAGCTGCGGTGAAATCGATGGGTAGGTTTGTACCTCATCACTTTCTACGAAAATTGGCACAACCTCTATCATGATTCCGGCTCCCGTTTGTTCCGTTAACCCAGCCTTTCGTTCTAATGAACTAATTGAAGCTTTAAGTGTTTCTATTTTCTGTTGTTTACTCTGCTGTTGGTAATTTTCAATCGTTTGATCAGCTTTGGAAACTTTTGTTAAAAACTCCTGTTGTTGACCTTGCTGACTTTCTATGGCCTCTCTTATTTCCCATTCATCTCTCGTTTCTCTATCCTTTGCAGGTCCTGCATTGGTCGTTTGAAATTGGATGGCAATCATAAATCCAATGACTAAAAAAATGAATGATATTATCCATGTTGTCCGTTTACTCATGTGGCTCACCTTTCAGATGTCAATCTTGCTTCCATCTTAACTTCCCCGTCTTTCATCAGCTGAACGTCCACATGTTTATTTTCCAATTGATCGATGACTCCGCGCGTTAAATCAAGGCTTGAGTATAAAACGTGAGAATCACCAATCGCAGAGATGACAAATGGGGCAGAATGTTTGATGCCATCTACCGTAACGACTGGGCCTGTACAGGATATATAGCTGTCTCTGAAGTAACGCTGACCGTTTATCGAGACAGCTTTTGCTCCGGCACTCAGCAGTTCATTGATTACAAGGTGGATATGGCTTTCATGGACAATATAATTATTGATATTGTCTTTTTCAGGTACATATTGGGCATCGCTAAGGGTCACCTTCACTCCTGGGCCTTTCACCGGTAATTCTCCCGCTAACAGCTGTAGTTCTTTCTTCTTCTCAACATAATCGACGACCATTTGTTCTGATTCAGCTAAATTGCTTTCGAACTGTTGAATCTGACCGCGCTTTTCTCGCAGTTCATCCCTCAGCTGCTTATTCCTTTGTTCTATTTCTAACAACTTTTGCTGATAAAAATATTCTTTTTCCCATTGCGTGTCATTTAGCTGAACCATTTGTGGTTCGTTTTTTGTTTGTTGATAGCTATAGGCAACTAAAAAGCCTGTAAGGAGTAAAACGAGAGAAAGCAGCAGCGATTTACCCCTGATTCTCATTGCCATTCTCCTCAGCTGATTCTTCCTTGTTCTCCTCGGTCGGATAGGCTTCAAAATAAGTCCCTACATCTATATGTATGATTCCTTCCTGATCCTCGCTTAGTTGTGACACAATAGAAGGATAGGCAGGCATCTTACTAGAGAAGGTTCGAAGGGAGGCTTGTACTTCATACCCATCATTCATATATAGAGTAATCAAATAAGGATTGTCCTCTTCTGGAGTCCAATGAATTTCGGAGATCAAACGAGCCACACTGTTCGGTAATTCTTTTAATTCTTTAGACATTTCTTTTAAATACGTTAACTTTGTAAAGCCTTTCAAAATCGGTGCATCTCCACCTGGTAAATTCATTTCTACGTCCAATCGGGTCCCATTTTCTAAAATAGGTTGATACTGTCCATTGATTTGAACATATCCAATTCGTTCGGCTTCTTCTACTTCAATATGGATGGTACTTGGTAATTCCCGACTGACTTCTACCCCTGTAATCTGATTGTGTGAACCGATCTTTCTTTCCACCTTTTCAGGGTCAATTTTCCAGAAATTTGTATTTTCCATAATGCCGGAAAGTTCTTTGATTTCATCGGCCTCAACATGACGATCCCCTTCTATATCAACCGTTCGAATGTGACTAAGAGGAGATTGTAAATAAACGACAATAGCAATTAACAAAAATAATATAGTCAAGTATTGAACTAATCGTCTATTGGCTTTCTTTTTTCTAATTTGTTTTAATTTGGGAATTCGGTCTTCTATGGAAACAACTTTCTTTTTTTCTTCCATAATGGGCATGTCTCCTTGCTACCATGTGCGAAAGCTTCACTGCAGGAAACTACAGTTGATAAAGTAAACCTATTCTATACTTTCTGCAACTCCCATTATATCACATAACCCTATGCGAATTAAAAACTAGTTTGCAATTATTTCAGCTTTATTCAGGACTATTAATACTAGTTTAACATCGGACGGATTCCACTGTGAATAACCTTTTGAAAAAGATTAAAAACCGTACAGGGTATAGACCTGTACGGTTACGTTTGTATCATTTTGATGAATATCGACTGACACTTAGAAGCAGCCCAAGTGAGGCCAGGGTTAAGGTTAAAGAGGAGCCTCCATAACTTATCAGTGGAAGAGTGATCCCGGTAACTGGTATAAACCCTGTTACAACACTTACGTTGATCATCACCTGAATCGAAATCATTCCGACAATACCAAGCGCCAGCAAGCTTCCAAATAAATCCGGGCATATAAACTGGCACGTACCCCTCGCCACAGCAAAATGAAGAATAGAATGAGAACCACGCTGCCCCCGATGAATCCTAACTCTTCTGCTAAGACGGCAAAAATAAAATCTGTTTGTGGTTCAGGTAAATAAAAGAACTTTTGCATACTGTTTCCTAACCCAAGTCCAAGTAAGCCACCTGGACCAATCGCATATAGCGACTGAATAATTTGGAACCCGCTTCCGAGCGGGTCCTCCCAAGGATGCAAAAAGGATGTGATTCGCTTAATTCGGTAGGGGGCTGACGCAATTAATCCAACCATACCAGCGGCTCCAGCCGCAGCAATCCACATAAAGTGGCCGATCCGCGCCCCTGCCGTGAACATCATCACAAGACATGTTGTTACCATCACGACGCCTGTCCCTAAATCAGGCTGCAACATAATGAGGGCAAAAGGTACAAGAATAAGGGCTAGCCCTGGAAGAAAGCCTTCTTGGAAGGAAACTATTTTCTTTTGTCTTACCGATAAGAACCTTGCTAAAAATATTATCAGTCCTAGCTTCATAAATTCAGAGGGCTGAATACTGAACATGCCGATCCCAATCCAGCTTCTTGCCCCCCACGAACCATACCTATCCCCGGGATTAAGACAGCGATTAAAAACACCAAACAAATAATGGCAATCCACTTCGCATGCTTAAACCAGAAATAATAAGGAATACGTGATAAGAAAGTCATTGCCGCTAGACCAAGTACAGCGAATAATATTTGTCTCTTAGCATAAAACCATGAGTCATCAAATTTATACTCTGACCATATGCTTGAGGAACTGTACACCATAATAATGCCAATAATTAATATACTAAGAATGGTACATGTCAGCCATACGTCTGGCTTTTTTTCAACTTTATCCATAAAAAAGCCCTACCTCCCATATCATTTGGAAAACAGGGCTACAGCTTGTCACATAAGCCCTTACTTCAGCTTATGCACAGCTTGTTTAAACATATGACCTCTTTCTTCAAAAGTCCCATATTGATCCCAGCTCGCACAAGCTGGGGACAACAGAACGACTTCCCCTTCGTGTGTCAGGCGATGAGCGGTCTGCACTGCTTCATCCATTGTTTCCACAGCACAAATATGTTCAATATTTGCTTGTTTAGCTGCATCAGCAAGCTTGTCTTGGGTTTCACCGAAGACAACCATAGCTTTTACGTTTGTTAAGTAGGGAATTAATCCATCAAAATCATTACCTCGATCTAAACCGCCTGCTAATAATACAGTTGGCTGAGTAAAAGATCTGAGTGCATAGGATGTCGCTAAAATATTTGTCGCTTTTGAATCATTATAAAATAGAATCCCTTGCTTTCGGGTAACAAATTCGAGGCGATGCGGAACCCCTGCGAAGCTTGTTAAAACTTTGTGGATGGCATCATTTGAGATGCCTCTTATCTTCACAGCCGCCACGGCTGCCAAGATGTTTGCCAGGTTATGCTCACCTACCAGCACAATATCGCTTCGCTTCATCACTTTTTCACCTTTAAAATACACCCATTCCTCATCAGCAAAGGCTCCATCGACTTTTTCTGTAATAGAAAATGGAACTCTAGTTGCTGCTGCAGTCGAAAGAAAAGATACGATCGAATCATCATCTGCGTTGTATACGAGATAATCATCTTCCGTTTGCATTTTAGTGATATTCGCTTTTGCCTGATAATAATTTTCTAATGAATGGTGATAATCCAGGTGAGCTTCGAATAAATTTAACCAAACCGCAATGTTTGGTTTGAAGGTTTCGACACCCATCAACTGAAAGGACGATAGTTCAACAACCATTGTTTCCTCTTCTGATGTTGTACGAGCTACCTCACAAGCCACTTCTCCGATATTTCCCGCAATCGAAACAGGCTTATGATCAGCTTCAAGAAAAGCATGAATTAATGTTGTCGTTGTCGTTTTGCCATTTGACCCCGTAACCCCGATTAAATCTCCTTTGTGAAGTTGACCGGCGAGTTCAATCTCAGTCACAACAGATATCCCGCGCTTTTGCCCCTCCACAACGATTGGATTTTCATATCGAATGCCCGGATTCTTAACGATTAAATCAATGTCATCAAGGGTGTGTAATGGATGTCCTCCCGTAATCACCTCGGCTCCTTTTGCGTTAAGCCTTCTCACCTGCTCACTGTTTTCATCTGCTTTATAGTCATTGACACGAACATGAACACCACTGTCTAAAAGTAATTCAGCAGCTGCTGTACCACTTTTCGCAAGTCCTAGCACTAATACGTTATTGTAATCAAATGATTGAAAGGTTCTCATCCGAACATCACCTCAATGTAGATCCCAAGTACCGCAAAAACTAAGCCAACTGCCCAAAACGTTGTAACCACACGCCATTCGGACCAACCATTTAGTTCATAGTGATGGTGTAGCGGACTCATTTTAAATATGCGTTTACCAGTTGTTTTAAATGATATGACCTGAATAATTACAGATAAGGTCTCAATGACAAATACTCCACCAATTAATACAAGCAAGAGTTCAAGCTTCGTTAAAATAGCAATAATGGCAATCGCTCCACCTAAAGCGAGCGAACCTGTGTCACCCATGAAGACTTTGGCAGGGTGGGCATTAAAAACAAGAAAACCTAAAAGAGCTCCTACAACGGCAAGGGAGAAGATCGCCACCTCTATATTTAGCTCCCCGTTCCAGGCTAATATGCCAAACGCTCCAAAAGCAATGGCAGCTGTACCAGCAAGCAGTCCATCTAATCCATCGGTAAGATTCACAGCATTGGATCCGCCAACAAGCATAAATAAGATTAAAAGCCCATAGCCCCATCCCAGTTCAAGCTGAAATGAGGTTCCAGGGATAGCAATGTACGTTTCGAAATCATTTTGCTGTAGAATGATATAGACTACAATGGCAATAATAATTTGTCCAAGCATTTTTTGTTTAGATGTAAGTCCAAGATTTCGTTTAAGAGCCACCTTAATATAGTCATCAAGAAATCCTAAAAGGCCATAGCCTAACAGTACAAATAGAACTAAGAAAATTTGTACACTTTCTGCTTCTGGCAATAGCCAAAAAGAGATGATTAATGTCGTAACCGTAATGGCGACAAGAATCATGACTCCTCCCATTGTAGGTGTCCCTGATTTTTTTTGATGAGACTCTGGACCTTCATCCCGGATACTTTGGCCAAATTTAAGCCGTTTTAAATACGGAATAATGATCGGCGATATTACGACGGTAACTGCGAATGATAGGGCCATGGTGATAAATAGTATGTAGTCGTTCATTTTCTTCCTCCTTTAGCGTGATCGCCGTCGCCTCTCATCAGTTCGTTAAATCTTTCATTATTTCTTCAAGTTTCATTCCACGCGAAGCTTTAAGTAATACAACGGTCTCTGATGTTAGTTTATCCTGAAGCTGATCACTCAATGATTGTTTTGTTTGAAAATGCTTAGATTCTATTCCGGGATAATTATCTTTAAGTGCACTCGTAATCATGCCAGCATGTTCACCAATGGTATAAACCGTATTGATTTGTTCCGTTATGGCGGAAGCCACACTGGCATGCAAGTCGGCGGCATGATCCCCTAACTCAAAGATATCCCCAAGTACGAGCACTTTATTTTTCTTGTCTTTCAAATGACAAACGACTTCAATGACAGCTTTCATTGAAGTTGGTGAAGCATTATAGGCATCATTGATAATCAACGCCCCCTGCTTACCCTCATGCTTTTCAAACCGCATCCCTGACATTTCTAACTGATTAAATCCCTGATTAATCTCTTCTGAAGTAAGACCTAAAAAAGTCGCAATAGCTATAACATATGATGCATTTTTAATGTTATGCCTTCCTGACATCGGGATATGATAGGGAACGCTATCTAATTTGAAAAAGCTGTCATCATCCGTCATTTCTATGTGCTGAATGGGTTTAGATGCTGCTTCAGAAAAACCACAAGCGACACCTGAAGATCGTGACATATAGGGAGTAAGCAACGGCTCATCCCCATCAAATACAAACAATCCTCGCTCGGTCCAGCCATCTAATATTTCTAATTTAGCTCTAGCTATATTTTCACGTGAGCCCAAGTATTCAATGTGGGATTCACCAATATTTGTAATAATCACATGGTCGGGCTGGGCAAGTTTTGATAACAAGGAGATTTCTCCAAGCCTATTCATCCCCATCTCAAGGACAACCACCTCTGTATCGAGCGGCATTGCAAGGATCGTCAGAGGTAAGCCGATATGATTATTATAGTTTCCTGCAGTTTTATGTGTTTTATACTTGACTTGAAGGATGGATGCTGTTAAGTCCTTCGTCGTTGTTTTCCCATTTGAACCGGTCACACCGATCACTGTCGGTGCAACTTTATTTAAATAAAATCTTGCTGTCTGCTGGAGGGCAGCTGTCGTATCATCAACGAAAAGTATGGGAAACTCAGTAGGTATTGCCTCTGGCAGAGAACGATCATTTTGCCAAAGCGCTGCTACAGCTCCTTGTTTAATCGCCTCCATTAAAAACTGATGAGCATCAAAGGACTCCCCTACAATCGGAACAAATAAACTTTGTTTCACTTCTTGTCGGGTATCAGTCATCGTACCACGGATAAGAATGGAGTCATTGGCTGCTCCTCTATACTCAGGAAAGACTTTAGTTAATTCCTTTACTGTAAACATTACGAACGTCTCCCTTTAACCTTCAATAAAATATCTCTTGCTACTTCGCGATCATCAAAGTCGTAACGTACACCGTTAACTTCTTGATACGTCTCATGACCTTTCCCGGCTATAAGTACCATGTCCCCTTCATTTGAACGTGAGATCGCACTTTCTATTGCTTTTTCTCGGTCTTGCTCAACATCAAAACCTCCATTAAGGTGCGAGGTCATATCATGTAGGATCCTCGCTGGATCCTCGGACCGCGGATTATCTGATGTGAAAATAATATGGTCGCCATATCTCATGGCTACGTCCGCCATTAATGAGCGCTTAGAACGATCACGGTCTCCCCCGCATCCCACCACAACTCGGATAGATCCGCGACAAAAGTCCTTCATCGTTCTCAACACATTTTCTAAAGAGTCAGGTGTATGAGCATAATCCACAACCACACCGAAGTCCTGTCCAGCAAGCACGGGTTCAAACCGGCCTCGAACACCTTCTGTTTGTGCAAAGGACTGCTTAATCGTTTGCAGGCTCACTCCTGAAGCGAGAGACGCTCCTGCCGCTGCCAGCATATTATAAATGCTGAACATTCCCATTAACGGACTCGTTATTTCAATCCTGCCTTTAGGCGTTAACATCGTAAACGACGTTCCTTTTTCATGAAGAGAAATGTTTGTTGCCATCACATCTGCTGTTTTTTCGACCCCATAAGTCAAGGTCGGTTTCGCCGTTGAACGGATCAGTTTTGCAGCAACGGGCGAATCGATATTAATGATTGCAAATTTTGCCCGCTCCACATTATACCCGTTTCCAAGCTGGGCGAACAATAGGGACTTAGCACGAAGATAATCATCCATATCTTCATGATAATCTAAATGATCCTGACTTAAGTTCGTAAAAATAGCAATATCAAAATCGCATCCATACACTCTACCTTGATCAAGTGCATGGGAAGAAACCTCCATAATGGCTGTTTCCACACCACGATCAGCCATTTTGCGGAAGCTTCTCTGTAAAGAAAGGGAATCAGGGTTGTATTTTTCACTGGATACAGATCCCCTGCGATTTTCATTTGAATCGTGCCAATTGTAGCAGTCGTCTGCTTTTCAAGATTGTAGATTTCATCGAGCAGGTACGTAATGGTTGTCTTGCCATTGGTGCCAGTCACACCGATCGTATATACCTTTTCGGTTGGATAATCATAAAAGGTTGAAGCCACCATGGCTAGAATCTTCGTTGTGTCGTTTACGGTAATAACCGGAAAATCAATATCCAGGTCTTCTTCAGCAATGATAACGGCTGCTCCCTGGTCAATGGCTGAAGTCACATAGGCATGGCCGTCTGTTTCACTGCCACGGATACAGATAAACACATCCCCATGGGAAACCGTTCTAGAATCCATGGTGATACCAGAGATGGTTATCGATTCTATCGATTGATTTGTTCTATAAAATGGAACTAATTCTAGTAATTTAGTTACTTTCACTCTAATCATCCTAACTTTCCCACATTCCTATTCATTATAGCAAAGATATAAACGGCTGTACCGTGCGATGTTAAATTTCGACAACTTATTCTTCACCCAAATAGACACGGATAGTTGAGCCACTTGGAACTTTAACCCCTGCCTCCGGGGCTTGAGTAACGACGGTGGAGCCCTTCCCGTTTGTTTCAATTTTTAATGTTGTTAAAAATTGGGTTAATTCATCCTTTTCCATTCCCGTTACATCGGGAACTTCAACAAGCGGTTCTTCTGGCCATGCGTATTCTTTTTCCAAGCCATCCTTTCTAGGTTTAACTCCCAACGAACGTAAGCTGTCGGCCATAATATCCCCGACGATTGGAGCAGCAACGACGCCACCAAATTGAACCGTGTTCTTCGGGTTATCAATGGCCAGGTAGACGACAAGTTCTGGATCATCTGCCGGGGCAAAGCCAATAAAAGAAACGATATGATTGTTGGTCATGTACTGTCCATCAGGTCCTACCTTCTGTGCCGTTCCAGTTTTTCCACCTACTCTATATCCTTCAACAAATGCCGGACGGCCCGTTCCTTTCGCTACAACACTCTCCAGAGCATTCCTTACTTGTTTTGATGTTTCTTCAGAGATGACCCGCCGCTCCATTTCCGGTTCATTCTTCTGTAATACTTCACCGTCAATAGGATCGAGCCATGCTTCCTGAACATATGGTTCGTAATAATAGCCTCCGTTTACGGCGGCCGCTACAGCCATAACTTGTTGGATCGGTGTAACAGATACACCTTGGCCAAAGGCAGTCGTAGCAAGTTCTACTGACCCCATTCGTTCAGGTTTGAATAAAATTCCCTTTCCTTCCCCTTGTAAATCGATCCCTGTTTTCTGCCCAAAGCCAAAACGGTTAATGTATTCTAGTATATTCTCTTTGCCTAACCGTTCTCCTAATTTGACGAATCCGGGGTTACATGAGTTTTGCACGACCTCTAAAAAAGTCTGTTCTCCATGCCCGCCGCTCTTCCAACAATGTAGTGTCGAACCTCCGACTTTAATATGTCCAGGGTCATTAAAATGGTCATCCTGTAAATCCACGACATTTTCCTCAAGTGCCGCCGCCAGGGTAATAATCTTAAAAGTGGAACCGGGTTCATAGGTACTCCAGACAGGTAAGTTTCGATTGTACACGGAAGCTTCAACGTTTTGATAATTAGCTGGGTGAAAATTAGGTCGGGATGACATCGCCATAACTTTCCCATTATCCGGGTCAACCGCGATAGCTAATGCACCATCTGGATTATATTTTGCCACAGCTAAATCTAACTCTCGCTCAATGATGGATTGAACTTTATAATCGATGGTAAGCCGTAAATCTTTCCCATCTACAGGTGGTGTGTACGTATCAGCAATATCCGGCATCCGCTTCCCTTTCGCATCCGAGTAGAAAGAAAGTGCCCCTTTCTCCCCACTCAATTCTTCATCATAGTATGCTTCTAGCCCAAGCAGCCCTTGATTGTCAATCCCGCTGAATCCGAGTACATGTGAAAGGAACGAACCATGAGGGTAATAGCGCACTGAGTCTTCAGCTATGTAAACACCCGGAATATTAAGTGATTGAATAGCTACTGCTTGCTCCTCCGATATTTTACGTCCTTCAGGATTGATTTTCTCTATTGACACTTGATTCGTTAAATGATCATAGGCCTTCTCTACAGTCATGTCTAGAATTTCAGACAGCTTTTGGGCCGTTTGTTCAGGATTTTTAATTTGTCTAGGGACAACCATTACCGTCGGTGCAGACTGGTTACCGACCAAAACCTTTCCATTTGTATCCAGGATCTTACCTCTTTCAGGCTCAAACGTAATATCTCTTCCCCACGACTCTTCTGCTTGCGCAATTAAAAAATCACTTAATACAAATTGAACGTAACCTAAACGACCTGCAATCGTCGCAAAGATAATTAATCCCACTAAAAAAACAGTGACTAAACGCTTTCTGACAATTACTTGTGATACTCTTCTCATATCCATAACTCCTTTAAAATCGATAGAGTAAGCTTGTATCACTATATGCAATCACAGAGCGATTAGAACACTGTTTGTTTAGTGTTACTGTGGCGGCGAAAGCTCTACCACAAGGTAACCGTCATCTTTTAATTTTGAACCTTTCGCTATACTTTGCTTAACGACATATCCACTTCCCATTGTTTCCACCTTTAAATTAAAATGGTCAGCAAGGCGTTGAACATCACGCATCGACCATCCAGTAATATCTGGCATCTTCGGCTGATCCGTAATCACAATGACTCGTTGGCCACTCAAAGTGGTGGTGCCTGCATTCGGGAGGGTAGCTGTCACTTTTCCACCGTTTCCAACTACTGAAACATGGGCATAGTTTTTTTTCAAGGTATCAACGGCTTCTTTTGTTTTCATGCCTGTCATGTCGTTTAGTTGATTTGTTTCAACCTGCTCGTCCTTATTTTTATCTGGGTTGATATCAAGATAATGCAAGCTATTTTCCATGACTGTCTTAAAGATATAAGATGCTGGTTCTGAGCCAGTCTCATCAGGTTCAAGCTCTGGTTGCTGAACAGCCACATACATCAGAAGTTCTGGGTCCTCTTTAGGTGCCATACCTAAGAATGAGAAGGTGTAATTATCCCGTCCGGTCAAGTATTGGCCACCAGGCCCCGGAATCTGCGCTGTCCCGGTTTTACCTGCCACAGAATAGTCTCCTAGCTTAAATGGAGCCCCTGTGCCGTCTTCTCCCGTGACGACATTGCCCAGTAAATCTCTCATTTTCTTGGCTGTGTCCTCTGAGATAGGCTTCCCTAGCACCTCAGGCTCACTGACTTTTATCGTTTTATCAGAATCACTCCCGGCGACTTTTGACAACACATACGGTCTCATAATCTCGCCACCATTCGCTATAGACGTTGCCGCTGTCATTAACTGAATAGGAGTTGTCGTTGTTCCCTGTCCAAAAGAAGTGGTGACTTTTTCAATTGGATAATCATATAAAACCTTACCGGATGCTTCTCCAGGAAGATCAATCCCCGTTTTCTGATCCAAACGGAAATCTGATAAATACTCCCTAAACTTACCAGGACCTAATTTCTCCATTGCCAAGATGGAGGCAGCAACGTTGGATGAACGCCTGAACCCTTCATTAAAAGTAATTTTGCCCCATCCTTCAGGTTTATGGTCATAGATCGCTGGGTAATCTTCACCTACTTTATAGGAGCCTGATTTAAATTTATCCTTTCCATTATAGACACCCTCTTCAATCGCAGCCGCCCACGTGAACATTTTCATCGTTGAGCCGGGTTCAAATGGATTCGATATCACATCATTGTACCAATTCTCAACATCACCGATATCATTAGGATTATAACTTGGACGATTACTCATAGCTAATATTTCACCAGTATCCGGATCCATTACCCCGGCCATGATTTTCTTCGGCTCGTATTGTTCTTGAACAGATGACATGGCATCTTCTAGAAAGGTTTGAATCTTCTGATCGATTGTTAAATGAACATTTTCTCCATCATCTGGAGGCTGCAAAACTTCTTCAGGATCCAAAAGCTTCATTCCATATTTATCACGTTCATAGGAAATTCTACCTTTTTCACCCTCTAAATAGTCTTCCATTTGCTTTTCAACGCCTGTTACACCATTAATGTGACCGTCTTCTGTACGGGCAAATCCGATGATATTCGAGGCGAATTTCCCGTTAGGATAATACCGCTTAGATTCTTGATCAAATCCTATCCCGCTTAGTTCCAGTTTCTTTATTTCTTTCATTTCAGCTTGTGATAATTCACGGCCTTTGTTCCCAAATTCTACTTGGAATTTCCCTTCTTCTTGAGCTTCTTTCATAGTTTCGGCCATCTCAGCTTCTTTCATATCTAATAATGGCGCAAGCTCAGATGCCGTTTTTTCTATATCATCCACGTGTTTTGGATCCTTTTCGTTGGTCGTGAAGGCAGGGTCAACAATCGCATATAACCGGTAAGTAGGCCGATCATAGGCCAAAACCATACCGTTTTTATCATAGATTTTGCCGCGATTTGCGTCTAATTGATAGGAGGTTGTACGACTGTTCTCAGCCCATTCATCCAAATTAACCCCCTCAACCTCAGCAGTTGTTTCAATGTAAAGGAAACGTCCAGCAATGATCAGGAACATAATCGAAAATAGAATGATCAACAAAGCGGCACCTTTATGCGTATTTGAACTTTTCATAAAGACACCACCTATAGTAATGTGTTTAGTTTTCTAAGACACCAGCTTGCTTTACTTTTGCGTTTTGAATATCTAAGCCATGTTTTTTGGCGACCTCTATTATGCGGTCAGGGTTACTTAATTCTTTCACCTGATAAGCAAGCGTTTCATTATGGGATTCTTGTTGCTGCACCTGTTGCTCAAGCTCCTGAATGTTCCTATTTAGGGTGTCTGTCGATGCAGTAAAATTCACCATAAAGATAGAAGCTGCCATAACGGCCCCTGTAAAGGCGGTGTATAAAAATTTCTCTCCTGTACTAATCCATTGTTTTTTGTGTACTTTTACTTTGGATTGTTGTTTCTTTTGTGGTTCCTGAACAGGTTGTTGTAGGTCTCTCACTCTCTCTGTGCTCATGTTTGCTTCCACCCTTCTTCAAATTTAAACTCTTCAGACCATGGCTTTACCTTCTCGACAATACGCAGTTTAGCTGACCTTGAACGACGGTTGTCTTCCAGCTCATTATCCTCAGCAATAACGGGCTTTCTTGTTATTAATTTAAATGGAGGCAACTTGTCCTCAGGTATGACTGGAATGTTCTTAGGTAAAGGAGGATTGGAACTCCATTTTTTAAACGTTTGTTTACAAAGACGGTCCTCTAAGGAGTGAAATGTAATAACGGCGATTCTCCCTTTCACACTAACCATTCTGGCTGCTTGATGAAGCGTATCTTGAAAAGCTCCGAGTTCGTCATTGACAGCGATGCGTATGGCCTGAAATACCCGTTTAGCAGGATGCCCACCTTTTCTTCTGGCTGGTGCAGGAATGCCCTCTTTAATCAGCTCCACAAGCTCATTTGTTGTCTGAATGTCCCTTCCTTCTCTAGCCGCTTCAATCTTTCTTGCAATCTGCTTGGAAAACTTTTCTTCTCCATATTTAAAGAAAATTCGAACAAGCTTCTCGTATGGCCATTCATTGATTACATGCCATGCTGACAACTCATCCGATTGGTTCATTCTCATGTCTAGAGGTGCATCATTATGATAACTGAACCCTCGCTCTGCAACATCAAGTTGAGGACTTGAAACACCAAGGTCATACAATATCCCATCTACTTGGTCTAAACCAAGTTCTGCAAGTTTTTCTTCAAGTTGACGAAAATTCGCATGAACAAAGGTGATTCGATCTTTGTATGAATCAAGTCTTGTCCGCGCGGCCTCGAGTGCATGCTCGTCTTGATCAAAAGCGATTAGCTGCCCATCTTCATTAAGCCGTGAGGCAATTTCCTCCGCATGACCTCCCCCACCTAAAGTGCAGTCAACATACACACCGTTCGGTCGAATATGTAGCCCTTTTATTGTTTCCTCTTTTAACACACTATAATGTTCAAACATGTACTCACTCGTTTCTCTACCTATCAAATATCGATATCAAAATCTAACATATTTTCTGCAATCTCTGAGAAAGATTCTTCTGATGCTTCGAAGTATGTTTCCCACTGATCTTTACTCCAAAATTCAATCCGATTGGATACACCAATAACCACGCATTCCTTATCTAGCAAGGCATGTTTCCTAAGCGGCGGCGGAATATTAATTCTTCCTTGTTTGTCCACTTCACATTCCACAGCACCAGATAAGAAAAATCGTGTGAAGGCTCGGGCATCTTTCTTCGTTAGCGGAAGCCTCTTAAGCTTTTCTTCAAGTAACCTCCACTCATTCATAGGGTAGGCAAATAAACATTGGTCCAAACCTCTTGTCAGCACGAAGCCGTCCTGAAGTTCTTCACGGAATTTAGAAGGTACGATAATCCGTCCTTTTGTATCAATGTTATGTTGAAATTCCCCCATGAACATAGACTCTTCCCCACCTTCTAAATTCATCCTACCACATTGCCCCACTTTTCACCACTCACTTTTTATCATTCTTTAAATAATAAAAAAATCCTGCCTCTCTGGGCAAGATTTTCAATGTTTTCTATCCTTTTTATCCCTTGTGGGGGATTGTGGGGGGAAATTACAAATACACGACATAATGTGGGTGATTAAATGATAGCCGGTGTTTATTTAATTGCTGAAAAACATCCATGCCATACGCGTTCACCCAGGGCACAATATTCCATACTCTCTCCTGTAATCCTCCTCCAGGATGTAGCAATACATCAAGCTCGGTAAACGCCTCCATTTCCCGTTCGTATTTTTCTTCAACGGATTGAAGCATACGTTGTTCCAAAAACTCAATCATCTGATTGAGATAACCGATATTTTTCTCAGCTAATGCCCCAATGTCAGGCCCAAGTTCAGCTGCCTTTTCCCTGAGTGGTTTGTGAATTTCATTCATTTCTTGTTGAATTTGGTCGCTTAGCCGCTCTATCGGCGGGTTACTCGTCGCAGCAAGCCATTTCATTCTTTCACTTGCCGTCCCATGTTCAAGAACTTGTTTAAGTTCAAGCTGAAGACTAGAAAGGGCAGCCTCCGCCTTGCGATCCACAAGAGTAAAGGAAAGCCGCGGGTAAATAGGAGGCATCTCTAGTCCGACCGCTTGAAAAGCTGGCTTCAGTACTGACCAGTAGCTAATCTCGCCAGGGCCACCGATAAATGCAAGCACCGGGAAGATAAACTCTTGCATGAGTGGCCTAGTCACCACATTATTACTAAGCTGCCATGGTCTCTCTTTTGCTATTTGAAGCAACTCTGCTTCAGTTAATTGCACTTCATTCCTTTTCCCTTTATAGCTTCCCTCTTCATCTCTTGTTAGCAAGATACGTTCTTCATGATGATGATAAAATAAATGGGCATCATCTAACTCACTGTCTAACGGAACAGGATAGCCTTGCAGCTGATTCTTTTGCAGTGCAGCATACACTCCTTCTGAGATGGAAGTATTCTCCTCAATCATCCTTTGAAAATGATTAGATTCAAGTGAACGAATGTCTTTATGATGGGCATCAACAATAATTAGTCCTTCCTCATTAAATAGTTGATAAATCACGCGCGCAAAGAAATCACTGTAACTCTCAGAAAGATCCATTATTTTTACAACAGTTTGATAAAAATCACGTGTTATCTCTGTTTCTTTTACTTCAGCAAAAACCTTTTTCAGCCAACTAGCTACCACTTCCCGATCAAAAGGTAAATCTGATACAGACAATTTCTGCTCAACGTTCGATGGAAGCTGAATCTTCTTCATCTTTTTTTGACTCTTCATCATGACATGATTGATTTCAGCAAAGTCATGATCCTCCCCCGCAATCCAAAATACGGGAACGACTGCCGTCCCTAATTGTTTCTCCTGCTGCTTAGCTAACTGAATAACAGAGATAATTTTATGAACCGTATATAAAGGGCCCGTAAGTAATCCCGCTTGCTGCCCAGCTACGACAGCAGATGTAGTCTCGTCTTTGAGCTTGTCGATCATAGTGAACGTTTGTTCAGGGGCCCCCCAATGGTCGTTCATTTCAGTAAGGGTCGCTACAAGCTCATCTCGATTGTAGCTTTGCTTGTTTAGGTAGGCCGCACGCTGTCTGATTGTTGCTTCATCATAAGGGTTGTATTCAAATTTATTTTCCACTTTTGTAAAGTCATTTAAATAATCATCTACTAAAACATTCTTTTGTTTTAAGTTGACGGGATCGATTCGCATTTATGAACTTCTCCTTTTATGCTTAGGTTGATATGTACCCTTATGTATTGTACAAAAAAGCGCCGAAGAGTTCACCTAATCTGTTTCTCATAGGAACACACTATCCACTAATCCGTAGACTATCAGCCCCACATACACCATCAGCAACAGCAAGAAGCTAAGCCTCAGAAACCCTTTGAAAGCCCGCCTAAGCTGGATTTCTTCATAAATTTTATATTGGATAATAACGGATAGGCTTAGAATGACCAGTAAGAAAATTATAATCCAAGATACAAAGTTCTCCTCAAATAAAACGAGTAATAAAATATGGATAGCTAACACTAAAAATGGCACAGTAGATTGTGTACTTTGGCGTACTGCCTTCTTCTTTAAACGATGCCATTTCATAGCAATAAAATAACTAATAAATAAGAACAATACTGGTACAGTAACTAACAAGGCTACAATATAAATGAATACATCTATCATAAAGTTTCCCCTTTATGATATTGAAATTCTAGTGCATGGATCGCCTCCGTAACAAACTCATGGTGAGGAGATTCTGTATGTGGCAGTCGGGCTACATACCCGCAAATAGCGTCCACCTCAGTCTCTCTTCCTGCCATAATATCCCTAAGCATAGATGATTGATTGTCTCCTGTATTGGTGGCAACGGAAATTATATGCTCCCATTCTTCAAGGAAAGTTAAATCAAGAGCTTGACATGCTTCTTTACAAAGTTTTTTTGCTAATAATTGAATCGAAGGGTTCTCAATGACCATTATATTTTTCACCTGGAAGAGTGCCGTTAGAGGATTGATCACAGTGTTCGTGACTAACTTTTTAGCAAGCATTGTGTAGTAATCGTCTTTAGATAAAAAGGGGAATTTATCAGTAGATAATCGTTCGGCCCAGTTAGAGATGCTATGGATACCATGATGTGCCGCCAGTTGGATGCGGCCTCTCCCTTTGTGACGAACCGTCGAGTCATTATCCTTGATCGCGCCATGCTCCACTACTCCTACTAAACAAGGATTTGGAATACACGGCAAACGATCCAAGTGGTTCATTCCATTTTGCAGAAAAAGCAACGGAGCCTCTGACTTTAAGTTATCAATAATTGTACTGATATGGTGCTGTTTTACGGTAATGATAACTAAATCATGCTCTTCTTTTTGTTCAGCAAATAAGTGGGTCGCTGGTTTGGCATTGTTTGGTAACGAACTGCAACATATACCATTACCTACCAATTTGTCCCGTTGCTCTTCTCTTCGAACATAAAGAGATACTTCGTGCTCTTCATATAAATGCGCTGCAATGAGCAAACCAATAGCTCCCCCGCCAATGATTCCTACATTCATGTATGTCCCCCATTTCGCTTCAGCATCTTTTTTCCTATTGTAGCAAAATTTCACCGAAAAGGGGATGCCACTGAAAAACTGAAGAATATTTTCAACATATGGTAGGTGGGATGAAAGGGCTCTGATTTTGGATATCATCCAAAATCGCATATATGACTCCAAATCGTGCATAAAACGAGCAAAATACGCAAATACCTTATTAAATCAAGCATATATTTTTAGAACTATCACCTTTTGTGCCACTGAAAAAGAAAGTAGTTTTTCAATGACCTCGAAAAAGAGAAGGTCTTTTGCTAATGGCAGTATTTATTCATTTCATTCTGAAAATTTTTATACTATAATTAAATTAGATACAGATTATCGAAAGGGGTTTACATCATGATGACGAAAACCAACGTTCAGCCATTATTAGTCAACTATAAAACATTGGAAGAATTTAAGCGTTTCAAAGAATATGGCAACCAAGAGTTAACAATGCTCGAAGATTTAGAGAGCAACATTGTGGAAAATGACAGTGAGTCACCTTTTTATGGCATCTATTTTGGAAACGCTTTAGTCGCTCGAATGAGCCTTTATCGTGTCCAGGCTAAATATGACAGTTATTTTCTCCCTCCTCAGGACTATTTAGCGCTATGGAAATTAGAAGTCCTTCCCGACCATCGTAACCAAGGATACGGAAAAGCATTGGTAGACTTCGCGAAAAGTTTTGACTTGCCTATAAAGACAAATCCAAGAATTAAATCCCATTCGTTCTGGGAGAAGATGGACTTCCAAAAGGCTCACTATGATGTCGAGCGTGATCTTGGCGAGAACCCTCTTATTTGGCTGCCATCAGGTGTTGAAGAAAGGGAAGTCTAAAAAAGAATGATATGTAAAAACAAACAAGGCCGCTACAGTACTTATGTAGGGCCTTTTTTTCGTAGTATAAGAGGATATTCAAAAAGTCACCAAACCATAAACGGCGAATTTCTTCGTTGCTCGGTTTTTTCCGGTCCTCACGTATGGAAGGCATACGCTGTGGTCCTCAAAACTTTCGCGCCTCGAACTTCTTGAACACACACTATAAGAAACTATATAAGATTACATGAGGTTAGCCACATCCAGCTCCAGCGCCCAGACACGAAAGACTAACTAGTCAATCGCATCCATGGTTCCACAGGACGTGGGTCGTTCGAGGTTAAAACATGTCCCCCGCAGGACGCGGGGTCTTTCGACGTTGACACAGGACGTGCCAAACTTAGTCAAACGTCCTCATAACTCGGTTTTAGCCGAACTTTATCTGTCGTGTTTACCGGGGCGCTTACACTTTTGTTCTTTATGTGTATGTTTTATGCCGACTTTTCTTTACAAAGGTGACTAACTTATCCATTTCATTCCATGCTTCTTCAAGCTGCTTTAATTGATCCTTTAACTTTACATTGTCTTCATTGAGCTTGTGCAGCTGACTTTGCAACTGCTCATGATCTTGTGTCGAGTACTGGTTCGTTTTCATCTCCTTTAAAAAAGAAATCGCATCATCAAGTGAGATAGGAGTATCTTTTTGTAATGAGGCTTGCGTAAATACAGATCTTGATTTTCTATTTTGCTTTGCTTCACGGATGTCTTTCTGATAACTCTTCCTAACTGTGGCATTCCACCGGAACCCACATGCTGCTGGAGTTCGTTTAAGTTGCTCCGCTACTTCTTGAAAAGCTTCTAGTTGTGTTTTTCCATCCTGAATATGGCGCAGCACGGTTCTGGCTAGAAGTACATCTTCCTCGTCCTTCCAGGCATCTTGTCTTGGGGCGTCCATTCGATCCCTCCTCTATCGTTTGCTTATAGTTATGCAAGAGGAAAGGTTGATAGAATCGTATTTATGACTTTTTTCTAGACGAAGTAAACCTTCTAACTGCCTGAACATGTGCTTCTGATTCCCACAAACGAGCACATTGCTGAACTTCCTCGTCCATTTGGTGCCATACCCCCTCCATAGATAGATGGTCTCTATATTGTTTCTTAAATGAACGCAGTTGCTCTTGAGACTTTTCTAAAAAAGGCTGCAAAAGTTCTTCTCCCGCTAATTGTTGCTCACTAACCACTTTATGTAACCATCCAATTCGAGTGGCCTCTTCTACTCCATACATGCGGGAATCCATTAGCCAGTGAGCCGCGAAATGTGCTGGGATCTTTTTATACAACAATACACCACCGCCCCATCCTGGCAATATTCCAAGCTGCCCCTGGACAAACCCATAAGAACCATCAGCCAATCCATAGCGAAAGTCACAAGCTGTTGCAACGTAGGAACTGGGAAGTATGCCAGTTCATACAGAACATCTTTCATCGGCGAAAGGATTTGATAGGCCTCTTCCTTCGTTAATCCACCGTGGAACTCTTGTAAATCGCCTCCTGCACAAAACGCACGGCCCCCCGCCCCGCTAATCACAAGGCATTTTAAATTTTCTATCGTACGTGCCTGCTTCAAAGCATCGTGTAGTTCTGTAATCATTTTCTGTGTAATCGCATTCATTTTTTCTGGACGATTTAATACAATATGGGCATAACCTTTGTCATTAACTGATAAAATCACTTGTTCCATGTGAAGCTCCCCTCGCTAAAAAATTTCCCAACGTATGGCCAGCTAATCAAACGTAAAAAAGGGCCTGAAAAATCAGGCCCTTACATAAACAGTTTCTACTGTTCAACTACTTGCTTTCCATTATATTGTCCACAAGATTTGCAAACATGGTGTGGTTTTGAGTACTCGCCACAGTTTTGACACTCTACCATACCAGGTACGTGTAGTTTTTTGTGAGTACGACGTTGGTTTTTAACCTTTTTGGATGTTTTACGCTTAGGTACTGCCATGTTGTACACCTCCCTTTTATTTACGACCGAGAAAACCGTGATGATTTCCTTATTCGTTATTTTCTTCTTCTTCATTCAATAATGATTGCAGCTTAGCCATTCGAGGATCCACTTTCTTTTCCTCCGGTTCCTCTGTAACCACCTGCCAACCCTTACCTTCCGTAAGAGCTTGATCATGTGCCTCTTCATCATCTGAAAATACCCGAGTCGGAACCTCTAATATTACATTTTCCTTGATATAAGGCGTTAAGTCAAGCATTTCTCCACTTATTGGATGAATCTCACTATCATCTTCCTTTTCATAGTACGGCGAAAGATTAAATTCCTCTCTTGCCTCGATATGAAAAGGATAGTCCACGTCGACTAATGATCTTGCACAAGGCAAGATCATTTCACCTTCAATAGAAAATGTTACTGAAATATCATCACCGTGTCTTCTCGCTTGACCCTGTACATGAACAGGAGGAATCCTGCGAATGTCGTTATTCATGTTCTCTAATTCGCGAATATCTACATCATCTTCAAATACAAACGGCTCATCGCCTGCTTGATTAAGTTTTTGTAGAGGAAATTTCATAGTTATCACCTCATGGCAACAAGAGTTATTGTAAAAGGATTTAGGCTATTTGTCAACATTTTTTCTTTACACCTTTTCTCAATAACACTTATTTCTATTTTGGTTTAAAATATACTTTTCTCGATCATCTTCGGCTATTTCCACTTCTTCATGATAAAATAAAAACAGCATTCATTCAATAGTTCTGTTATGTTCTAGTATTAAACGAAGGAGGACTTTCATACGATGAAATCTTGTGGAGTTATTGTAGAGTATAATCCTTTCCATAATGGTCACGCCTATCATCTCGAACAAAGCAGAGAAACAGCTCAGGCAGACTGTATGGTTGCTGTAATGAGCGGAAATTTCCTACAGAGAGGGGAACCCGCCATTATTGATAAATGGCAAAGGACACGAGCTGCTCTTCAATCAGGAGTGGACTTAGTTCTGGAACTTCCTTATTTATTCGCCGTCCAACACAGCGATTATTTTAGTCAAGGAGCTGTGCAAACTTTATCAGATGCTGGTGTTGACGCAATATGTTTTGGCAGTGAAAATGGTTCGATTACACCGTTTATAGAAGCTCACGAAACGCTTGAGGCCAATGGGGCGGCATTTAATAACAGTTTACGCAAACATTTGGATGAAGGTTTTTCTTATCCTGAAGCGGCCCGATTTGCTTACAAGGATATTGGTCTTGCGTCTATTGACCTCGGTCAACCGAACAACATCCTCGGATATAGCTACATAAAACAAATACTAACTCATCATAAGCATATTACACCGCTTACCATTGAAAGATCGGGGAGCCAGTACCACGACCAACATATGGGCGGGTCAATCGCAAGCGCCACAAGCATTCGCAAAGAACTGCTTGCTCGTAACGAAATGACTGAGAAAGCTCGCGATGCCATTCCTTCGGCAACATTAGATGGATTAACCGAATATTATCAAGAAAATAAGATTTGGCATCACTGGGAACACTACTTTTCTTTATTGCAGTATAAAATCCTGACCACACCGACGGAACAGTTACAGCTTATTCATGGAGTGGATGAGGGATTAGAACATCGCTTTAAGCACGCCATTAAAAAAGCAACGAGCTTTCACCAATTAATTGAAAACGTTAAAACAAAAAGGTACACATGGACACGATTACAGCGTACATGTGTTCACATTCTAACAGGGCTTACTAAAGAAGGGGCACAGCATTCGTTACATGAAGGGACCTCTTATGTCCGTGTGCTCGGGATGAACAAAACCGGACAAGGCTATTTGAATGAACAAAAAAAGCGGATGAACGTTCCCCTGCTTACACAGCCCCAGCAGTGGTCACATCCTATTCTCAACATGGAAGAAAGAGCCGTAGCAGCTTATTATAGTGCTCTTCCTGCCAAGCAACGAGTGGAATGCATGTCAGCAGAGTATGGCTCGCCCGTACGTATATAAATGTAAACCCTGAGTCATATGAGCAAAGGTAGGTGTTACATTTGTTATATCCCTTGCAAACCTCTGAGACAAACGCTAGTCTAATAGGCAGCGTTCTCCTCCAGCCAATTAACGAAATACAAAAAGGAGTGCCAACATTTGCGGCACTCCTTTTACTTATTCCTTTGGTTCCAACTCTTTCAAATACTCCAATGCATCTTGGAAGGTATCAACAGGAACAACTTTCATATCCGTCCCTATCTCTTCTGCTGCTTTTTTAGCCACCTCATAATTGGAGCCTTTTCTTCCATCTTCATTTGGTGCAAAAAAGATATCGACACCGTCTTGATCAGCGGCTACAACCTTTTTATCTATCCCGCCGATTCTCCCTACTTGACCTTCATAATTAATTTCACCAGTACCAGCTATTTGATAGCCTTTTGTAAAGTCTTTCTCCGTTAGTTGATCATACATTTCAAGGGAGAACATTAACCCCGCACTTGGACCGCCAATTTCACCGCTTTTAACCGTTACCTTAGGATCTACTTCAACTGTACGATCCGTTACAAGTGATATTCCTACCCCTGCTTTATCTGGATTGTCTGGAAATGTCGCAAGTGCGATTTCCTTCGTAAGCGTTTCCCCAACCCTTTTAATCGTCAGGGAAACCGTCTCTCCTTCGTCAAAACCACCCACATAATTCACAAGTTCAGTCGATTCATTAATTTTTTCACCATCTACTTTAACGATCTCATCACCAGCCTGTAGCTGTTCTGCAGCAGGCATCCCTTTGAGGACATTTACGACATAAACACCTTCATAATTAATATCGATATCTTCTCCAGATGCTTGATAGGCAACAACCTTTGCCGCTTCTTGAGAGGATTCCATCATTCTTAACTGAGCATGAAAATATTCTTCCTCAGATATTCCTTCTGGCCTGATTTCATCAAGCGGATGTATTTGTTGAAACGGTCTTACCTTTGCCACTAGCCATTGAATAGGGGTGGCTTGTCCACCTCTGACGGTAACTAGATGCATATCTCCTTCACTCGGATACCCATTTGTTACTTCAACAAATGGATTTAACGCGTCCGCATTCCCTGGTTTATAAATATAATAAGGCAAACGGTAAGCTCCTAAAAAGGCAACAATTAATATTGTAATAATTCCCGTTATTATAATCCGTTTATTGGATTTCATACTATGATGACTCCTTCCAGTTAGCAATCTTGTGTTTAATTGCGTCCATCTGTGAGATCGCTGCTGCTTCCCCTGCTTCAATGATTTCCTTACTATTTGTAAAAGCGCGGGAACTGTATGTCGTTACATTTGGACGGATCATAATATCTGCATCCGAGGAAATCCCCATCGCAGTAATGAGCTCATCTTGCATAATATCGATGCTTTGGATGATGACATCATATATGGAATGGATGTTTGGATCCGCATCGAAATGAGAGCAGTCAACGGCAATAATGATATCAGCTCCCATTTGTTTTACGACCGACACAGGTACTCTATCAATCACACCTCCGTCAATATACAGACGGTTATTAATCCTCTCAGGAACAAATATCCCCGGGATCGCAATACTTGCTCGTACAGCATCACTCGCAGGTCCGCTTTGAAATACTTTCTTTTTACCAGCCGATAAATCTGTAGCAATAATCGACATTGGTAAGTTAAATTCTTCAATTGATTTACCAAACGTAAACAAACGGATATACTCCTTAATTCTTCGTCCCTGAATGAAGCCCATTTTCGGGACTGTAAAATCAAGATAATACTTCCGTTTGAACGTGAAGGCTAATTTATATAAGTCTTCAATCCGTTGTCCCGCTGCATAAAATGAACCAACGAGGGCCCCCATACTGCTCCCTGCAATCATACTTACAGGCACTCCATAATCGCTCAATACTTTAAGTACTCCTAAGTGAGCAAAGCCACGAGCACCTCCTGAGCCAAGTGCCAGCCCTATTTTAGGATGCTCCATACGACATCTCTCCTTGACAAACAATCGATTGATTCTATTTTATGGTATATCTACGTCACTTATGAGCGTACATATAAGAGGGGACAACCAATACGCTGTAAAATCTATCCCCATTTTACTATGGATGATTTTAGAAGTACAGAAAACGACTGTGTAAAGGTGTGATTGATATTGCTAAATTAACAACGGCCACTTTCACTATCTTACTGATCTTCTTTACATTTGCACTTATTCTCTTTCCGGGGGCATCCCTAACCGCAAGCTTACGGGGAATGGACTTATGGGCAACTAAAGTCTTTCCATCCTTACTTCCCTTTTTCATTATTGCGGAGTTATTATTTGGTTTCGGTGTCGTTCACGGGGTAGGAGCTCTTTGCGAACGATTCATGCGACCATTATTTAACGTACCAGGGACAGGTGGATTTGTTTGGGTGATGGGTATGGTTAGTGGTTACCCTGCAGGTGCAAAGTGGACAAGGGATTTACGTGAAAACGGACACATTACTCGAATTGAGGCTGAACGCCTCGTATCATTTACGAACGCTTCTAGTCCGCTTTTCCTTATTGGGGTGGTCGCCGTTGGGTTCTTTGCCGACCCCGCATTAGGTCTTTTCATCGTTGCAGCACATTATGGGGCAAATTTATTTGTAGGTCTTGGCATGAGATTTTACCGGTTTAGAGAGGAGCCTCATTCCGGAAAAGCACAAACAAAGTCCCTATTGGAAGCACTTAAATTGATCCACTATACAAGGATGAATGATGGTCGTTCGTTTGGTCAGCTTCTTGGTGATGCTGTTGTACGTTCAGTACAGACACTCATACTAGTCGGCGGATTCATTATGTTATTCTCTGTGCTTACAGAACTTCTCAAACAAACAGGAGCGATTCAGTTATTTTCAATCCTATTTACACTAGTCGGCATCCAAGAAGTATTTCAAATCCCCCTCACCGCAGGATTATTTGAAATAACGACAGGAATTAACGCAATAACAGATACGCATACACCCCTGATTGCACAGCTTGTTTTGGTCAGCTTTATACTTGGATTTCACGGTCTCTCTATACAAGCACAAATAGCCAGTATTCTAGCTGATACCGATATTCGTTTCGCTCCTTACTTTTGGGCAAGATTCGCACAAGGAGCCTTTGCTGCCATTCTCATTTTCATTTTCTATCAATACTTCGATATAACAAAAAACTCTGTTAATGCTTGGACTGGCAACCACAATCAGGAAAACATATTTTTATCATTTCTAGATCATTATGGTCCACCTTTTACCTTATTCATACTTGCTTATACGATTTATTTGCTGTGGTTAAGAAAGCGTCGAAAGCACCCTCGCCTCTAATTCGAAAAGCTTCATTGGACAATGAAAGTACATCGATCGTGTGTCTCAGGTACCTGCCAAAGCCAAAGAAAAGGCAGCTGCAATTGTAGCAGCTGCCTTTTCTTATTTATATTTATCTTTTAATGCTTCTTCAACTGTCGGAGGAACTAAATCAGATATATTAGCCCGGTATTTAGCCACTTCCTTGACAATACTTGAGCTCAGGAAAGAGTACTGATTATTCGTCATCATGAAAAAAGTTTCGATTTCTTCATTAAGCTTTCGGTTCATCGAAGTGATTTGCATCTCATATTCAAAGTCACTGACTGCACGCAATCCACGAATAATAGCTTGGGCCCCCTTTTCCTCAGCATAGTCCATCAAAAGTCCGTCACAGGCATCGACTGAAACGTTAGGCAAGTCCTTCGTTACTTCTTCTAACAGAGCCACACGCTCATGCACATTAAATAACGGGGCCTTGCTTTGATTGTTGAATACAGCTACCGTTACATGGTCGAAAACTTTCGCCCCGCGTTGAATAATATCCAAGTGTCCGTATGTAACAGGATCGAAGCTACCTGGACAAATCGCTAACCTTGTCATATTGTCACCTCAGTTCGAAAAATAGAAACACCTATATTGCTGCCATACTTCTCAGATTTTATTTGCTTAAGATTCCCTACTTGTTCGGGGATATTCTCTGATGCATCATGTTCACAAACAACGATCCCGCCTTCTGCAACGAGTGCTTCATTTAAAAGCATTTCCATTAATTCCCTGCAAGAAAATTTCTTATAAGGGGGATCTAAAAATATGTATTGAAAAGAAAGCTCTCTCTTTCCAGCTGCTTTAATCGCACGAAACGCATCCGTTCTGAAAACTTCAGCCTGATCTCTTAACTTGAGAGCATCAAGGTTCTCATGAATAACCTGTACGGCCTTTTGTTGCTGATCAACAAACACACAGTGCTCGGCCCCACGGCTTAGCGATTCAATGCCTAGACCGCCGCTTCCCGCAAATAGGTCTAATACTTGCCCGCCATCAAAAAAAGGTCCAATGATTTGGAACAATGATTCTTTCACCTTATCTGTAGTAGGCCTTGTTCTATGATTAGGTACAGGTTTAAGCTGTCTTCCCTTATGTACGCCTGCAATCACCCTCATAACTTGCCACCTCTCTCATCCGCATTCACAACTATCCTACCACAAATAGATAGGAGCAGGAAACGTTTCACATGGGTGAATCAATTTCATAATTTAAGTCCCTTGTGCCCCAGGGGATTCAAAATCTAAATAAGGAAGTACCTCCCCAAATCTAGTCAAGTAGGAAATTTGAAATCATTTTTATTAGGTAAGGGCAGTGATCTGGAAGACTTCATCTCGAGATAGGTTTCCGTTTCCTTGGATGGAGAAGGAGGTCCGGGAAATCGCTCGCTTTCCGTGGGCATGCGCTGAGCCTCCTCGGACTCTGTCCTCCGGGGTCTCACCTGTCATGTTTATCCCACAGGAGTCTCGCAATTTCTCGGACCTCCTTGTGTTTGTGAGAAGAACGGAAACACTCCAGGTTCACAAGTCACCCAAAACGACAGAAGAACTTCTTATCGAGAGCTGTCTCTGTGACGCGGTTATTATGCCACATCATGATGGGTGAAACCCTCTGAACATCGGAGACTCATTCGGAATACGAATGGCTCCGCCTGAGGGGGCTTGCTGTTTAGAGGAAATTCGACTAAGTTCGGCACGTCCTGTACCAACGTCGAACGGCCCCACGTCCTGTGGGGCCGCAGGAAAGCGAGTCGTTTCCCAGCCACCCCGAGCCCTCATACCGTAACGGACCTAAATGTCCCGGAGCTGAGTCTCCAGGATAAGGGGGCGATGTGAAGCATAGAAAGTGATCAAACTTCTTTATAAATCGGAAACTAAAATTTGGCTGGATAAGAATCCATCTTAAACCTTTTCGAAAAAAGAGCCTTACATTCCTCCAGTCTTTGGCATTTTATAAAGAGCAATTATGAAATTGATTCGGGTTAATAATATTTAAAATAAATACGGAGACCTTCGTATAATTTATAAAAGAAGTGGTGATACTGATTTGTGAAGCAGATCTTTCTGCTTCTGAAAACGGAGAAGGCTTAATTCCCCATAGGTCCTTCTTCCGGTTTCTCCTCTCCCTTTGCTTTTTGTTTCCATATATAGAAGCAAAAAGAAGGGCTGTCCGAGTAGGACAGCCCTATTTTTTATTTTTACAGCAGCTAATTGCCTTGTTTTAAACAGAACACTCTCTTCACTTTATCTTCCTGGTACTTGTATGGATCCTAAGAAAAACTTTTCACCGCTTCCTATTCCATGCTAGAGTAATGAATAGAACAATGGAAAGGGACGATGCGAATTGATCCAAAAATTTATTGAACTTGGAGAAGGATACGCGGATATTTACGAACTAATTGAATTAGGCCGGCAAATGCCTGATCGAATACAACACGCGATTGCTTTTTATAGTGAAAAGTCACATCGTCCAGTAGCATCTCTCGCACTGATTATGAAACCTACTACTGAGCAAAAGTTTCAATCCATCTATATATGCAGAGAAGGAATCCCTAATCCGCATGAAAAGCCGAACCAACGCTTTGAACTTTTCAAGGATATGGTGGAAAGCAATGAGAAGAAAGTGAATGAATTCACGGTTAAGCCTTCAAACATCTTCCCTGAAACGGAGTTGTATTATCAATATTTAATCGGTATTCTTAGAACGAATAAGTTTATTCCTCCACTTTCATAATTTCACAGTGAACTATACGAGGAAGTTCGCCCCTATACACAAATAAGACGTCCGTAGTATAACGAACGCCTATCAAATCCCCATCTTATAATCATATTGCTTTGCTTTATCCGGCTTGGCATTTTCATAATCCGTTCTAATATCGGATTTGTGTGACAGAATGACCCGAGAAACAAACGGCATACGCTCAAGTTTTTCCATTTTGAACTCTGTGTCCTCCTGATCCACATATAGGAGGGCATATTTTTGCTTTTTTGAAGCATGAATTAAATGGCCATGCTTCTTAATTTGACGAATATTTTTCATATGTTGAAAGTATACGATGATTCCTTGTCTTTTTACCCTCATAAAATTCCCTACTTCGTTTAGTATTTATGATGATTTTACCAAAAAAGTTCTTGTTCTTCAATCAAACAACAAGACATTGACAGAAATTCACCTTAATATAAAGAAAACACCTGTCCCCTTGCAGTGCAAGAAGCAGGCGTTCTATGTGTATCTGATGCACGTTCTTACGTACCCAGTAAATAATTATGTTAATTAGCGTGCTTATGAAGCACAGCCACAACCTCCGCCAGAACCACAGCCACAGCCTGAATCAGTAAACACCATACCATTTCTTGGTACCTTAATCTGTTCACTCACACTAAAAGCTACACTTTGACTGATTTCGTCCAAGAGCTTTTGAACTTCACGCTCAGCCTTCTTATAGTGGGCCACTGTTTCATGCATGTCCATTTCACGCTTAACCCCACGTACACTTTTCATTATATTATTGTAATCAGGGTGATAGCGACCAAAACGCTGCACGTCTTCATATTGCTCTTTCATATTATTAAAATCGCGGATTAACTTTTGTGCACCAGCATTAGACTCTAGATCTAGTTTGGCTTGCTGGTAATTTTGCATCACTTCTGATTCCATTACCATTTTGCCAATAGATTCCGAACGGTCTAATACATCGACAATCTCCATTGTTGCTAACATAGTTGGTGTCACCTCCAACCTTATTGTACCAAATGAAAAGGCAGAATGAAATATATGAAATCATCCTGCCTCCGTCTCTCTTTAATAATAGGGATACCCAATCGTTTCTTGTCTAGTTTTCTTCTCCTTTTCACGTTGCATGTTTGAAATAAGCTGCAGAATTTGGCCTATGGCTCCGTCCAGGTCATCAATATGTTTTGAGACATCTTCCCAATTCACATCCTGCATAAGCTCTCCAAACTGTTTCATCCAATCCTTTTTATTACTATTTGTTTGTGACTTAGCTTTAGATAACGACTTCCAGAAGGAATCTTCCTCTCCCAAGATCATCCACTTCTCATAATAACTTTGGATCAGATTATGGTTCTTTCTTATTTGACTTTTCACATTTGGATTGGCATCGACAAATTTTTTAAATTGCTGAACGCTTGGGTGTAAGACTTTTTCACTCATATTACTACACACCTCACTATAGAAATCTACTCTACAGCCTATGCATCAGCCTAAAAACTGTTCATGGCAGAGATAAGAAGTTCTGCGTGTAATACAGCTGGTCTACGCCTACCCCGATATGTGTATACCGTTTATCGAGTAATGATGCACGATGTCCTTCGCTATTTAACCAGCCATGAATAGCTGCAGTAGCATCAATATACTGAGCTGCAATGTTCTCCCCTGCTCTTACAAAGGGGACATTTCCCAGTCTCAACCTCTCGCCCACACCGTTTCCATTTTGTGAATGATGGGAGAAGTAATTATTCTGATTCATATCCTTGCTATGGCCAAAAGCAACTGTCGCAGCTTCCTTATGTTTCTTTAACTTATCGATGTCATGGCTAGCACGAATATTATTCGTCATCTCATAAATTTGCTGCTCCGAGCCTTCATTAATTTCACGCCAGTCCTCTTCTGTCAGTATAGGTCCCTGAGGCAATTCCCCCCTATAGTTTAATTGATAGGGCTGAAGCATTAATAAAATATCATTTCTTATTGCACGGATAGCCGAAAGCTTATCGGTAAAGGTATCAAAGTATAATTGAGCGGACCATTGATCATTTAAGGCAATAAGCGGCCTCTCACTGAGATCTTTGACTGTTAGCTCAAAAGAAAACATTCCATCTTTAAGTGGAAACTCGTTTTGAAAGGCGTACTCTTGGTTTAAGCGATTATAGCTCTCACCAATCTTCAGACTCTCGTTCAAATCTTGATCGTAAGTTACACTCGTCACGACTGTATCGTCCTTGATGCCAAGTTGAAAATATTGGCCTTCTTTGGGATATACCCACCAGTCATACCCATACGAGCTTTTGTCAATCCTCTCAGGTTCTCCGAATTCGGCAAGGACCTCCTCACTTGATACACCTAGCCACTTGACAAAGCTACTTTGTAAATTCGTTTGATCCTTTGCTAAGTTCTCCTGTTTAATAGGCTCTTTGGATGTTTCTTGATCCTTTTTTACTGTTTCACGTGTCGATATTGCATCTATCATAAAATAGATCACTCCACATAGCAGAACAAACAATAGTAAGCCCATTACCTTTTTCCCCATAGCCTACTCCCCTTTCAACCTTCATCTATACAATATAAGCTAGACAGCCTCTTTCTATGAAAAAAATATAAAAGGGGATGTTCATAAAGTCAGCAAATGATCAACGGCGAATTTCTTTGTTGCTCGGTTTTTCCGATCCTCACGTAGCTGTGGTCCTCAAAACGTTCGCGCCTCGACCTTCTTGCGACGCACAAGGAACGTGCTCGTGTCGACTTTGTCACAGGATGTGGCGATCGTTCTCATTCGTCAACTTTTTGAACACACACTAAAACGACCTTCTATAAATGAATATAGAAGGTCGTTTTTTGAGAAGATTATTAATGGAGCTCTGGACGCTCTGAAATGTCTTGTAAAGCAACACCAGCTGCATGATCGGACATATCCTCCACAGATAAATCACCTAGGGAGATAATTCCAGTCAACTTGCCATTTTCCACTACTGGGAGTCGACGAACTTGATGTTTAGCCATTAACTGACTCGCTTCTTCTAGGGACGTCTCTGGACTAACATGATAAAGGTGATCACTCATGACTTGTTGAATAGGTGTGCTGTCAGGACTCTTTCCCGCGTACCCTCGAATGACCAAATCACGGTCTGTTACCATTCCCATTAATTGCCCATTTTCATCAGCAATGGGTACGGCACCAACATTTTGTTGTTTCATCATGCTAGCAGCGTCATATAAAGTTTCATTAGATTGACAAACGGATACGTCACTTGTCATCACATCTTTTACAGTCTTCATGAATATCCTCCTTAAAAATCAGCTGTCTGTATGTATTGTTCCCGATTTCTTAAATTTATTACATGCACGGCTATGCAATTTATAGTATAATTAAGTCACTGTCAGTAAAGTATGTAAAGTAAAGGATGTCATTAGTGATGACCAATGGTAACTTATTCTTTCTCATACTAAACTTATAAAAGTTACATAAAATTTGTGAGGTGTATGCAATGAAATTGGAAGGTACAGGAATCGATGGCCTGCTCATTGATGTAGAGCCGCTTACTATGATCATGGAAAGTAATGGATTTATTTTAGCTGGATCATGGGATTATGAACGAGTAAGCTACGATTACAAAGTGAACTCTCCAGAGAAGAACATTACTTATTATATCCGTATCCAAGGGTATGCTATTGAGGGCGATGTAGATAAAGGGAATGCTGTCATCCAACTGGTAACCCCTCTATTAGGTAAACATCATTATCCGCACGGCGTTGAATACGGCGAACAAGAAGGTTTCTCTTCAAGTATGATTGATAAAGCAACTAGTGCAGTTAAAAAAATACAAGAACAAGTCAAAGGACATCATAAATCATAATAAAGACCAGAAAAACCAAATGATTCAAGAGTCGCACACCGCTCTGGTGCGGCTCTTTTCAATTACATACTTTTAATGGCTAAGAAGGGAGTAACGTGATAAATTGTTCCGCTATCTTACTAAACGTCAATGGACCCTCATCCTACTCGCTTTACTTTTAATTATAGCAGGGTATTTCATTTTGCCGATATCAGTTCCGCTCATAATAGCACTGGTTACCGCTTTATTTTTAAATTCTTCTGTGCGATGGATTCAATTTCGATTTCGAATTAATAGGAAAATGTCGGTTACGATCGTCTTCCTCTTATTTCTGCTATTAATTAGCTTGTTAGGTGCATATGCAGTCACCGGGGCCATTACACAGATCGTTCAACTTGCAGATAATGCACCCACTTATATTAATCAAATCAATAATGTTTTTATAAATTGGGAAAATAACCTGGATAGTTTCACACAAAATATGCCACCGGAATTTGTTGATAAAGTAACTAGCGAACTACTGAGCACCCTAGATGCGACAACACAGGCGATCTCACAGAAACTGCAGCTTGGCAACATTGCTGTCATTGCCGCAAAGATCCCTGAATATCTCGTAAGTTTCCTTGTTTACCTTATTGCTTTATTCCTGTTTATGTTAGATATGCCTCGATTGAGAGAGAAGATGCATAATCAATTGACCGAAGCGACATCAGAGAAGGTTAAATTCATGAATGCCCGATTATCTTATGTAGTTTTCGGTTTTTTAAAAGCACAATTTTTAGTCAGTATTATTGTATTTATCGTCTCTCTGATTGGACTTTTATTGATTGCTCCAGAAGTAGCTATTGTAATGTCTCTGATCATTTGGGTCATTGACTTTATACCAATCATTGGATCGATTGCCATATTAGGTCCGTGGTCTTTGTACATGTTTATCACTGGCGATATCACCTTAGGTACGAAGCTTGCTATACTGGCTATTATACTGTTAGCTATTCGTAGAACCGTGGAACCCAAAGTGATGGGGAGTCACATTGGGTTATCTCCGCTTGCCACATTAATCGCAATGTATCTAGGCTTACAGTTAATCGGATTAATGGGCTTTATCCTCGGTCCGCTTACACTGATTGCTTTTAACTCGGCTAAAGAAGCGGGTATAATTAAGTGGAACCTAAAGATATAACAAACAATGATTTAAGCACTTAGATCTCTATTGACATTTTCTAAAAAATCCCGAATGTCATTGAATTTGACATTCAGGATTTTTATTGTTGTTTTCTAGAGGAACTCTTTTCCTTATCATGAATGAATTTTTCTTTTTTTAAAAAAATGATATTCCCTTTTCTGGTGGTCTGAGCGAATCCACTATTGATAAGCACTTTTTGTGAGGGAATATTTCTTTCGTCACATTCAGCCTCTACGCCTGTAATACCTGGTTGTTGAAAAGCCCAATCACACATTGCCTTTACAGCCTCTGTAGCAAGACCTTGATTACGTTTTGAGGTAACAATCTGGTAACCAATCTCAAGTACCCCATCTTCTCTCTTCCCTTTGAATCCAATATCACCAAGAATCTCTTCTACATTACGATCAATCATCACCCAAGGACCGTAGCCCAACACATCTTGGTCTTCTTCTAGCATTTCAATGTAGAGGGGTAAGATTGCTTTTAAACCATCGTGCGGCCAGTTCTTGTCCCACGGCAAGTGAAAAGCATGAAAAAAATCGAGAGGATTTTTTATAATCAATTGTGCTAAATCAATCGAGATGGGGATAAATCTTATACGCCTCGTCGAAAATTCCATCTAACATCACTCCTCTTCAGTTAATTAAGAATTTGTGTAACTCTTTTCTTATAGTGTGTGTTTAAAAAGTTGACGATAAGAACGTCCTGCATCGCAAGAAGATCGGGGCGCGAACGTTTTGAGGACCACAGTGTATGTCTTTCCTACGTGAGGACCGGAATACCGAGCATCAAAGAAATTCGCCGTTAATCATTTGGTGACTTTTTTAACATCCTCTTATAGATTATAAAAAAAGCAATTAGATTACAATATAATCTAATTGCTTCTTTATAGCAGCAAGTTGACCGTCCTTTATCAAACCACAGCGCTTTTGTTCTTATAAACCAAAAATAGCTTTTAGCATACTAGTCGTCGTGCCGCCATCATAAATAATATATAACAGAAGGTATACCATAACACCGGTAACGGCAGTAGAGAACCAAATGATACTCGTTATTGGCCCGACTTTGCGATGCTTAGGAATTTTCCGCTTGAAACCTAACGTTAGCGAAACGATACCAAATACTGCTCCTACAGTTGCCAAGATAATATGAAAAATTAGAAAGATCGTATAGAAAATTTTTATATCATCTGGGCCGCCAAAGCTGGTATTTCCCACAAAGATCGTTCGACTGACATAAATAATAAAAAATAGTAATGCACTAATAGAGGCGGCAATCATCGTAGCCCTGTGTGCCTTAGGCCTATTTATAGAAATTAATCGCCACCCAATAGCTACTAAAATGGCACTTAGTACAATGAAAAACGTACTTAATGTTGGTAATAATGGCATGTGCTTTCTCCTTTTACAGTAAATCTCTAAAGACAGGATAGAAGAAGCCCATCATATGTAAGACTCCTCCCGTCATCATGTATCTGTTTGGACATGGGCTGGCAATGGATCAATTGTATCTCTTTCACGATTAAACCAGCTGAAAAAGATATGGGCAATAATGACGCCAAAAATAATCTCTTGTGTAACCTTCATAATGATTCCGCCAAGCTGCTGATCATTGAGTAGCGGCATGGACGTAAAATATTCGGGACCACTTAATTGGTTTGACAGACCGGCAAGTACATCTGTTGGTACACATAAACTCATCGCTTGGAGCCAGGCACCTGATTGTGAATAAGTGTCATAGAGCGGTGTTCCCGAGAAAATGATTAACCCGCAGGCAGGCGTAATTAATACTCCGTTAGCGAAAATAAAGCCAATTTTTAGAATCGGGCTCATTCGATCTGTTTCTTCAATAGGAGAATAGACAGCCCACCACATACAAAAGGCAGTAAACAGGATGACAGTAGTAATCACCGCGTGGGCAATTTCACTGGATTTAGCGTAATCGAATATTTGTGGCATATGATAAATGGAAAACAATCCATTAAATATTAACAGAGATATCAATGGCCTTGTTAAAAGTCGTAAAGCGGGAGATAGTACTGGAACATCAAAGACCTTTTTCCAAATCCAAACAGGAACCCCCTTAATCACAAGGAGTGGGAATAGTAAGTAATATAAAGCCATCTGAATCATATGAGCTGAAAACATGATATGGGCCATCAAGTCTATTGGAGACCCTTTAATAATGTATAACAGCACCATGCCACTATAAAACATAACCTGTTGAAAAGTGCTAGGCTTTGATTCGCCTTGCATCCGTTTTGGACCAGTGATTATAAAGTAAACGATAGAAAGTATTAAAACAAATAACAAATAATAGGGACTCCACAGAGCTCGAAACCCGAATATTTGAAGTTCTAACCACATAGGTGTCTCACCTCAGATTAAGTATATACTTGATACTCTTCCATTTTATCTAACTTTCGCCTAAAACACGAGCCTTGTCAGCTATCTTTTTTATTGTTCATAATTTAGACATAACTGAACGTAAAGAAAGGTGTAAGCACACATTTTGGGAGATGTAACAAGGGATAAGGAAATTCTTCCTTTTTTTCACCTCCCATACATAAGAAAAAGACCGGAAGATCCGGTCTTTTTTCATTCACCACCAAATAATAGTGGTAAAAGTAATAATCGTTAACGTTGCAACACCAATGCCACTATACATCATGACAGCAACCATATCATGTCCTTTATTCTTCATGTGCATAAAATAGTATAACTGGAAAAGCACCTGTACCACAGCTAATAACAGCAGTGTAGGAATAAGGAAATACGAGTTAACTTCCAACAGAACCATACCAAAAGCAACGAACGTGAACAGAATCATCATAATGAAACTTATGAGTTGCTGTTTCATTTCTTCTTTATTCTGCTTCTTCTCAAAGTCCATTTGTTGACTAGGCGATTTTGAGTGATTTGCCATCGTTTAACCCACCTTTCCCATCAGATATACGACAGTAAAGATAAAAACCCAAACAACATCAATAAAGTGCCAATAAAGACTGGCAATATAAAACTTTGGCGCGTTGTAAAGATTAAGTCCACGTTTTGAATTTCGGATCATTAGTGCAGTAAACCAAGATAACCCAAATAGGACGTGGCCACCGTGGAAGCCAACTAAAGTATAGAAAGCAGACCCAAAGGCTGAAGATTGAAATGTAAATTCATATTCATGTACATAATGCATGAACTCATAAATTTCACAACCCAAGAACGCTAAGCCTAATAATACTGTAATCCCGAGCCATAGCTGCATTTTACCAAAGTCGTTATTTTTCATGTGGTACATGGCATACACACTTGTTAGAGAACTCGTAAGCAGGAGCATCGTCATTATGAACACTAGCTCTAAGCCAAATAAGTGCTCGGGAGTATTCTCCCCCATTGTTGAACCATTTAATGCAAGATACGTACCAAATAAACTTGCAAACAGTACGGTTTCACCGCCTAGAAAGAACCAAAAGCCAATAAATTTATTTTTTCCTTCAAGGGTGGCTTTTTCCGGCTCATGTGGCATTTGTTTAGGATTCAATACATCCTCATTACTCATTATTCGCCAGCCCCCTTCTCAAGATCTTCCTTATGGATATGGTGTCCAATGTCATCTTTCAATGAACGTGTAAGCATCGATCCAAATGTAATCCCCATTCCAATAAACACGAGAGCCAGCCACACTTTATTGTCAACTTGATAGATAAACCCAAATCCTGCTATAAACAGACCTAACGACATCATGAATGGCAGAATGGATGGATTCGGCATATGAATATCACCAAGTGGTTCAGCTGGCGTCATGCCCTTTTTGCCTTCACTTTTTTCCACCCATAATGGATCAAGTCCGCGAACGAGCGGGGTTTGTTTAAAATTATAGTGTGGTGGCGGTGATGGAATTGACCACTCTAACGTGCGTCCATCCCAAGGATCTCCACTTGCTTGCTTTCCTTTTACGGCAACGTAGATCACATTAATAAGGAAAATGATCGTACCAATGGCCATTAAGAAGGCACCAGCTGTACTAATTAGGTTTCCTGTATTAAGCCCTTGACCATCTTGGAACGTCCAATAACGGCGCGGCATCCCCATTAAGCCTAAGAAATGCTGAATAAAGAATGTCAGATGGAAACCAATGAAGAATAGCCAGAATGTCCATTTACCTAATTTTTCACTTAGCACTCTACCGAACATTTTTGGCCACCAGTAGTGCAGAGCAGCAAAGATTCCAAAGACTAAACCACCTACAATTACGTAGTGGAAGTGTGCGACTACGAAATACGTATCGTGATATTGATAGTCAGCTGCTGCAGCAGCAAGCATAACACCTGTCATACCACCAATAGTAAAAGTAGGAATGAACGCTACCGACCATAGCATGGATGTTGTCATGCGAATACTTCCGCCCCACATCGTAAACATCCAGTTGAAAATTTTAATACCAGTAGGAACGGCAATAGCCATTGTTGCTACAGCAAAGATTGAGTTAGCAATTGGACCTAGTCCAACGGTAAACATGTGGTGTGCCCATACCATGAACCCTAAGAAACCAATCAATACAGTTGCAAATACCATGGCAGAATATCCGAATAAACGTTTTTTAGAGAATGTAGAGAAAATTTCACTAAATGCTCCAAATGCCGGAAGAATTAAAATATATACTTCCGGGTGGCCAAAGATCCAGAATAAGTGCTCCCAAATAACAGCATTACCGCCTAGGGCTATGTCGAAGAATGCAGAACCAAACATGCGGTCAAACATCATTAGGAAAAGCCCGACAGTTAGCGCTGGAAATGCAAATAAGATAAGTGTACTTGTTACAAATACTGTCCATGTGAACAGTGGCATGCGCATAAATGTCATACCCGGGGCACGCATGTTAACGATCGTCACAAGAAAGTTGATCCCACCTATTAGCGTCCCCGCCCCAGATATTTGAAGCCCCATCACATAGTAATCTACACCATGACCTGGCGAGGTCGTCGAGAGCGGTGCATAGTTGGTCCAGCCAGCATCTGGAGCTCCAGTAAACCAGGAAACGTTAAGTATAATCCCACCAAATAAAAACAACCAAAAACCAAGTGAGTTCAAAAATGGAAACGCTACATCTCGCGCTCCAATTTGTAATGGAACAACAGCATTCATTAAAGCAAATATAATCGGCATGGCTGCTAAGAAAATCATTGTTGTCCCATGCATTGTTATCATTTCATTATATAGTCCAGCAGATATGAAATCATTACCAGGTTTCATAAGCTGAATCCGAATTATCATCGCTTCAAGCCCACCGATTAGGAAGAAAAAACCACCTGAGGCCAAGTAAAGATGTGCAATCTTTTTATGGTCTACCGTAGTTAAGTAATCCCAAATAGCAGCGCCGAGCCCACGATTTTGTGCAACAGCAGTACTCACGCTTTAACCTCCCTTAAAACCTCTATCTCACCATTTAAAATCATTATTCGTTGTTACCTTCGTTACTATTTCCACCTGCAGATTCAGGAGTAACTTCAGAATGGTCTAATTGCAGAAGATAATCTGCGATTTTACTTGCTTCCTCTTCCGAAACTAAGTCTGCCGGCATTTGGTTGCCAGGCTTAATTTCGTCTGGATTAGTAATCCAATCCACTAAATTTTCTTTTGTTGGATCAAGAATGCCTGCAATCATCGTACGGTTGCCAAAATTACTTAAATTAGGACCTACACCTGCGGCCGCGCTTCCAATCGCATGACAGCTCATACAGTTGTTTTGGAACAATTCTTGACCTTCTTGAGCAGAGGCCGTTTCAGGTTGTGCCTCAGGATCGATATTTTGCATGTCTTCTTTCCACTGATCAAATTTCTCTGGACTTACTGCTATTACTTTGAAGTCCATTAATGAGTGGGAAGGCCCGCAAAGTTCAGCACACTGTCCCCAGTATACGCCCTCTTCATAGGCTTCTAAGTACATTGTGTTAACGTTCTCCCCTGGGTTAGTATCCATCTTCCCAGCTATCGACGGAACCCAGAATGAGTGAATCACATCACTCGATTTCATGTCTAAGTATACGCGTTCGCCAGTTGGTATATAAAGATCCTGGCTTGTAGATATTTCTTGACCAGCATAATTAAAATGCCACCAGTATTGATTTCCAGTTACTTCAATAGTCAAAGCATCTTCATCAGTTTGACCAGATTTGTCTGCTAAATCAAAAGTCGCCTGAACAGTCGGAACAGCCAGTACTAGAAGTAAAATAATTGGGATAACTGTCCAAATTATTTCTAAGGCTTTATTTCCTTCTGTTTGTTTAGGGATAAAATCTTCCTGCCCCTTTTTTTGACGATATCGAATAAGTACAAACGTGTAAATCGCCATAACGATAACGAATACAAAAAGCATTATCGCAATACTGATCATCATAAGATCAAATATTAAATCGGACCCGTATCCTTCTGGCTTAAGTGCACTAATGTTATCAACTCCACACCCTGATAGGATGAGAGTTAATGCACCGAACAAGATTAAGGAACGGAATTTTCGCATCCAACCTCTCATTGAGTGATACCTCTCTTTCTCTTGTGAATTAAATCTTATATTTTGGAACTAGCTTCTTTAGAAGCTAGTAACATTAAAAAGGAAATGGTAATGTGACTAGCACCATTGTTAAGAATAGGATTGTCAAATAGTTTAAAGAATAAACAAACATCCATTTTGCCCACTTATAATCGTCTTTCATTATGAAGCCGGCCATCCCTAAAATTAACCATCCAAAAGACAATGTAAAGGCCACACTTAAAAATATACTACCTAATGAAACTAAGTAAATTGGCAATGGCAGGAGGCAGGCCACGTAAACGACCATTTGTCGTTTCGTCATTTTAAAGCCGTGTACAACAGGCAGCATTGGAATCCCAGCCGCTTTGTAGTCCTCTTTCTTCCTCATAGCTAAGGCTAAAAAGTGCGGTGTCTGCCAAATAAACATGATCAAAAATAAAATTATTGCTTCTAATCGCAGTCCTGGTTCAATGGCAGCCCAGCCAATTAGGGCGGTACAGCACCAGAAAAGCTACCGATAACTGTGTTAATGGTGTACTTCCTTTTGGACCACATTGTGTAGAGGACAACATAGACAAACCAGCCGAAAGCACCAAATAATGCGGCTTCGATTGTTGTGAATAACAGGATAAGAAAACCAAGGCTTGTGACACTAATTCCCATCCATTTGATCACGTTTAATGGAATAGACCCTGTAACAGTTGGACGAGTAACTGTACGGGACATCAAATGATCAATGTCTCTATCATACCAGTTATTTATGATACATCCACCAGCAATGAGGAAAGCGGTTCCGAACATTGTCAAAATAAATGTCAGCCAGTGTTCAGTAAATCTTGCTCCTGTAAAATACATGGCAAGCCAAAAACCTGTGAAAGTTGTTATTAAATTGGAGTTTATAATTCCGACTTTAATTAAGCTTTTGATATCAGCTATCATTGAAGTTTCACGGACAGTAGACTTATTCATCATCTGTGAAGCTGCAGAATCAACTATTCTTGGATTATCCATCGAAATATCTTCCCTCCTTCTACCCTTTATAGCATAGTCAAAAAAGCTATAAAAAAGTCATGATTCCCCATATTAGTAAACATTTCATAGGAAACATCAAAATTATTGTACCACGGAATTAATGTTCTATCTATTTCTATAGCACAATTTTATTAAAATGTGACAATTGTGTGAAGCAATTTTGAAAGGGCTTTACAGCTTTTTTATGTAATAAAACTAAAATTACACACCTTTATATTTCTAGCAAATTAATGACAACAATGCAAGTTTTTTTGAGTTTAAAATTGAAAATTCAACTTAAAAACCTGGCTCATTTTTCGGAGCCAGGTTTTTTATTTGTTTTATTCAAATTCAATGAGTAAATCTCCGACATGGATCGCTTCATTGTTATCTACATAAATATCTTTAATTACGCCATCAAAAGGTGCTTGAACCGTCGTTTCCATCTTCATTGCCTCTGTAATCATGAGATGGTCTCCTTTTTTTACTTTCTCACCCTTCTCAGAAATTACTTTAACCACTGTACCAGGCATGCTTGCTCCAATATGCTTGGTGTCGGATTTATCAGCTTTCGGCCGCTCTTGGACTGTAGCCTTGACATTTAAGTCTTTAATGACCACTTCACGAGGCTGACCATTTAATTCAAAATAGATCGTTCTTGTTCCATCAACTTGTGCCTCTCCAATAGAAACAAGTTTCACGATCAATGTTTTCCCTTGTTCAATTTCAACTTCAATCTCTTCTCCAAGACGCATCCCATAAAAGAATGTTGGGGTATCGAGAACTGACATATCTCCATACTGCTCTGTAAACTTCTGGTGATCCATAAAGACTTTAGGATACAAAGCATGACTAATCAAATCAAAACTCGTGACCTGTCTGTCTAATGTGTGGAACAAAGTTTCTTTTAGATCTTTGAAATCTACTGGATCTAGTAGTTCACCAGGACGAACTTTAATTGGTTGTCTTCCTTTTAAGATAATCCGTTGCAGCTCGGATGGGAATCCTTCATGTGCTTGACCTAAATAACCTTGGAAAAGTTCAACAACGCTATCAGGGAAAGCTAATGATTCCCCTCGTTCATATACGTCATCCTCATTTAAATCATTTTGTACCATAAACAGGGCCATGTCTCCGACGACTTTTGAGGATGGTGTAACTTTTACGAGATCACCAAACATATCATTTACTCTGCGGTACATATTCTTTACTTCATCCCATCGATCGGCTAAGCCGACAGCACGTGCTTGCTGCTGCAGATTACTATATTGTCCGCCAGGCATTTCATGATGGTAAACCTCTGTATGGGGAGCCATCATGCCGCTCTCGAAGTCTTGATAAAACTTCCTTGTATCTTCCCAGTAATGCCCTAACTGTTCATAAGCGGATATATCTACGTTCGGCTTACGCTCGTTACCTTCTAATGCATAGTATAGGCTGTTTGCACTTGGTTGAGAGGTAAGGCCTGCCATAGATCCGGTTGCGACATCAACAACGTCCACGCCGGCTTCAATCGCTCTTGCGTACGTAAAGATCCCGTTACCGCTTGTATCATGTGTGTGTAAATGAATAGGTATATCAACCGTATCCTTAAGGTTGGATATGAGCTGATAGGCTGCTTCAGGTTTCAGCAACCCTGCCATGTCTTTAATTCCAAGAATATGTGCCCCTGCATCCTGAAGCTCTTTTGCTAAGTCTTGGTAATATTTAAGGTCATACTTCGGTCTAGAAGCATCCATGATATCTCCTGTATAGCACATGGCCGCTTCTGCCACCTTATTATTCTCACGTACAGCATCAATTGTCAGTTTCATACCTTCTACCCAGTTTAAACTATCGAAAATTCTAAACACATCAATTCCCGCATGCGAACTCTTTTCCACAAACTCACGAATAAGATTATCGGGGTAGTTTTTATACCCGACTGCATTAGAGGCACGCAACAACATTTGGAAAAGAACATTTGGTGACTTCTCTCTAAGTTTAAGCAGTCTTTCCCAAGGATCTTCATTAAGAAAGCGGTAAGAAACATCAAAGGTCGCTCCTCCCCACATTTCAAGGGAGAATAGATCAGGTAATAAACGTGAAGTAGGCTCCGCGATTGTTTGCAGATCCTTTGTTCTTACTCTAGTTGCAAGCAGCGATTGGTGAGCATCACGGAACGTTGTATCTGTTAGGAGAACTTCATTCTGCTGCTTCAGCCATTCCGCCAAACCTTCAGGGCCTCTTTCATCTAAAATCTGCTTTGTGCCCTTAGGTATCTCCTCTGAATACTTGACTTGCGGGATCCGAGGTCTAGGGATCGCAGGCTTCTTCCTGCCCCCCTGACCTTCAAAACCGTTCACTGTTCGATCAGCAATATAGGTGAGCATTTTTGTTCCACGGTCTTTTCGCTTAGGAAATACAAATAATTCCGGTGACCGATCAATAAATGTTGTATTATATTCGCCTGACTGAAACTGATTATGTTGAATGACATTTTCCAGAAAAGGAATGTTCGTTTTAATTCCACGAATCCGAAATTCTTTTAAATTACGTATCATCTTATGTGCTGCTTGATCAAAGGTTAACGCCCATGTTGATAGTTTCACAAGCAAGGAATCATAGTAGGGAGAAATGACCGCACCCTGAAATCCATTCCCAGCATCAAGGCGAACACCAAATCCGCCTCCCGTACGGTAGGCCATTATTTTTCCCGTGTCTGGCATGAAATTGTTGAGTGGGTCCTCTGTGGTAACACGTGACTGTATCGCATAGCCATGTGTACGAATTTCCTCTTGCACAGGAACACCAACTTGCTCACTATGTAGAGCATGACCTTCTGCAATTAAAATTTGTGTCTGAACAATATCTACACCTGTGATCATTTCAGTAATGGTATGCTCTACTTGAACACGCGGATTCACTTCAATGAAATAGAATTCCTCGCCAGTGACTAGAAACTCTACAGTACCAGCATTTACGTAATTCACATTATTCATTAATTTAACAGCTGCATCACATATTTTCTCTCTTACCTCATTACTAACAGACACACTAGGTGCAACCTCAACCACTTTTTGATGTCGGCGCTGAACAGAGCAATCCCGTTCGTATAAATGGACAATTTGCCCATCAAAATCCCCAAGTATCTGTACTTCAATATGCTTAGGATCTTCAATAAGCTTTTCAACGTAGACTTCTTCACTGCCAAAGGCTGCCTTTGCTTCAGAACGAGCCCGGTCATACGCATCCTCAAGCGTTTCCGCGCTTCGGACAATCCTCATTCCGCGACCGCCGCCCCCATTGAGGCCTTAATCATCAACGGATAGCCATTTTCTTCACCAAACTCACGCACAGCTTCTAATCCATCAACAGGACCATCAGTGCCTGGAATGACTGGAATGTCTGCTTGCACTGCTTGATCTCTCGCTTTTACTTTGTCACCGAACATATTTAAATGCTCGCTCGTCGGTCCGATGAAAATAATACCTTCTTCTTCACATCTTCTCGCAAAGTGAATGTTCTCTGATAAAAATCCATAACCAGGATGTATGGCATCTACTCCAACATTCTTGGCTGTTTCAATCATTGCTTCGATATCTAAATAGGCGTCAATTGGTTTCTTCCCCTCACCTACAAGATAGGCTTCATCCGCTTTATACCTATGGTAAGAGCCCGAATCCTCTTTAGAATATACAGCTACTGTACGAATGTTCAATTCCGTACAAGCTCGGAAAACACGAATGGCAATCTCCCCACGGTTTGCTACTAGAACTTTGTTAATTTTCTTTAACTCTGCCATCTTCTCACTCCTTGTGGTTTTGTACGTTGTTGGACTGGTTGTTGTCTTAACGGTTCATGAGTTTCTTGTCTCTCTTCTTCTTTCACCTTTACAGTTCTTGCAATATTATTAAGAATACCTAGGGATGCCATCATAATTAATAATGATGAGCCTCCATAACTAACAAGCGGCAAAGTTACCCCGGTAATGGGCAATAGCCCACTCATGGCTCCTAAATTAATAAAAGCCTGAATTGCAAATAATGAGGATATTCCCAATGCCAGCAAGGAACCAAATGCATCTTTACATCGCCAGGATATGTACAATCCTCTTAAGACAATGGTCGCTAACAAGCCCACGGTAATAATGACACCTATAAAACCTAATTCCTCAGCAATAACCGCCATAATAAAATCTGTATGGGGTTCCGGCAAATAACCTAATTTTTGTACACCTTGCCCTAATCCTTCGCCCGTTATCCCGCCTGTAGCAATAGCCACATAGGATTGAATGAGATGATAGCCATCACTATCTGGTGACTCAAACGGTTGATAAGCTCCCGAAAACCTATTGAGCCTTTCGTCGGTTATAAGCTGTGAACCTGCCAGTAATAGAATACCGCCAGTAACGACGGTCAGAAGTAATATGTGCTTACCTTTAATTCCGGAGTTCATAATGATGATACTTGCGAGCAAACCAATAATGGCAGCCGAGCCAATATCAGGCTGCAGAATGATCAACCCTAATAGAACCGAAATAATAACCAAGGGCGGGAGTACCGCCTTGGCAAAATCACCTATATACTTTCGTTTATTTGCGTATACAGAGGCTAAATAAATAATTATCCCGATTTTCACAAATTCAGCTGGCTGGAAGCTCATCGGCCCTAAATCATACCAGGAGCGAGCATTATTAACTGTGGAACCAAAGAAAAATAATCCTACTAATAAAAGAATCATCAATAACACCGACAGCTTAGAAAGTCGCTTCAAGTGCCGATAAGGAAACATGGATATAAGGAACAAGACAATTACTCCCAGCGTCATCCATTGCAGCTGCCTAACTAAGTAGTGATTACTTGGCACATCAAGGACGACTGGTCCGTAAACCATACTTGCACTATAAACCATGACTGTGCCGAAAGAGACAAGTGCAATAGGTGCAAACAACAGTGTGAAGTCAAAGGTTTTTAAACGTTGTAACATATCATTCATCCCTACTATGTATATTTTCTCTAAAAGTTGTCATATTTCCTGCTAATATGACAATTCTGATTATTTAGTTGCACAATAAATAGATGTAAGCGCTAACGGTACAAAAAAACTCAAATCACAACAAATACGTCGCAATTTGAGTTTATCCGTCACGAATTTTGAGCGGCTTCATGTAAGACATTGAGTTGTTTTTCTAAGTTATCTAGTATTGATTTGCCTTCTTCTTCACTGATTAAGTGCAAGCGCACAGCAAAATGTATCTCGCGTGACAACCCAAACATTTGTGTATCCAGAACTTCCTCATATAAAGGACATTGAGGCATAGTCAAGTTGTCCATTTGTACTTTTATTAGACGTAAAATTTTATCAGCATCAGCTTTTAGAAGGGCATAGGCCTTTTCACGATGATCCACAGCCACATCAGACAACATTAAGATCCCCTCCAGTTACAAACTATCTTTTATTAATAGTATCGTTTCATTTTAAAAAATGCAACTAACTAATGGAGATTTGACTAAAATATCGAAAGGTCGTAGCGATTCGACAGCATCTCAATCAACTTCAATCCGACCACACTATTTCCTTTTGGATCTAGTGCAGGTCCATAGACCGCAATGCCACCAAATCCATTCACCGAACCCATGACGCCGCCCGATACCCCGCTTTTCGCTGGGATGCCAACTTTAATGGCGAATGCACCTGATGCATCATACATTCCGCATGTAACCATAAATGTCTTACAAATTCTCGCAAAATGCTTAGGTATAATTTGCCTGCCTGAATTCAAGTCCTTCCCATCATTAGCAAACAACGCACCAATTTTTGAGAGATGCATTACATTTAATTCGATCGAACACTGTTTTGTATAGGCATCTAATGTTTCTTCGACACTGCCTGTTACAACTTTATGCTGCTTTAAATAATAAAGTAAGGACCGATTTAAAAAAGCAGTCTCAAATTCTGAAAAAGCTACCTCCCGGTTAAAACTTATCGAATGATCGTCCGTCATTTCGTGAATGAAACTCAGTAACCTCCCAACCTTCTCGTCGGGTGTAACGCCATGGATCATATTCGACACGGCAAGAGCACCAGCATTAATCATCGGATTTAAAGGTTTGGAGGGACGGTGCTGCTCCAAACGGTAAATCGAATGAAAGGGATCTCCTGTCGGCTCCATTCCTACATGGCCGAAAACATAATCCTCACCGTTATCGATTAGTGCCAATGCAAGAGCAATGACCTTTGAAATACTCTGCAGTGTAAAGCAGGTCTCCACCTTCCCTGCGTGGATACACTCTCCATCTAGATAATATATCGCTACAGCCAAATCTTCAGGGTGCTGCTTAGACAATGCTGGGATGTAATCAGCAACTTGACCATCATAAGCATATGGTCTAACATTCTCAAGCCATTCTTCAAGGATTTCTGTTGTTAATTTTTTTCTCATATGAAAATCCCCCTTGTATGAATCATTTTCATTTTTTGCTATGCTTTATAGTGTGTGTTCAAAAGTTGCCAAATTAGAAGCAAGAAGTTCGAGGCGCGAACGTTTTGAGGACCACAGTGTATGCTTTTCATACGTGAGGACCGGAAAAACCGAGCAACACAAAGAAATTCGCCGTTTATCATTTGGTGACTTTTTGAACATCCTCTTATAAGGAAAGATTTTTAATTTGAAAGGTGGCGCATCTCTTGATAGTACAATTATCAGGTCAAGTAAAATTTCCTATCACCCTTGATCCAACCGTGTGGATTTTCGATGACCGTAAACTTACTTACGATGAGGTTTTCAATGGTTCAGAAGCTCCTGAACAGGAAGAAGCTGAAGACGAACTGAAAAGAAAGTCCCTTCGTTTTGACCGGGAAGTGTATCAACAAAAAATAAATCCTCCTGTTAACAAAAGTCTTACTCGAGCAGAAAAGGAACGGATTAAAACAGAGACTTTCCTAATGCCTTTACAACCTTTTATTCACACCAGTGAACCTGATCCTAATGTTAAGAAGGCTGTTTTAGTTACAGATAACGGGGATCATTCCTTCAATGCCGATGATTTATCCAATGCTTTATTATTATTTTCAATAGAAGGAAAACCATTAAAAGAAAATGGTCCTGTTCACTTGTATTTCGAAGACGGATCCAATAAAGAAGCGCCGATTACCGGGATTAAAAAAATTATATTTGAATAGTTGAAAAGGACAGCAAACAGGCTGTCCTTTTTTGTGTATAAAACACTCCTATTTGCCACAAGCTATAAAAAAAAGTGAGTGTTCCATATGAAAATCACAATGTTAATTATAGGTCTGCTCCTGTTGTCTGCATGTCAGCAAACAGGGGAGAAACAGTTACTTCAAGAGCGCGAAGGCAACGATTCTAAAATGCAGTATGTAACCGACTCTGATCCAGTTGAAGAACCTGATAAATCAAACCAACAGACAGCAAGGCATTTAGCCAAGCTAGCTGTAGAAGTTCCTGGAGTTCACGACGCAACTGCTGTTGTGCTGGGATCTTACGTGGCCGTCGGGATTGATGTAGATAAAGACTTGGATAGATCTCGAGTTGGTGTCATTAAGTTCTCGGTGGCTGAAGCTCTAAAGCATGATCCTTATGGCAAGGAAGCCGTTGTCATTGCAGATGCAGATGGTGTAGAACGTCTCCGCGGAATTGGAGAAAAAGCGGCGGAAGGACATCCTATAAGAGCTATCACAGAGGAACTTAGTCATATTGTTGGTCGTTATATGCCAGAAGCTCCCATCGAAGATCAACCTGCACCGCCTGACGCAAACAAGCAGACTATTCCTAAAGAAGAAAAAGAAAAACTAGAACAGATTGAAGAAAAGCAATCCAAGGAAAATTAAGATCGTTGTACCATTAAATGTTTAGTGAAAAACAGCTAAATCCTTAAGGATTTAGCTGTTACTTTTTTCTAGAATTTCCCGTTCTTTTTCAGTTAGTTCATTGTAATATTGGACACCAAACTGTGACCCCTCGGAAACCATTTTTGAGTTTTCCGGATTTGAAACTTCTTGCTGGCCAGCCTCTTCAATTGGCATATCGCCTTGTTCATCATCTTGCGTCAAGTTTGCTTGAAGTGACTTAGCCTTATCTGTCACACGCTTACGGTTGTCTTCATCTTTCATGAAATAGGCTAAAGTTCCTCCTGCTGCTGCACCTACTGCGGTAAAAATCCAACGCTTTCTCAAAAAGATCACCCTTTCTTTTCTTCTAGCACTTATGTTCCCCAATTATTTTATTTAAAACATAAATCAAAGTAGAAAATGCGTACTTTCTCTAAACATGTTATCATATAACCATGAAAAGGTAGAGGTGATTACTATGCGTGTAAAGTGCGTGCTGTGCGACAGAATTGAAAAAATAGACAGCTATTGTTTACAAGCGAAAAGATTAAGAAACCGCAGGATCCACACGTACATGTGTCCATCCTGTCATGATCGCATTGGCGAAAACACTAAAAAACGGCTAAACACAGGCCATTTCCGTTTTAACCGGGAAAGAAAACGCGAAAAACATTTATCATAAAATACACATTAAAAAAGCCCTGATCCTCGTGTCAGGGCTTTTCATATATCGTTAACTTTCTTGACGACCTTCCCGTTCTTTGTGAAGACGAACACGATAGACTGCCAATATTAATGCAGCTACAAGTAAACTTTCAGCGATCGGTAAATTTAAACCCAAAATTAGCGTAAGTATAAATGTACCTATAACAAGTACGGCGTAAACAACAGCCGCCTTAGCAATCGGCAGCTTCTTAGCAAAACCAAGCTTAAACGTAATAATCGCAAGAATAACTGTGGTTAAATATAATAGAAAAAACGAACGAAACAATGCCGCAACTTCCGCTTCGTTATTCATATTTATTTCACTTCCAAGTCCTCTAAAAAAGAAATCAGCAATTGGCCATAAATCTGCAGGCACAGCTAATGTAGACATATCTGTCATAAGGATCCCCCTTACCATCTTTCTCTTCCTTATTCATCATACTAAATCATAGAATTCAATGCCACTAGTATTTGATTATGTATCTTCCGTTCCCCATTTTCAAAACCAGCTGTTATCGATTATACTAGTAGTGTGCGTTCAAAAAGTTGACGAATGAGAACGTAGACGAAGATCGTCACATCCGGTGACAACGTCGACACAAGCACGTTCCCTGTGCGTCGCAAGAAGTTCAAGGCGCAATTGTTTTGAGAACCACAGCGTATATCTTTCCCTACGTGAGGATCAGAAAAAACAAGCAACGAAGAAATTCGCCGTTGATCATTTAGTGACTTTTTGAACATCCTCTAGTAGAGAATGGGGTGAACCTTTTGGACAATTTTAATTGGAATATGTTTTTACTTGCCATTTGCGTAATTTTATCTTTTTCATTTGTCGGCTTCGCACTTGGCCAGCAGACCTTCTGGCTTGCCGGTTTACTTTTAATTGCAGGCTTTGCCATTATGGGCTTCGGTCTAGCAAAAAAAAGAAAACAACAAAACGCATAGGAAAAGCTGCCTCTAACGGGCAGCTTTCTTATTCCTTCAAATCGACAAAGGTTTCAAGCACTTCTTCGTGAAGCATAGGATGACACGCTAATATCGTTGTCTTGTTGAGCATGTCTACTTCTTGACCATCCGCAGTTGTGACTGTGCCTCCTACTTCTTTAAGAATAACCATTCCCGCTGCAATATCCCATGGCATCAAGGTCATCGTCAAATAGCCATCTATAACCCCTTCAGCAACAAAGGCGAATTCTAAAGCCGCTGAACCGTAAGTACGTGTGCTTCTTAACGTTTTAACAAGTTCATGAATACCTTGATGTGAGACGTAAGGGTTCTCAGGAAGCATCCATGTCGTATTTAAAGCAAATATAGCTTGTTTTAACAGACTTTCCTCAGGAAGCTGAGCCAGCTGACGATTATTTTTGTAAGCTCCCTCGCCTCTTTTAGCGGTATAGATTGTATCCTCCATCACATTATAAATAATGCCGATTTCGCCAATTCCGTCCTGATATATTCCAACTGAAATAGCAAAATTCCTCTTTTGATGAACGAAATTCATTGTCCCATCTATAGGATCAATAATCCATATGGTTCCATCAAGACTCTTAATTTCATCACCAAAACCCTCTTCACCGAAAACGAGATGGTCCTCATATGTTTCTCTAATTCTCTCGGCAAAAAATTGTTCTGTTTCCTGGTCCATCTCTGTGACTAAGTCGTTCGCATTGGATTTCGTTTCAATTGTTCTCGGATCATCTATTTTACTTCTAATTCGCTGACCTGCTTCCAGAACCCATTCCCTAGCCTGTGTATATAGTTGGTCTCTTTGAATTTTATCCATGGTGGAAAGCTCCTTCAATCGGTAGTATTCCTATATCGTACCAGATCGATTCAGGGACTGCACATAATTAACAAAAATATGAAGTGAATTCAGTTGAAGAAGCCAAAAAAAGAGCAACCGCTCCGTTGCTCTTTTCTAAGATGACCATTCATTTAGTTGTTTTCGAAGTTCGGTTAGCCGAACTTTACTTGCCTTTATCTGCTCCTTATCTTGAGCCAGTATTGCATCATGCAGTGTGACTAATTCATAATCAATCTCAAGACGGATGACTGGGAGCCTTTCTTCAGCTTCTCTTTTACGCAACGTTTCCATTACATGTTTCACTGCCCTTTCCTCCCCTTCAAATCCTTATTTATATATATGTCCAAAACCCTCTAAAGTTTACTTAATTAATAACCCATTTTCATATAATCCAAACCAACTGAACACATTACTTAGAGATCACTGCCCATTATGATAAACTTTCATTAGAAAATAGAGGAGTGAGAACATGAGTGATTTTACAGGATTTACACAAGGAGACTTTGATGTGTTTGCTATATCAGGTCTTGAAGCAAGGATGGAGGCGTTAAGAGAACAACTCTCCCCTAAGTTAGATGCCATTGCTTGTGAGCTAGCCCCTGACCTTACCGCAATGACAGGAGATGAAATGTTCGTTCACGTTGCAAAGCATGCAAGAAGGACAACCAATCCTCCAAATGATACATGGGCTGCATTAGCTTCAAGTAAACGTGGGTATAAGAAACTGCCCCATTTCCAAATAGGATTATGGGAAAGCCATGTCTTTATTTGGTTTGCCGTTATTTATGAAAGTCCAATAAAAGAATCGTTTGCGCAAACATTGTTAAAAAACAAGAAAGAAATTCGTTCAATGATCCCGGATCACTTCGTTTGGTCGATTGATCACACGAAGCCAGAGGCATTCATTCAAGAGGAAATATCCGATCAATCATTTGACGAAATGTTTGAACGGCTGCAGAATGTTAAAAAAGCTGAAATTCTTTGTGGTATAAACTTAAACAGAGACGATGAACGCTTAAAGGATCCTGATTCCTTTTTAGAGTTATGCCGGGAAACTTTTCAAACTTTAGAGCCACTCTATCGTTACGCTAAGTCTGTTTAAATAAATCCCCGAGGTACTGATAAGTACACCTCGGGGATTTTGCTATTTCATGTTAATTTTTTCACCTGAAGCAGCTGACCTGGCCTGTTTAACGGTGCGGTAACAGGAATATCCTGATTCTTTTTCAAATTGACCGCAAAGCTGCTTTTCTTCACTTTTTGATGGAACGATTTGTTTAAACCTCGTGTAGGCAAGCAATAACTCATCCTGTTTCACACTAGCCTCATAAGCCTGCTCTACCATTGAGTAAAAGTTAACCACGTCTATAATTTCTTCCTTTGACCAGTAAGTCTCATCAATTGGATAACTATAACTCACTGTATTCCACTCCTTTTATTTAGACCAAGCTGTCCGAATAGTTTCCGATTCAGTTATGATTCGATTCATTAATTCTGCTACTGATGGAACATCGTTAATACGAGCTGCAACTTGACCAGCCCAAGCAAAGCCATCTTCTTCGCCACTATGAATAAACCGCTTATTCGCTTCCCCACTAATGTAGGATTTTAGCACCTCATAGCCAGGTTGACTTTTCTCTAACTCGAGAATTTGATCTGTCCATGGGTTTTTCAAAGCACGCGCTGGAGTTCCGAGTGAACGCTTAATCACAACAGTTGAGCCTTCATTGGATTTAACGAGAGCCTGTTTATATGTTTCATTGGCATGACTGCATTCCTTAGTTGCAATAAAGCGCGTCCCCATTTCAATCCCCTCAGCACCTAAAGCTAAAGCAGCCATCAGTCCTTTGCCATCACTAATACCTCCTGAAGCAATGACGGGAATCGATACAGACTCAACGACTTGCGGAGTTAAAATTAACGTACTAGTGTCTCCTCTGCCGAGATGGCCGCCACCCTCATAGCCTACCACCATAACAGCATCAGCCCCAAGTTCTTCAGCTTTTTCAGCCTGTCTTTTGGCCGCTACTAATACGAGTACTTTAATCGGTTTATCTCTCACCATATCAATCACAGGTTTAGGATTCCCGCCTGTAATTGATATAACCGGTACTTCCTCATCTATTGCTGCCTGAACCATTTCCTCAAAAGGCCTCCCGTGCTGACCAATAGCGAAATTGACACCAAATGGCTTTTTTGTCATTTTTCTAAGTTTATGTATTTCCCCACGAAGTTCTGCTGCATTATCCATACTCATTGCTGTAATTTGACCAAGTCCCCCGGCATTCGAAACTGCTGCAGCTAATTCCGCATAAGCTAAGTGCGCAAGCCCTCCCTGAATAATAGGGTAGGTAACCCCCAACGTTTCCGTTACACGATTTTTCCACTCCATCATACATCCCTCCTTCTCTAATACTACCATGTAACAAAACTGTCTTACTAGACACTTCCCCCTGATTTTATCGGCGCCCAGTCTGATTTTATCGGCGCCCAGTCTGATTTTATCGGCGCCCAGTAAAAAAGTTCCGCTCACGCGTCCTTTTTTACTGAGTAATAAGGCTAGCCACAAATGCTATCCTCTGCTATAATTCATTTGCTCTCACGCTTAACGAAGAGGTGAACATTCATGAATCAAAACCAAACCCCCTTATACACAGGAATAAAACAACATGCTGAAAAAAATCCCACACAATTTCACATTCCCGGACATAAACAAGGAAAAGGAATGGATAGGGAATTCGCTGAATTTATCGGTGAAAATGCGCTATCCATCGATTTAATAAATATTGAGCCTTTGGATGACTTACATCATCCTCACGGAATGATCAAACACGCTCAGGACCTGGCTGCGGAAGCCTTCGGTGCGGATTATACCTTTTTCTCGGTACAAGGTACTTCCGGAGCGATTATGACTATGGTTATGAGTGTCTGCCAGCCTGGTGACAAAATTATTGTACCTAGAAATGTCCATAAGTCTGTTACATCAGCGATTATTTTTTCAGGGGCTACGCCAATCTTCATTCACCCCGAGCTTGATGATCGACTAGGTATCTCACACGGTATTACACCCGAGGCTGTTCAAAAGGCCTGTCAGGCACATCCTGATGCCAAAGCATTACTCGTTATTAACCCAACATACTTTGGTGTATCCGCGGACCTTAAGCAAGTCGTAAACATCGCCCACACATTTGATATGCCGGTACTTGTTGATGAAGCTCACGGGGTACACATCCATTTCCATGAACGACTCCCGGCTTCCGCTATGCAGGCTGGTGCAGATTTAGCAGCAACGAGCGTCCATAAATTAGGTGGGGCACTCACGCAAAGTTCTGTTTTAAACTTAAAAGAGGGTCTTGTATCACACGAACGGGTCCAAGCTATTCTTTCGATGTTAACAACAACCTCTACCTCTTATCTTTTACTTGCCTCACTGGATACAGCAAGAAGGCAGTTAGCAGTTCAAGGGAGAGAGCTACTTGACCATTCTTTAATGCTAGCTGATTACGCTAGAAGTAAGATCAACAAATTAGCACCACTATATTGCCCTGGAAATGAGTTACTAGGTAGTGACGCCACGTTTGATTACGATCCAACCAAACTGATCGTTTCAGTGAAAAGCCTCGGTCTGTCTGGATATGATGTAGAAGTGTGGCTTAGAGAAAGATATAAAATAGAGGTCGAACTATCGGATCTATACAATATTTTGTGTATCATTACTCCCGGAGACCGCGAGCAAGATGTACAATTACTGTTAAAGGCGTTACAAGAACTTGTTTCGGAAAACAAGCCTTCTCTTATTCACAAACAAATCACGGTTCAAGTGCCTGAAATTCCTTCACTTGCACTTTCTCCGCGTGATGCCTTTTATGCAGCAACAGAAGTTGTTCCATTTAATGAATCAGTAGGGAAGATCAGTGCGGAATTCATCATGGTTTATCCTCCAGGGATTCCAATCTTTATTCCTGGTGAAATCATAACGGCAGAGAACATTGACTATATTCGTGAAAATGTTGCGGCTGGTTTACCTGTTCAAGGCCCAGAGGATGATTCTTTAAAAACTCTACATGTTATAAAAGAACATCGTGCCTTTAGATAGGAAATGTTCAAGGAACCAGAATAAGACGAGCCTAAGCGAGGTCTATGGGGAACCCTTATGGTACTTTCATAAACCGTGTAATCATTAAAAATCCACTGCCCTTTAATGAGCAGTGGATCTTTTGCGTTTATTTTTTCTTCGACTTGTTGCAAGATGGACATTTGCTGTAAAGGGTTGATACTTTTTCATTTTCAAAGTGTTCGATAACCTTTTGACAGTTTTGACAAACAATTGTACCCATGCTGTACACCCCCACCTTTGTTATTGTAATCGGTTTCAATGTACTTTTATTTTAATATGACACATTAAATAAATCAACCCCAAAAGTATAACTTTTTATATAATGTGACATACTAATAGGTCTTCTTTTAATTTTACGAATTTATAATCAAAAAAAGAACCGAAACCTCGACGGTTTTCGGTTCAACTGATTGATTATGGAGTTTTGATTAAAGATGGGTCTAATAATTCAAATCCCTTGTCTCTTAACCCTTTGACTATGGACGGTATAGCTTTTGCTGTCCATTCGCGATCATGCATAAGCAAGTTGGCCCCTGGCGCTAAAAGCTCTGTATTTACCATGATGTCAGCGAGCGCCTCAGCATTTTGATATTCAGCATTCCAATCATATCCATACGTCCAGTTCATGACAAGCATCCCCTCTTCTTTAGCAAGCTGCTCAGAAAAGTCAGTATTTTGGCCAAAAGGAGCTCTGAAGAACTTCGGACGCTCCCCTATAATTTTTTCTATTTTATCATTGAGACCAACAATTTCCTCTCTCTGCTGTTCTTTTGAAATATCCCTCAATGAGGCATGTGTAGCCGTGTGGTTGCCTATAGGAAAACCAAGCTTATGTATTTGCTTCAATACTTCTTTCTCTTCCGGACTATTTAGAAAATGACCATTCACAAAAAATATTGCAGGAGCATCCAGCTCTTTAAGTTTCTTAGCGATATCCAATGCGTGATCGTCTGGAGCATCATCAAATGTTAACAGTGCTACTTGTTCATTAGCATCGCTAATAGGTTTAAATGACCACACATCCGTTAGCTCGTATTCTGGCTCTATGGCACTTGCTACGACTGCTTCATCCTCTTTAACATTTGGATCCTCCTGGTTCTCAGCTTCTTTCGGTTCTGTCTCCTTATTCTCCTCCTCAACCTGCTCCTCTGATGTTTGCTCGTCCATTGAATCTTTTGACTGATCGTTTTCTTTCTTCCCTGCGGCCTGTTCCCCTGCACAAGCTGTTAGTAATAAAGCTAACAATAACATAATGAATATTTTTCTCATGTATCCTTCCCCCTCCTGTTATGTATTTCCACATTCTCTATTATAGTATAATGTTTTCCATTATTACTATCGTTTCGACAAAATTTAAGTTATAATAGGAAATTGTTGATTCAATAACCACTTGAAAACACATTTAGGTGATAAAGGTGCTTAACTTTTTTAAAGGTTTTTATTTATTAGGTGGGCGTACAATTAAAACAGGTATTTCCGTGTTTCTAACCGCACTTATTTGTGGTTTTTTTAATTTCCCTATCATTTTCGCAGTCATTACAGCGATTGTTACTATCGAGCACACAGCTGCCGACTCGATAAAAAAAGCAATGATCCGCTTTCCTGCTTCAGCCATTGGAGCGTTATCAGCGACCGGCTTCTATGCTCTTTTTGGGAAAGGGGCATTAACCTTTGCTTTAGCTGCAATGGTAACCATTGCTGTTTGTCATAAACTTAAACTGGATGATGGAATTTTAGTTGCGACAATAACAGCGACTGCCATGATTCCCGACTTTCAAGATGATTATTTTGTTTCGTTTATCACAAGGTTGGGTACTACATCTATTGGTATCGTCATTTCAACTCTGGTTAACTTTTTTTTACTGCCGCCCAATTATTCTCCGCGTATTTACAAGAACATTAACCAACTGTTCGTCCACGCCTCGCAATTGATCATTCGCATAATTTCGAATGATAAAGGAGAATCTAACGTAAAGAATCGCAGGATTTCGGGAGCTTATCGTGAGTTGACTGTTCAATTAGAAAGAACCTTTCAACTGGTGCAGTTTCAAAGGGAAGAATGGAAATATCATCGCCATACGATCGAGCAAATGAAAGATTTTCAATTTGCTCAAAAGAAACTTGGCGCTTTGCAGCAAATCACCTATCACATAGGTAATTTACAGTATGTACGCTTCATGCCTAATGATTTTAGTCCAGAGGAAAAACAAATACTTAACGAGGTCGTGCAATCCCTTGCTAAAGTAATGAAGGATCCTGCACACAAAATTGATAAAGTGCACTTACAAAAAGTTGAAAAGCTCGATCACCTATTTTGGAAGTGGAAGGAGTTGCATGTAGAACATTCTAATCATAATAAACATCAGCTGCCTCCACAAACAATTCTTATGTACGAGCTGCTCTGTTTTCATGAGGTCCTGGAAGAATTAGAAAAAATCTCCGCCGCACATATGAAAACCGTAACGCAATACTATAGCGAGTAGATCTACGTAAGATATAAAAAAGAAGAAAGGGATGATATTGTGAAACAGGTATCAAAAGTGTTTTATATTTCATTAGTTGCAGCTATATTATTTATCATTTGGGGAGTAATCCCTGAGGATATACTAGGTACAGCAAGTTTAACTAATGTTACATCAACTATTCAAGGATTTATAACAGAAAAGTTTGGATGGTTTTACTTACTGTCAGCTACCGGCTTTTTAATTTTTGCTATTTATTTAATTTTTTCTAAGTATGGAAAACTTAAATTAGGAAAGCCGGATGATGAGCCAGAATATCCTTACATCACTTGGTTCGCCATGTTGTTTAGTGCAGGTATGGGAATCGGGCTTGTATTTTGGGGTGCGGCTGAGCCACTTTCTCACTTCCACAATACACCTATCATCGGCCAGGAACCAATGTCTCAAAGTGCTGCAAGAGACGCCATGAAATATAGCTTCTTCCATTGGGGTTTACACCCATGGGGAATATACGCTGTACTAGCCTTAGCGCTTGCTTATTTCAAATTTAGAAAAGGAGCTCCAGGTGTTATCAGTGCCGCTCTTGTCCCACTATTAGGTGAAAAGCGAATTAAAGGCGGATTAGGTACTCTTATCGACTTTATTGCTGTATTTGCCACTATTTTTGGTGTAGCCACTTCTCTTGGCTTAGGTGCCTTGCAGATTTCGAGCGGGCTTTCCTACTCAATAGATGGTCTGGAAGATACCTTCGGATTACAATTGATCATTATTGCTATTGTTACTGTTTTGTTTATGACATCAGCCATGACAGGGCTTAATAAAGGAATTAAATATTTAAGTAATGCTAACATTGTGCTGGCTTTACTGCTCATGCTTATGGTTTTATTCTTAGGTCCTACTGGCTTCATTATGGATTACTTTACTACGACGTTTGGTTCGTACGTACGAGATCTGCCATATATGAGTTTCAGACTGAATCCATTTGCCTCCGAGGAGTATACATGGATTAAAGATTGGACGATTTTCTATTGGGCTTGGTGGATTTCCTGGGCACCGTTTGTAGGAACATTTATTGCACGTGTATCCAAGGGACGTACCATTCGAGAATTTATTTTAGGTGTTTTGTTAGTGCCAACGGTTTTCGGCGCATTATGGTTCTCAGTATTTGGCGGAACAGCCATTTCGCTAGAATTCTTTGGCGGTGTAGACTTGTTCACAGATGTATCAAATCTTGGTACAGAAGTTGCGCTCTTCTCCATGCTTGAGCATATTCCGCTGGGCGGTATTATGACTGTTGTTGCCCTGCTGTTGATTAGTACATTCTTTATTACATCTGCTGACTCTGCCACCTTTGTATTAGGTATGCAGACGACACACGGAAGTCTTAACCCGAAAAACCAAGTTAAGTTTGTATGGGGGATTATTCAGGCAAGTGCAGCAGCTGTATTACTTTGGACAGGTGGACTGACGGCGTTGCAAACAGCAGCCATTATCGCAGCATTCCCATTCACCATTATCATGATTCTGATGTGTTTCTCCCTATTTAAAGAATTTAAAGCCGAAGCAAAAGTAGTTGATCTAAAAAAGAAAAATAAGTAAACAAAAAGGCACCTATCAATAAAGGTGCCTTTTTGATTTTAATTAAATACTTATGCTTGGGCATATATGCAGAGTTGTTATAAGTCTAAGGCATAATAAAAGCTCCTAACTCATTTTAAGAGTTAGGAGCTTTTTAAATTTCACTTATTATTTAACGATATGGATAGGTTGTCCCATCGCCACTTCAGCTGCTTCCATAGTAATCTCACCTAAGGTTGGGTGAGCATGAATGGTTAGAGCCAAGTCCTCTGCTGTCATGCCTGATTCAATCGCAAGACCAAGCTCAGCGATCATGTCACTAGCATTTGGTCCAGCAATTTGAGCGCCAATAACTAGTCCATCATCTTTACGAGTAATCAGCTTCAAGAAGCCGTCACTGTCGTTAAGGGATAGCGCACGCCCATTGGCTGCAAACGGGAATTTAGAAGCATTTACGTCATACCCCGCATCCTTCGCTTCCTGCTCTCTATAGCCTACTGAAGCAAGTTCTGGATCTGAGAATACAACTTCAGGCATTCCTAAGTAATCAATTTCAGATTTCTCACCAGAGATTGCTTCAGCGGCGATTTTGCCTTCATAAGAAGCTTTGTGAGCAAGTGGCAGTCCTTCTACAATATCACCGATTGCATAAATGTTATCGATATTTGTACGGGATTGTTTATCCGTTTGAATGACACCTTTATCACTCATTTCAATCCCTAATTCTTCTAAGCCAATTTCATCTGTGTTAGGACGACGGCCAACTGTTACAAGAACGTAATCAGCTTCAATTGTTTTCTCTTCACCTTTTACTTCATATTTAACAGTAACACCATCTTTTGTTTCCTCAACACCTTGAGCCATGGCATTGGTAACTACTTCTACACCTTTTTTCTTCAGGCGACGTTTTACAAGAGTGGACATTTGCTTCTCGAAACCACCAAGAATATCCTTCATGCCTTCAAGGATGGTTACTTCTGTATCGAAGTTCGCATATGCAGTACCTAGCTCTGTGCCAATGTAACCTCCACCGATGATAACTAGTTTCTTAGGAACTTCTTTTAGATCAAGAGCTCCTGTAGAATCTAGTACACGATCAGAGAATTTAAAGGAAGGAAGCTCGATCGGGCGGGACCCTGTAGCAATAATACAGTTATTATATGTGTAAGTTTGAGAGTTTTTCTCATCCATGACACGCACTGTATTTTTATCTACAAAATACACTTCCCCTTTAACGATGTCCACCTTGTTACCTTTAAGTAATCCTTCTACACCGCCAGTAAGCTTGTCAACAACGCCGCCTTTCCATTCCTGAACCTTAGAAAAGTCAACAGTTGTATTTTCAGATTGAATCCCCATGTCCTCTGCACCTTTTGCATGTTCAAATCGATGACTTGCTTGAATAAGTGCTTTAGACGGGACACAACCAACGTTTAAGCAAACTCCACCTAAGTTCCCTTTGTCTACAATTGTAACCTTTTGCCCTGTTTGTGCAGCACGGATGGCGGCAACATAACCGCCAGGACCCGCGCCTACAACTAATGTGTCTAATTCAATTGGAAAATCTCCTACTACCATACTTTACGCCTCCATCATAATTAGTTGTGGATCGTTCAGTAAACGCTTGATGTTATTCATTGCATGCTGTGCTGTTGCCCCATCAATCATTCTATGGTCAAAGCTTAATGAAATAGCAAGTACCGGAGCAACGACTATTTCCCCATCACGTACAACTGGTTTCTCAGCAATACGTCCGATACCTAAAATCGCAACTTCTGGGTGATTAATAACTGGAGTGAACCATTGTCCACCTGCTGAACCAATATTTGTGATGGTTGTTGAAGCACCCTTCATTTCTTCTGAAGAAAGTTTTCCATCACGTGCTTTAACAGCTAATTCATTCACTTCACTTGAAATGGAGAAGATGGATTTACGATCAGCATCTTTTACAACAGGTACAAGTAATCCTTTATCTGTATCAGCTGCAATACCAATATTATAGTAGTGTTTTTGAATAATTTCATCTGTTTCGTCATCTAATGATGTATTTAGAACAGGATATTTCTTAAGAGTTGAAACGAGTGCTTTCACTACATAAGGAAGATAAGTCAGCTTAATATCTTGCTCTGCTGCAACGGCCTTGAATTTCTTACGATGAGCGACGAGCTCTGATACATCCACTTCATCCATAAGTGTAACATGTGGAGCCGTGTGTTTAGAGTTCACCATAGCTTTAGCAATCGCTTTACGCGTTCCGCTCATTTTCTCACGTGTTTCAGGATAGGCTTCGCCCGCTGCCGGTGCTGCTTTAGAAGATGTCTCTGCTTTTTCTCCTTTAGCCTCATCTTCTTGGCTGTCTTCAGCTTTAGCTTGTCCTCCATCTAAGAAGCTGTTCACATCATCTTTAAGGATTCGTCCATTTTTTCCAGAGCCTTGCACTTTACGGATATCCACATCGTTATCACGTGCATATTTTCTAACGGATGGCATAGCAATGACACGTTTATCTTCGTCAACATCACTATCATCAGATTCAGCTGCAGGCTGCTCTTCTGATCTTTCATCTTTGGAATCCTCTTTTGAAGATTCTTGTTTTTCTTCTTTTGACTCTTCTTTAGGTTCTTCCTTAGATTCCTCACCAGAATCCTCAGAGCCATCATCAATCGTAATGATGACTGTACCTACTGTCGTCGTTTCACCTTCATCAACGTGTATCTCTTTAACGGTACCGTCGACTTGGGAAGGGATCTCAACAACTGCTTTGTCGTTTTGTACTTCACAAAGTACGTCATCTTCTTTTACTTCATCGCCAGGTTTCACGAACCACTTTGCGATTTCACCCTCGTGGATACCTTCACCGATATCAGGCAGTTTAAATTCGAACGCCACGGTTATTACCTCCTATTAGTAGAGATGATTAAAAATTAACTACTTTATTTGCTTTTTCAACAATATCGTTATGGTCAGGCAGCCATATTTCTTCAGCTTGTGTGAAGGCATACACTGTATCTGGTGCAGTTACACGCAGAACAGGTGCTTCAAGGTGAAGAATCGCTTTTTCTTGAATTTCAGCAGCAACATTGGCAGCGATTCCTGCTTGTTTCTGAGCTTCCTGAACCATTACGGCACGATTAGTTTTCTCAACTGAAGCTAGAATAGTCTCGTAATCGACAGGACTTACTGTACGAAGGTCGATTACTTCAGCACTAATGCCGTTTTCTTCTAGCTCTTCCGCTGCTTTAAGACAAGAATGTACCATAGCTCCATAAGCAATCAAAGTAACATCTGAACCTTCGCGCTTCACTTCCGCTTTTCCAAGTTCGACTGTATATTCTTCCTCAGGAACTTCTTCACGGAATGAACGATAAAGCTTCATGTGTTCAAGGAAAATAACTGGATCGTTATCACGGATCGATTGGATAAGAAGACCTTTTGCGTCATAAGGATTGGAAGGGATGACAACTTTAAGACCTGGCTGCTGGGCCATTAAACCTTCTAAACTGTCCGCGTGAAGTTCAGGGGTGTGAACACCGCCGCCAAATGGGGAGCGGATGGTAATCGGCATATTCTTCGTGTTCCCTGTACGATAGCGGTAACGAGCCATTTGACCATTAATTGCATCCATTGTCTCGTAAACGAAACCAAAGAATTGAATTTCAGGAACAGGTCGGAAGTCTGTCAAAGCAAGACCGATGGACAAACCACCGATTCCTGACTCGGCGAGTGGTGTATCAAATACACGATCTTCGCCAAATTCATCTTGAAGACCTTCTGTTGCACGGAATACGCCGCCGTTTTGGCCTACGTCTTCACCAAATACGAGCACGTTCTCGTCGTTCTTAAGTTCTGTGCGCATCGCGTCTGTAATGGCTTGAATCATTGTCATTTGTGCCATGATCTACTTCGACTCCTTTTCCTTGTATTCTTCCATTTGTTCTTGAAGATTGGATGGAAGTTCTTCATACATGTTACTGATCAGATCGGTTACTTTTTGTTTTGGTGTATTATCTGCTTCTTTAATGGCGGCCTTGATTTCAGCTTTTGCATCTTCAATGACCTTGTTTTCTTCTTCTTCAGACCAAAGATCCTTACCTTCAAGGAAAGTACGGAAACGCACGATCGGATCTTGCTGTTCCCATTCGCTATCCATATCGTCAGTACGATATCTTGTCGGATCGTCACCCGCCATTGTGTGTGGACCATAACGGTAAGTCATTGTCTCAATTAGTGTTGGACCTTCTCCATCAATGGCACGTTTGCGGGCTTCTTTTGTAGCGGCATATACAGCTAAAACATCCATGCCATCAACTTGAAGTCCCTCAATACCGACTCCTACAGCTTTCTGAGCAATCGTTTCAGCAGCAGATTGTTTTTCTACAGGCACAGAAATAGCGAATTGGTTGTTTTGAACAACAAAGATCGTTTGAGCACCAAATGCACCAGCAAAGTTCATCCCTTCATAAAAGTCTCCTTGGGAAGCTCCGCCGTCACCTGTATAAGTAATGGCTACTGCATCTTTGCCACGTTTTTTAAATCCAAGACCCACACCTGCAGCTTGAGTAATCTGGGCACCAATAATGATTTGCGGGCTGACAGCATTGACTCCTTCAGGCATTTGGTTTCCTTTATAATGACCACGGGAAAATAGAAATGCCTTGGTTAGCGGAAGACCATGCCAAATCAATTGTGGAACATCACGATATCCCGGTAAAATAAAGTCTTCCTTTTCAAGGGCGAAATGGCTCCCTAGTTGTGAAGCTTCTTGACCAGCTGTTGGAGCATAAAATCCTAAACGTCCTTGTCTGTTAAGTGCAATAGAACGCTGGTCTAAAATTCTTGTATAAACCATGCGACGCATAATTTCTTTTAAATCTTCATCTGAAAGATCAGGCATCGCATCTTCATTGACGATTTCGCCCTTCTCGTTAAGGATTTGAAACATTTCAAACTGATTTTCAATATTCTCGAGAACTCGTTTCAAAGTCACTCACCTCTTCCTTTCTACTTTTAAAATAGATGCTGTTGAGTAGCATTCCCAAAACTCCGAAAAAAACTGTACCGATTTGCTCTTATACGTTTTCCCTGTACACATCTTTGATAATCATTGCTGCGAATATAGTTAAAACTGTTATATTTTTAAAGCAATATTTACTGGTACAATAATATTTCCATATGTAGTTTAGCTCAATACTACAGGATTCGTCAAACACTCTGCAATGAAAAGACGATAATTGATAGGCGGATGCTTCTTTATCAAAAAGAACAACTACTCTCCCGACATTTGACTGTACCACTATTTATTAGCGCCTGTATTAATTTTACGGTTTTTATAAAAAGGATGCAAATTATTTGATATAGATTTTCAACAAAAAAAACGACCCACGGGCCGTTTTTTAGTTGGTTTCCTTAGAATTGTTCTGACTATCCTTCGATTCACTACCAGCTGAATCTTCATAGGTTACATTTAACCCAGAGGCATCGTAAAACTGTTTCTTAAGTTCATTGTATTCATTTGTATAAGTATTAAACTGCTCATTCGCTTTAATCACAGCATTATAGCTTGCGTTAATATTTTCCACTTGTTTCTGAAGTTCTTCTTGCGTCAAATCTTTTTGCTGAAGCATTTCGTATAATTCTAGATCCAAGTCTAGCGCATTTTGATACGCCTTGTACAAATCCTGATAGGCGTTATAACGATTCTCCATTTTCTCTACAAGTTGGTTAGCCAATTCTTTTGCTTCACTTTGCTCTTCACTCAGATCCTCGATTAAAGGCTTGATCTTATCGAATTCTTCTTTAGCCGCGTCAATACTTTCTTTTTCTGATTTAAGCTTCTCTTCACGTTCCTTTACGACAGAAGCCGCTTCCTTTGAAAGTTCCTTTATTTGTTCAAATTCCTCCATGTTTAAATCAATAATTTGATTGTACAGTTTTTTTTCCTTTTCCTCTAACTCCATTAACGGCTTTTGCTGTTTACGAAACGTATCTTCAAGCGAAACAGCTTCTTCCAAGTGATTATATATTTTCTCTTGCGCAGATTGATTTGAACACGCAGACAAAATAAAAGCCGTTGCTAGAAGCAACGAAATAATTTTTCTAAAACGCAATACCTATTCCCCTCCCCTATGTTCGATGACTTTATTATTTTTTGATCATATGTACAATAGTATAATAAATAATATTAATTTGAAAGGTTTCTTTTTTCATATGTTTCCAATTTTCGACTATCATTAAGATCGATTTCTTTGTGTTAAAATAAAACCTGGAATTTATGTTGGTTATAGGAGGATGAATCTCATGATTACAATGAATGATATTATACGCGAAGGGCACCCCGCGCTTAGGAAAATAACAGAAGAGGTGGTAGTTCCGCCTACAGAGGAAGACAAAAAGACTTTGGAAGAGATGCTTAATTACTTAAAAAACAGCCAAGATGAACAGGTTTGTGAACGTTATGGGCTTCGTCCTGGTGTCGGATTAGCTGCACCACAAATAAATGTGAACAAACGGATGCTTGCCGTTCATTTCACGGATTTGAATGATAAATTTTATAGTTATGGATTGTTCAACCCACGGATTGTTAGTCATTCAGTGGAACGAACTTATTTGTCATCTGGGGAAGGCTGTTTATCTGTTGATCGTGAGGTTCCTGGTTATGTCCCAAGATATCGAAGGGTTACTATCAAAGCAACGGATTTAGAAGGAAAAGAGGTAAAACTGCGTTTGAAAGATTATGCAGCCATTGTGTTCCAACATGAAATTGACCACTTGCACGGCATCATGTTTTATGACCACATAGATCCAAATCAACCATTCAAAGAACCAGAAAACGCAAAACCCGCGGATGCCTAAGAAAAGCGGAAAAGCCCGTTTAGCCCCGTACGCATAAGACAAGCGGCGCAGTGAAGTGTTCTTTCTTCACGGAGGCGATTGACTTATGTCGATAGGGGCTGGGCTTTGCAGCTAGACAGTAGAAAAGCGGGGAGGGGCGTTTAGACCTGAAACGCATAAGCAAGGCGGTGCAGTGAATTAAAAACTCAGGGAAGTTCGACTAAGGTCGTAACATCCTGTTACAACATCGAACGACCCCACGTCCTGTGGGGCCACGGAACCGAATTGCTTATGTCGCGAAGGTCTGACCCTCGCAGCTAGACAGCGAAAAGCCGCTACTATATACCAAAACGCCCGCAAAATAATTGCAGGCGTTTTTTTTGATTAGGACAATAGCTTTAAATCATAAATCGCTTTAACAAGCCCTCCATCATCAACATCAGTAGTTATATGATCACTGACAGCTTTCGTTTCTTCTACCGCGTTACCCATAGCCACTCCTGTACCTGCCTCACGAATCATTTCTATATCATTTAGTCCATCACCGAACGCATAGGTATCTTCCATCTTTAAACCTGCTGCCTCGATTAACTTTTTAATCCCCTCAGCTTTAGAACCACCATTAGGTAAAACATCACAGGAGTAGGGGTGCCAGCGGATGAAATCAAATGAGTCATATTTTTTATCATAGTACTCAATCTCTTCCCCTTCACAAAACAGTAAAGATTGGTAAATTTCTGCATTATTATAGAAAGTCGCATCAATAGCCGGGTACTCAAAGTGTAAAGAAGCAAGGCTTTCCTTTATGTACACTTGTTCTCGGTCAGATGCCTTCATTTCATTTTGATCCATAAATACCATCGGATGATTATTCTCTTCAGCATCGATATATAGTTTTTCTAATTGTTTTTTTGGTAAAGGATTTTTGTGAATTGGCTTCCCTTCAAACACGACGTATTGCCCATTAAAGCTTACAAATGAGTTTATGCCGAGTGTTTCTCTTAATTCTTCATACATAAAAGGAGCACGCCCTGTAGCAATTGCGCAATAAACTCCGCTCTTTTGCAAACTTTTTACTGCTTGGATCGTAGCCTCCGGTAATTCTTTATTATGGTTAAGCAGCGTTCCGTCTATATCAAACAAAGCGATCTTCTGTGTCATCTTCATTCCTCCATCGATAGTAAGGTGTGATGTGGTGTTTATAGAATTTACTTTTAGAGGATGTTCAAAAAGTCACCAAATGATAAACGGCGAATTTCTTCGTTGCTCGGTTTTTTCCAGTCCTCACGTTTGAAAAGGCATACGCTGTGGCCTCAAAACGTTCGCACCTTAGACTTCTTGTTCTCATTCGTCAACTTTTTGAACACACACTTTTATACATTTTGTATGCTGGCTATACTTTAGCATGCATGGATATATTTGAGAAGAAAAACGAAGGATATTCATAAATGATTATACGTATATGTTTCATTCTGAACGAAACCGTATTATACTAGAGATAACAGGGATTGGGCGGTTTAACGTTTTTGGCAACTTTCTTCATCATCGAAAGGAGATGGCTCATATGATGAAGCGTCTAAGAAGAAAGCTTAGAAAACGTTGGAAAAAACTTATGGAACGAAAAACATACGCGTAAACAACTGAATGTCATATGGCGGAGTATGACCCATTCAATTATGAAATGTATTCCCATCTTTAAAACAAACGTGCTATCATTATCAACAGAACAAATATGTGGAAATTATATCTAGTAAGGAGCGATAATAACATGATTTTTAAAGTATTTTATCAGGAACTGGCAAATGAAGTTCCTGTTCGCGAACGTACACAAGCCATGTACGTAGAGTCGGAGACAGAGAGAGAAGTACGCAAAAAATTGGCTGCAAAGAATTTGAACATCGAATACATCCAGGTGCTTAATGAGGATCACTTGGCTTATGAAAAGCAGTCTGAAGATTTCCAAGTGGAGAATGTGTAACAGATGAAGTTTGTTAAAAATGACCAAACAGCGGTGTTCGCCTTAGGTGGACTCGGTGAGATTGGTAAAAACACATACGCTGTTCAATTCCAGGACGAAATCATCCTCATTGATGCTGGAATCAAATTTCCTGAAGACGAGCTTTTAGGAATTGATTACGTAATCCCTGATTACACCTATTTAGTTCAAAACCAGGACAAAATTAAAGGGTTGTTCATTACCCACGGTCACGAGGACCATATCGGTGGTATCCCTTATCTTTTGCGTGAAATTAACATTCCAATTTATGCTGGAAAGCTTGCAGTTGGACTTTTACGTAACAAATTAGATGAACATGGACTACTTCGAAATACGAAAATGCACACGATTCAAGAGGACGATGTAATTAAATTCCGCAAAACATCTGTTTCCTTTTTCCGTACAACCCATAGTATCCCTGATTCATTTGGAATTGTAGTAAAAACCCCTCCTGGCAACATCGTCCATACAGGAGATTTCAAATTTGATTTCACCCCTGTAGGCGAACCAGCTAACCTAGCAAGAATGGCTGAGATTGGAAAAGAAGGCGTACTTGCACTATTATCCGATAGCACAAATAGTGAAGTACCTGGATTTACCAAATCAGAACGGGTAGTAGGACAAAGCATTCAAGACATATTTACGCGTGTTGATGGGAGACTAATATTCGCAACCTTTGCATCTAATATCTACCGCCTGCAGCAGGTTGTTGAGTCTGCTGTTAGAAATAATCGTAAAGTTGCTGTGTTTGGTCGAAGCATGGAATCTGCCATCAGAATTGGCCAAGAACTTGGGTACATCCGCGCACCTAAGGAGACATTTATTGATGCTCAGCAACTCAATCGTCTGCCTGCACATGAAGTGGTTATTTTATGTACAGGATCCCAAGGTGAACCAATGGCAGCACTATCTCGTATTGCTAATGGAACTCACCGTCAGATTCAAATTATGCCCAAAGATACAGTCGTGTTTTCCTCTTCCCCAATCCCTGGTAACGCGATTAGTGTAAGCCGTACAATTAATAAACTTTATCGTGCAGGTGCCGATGTTATTCACGGACCTTTAACTAACATTCATACTTCTGGACACGGCAGTCAAGACGAAATGAAGTTGATGCTGCGTTTAATCCAGCCTAAATTCTTTATGCCGATTCACGGTGAATACCGTATGCTTAAGGAACATGTGAAACTAAGTGAAGAATGTGACATTGACCCAGACAACTGTTTTGTAATGGACAATGGCGATGTTCTGGCTCTTGGCAAAGACGAAGCAATGATTGCTGGTAAAGTTCCTTCTGGCGCCGTGTACGTGGATGGAAGTGGAATCGGTGATATCGGTAACATCGTACTTCGAGACCGCCGTATCCTATCGGAAGAAGGATTAGTCATCGTTGTCGTTAGTATAAACATGAAGGAATTCAAGATTGCTTCAGGACCTGATATTATCTCTCGCGGTTTTGTTTATATGAGGGAATCCGAAGACTTAATTAAAGAGGCCCAGAAACTCGTTAGTACTCATGTAGAAAAAGTAATGGATCGCCGCACAACTCAGTGGTCTGAAATTAAAAATGAGATTACGGACACGATAGCGCCTTTCTTATTTGAAAAAACAAAACGTCGTCCAATGATCCTTCCTATCATTATGGAAGTCTGATGACAAGAAGCCTGCTAAATGTAGAAGCTCCCGCTAATATGATAGCGGGAGCTTCTTTATTCCTTATGTTAACCTCTTCAATGATTTACTTATGTCAGGTAAGTCAATGTCACCTGATTCGAAGAAATTCTTAATGATATATTTTGAATAGTTAACGGCTGACTGATAATCAATATGGCCTGGAAGCGGAGCTTGCTCTTCTATCACCACATCAATAATTGCTGGCTTATCAGACAAAAAAGCCTGTTGCATACGGGTTGCCAGTTCGTCATAAGACTCAATTCTGTATCCCTCTCCGCCGCATGCTTCAGCAAACTTAGCAAAATCCATTTCACCAAGGGCTGTTTCATAATTCAGATGTCCCATTTGAGCTTGTTCGTATTTAATCATACCGATCTTGCTATTATTCAGTATCACCATTTTAATCGGTAAATCGTACTTCACAGCTGTGACGAAGTCCTGCATTCCCATAGAAAACCCTCCGTCACCACAAATCCCAATCACTTGACGATCAGGATAAGCAATTTGCGCGGCGATAGCACCCGGCAACCCTACCCCCATGGTAGCCAGCCACCCTGAAATGAGAAACTTCTGATCAACCAATGGCAAAAAGCGTGAAGCCCATACCGTTACATTTCCCACATCGGCAGATATAACCGCCTGTGGCTTCATATGTTTTTCAAGTTCATACATGACTTGGGGTGCATGTAATGGGTTTTCCTCTGAACGCTTTTCCTTCTGCAAGGCAATGCGCCATTCATTCATCATTTCTTGATACTTCTCTAGATTGGTATTTTCTTCTCTGGCTGAAATGAGTTTAGTTAAACGGGTTAGCGTTTGTTTGGCATCACCAGCCAGCCCTAACTCAATAGGATAATGCTTCCCAAGGTGCTCTGGTTTATTATCAATTTGAATGGCCTGCACATGGTCAGGAAGGAAGTCACGATAAGGAAACTGTGTACCAATTAGCAAAAGAAGATCACATTCTTTAATAGCTTTATAGGCAGGTTTCGTTCCGATCTGTCCATGATGACCTAAACAATATGGATGATTATCGGGAATGACGCCTTTAGCAAGCAAGCTTAATACAATCGGCGCTTTTACCTTTTCTGCAAAATCAATTAGTTCATTTTTTGCATCCACGGTGCCCTTCCCTGCTAAAATAACCGGATTTTCTGCTTTCTCTATCCATTGTCTTGCTTCATTTAAATGCTCGTCCTGGGGCATAATTGTCGGTTTATAGTAAGAATCTGCCGTGAGTTTCTCGTCATCCTTCTGTTTTGCTGCAAATAGATCATCAGGAACGACTAATACGGAGACACCTTTTTTCGTATATGCTTCTCGAATCGCTTGATTTAACAAGTCCGGAAGCTGACTTTCTGATTCAGCACGCTTATTAAAAACAGCTACATCATCAAATAACCGTTCAAGGTTCACCTCTTGAAAAGCTCCCGTTCCAACTTCTTCACTGCTCACTTGACCCACGATCGCGAGCACTGGAACTTTATCCCCTTTAGCATCATACAAGCCATTTAGTAAATGAATGCCACCCGGACCTGCAATCGATAAGCAAACGCCAAGCTTGCCTGTCAACTTTGCATAAGATGCAGCAGCCAGTGCACCTGTTTCCTCATGTCGTACTTGAAAAAATTTTATTTGGTCTTGCTTCTTTCTCAAATCATCTATGAATTCGTTAATCGAATCACCCGGAAGTCCATAAACGTGATTAACTTCCCAGTCTATAAGTGAATTTACAAGGGCTTGACCCGTTCGTTGTTCAAACATCACTTCTCATCCTTTCTTCTTATAAACAGACTATATCTCCTTTGTATCCTTAAACACTTAAACGTAAACAAAAAACACCCTAACTAACAGGGTGTTTTTCCAGCTTAATCTTGTTCTACAACTAAATTTTTCTCAAAACGGCTGATATCTTTATCAGCTCCTATCACAATCAATACATCTCTCTCTTTGATTTCCTCTGTAGCCATAGGAGAGACGATTATGTCTTTATCTCTCTTTATAGCAACGACGTTACACCCGTATTCTGCGCGAATATCTAAGTCAACCAGGCTTTGTCCACTCATTTTGTCGCCCGCCTTAACTTCCACTACACTATGGTCGTCTGATAACTCAATATAGTCTAGGATGTTATTAGAAATAATGTTGTGAGCGATTCGTTTACCCATATCGCGCTCAGGGTGAACAACGTGGTCAGCGCCAATTTTTCTTAAGATTTTTTCATGGTAATCATTTTGTGCTTTTACAGTAACCGATTTAATTCCTAATTCTTTAAGAATAACTGTTGTTAGAATACTAGCCAAAATGTTATCTCCGATCGCAACAATCACATGATCGAAATTACTTAAACCTAATTCTTTAAGCACACTTTCATCTGTAGAATCTGCAATAACTGCATGTGCTGCAATATCTCTATATTCATTAACTTTATCTTCATCCATATCCAATGCCAGGACTTCCATGCCTTCTTTATTTAACTCACGGCATATACTTCCACCGAAGCGTCCTAGACCAACGACTGCATATTCCTTCTTCATGCTTCATCCCCCATACTGTCAAATCAATGTATTCACATTTTATCATAGTTTATTTAGCGATACACTGGAAAATGGAAAAGATCCTATTGAGCATAGATTTTGTTAAGGAAAGAGTTTTCTCCACATCCTTACTTTTTCCCTTTTACATAATCCGCATCGAATAAAAACATACGCATGAGCATAACCAATGATGGGATGAGCAAAAACAAGCCAGCTATAAAGGCTATGATAAGTGTAACCCCCATGGTTTCGTTTGTAGCCCCGCTTGTGATTGTGACAAAAGGCTGCAGAATATAGGGAAGATGCGAAGCTCCATAACCAAAGAAAGCAAAGAAAAACTGGAACATTACAGCTATAAAGGCCCACCCGTAATATTTGCCTTGATAAACAAGAAACAGACCGATCATAAAGAAGGCAACTGAAATCCCAAACATCCACCAAAGACCGATTGCTTTTTGATAATGCACAGGATTATGCTGACTTAACGCAATAAATGTAGTTAAACTCGCTATAATCGTTGGTGAACTCCAAAATAGGGCGTATTTTCGAACAATTTCAAGTGCCGGCCTATCATCTGCGCGATGTGCATAGTAAGTCAGGAACATCGAACTTATATACAAAACAGAAACGATGGCAAGCAGGACAACACTCCATGAATATGGACTTGAGATTAATTTCCCAATCATGAGGTGTACTCCACTAGCTGTTTCTTCAATAAAACCTCCTTCAGAAATCGTCATCGCTGTTGCAAGTGAAGCCGGAATCAGTAATCCAGTGGCTCCGTAAAGAAACATGTACACAGAATTATCCTTCGACCCATAGCTTTCAAATGCATAAAACGATCCACGAATCGCTAACAGGACGATAGCGATGCTACCTGGAACAAGCAGCGATTGTCCTAAATAGTAGGCCGTATCAGGAAAGAATCCTACAAGACCAACAAAGAAGAAGACAAAAAATACGTTCGTTACTTCCCAAACCGGTGACAGGTATCTGGATATCAGCTTGTTAATAATGTGGTCCTTTTTCGTCAGTCTGGCATAGTACGCAAAGAATCCGGCCCCAAAGTCGACCGATGCCACAATTAAATAACCATACAGGAAGAACCAGAGAACTGTAATTCCTATATATTCATAACTCATTCTTTGTCACTCTCCTTTACATTAGGGTAGCGACCTTCAAGCTCTAGTTCTGCCGGATTATTTTTAAATATCTTACGCAGCACAACAATACATCCGATTCCTAAAACAGTGTACAGCCCTAAGAACAGCAGAAACATTAATCCTACGTGCGGCGAAGTTGTTGCCCCTTCTGCCACTGTCATAAACCCTCTTATGATCCATGGCTGCCGCCCCACCTCTGCGTAAATCCAGCCAAATTCAATAGCAAGCATGGCAAGCGGTCCGATTACAGCTAACCCTGTTAACAACCATTTATTGTACTCATTCCACTTTTTCACCTTCCAGAAAATAAGGAACAGCATGGATATACCTACTAAATAGAAACCTATGGAAACCATCAAGTCGAACATATAATGAATCCATAGTGGCGGCCGTTCATCTTCAGGTGTTTCATATAAACCTTCTACCTCTGCATTAAAATCACCATAAGCCAAGAAACTTAGTGCACCTGGAATACGTATTTCGTTCTTCACTTCATTGTTTTCGTTTAATGTCCCAAAGACAACCAGATCCGCGCCTTCCTCTGTTTCAAAATGCCATTCCCCAGCGGCCAGCTTGTCAGGCTGATATTCAGCTAGATATTTCGCTGATGAATCACCGGCTATAGCCGTAGCTAACGCGAAGACAAACGTGGCGGTAACTGTCATCTTTAAAGCTTTCCTATGATATGTCGTTCCTTTTTTCATCAAAATAATAACCGCCGCAATCGTTGCTAAGATCGCTGCAGATGTTAAATAAGACGACGTAATCACATGAAACACTTTTGACGGTGTTGCTGGGTTAAACATGGCCGCAAAAGGCTCTACTGCAGTTAGCTTACCTTCATCAATTTCGAACCCTTGCGGCGAATTCATAAACGCATTGACAGTTGTAATAAAAAAAGCAGACAGGGTTGAACCTATAACAATAGGAATTGATAATAACCAGTGAAAAATTGGATTTTTGAAACGGTCCCATGTGTAAAGATATGCCCCTAAAAAAATAGCTTCAAAAAAGAAGGCGAATACCTCCAAGAATAGCGGCAAACTGATAATATTCCCCGCCACTTGCATAAAGCTCGGCCATAATAAAGAGAGTTGCAAACCTATAGCTGTACCCGTGACCACACCAACAGCGACTGTGATCGTAAATCCTCTGGTCCATCTTCGTGCTAACAATGTATAGTGTGGATCCTTCTTCTTAATACCGATAAACTCAGCCATTGATATCATGATAGGTATGCCGACCCCAACGGTTGCAAATATAATATGAAATCCTAGCGTTAAGAAGGTAAGCAATCGACTCATTAGCACACTATCTTCAAAAAACATTTGCTACTCCCCCTTGTAACTTATTAAACTAATCCAACTCACTATAAGTATAAAACGAAAAAGCGATACATGGTTACGTGATCGCTGACTATTTTGTGACAAACTTCACAAACTCATTTGCATCCATCGTATCCCATATGTAAGGTTACTGTCTATATTTTTGACTTCAATAGACACTACAATACATTACCCTATCGTTGATGAAAAAATCCTTAATTGTATCAAAAATCCAATTAATTCTTCGACCTTCTAATAAATAAAGGCTTTTTTAGTCATGATTATTGTTTCTAGCAAAAAATTTTTCGAAAGGTTAGAGAAAAGAGAAAAATGCCCTCTCTCAAATAGGAGCGAGGGCATTTTTTAAATAGCATCAAGCATTTGAAATTGTGCTTTAACTAACTCAAAATATTCGCCTTCTTGGTCCATCAGCTGGTCGTGGGATCCGTGCTCGAGGATCTTGCCGTGTTCGAGTACGTAAATGGTGTCAGCTTCCCTAATCGTTGACAGTCTATGTGCAATAATAATCGCGGTTCTATCTTTTAAGAGTCTTCTTAGTGCCTGCTGAATTTTCATTTCAGTCTCTGTATCAATACTTGCTGTTGCCTCATCCAAAATTAGGATTCTTGGATCAGCGAGCAAAGCTCTTGCAAAGGATAGGAGCTGCCGCTCACCAGCGGATAAAATACTTCCCCTCTCTTCTACTTCCGTTTCATAGCCGCTATTTAAGCGACTAATAAAATCATCTGCTCCAACCAGCTTAGCTGCTTCGATTACTTCCTCATCAGAGGCGGTTGGTCGACCGAAACGAATATTTTCCATAATTGTACCAGAGAAAATAAATGTATCTTGTAACACGACGCTAATTTGCTGTCTGACACTATCAATCGTAGCATCTTGAAGATCTGTCCCATCAATTTTAACTGCACCTTTTGTCGGATCGTAAAAACGACTGATTAAGTTAGCAATCGTTGATTTACCGGACCCTGTATGGCCGACTAATGCAACTGTTTCCCCTTGTTTCATTTCAAGTGATATCTTATGCAAAGCGATTCGCTTCTCATCATAGGCAAATTGTACTTGATCAAATTCTATATGACCCTTCATATCTGAAAGGTCACGCGCATTTGATTTTTCTTGAACGTTTGGTTGTTCGTCGAGAAATTCAAAGATCCGCTCCGAGGCGGCCATCGCCATCAGAAGTTGATTGTATACTTGACCAAGTCTTGAAATTGGCTCCCAGAACATGCCAAGGAAGAAGGCAAACGAGACGAAAGTACCAATTTCAATGGCACCTTGTAAAATAAGAAACGCCCCATAAGAGATCAAAATCACTGTCCCGACCGCGTTACTCATTTCAACAAAAGGACGGAACATTGCACTTTTCCTCGTGGCAGTATTCCATGATTGGAAATTATCTGTGTTCACTCCATTAAAGTATTCTGCATTCTCTGTTTCCTGAGAAAAAGACTGGGTAATCCGCACTCCCTGCAGACTCTCATTTAAATGAGAGTTCAACCTTGATTGCTGGATTCGGACCTCTTGCCAGGAGCGGCGTATGTTCCTTCGCAGCTTCGTGGAAATGTAGAACATGAGCGGCATAATCACTAGGATAGCAAGAGCCAGCTTAGGGCTTAATGCGAATAAAATAACCACAATCCCTGTCAACATGACAATATCCATTAACAGATTGATGATCCCATTTGTGAACAACTCCTGCAATGAATTAATATCATTCATGATTCGAACTAAAATCGATCCCGCTGACCGTGAATCAAAGAATTTATGTGAGAGTCTTTGTACATGTGAAAACAAGTGTTGGCGCAGATCGTAGATGACATTTTGGCCTAGTATGTTGACATACTTGATACGCAAAGCGTTACCGATATAGCTTAATAGATACATGATAGCGATCCCTACTACGAGTTGAATAAGTAGATTTGTATTATTTTCAGCTATCGCGACATCAATCGCGACTTTACCTATTAGAATAGGTACTACAAGTCGAACAATTGTAGATATGAGCATGGCTATTATAGATATGGGCAACAGACGCCTCGTGTATGGTTTTACATATTTGAGCAGGCGAACCATTTGTGTCCAGTTAAAAGGCTTCTCAATGGCTTGATCCTGCGTGTATTTAAACCTATTCAAATGTTTATTCGTCTCAGGTCTGTGCTTAGGTTTACGTGCCATCTGTTCTCCCCCTTTTTCGAATAATTTCAAGAAATTTTTGAGGACTTTAATATTTTTTCCTTATCTTGATATTGAATATCATAGATACGTTGGTACGGTCCGCCATTTTCTAAAAGGTCATCGTGGATACCGCGTTCTTTAACCGCTCCATCTTCAAGCACAAGAATTTCATCTGCATGTTTAAGGGAAGAAATCCGATGAGCGATAATAAATGTTGTTCGACCTGCCATCACTTCTTGCAACGCCTTTTGTATCTTAAATTCAGTTTCCATATCTACCGCTGACGTTGCATCATCGAGAACTAGAATAGCCGGGTCAATTAAAATCGCTCGAGCAATGGCAATCCGCTGCTTCTGGCCGCCGGATAAGCCCATGCCCCGCTCACCAAGCAACGTGTCATATCCCTCAGGCATATCCATAATAAAGTCATGAGCCTGTGCTCTTTTTGCAGCAGATACTACATCTTCTATCGTCGCATCAGGATTCCCATACGAGATATTTTCTTTAATAGAAGTTGAGAATAAAAAGGATTCCTGAAGCACAAAGCCAATATTTTTACGTAACGTTTTCAGTCCATAGTCGGCTACAGGATTTCCATCTATAAGGACTTGGCCCTTCTCAGGCTCATAGAAACGAGTAATCAACTGGGTAATACTTGTTTTCCCAGAACCCGTCGCCCCAATGAGACCGATCGTTTTACCTGGAGGAGCATCAAAGTTAATATTTTTTAAAGCCGAATCGTCATCCTCTATATAGGTAAGCGTCACATTATCAAAAGTTACATGCCCTGCAAGTCGATCCAGAACAATAGGATTTTCTTTTTCACTAATATCTTCATGGGCTTCTAAAATTTCAAGCAGGCGTTCTCCTGAAGCCTTTGATTGAGAAAATAAATTAATGACAAAGCCAAAGTTCATTAAAGGACCTAAGATGTACCAAACAAGGCTGAAGAAGGCAACCAACTCACCTAATTGCAGGGAACCATTCATGACAAGATAACCACCATAAGCGAGTAAGGCAACGACACTCACATTTCCGATAAACTCCATTAAAGGGAAATATCGTGACCATATATTTGACGTATTAATGTATGTCTTCTTATAATCCTCACTACGATTTAAGAAACGTCCAACTTCGAAATCCTCTCTAGAAAGCGATTTCACAGTATTCATCCCGCTTATATTTTCCTGGACACGAGTGTTTAGCTTACCAAATGACTTTCTGATTTTACGAAAAGCGGGATGGACCTGCTTATCGAACCGATAAACGACAATGGCTAAGAAAGGCATCGCAGCCATCGTAACGAGGGCTAATGGAATAGAATAATAAAACATGACACTAAGACTAATTACGATCAGTAAAACAATTCGAATAAGTTCTGAAAATCCTACAGATAAAAAGAAGCGAAATCCTTCTACATCAGCAGTCAGTCGTGACATGATGTCACCCGTCTTCGCATTGTCATAATACTTAAACGGCAGCCTTTGTAACTTTTTATAGAGGCCATCTCTCAGTGTGTACACGGATCTTATCCCAAAGTAATCACCAAGGTACTGGTGAAAGTATGTAGCCACTCCTTTGACTAGCATAAGCAATATAAAGGCAGTGCTAATATAAGGAATCAAGTTGTACCTTTCACCTCTTACTACTTCATCAATAGTGATTTGGAGCACGATCGGATAAATAACGGTAATTCCTGTGACAAAAAGCAGTGCAAATAGTGACCAAATAAAGAAGGACTTGAATGGCCAATAAAATTGCTTCAGTTTTTTAAACGTCTCCATAGTGTCTCCCTCCCTTTATTTTTCACGTAATTAATAATATATCGGGAAACGAAATAAATTTCCACCTATTTGACTAACTTTTTCAAAATTTCCTATTTTTTAGAGTAATAGAAGGTATCTGTAGACGAGTTAAATAATTTTTTCTCCAACGACTAAGTTCGGAATCTCCTATCCAACACCGAATCTCCATAACAGATCCACCCTTCTGATGTATGGACAATGAAACGCAAAAAAAAAGCAACTCCCCTATTTTACTAAAGGAATTGCTCTTTATGTCTGTTATTTTTGATTAACGCCCAGCACGCGGTTCACACGTTTACGAAGCATTTTCATGCCGCCTCCGCCTGCTTGGAAGTGCCGTAGATTGCCCTCTTCATCAAACACGTAATAAGCTGGTACGTATTCATTTTCAAAAGCATCTGTTAGTGCGTGCTTGTTATCTACATAAATAGGTTGCGTAATCCCATGCTCTTCAGCCACTTCTTTAATTTGTTCAAGGTCTAAGTCTTTCTCTGAACGTGGCATGTGAACAGCAACGACATTTAGATCATCACTATATTCATCTCTAAACTCATTCACACTTGGCATAGCTTCTTTACAAAGTCCGCAGCTCACAGACCAAAAGTGAATAAGTGTCGGTTTATCGCCAGTTAAGTTTTCTTTCGTTAAAGCATCACTGTTTAACCATTGTGTAGCTTCAGGAAGCTCTGGCATTGGTGTTCTTAAACGCATTTGATAATTCCTCCTTGATATCAACATTTTTATGGAAAAAAGGTCTAACACTACGGTTAGACCTTCATTGTTCCATTTACAACTTAAAGAGTTTCTTGACCTGGCTTCCAGTTTGCTGGGCAAAGTCCGCCAGTTTGCAGCGCTTGAAGGACGCGAAGTGTTTCTTCTACGTCACGGCCGATATTATTATGATTCACTACTTGATACTGAAGTTCCCCTTCAGGGCTGATGATGAATAGACCGCGCAGGGCAACACCTTCTTCTTCAATTAGAACACCATAATCTTTAGCAACTTGGTGGTTTGTATCAGCAGCCAAGGAATACTCAAGATCACCAAGGCCATTGTCATCACGAGAAGTATTGATCCATGCCAAGTGCGTATGGATCGTATCTGTGGAAACACCAACTACCTCTGCATCAAGATCTTCGAATTCGTCGAAACGATCTGATAGAGAAGTAATTTCAGTTGGGCACACGAAAGTGAAATCCATTGGATAAAAGAAAAGCACTGTCCATTTATCGTTCTTCATATTTTCTTCAAGTGAAACTTTACCAAATTCTTTGTTTGGAAGCACTGCATCCATTTCGAAGCGAGGTGCTTGTTTTGCTACCATGCGTTCTGCCATTTGAAAATCCCTCCAAATATTTTATATCATTGTTTTGTTATGCTTCATGCTTTTAAGCACATAATATAGTATAACGAGTTAGTCTATTAGAGTCAATCTTAACTAATAATGAATGTAAACTAGTTTAAATTCTCTTGAAATCTACATGTACTAATAATATGGACCACATCGATTCTCATTAAACATGATTCGTTGAGGAAAGTAAACTAATATGCTTGTTACATTTCGGCAATGTTCTTCAAAATAACAGTAAATCATTGAAAAGTCTTAGTACTTTCAGATATTATAATGGGGAACATGAATGGAAGGAAAGGAGTCAATTTATGAATTTGTTCGAAGAAGGATTTGAATTCAATCCTTCTGTGGTTGTCGAGTCGTTAATCACAGGCGGATTGAAAATACTCATTATTTTAATAGCATTCGCGATCCTTAGTCCACTTGGGAAAAAGGCAATTAGTGTTGCTATTAACCGGATGGGTAAGCAGCGTAAGCTCACTGAACCACGTACGAAAACCCTTGAGAAAATTTCTGTAAATCTATTTGGCTACGCATTGCTATTTGTCTTAATCGTTATGTTATTAAGCGCCATCAACATTAATATTGGACCACTTCTTGCTGGAGCAGGTATTTTAGGCCTTGCAATTGGATTTGGTGCACAAGGATTAGTCTCAGATATCGTAACCGGATTTTTCATTTTACTTGAGCGTCAAATTGAAGTGGACGATTATGTGACAGCCGCAGGTTATGATGGCATTGTGGAAGAAGTAGGGATCCGCACAACTAAACTTAGAGGATTTGATGGAACACTTCACTATATACCAAATCGTAATATCGCTGGTGTGAGTAACCATTCACGAGGGAATATGCGCGCACTCGTCGATATTGGTATTGGTTATGAGGACAACATGGATGAAGCGTTGGAGGTTCTTACGAAAGTAGCTGAGGATTTCGCTGAGGACCCTCGCTTTAAAGAGGGACCAAGCGTTCTTGGAGTACAAAGCATTGGAACTTCTGATATCGTCATCCGAGTGCTCGGCAAGACAGCGAACATGGAACAGTGGGGTGTCGAACGTGACATGAGAAAAGCGATTAAAGAAGCGCTGGATGGAGCAGGCATCGACATACCATATCCGCATCAAGTGAACGTTGATAAACAAAAAGCAAATTAAATAAAAATCCCGGATTGTATAAACAGTCCGGGATTTTTATTTATACTTGGAAACGCCAATAAATCTACCTTCCTTCATTCTCCTATGTATAGAGGGTCTGCGCCCTCTAATGAATCAAGAAAAGCAATTATCCACTTCCTGGCAAACTTCATCTGCTGTCCTACCGTGAGCATTGACAACTACACCATTTGTAACTGCATCCTGCATCCCCATTACATCACGATCCTGTCCAGAAATGACACAGCAGTCACAGTCTTGTGCATCCTCGTTGTTTTGTAATGTGACAAGATCATACCCTTTTTGTTGAAGGGCTGAACGAATATCGCTCAAATTTTCCTCAATCGCTACTTTTTTCACGTGAAGTCCTCCTCATATAAGAATCACGTGGTTATTATTGCCAGAAAATCCTCAAGTATGCATATAAATTAGAGTTCATGCAGACCTTTCGCTACGAGTTTTGCGCCGATAGACAGCGCTTCTTCCTTTGGCGATAAACGTGAAGTGTGAAGCACCGATTGTGAATCGACACCGAGCCAAAACATAAAACCTGGAATTTCTTTTAACATGTAACCAAAATCTTCTCCCGTCATCGCTGCATCCGCTTCCTGATAGGTAACATTTAAGTCCCTGGTCAGCTTAGCAAACTTCTGTACATAGTCAGCATGATTGTTTACTTGATAATAGTTTGAGCCATAATCAATCTTTGCGCTACAATCGTGTGCTACCTCAATGCCTTCAACGATTTTCTCTATTTCAGCTTTCACTCGATCCATAGCTTCAGGTGACATCGTGCGAATTGTCCCCTCAAGTCTTGCTTGTTCAGCAACAATATTTTGTACCGTGCCGCCGGTGATTTTTCCAACTGTAATCACAGCACTATCGAGCGGATCCACTCTTCTTGCAACAACTTGTTGAAGTTGTGTCACGAGGAAACTTGCCGCAACGACCATATCTTTCGTTAGATGCGGGTAGGCAGCATGTCCGCCTTTCCCTGTTAAATCAATAAACAGTTCACTTGTATTAGCAAAAAGCAAGCCCGCTCTTGAAGAGACAACACCAGCAGGAAGCTCTGGAGCAATATGGAGGGCAAAAATACAATCTGGCTTAAAACGCTTCATTGTCTCAGAACGAAGCATCGGCTCAGCACCGCCAGGCCCTTCTTCAGCTGGTTGAAAAATAAATACTACGTGATTGCTCGCAGGTTCATTGGCCAAGGATTCTAAGGCAGCAAGAGCTATCGTCATATGAAAATCATGTCCGCACGCGTGCATTTTGCCTTCGTGAGTAGAAGCATACTCATAGCCGGTAGCTTCGGTTAATGGAAGTCCATCAATATCTGCCCGGTACCCTATCGTTTTCTTTGGCGCTCTACCTTCCACCTTTACAAATATACCAGTCTTCCACGTTTCCACAGTTAAATGATCCTGTGGCAATTCTTTTATAAATTCTAATAAATAGGTATGAGTTTTATACTCCTCAAATCCAAGCTCCGGAATGCGGTGTAGATCCCTGCGTATGTGAATCAGTTCTTTTTCTTCCAACATAATTCCTTCCTCCTATTGATAAGAAAGACCTTGCTATCGATAAGCAAGGTCTTAAGAAATTAATTATCTAGTTTTCTGAGTTCTTTCTTAATCTCTGTCTTAGATTTTGTTTGATCATCGATTTTTTTAATGACTTTAGCTGGCGTTCCAGCCACAACCGTGTTTGATGGCACGTCTTCTGTTACGATTGCACCTGCAGCAACAACAGAACCTTTTCCGACTGTTACCCCTTCAAGTACCACTGCATTCGCGCCGATGACTACTTCATCCTCAATAACAACAGGCTTTGCAGAAGGTGGTTCAATCACACCAGCTAACACGGCCCCAGCACCGATATGACAATCTTTTCCTACCGTTGCTCGTCCACCTAGGACAACGTTCATATCGATCATTGTACCTTCACCAACAACAGAACCAATGTTGATGGAAGCACCAATCATAATAATCGCCCCGTCACCGATTTCTACCTGGTCGCGGATAACTGCACCGGGCTCAATACGAGCATTAACCTTCTTTGTATCCAGCAGCGGAATCGCTGAATTTCGGCGATCGCTTTCAAGCACATAGTCTTCAATTTGTGTGCTGTACTTTTCAAGAAGAGGTTCAATTACCTTCCACTCTCCGAAAAGAACGCCCGACTCTCCCGTAATAAAGTCCTTTACATCCTGACCAAAGTCAATGTCAGAAAGACCCTTCCCTTTTACATATACTTTAACAGGTGTGGATTTTTCACTATTTGAAATAAATGAGATAATCTCATTGGCATCCATTTGTTTCATATGTATCCTCCTCAAAACGTAGTCGCGTATCTCACCCTTTACTTTATCAAAGCACCTTACCCGTGACAAGAATTTTACGTTTGTTTTCCTCTAGGTAATCGTAAAATAAGGAATAAGCTTATGATTGCAAGGATCAGCAATCCGATATAAACGAACTGCAGGCCAGATGTCAGCCCCTCCTTAAGTACATGAAGAGCCTGTTCCCCCAACTGTGTTCTTCCCTCTTCATTTAATAGCAAATTAGTAGAATCAACGGAAAACTTATGATCTAACCCTGATTCAGTAAGGGCTGCTTGTATTCTATTGTTCAGCAATCCACCTAAAAGGGCCGCTCCCACGGCGCTTCCTAGTGTCCTCATAAACATATTAGTAGCTGTGGCTATTCCACGCATCTCCCAGTTCACAGCATTTTGAATTGATACAATAAACGATGTAGTGGAAAGCCCCATACCAATACCGATGAATAACGACCCAATCGCAGCGAAGACAGGACCGCGTTCAGGTGATAACAATGTAAATATGCCTCCACCCATGATTAATGACACCCCACCGAGAATAGAAGTCGTCCTAAATCCAATGGTTAATATAAGTCTCCCTGCCAGTGTAGAAGCAATTGGCCAGCCTATTGACATCGTCGTTAAAGTAAAACCAGCAACCGTTGCCGATCTTTCCATCACCCCTTGAACGAAAGTTGGTAAATAACTCGATACCCCGATTAAGATCATACCTGACGTTAAAGAAGTTAAATTAGCATATTTAATCGACCGTATCCGCCATATTTGGAAAGGCATCATCGGGGAAGCGGCACCTCGTTCATGCACCAAGAAGGTGACAAAACTGAATAAGGTTAAGCTGATCAGTATTGCCATTTCCCATGATATCCAGGATACACCGACGCCGCCTTCAACTAAAATAAACATAAATAAACTGACAGCAAGCATGACTAACAGAGAACCTTTTAAATCAACGGCTTGTTTCTCTTTAGAGCCCTCTTCTTTAAAAAATAGAACAATTCCTATGATCGCGAGTAGCCCCAGGGGAATATTCATCCAGAATACATAAGGCCAACTTAATACATCAACAAAGAAACCACCTAAGAGCGGGCCTGAGACAGCTGAGATCCCCCACACACTCGACAAATAGCCTTGAATTTTAGCACGTTCTTCTTTTGTATAAATATCACCAACAATCGTTGTTGCAATCGGCATTAACGCACCAGCGCCAAGTCCCTGAATTAATCGTGCTGCAATTAAAAATAACATCGTTTGCGACAAAGCGGCCAAAGTAGAACCGGCCAGAAATAAAATGATTCCAATTAAGAAAATTGGTTTGCGGCCAACAATATCAGCCAGTCTGCCAAACAACAGAACCGTAGCGGCGTTGGTTAATAAATAGGCGGAAAACACCCAGCTATAAAGACTAAACCCACCTAAATCAGCCACAATGCTGGGCATAGCAGTAGATACAATTGTCGCTTCGATAGCTGACAAAAACATAGCAAGCATAATCGATGCTAAAACAAGCCCGCGTTTTTGCTTTTTATAAGGTTTCTGAACTGATTCCATAAGCTATCACCCTTATTACAAGTGACTTTTTGAACAACCTCTACAAAGAGAAGACGCCTGCAAGAGGCGCCATCCTTCATCCTATATTTCTGTCGTTTCGTTTACTCGCTTCAATGTTTCATGATAGTGTTTGCTAAACTGTTTTAAAATGGTCCTTCTTGTTACAATCCCATCAAATTCATCATTGTCGTTGGTGACACAAATAAATGGATGATCGATGAGTTTATGTAACGCATCAATCATTGTATGAGTTCGCTTCAAACAAGGAACATCCGTGTCGACAACTTCACCTACTGACATATCATTTAATCGATTCAATTCAAATTGTTCCATCCCAAGAGTCTCTTCAAGAATGATTGTTTTGCTTATAACCCCTGAAATTTATACATTGGGTCTACGACGGGCACGGCAGAGTAACCGCTTTTGACTAATACCAGTAAAGCATGATCTAAGGGATTTCCAATTTGTACATGGGCTACTTTTTCTGCTGGAATCATTAATTCTTCAACCAGCGGGATTTCAAGTTTTTTACTCTGTACACTTACCATCATCAACACTCCTCTCTAATCAAACAATTGAAGGAGCAAAAAGGAAACGCTGACACACATCTAAAATTAGTTTAACATAGATTCACACCGCAAACGAATCGCAATTTTCGACATTCATCAACATACTGCTTCAGCCATATAATACCCCTAATCGATTCAAGGATAACCCAATAACATGATTTGCTTTATAAACTGAACTAGAACACTTATACTAAAAGAAGATGTTCAAAAAGTCACCAAATGGTCAACGGCGAATTTCTTCGTTGCTCATTTTTTCTGGTCCTCACGTAGGAAAGGCATACGCTGTGGCCCTCAAAACGTTCGCGCCTCGAACTTTTTGCGACACACAAGGAACGCGCTCGTCTCGAGGTTGTCACAGGAGGTAACGATCTTTGTCGACGTTCTCATTCGGCAACTTTTTGAACACACACTAAAAGAAATGATCAGAGTTAGGACTGAATAAGTTTATGGAGACACACACTTTTTCAAAACGTGAAGAGATTGCTAATGCGGTTACCCATGGGGTTGGGGCGATACTGAGTGTGGCTATGCTCGTTTTATTAATTGTATTTGCAAGCTTAAGTGGAAATGCGTGGGAGATTGTTTCTGTAACAATCTATGGAGTTACGATGCTCGCTTTATATGTCTCCTCGACACTTGTCCATAGTTTCCCGCCGGGTAGATGTAAAGATCTGTTCGAAATCTTTGACCACTCAGCTATTTACTTATTTATAGCAGGAACTTATACCCCCCTTCTGCTTGTCCCATTACGAGGTACACTTGGGTGGACGTTGTTCGGAATTGTCTGGGGAATTGCGATTTTTGGGATCATCTTTAAAATCTTTTTCGTGAAAAGATTCGTTGTATTATCAACAGTTTTTTACGTTCTTATGGGGTGGTTGATCGTTTTTGCCTGGGAACCTCTAACAATGGAAATGCAAACGGCAGGCATCATCTTTTTGGTTTTCGGTGGAATTTTATATTCTTTAGGTGCCATATTTTATGTATGGAGAGCCTTCACTTACCACCATATGGTTTGGCATTTGCTTGTTCTCAGCGGATCCATCCTCCACTTCTTCACAGTGTTTTTCTATATTATCTAAGAAAAAGACTAAACCCTGATAGGCACGATAAGCATATGACAGGTAATGGATTGAAGAAGATTCCTAGAAAGTTCGACGCAGCACGCCTGTGCCATCGCTTAACGACCATGTAATGTGGGACCACGGAGATAATTGACTGTACCCAAGCACCTGGCTTTACTCATCTATAAACGAACATAAAGCCGCTCGATTTCAAGTAAGCGGCTTTGTCATTTTTTTAAAAAGGGAATTGATTGAGCCATTGTCCCCCATCAAGTGTAACCATTTCTCCATTCATACAGGCTGTCTCGCCTGATAAAATAAAACTGGCTAGTCCGACGATTTCCCTGAGTGTACCTAATCTGCCTAGGGGAACTGAATGTAATGTCCTCTTTGTGGCTACCTCCGATTCAAATAATATGTTAACGCCTCCTCTTCGCTCGATAGGGCCGGGCGCGATCGCACGAATCCCGTATTTCGCTCCCCATTCAACCCGATATTGATAACAGAGTTCCAGCCATTTGGAGTAAGTTTTTCTGCAGGGCGATGAAATTTCCTGCTACATTATTAACTAAATGGTCAATGCGTCCAAAGGCTTCCACCGTTTGTTGAACCATTCTCTCTATATCTGCTATTTCACGAACATCCATTTCTATTAATAGTACGTTCTCTTCTTTACCATTGGCATTTGATCTCTTGCCTGCCTCAAACGTTCAATATTCCTGCCGGTGATCGCTACTTTTGCTCCTTTTTCAACAACCTTTCGGCCCTGTGCAGCCCCTTACCACTTGAACCACCTGTGACTATTATTACTTGATCTTTCATTTTTTCATCCTCCATCCTCTTCGTTAACATCCCATACAACAACTCCTATGCATTTTTTTGTTTTTTTCACATCCAATTGATTCATATAGGATTTTAGGGTAAAAGTGGTATAATGGCGGAAGTATTTAAGATGAAAGGACACGTATCATGAGATTAACGCGACGCAGCTTTATAAAAAAATTCCTACTAAGCGGTCTTGGACTAATTGGAATGAGCGGCGGCGGCTATTACTACGCCCGTAATATTGAGCCCCACATGCTGCAAAGACAGGAATATACCCTTATACATGAGAAAATACCGAAATCATTTGACGGCTTTAAGGTTGTTCAATTTTCCGATACTCATATAGGCTTTAACTATAATCTTGAACAGTTCAAACAATTAATACAGACGATTAACCAGGAGGAGCCTGATCTGATCGTCTTCACCGGGGACCTCGTTGACGAACCTCATACGTACCGATTCGATCAAAGCATTCCGCAATTGCTCCAAAAGCTGAAAGCACCTCTCGGAAAGTATTGGATTTATGGCAATCATGACCACGGTGGCTATGGGACAGAGACGGTGAAGGCCGTCATGGAGGACGGAGGATTTGAGCTACTGCAGAACAGTGTTGCAATGATAGATAATGGACAAGACTCTTTTTCCTTAGCAGGGTTAGATGACGTGATGCTTGGATCACCAGATATCACAGCAACGGTTAAACAGATTAAAGGAGATCCATTTACGGTTTTGCTTGTTCATGAACCTGATGTGGCTGATCAGATGAAAAATCATGGAATCCATGTACAGCTTTCAGGACACAGTCATGGCGGTCAAATTCAATTGCCCATTCTGGGTGCACTTGTCACCCCTCCATATGCAGAAACTTATATTGAGGGAAAACATACGATTAGTGAGCAGTTAACTCTCTATGTAAATAGGGGAATTGGTACAACTCGTCTCCCTTATCGGTTTATGTGCCGTCCCGAATATTCCGTTTTTTATCTCAATACAAAGACTTAACATTTTTGTGACAGGATGATCTTGCGTCCGTCAAAAATGGAAGCACATGTTAAAATAAAAGTACTATCTGTGTTTGGAGGATGGATTATGAAATATTTCACATTGGTCAATTTACTACTATTATTGTTGCTTACAGCCTGCGGCTCTCCTATTGAAGAAAATATGTCGCGCCAAATAGAAGAATTTACAGCTACAACACAGAGCGGTGAAAAAGTGAATTTGCCAGAGGATTTAAAAGGGGGGTATTGGGTAGCTGACTTTATTTTCACCAGTTGTGAAACCGTTTGTCCGCCAATGACAGGAAATATGTCTCGCCTCCAACAGCAATTAAAGGAAGAAAATATGGATGGTGTTGAACTTGTCTCCTTTTCCGTTGATCCTAAACAAGACACAAAAAAGAAGCTAAAAGAATTTGCTGATGCTTATCAACCTGATTATGAGCAGTGGAGTTTCCTAACGGGATATACGTTTGAGGAAGTTAAAGAATTGTCAATCAAATCGTTCCAATCCCCTCTTTCCAAAATGGAAGGCTCAAACCAAGTGGCACATGGTACAAGCTTTTATTTAGTCACCCCTGAAGGTGACGTAATCAAGCGTTATAACGGAACTAAAGCAGCAGAAATGGATCAAATCATTTCAGATTTAAAAAAATTAATGTAGGTATGAGCGAATTGCTTTTGCAAATTTTTGTTAATTATCATACGATAGAATGACTACGTGAAAGGAGAACCCGTATGAGAGAAAATCAGTCATCGTCTCGAGAACTCGCCGAATCACTGTTTATTGTTAACCGACATGCGAAAACAGCTCCAGAGCCCAAGCACTTATATGAAATTAAAAAGTCCACGATCACTAAATTACTTCAAGAACGTAAAGCAAAAAAAATCGGTCTGCATTTTTCTGATCATCCTAAACTTAGCAAGCAACATTCTACACTTCTGATTGAAGTTGGCGGTTACTATTTTCATATCCCTGCTGAAAAGAAGGATTTTAACCAATTGAAACACTTAGGAAAGATTGATCACTCATATCGAAACCCCAAACCGAAACTATCTCTGGCCAAAGCCAAACGGACACTTTACAAATATCTAGGATGGGACCAACGTAAGTCCCCCGCTTCTCACTCGCTTTCATACCGCTCCAATTCGTCCATGTTGGGACAACAACATATCACTCCCTGGAACCAGCGTCCAAAGCGCTAATTAAACAAAGAGGCCGATAAAATGACCGGCTTCTCTGTTTTTCATGTTTTGACTCTTTGAAAAAAAGGAATAACCTTTAACAGGAGGGGTGATAGAATGACAATGAATCCACTGGATGACTTCTTGTATCAGTTGAATAAGTATGTAGAGTATTCAACTGAATTAAGATCTTCATTTGAACATTTAACGGAACATGAAAAAAATATTATCCGCGACTCACACCCGACAAGTTCAGACCCTTTAAAGATTACGAAACAAGCGTATGATTGGCACGATGTCTTATTTGAAAAAGTCGAAAATGAAAAAAGCCGCTCTTAAGAGCGGCTTTTTTCAAAGACTATGCTGATCGATAAACTGAATAAGTTCAACAATTTCTGGCTTTGAAATTTGAGCATCAGCTCCAACCTTTTCACCTTTATGTCTAAGGTCTTCGGTTATTAGTGAAGAAAAGATAATCACAGGTAAAATGCTGAGTTTCTTATCTTCCTTTATTAACTTCGTTAAATGGTGACCGTCCATCCTGGGCATTTCAACATCTGTAATCACCAACTGGTACTCTTCAGCAACTTCCCTGCCTCCAGCAACTATAGCTTGAAGATGATCATGAGCATCCTTGCCGTCTTCACAAAACACGGTATGAATATAGCCCGCTTCCTCCAATGTTTCTTGTAACAAGCCACGTAATAAACCCGAATCTTCTACCACTAAAATTTTCTTATTCGAACGCTCCCGTTTACCAAGGATATGGATGTCTCCCTTGTTCAAACCTGATTCTGGACATATATCTGAGACGATCTTTTCAAAGTCAAGCAGGAGTAGCACATCGTCATCTTTTTTAATAACACCTGTAATTCCGGATTCTAGTCCTTGATACATCTTCCCTGGTTTTTCAATGGATTCCCAGGAAATACGGTGAATTTGTGTTACTGTATGTACGTGGAACACAACTTTAGTCTGATTAAACTCCGTCAAAATAAATTTGTCTTGTTTAGGATTTGTAGAAGCTTGAAACCCCAATGCATGTGCTACATCAACGACAGGAACAATATCTCTCCGAATATCGACAATACCTTCAACCGCTGGGTGTGAATGAGGAATTTTTGTTACAGGTACAGGGTTTAAAATTTCCTTTACCTTAATTACATTAATCCCAAAACGGTTTTCACCGATACCGAATTCAACTATCTCAAGCTCATTCGTACCACTTTCCAGTAAAACCCCTCGATCCTTCTCCATCCCATACTTCAACCCTCTCTATAATCATTCTTCACTTAAACCATACCACAATCCACAGAATGATAGTACAAAAGTTTGGGGTGTTTTGTCACATTATACTTAGGCTACCCGTTTCTTTGAGCGAATTTTCACCCTCGTCATGACCATTCTTCCTATGCCGGTTAAAACACGGACGGCGCCGTAACTGCTTATCGCAAGCAAGCTGATCGACCAATAGTAGGAAGGTAGGAATGTAGATTCTGTTCCCATAGCATAACGATCCACCATTTGTAAAAAAGTAATGGCCAATATAGAACTAATACTATAACCAAGCAAGGTGAACCATTGCTTGACAAGCAGCCACTCCATTATAGGCTTCATTACAAACATGATACTAGCTATTAGCAGAAAGACGAGCACAAATTGAATGTGTAACCCGTTCAATCCAAATATTTGCAGGATATCTTGATCCAGCCACTGAATCACCCGATCAAGGAAGGAAACATTAAACCATTGATTCATAGAGGATCCCTCACTTTCACTGTTTACTCCCATTATGATCGATGATTTTCCATTCTATACTTTTCAGGCAGGATAGATCCCTTTATTTTTCATCCATTTTAATCCTTCTCTTTTACTAAGCGGCCTTAATTCCGTAGATTCTATGAACGATATCACAGCTTGGGGCGCCGTTTTACTATACTCCCGTAAACTCCAGCCAATCGCTTTTTCGATAAAAAATTCCTTCTCATGCTTCAATTTCCCAATCGCCGGAAATAACAGTTGTTCATTTGTCTTCTCTTTAAACGACAACTGATTGAGCAAACTTGCTCTTCGCACCCACATGTGATCGGAGTTTGACCAATCTACAGTGATCTGCTGCAATTTTTTATTATAATGAAGTAGGTACCTGCCACATAGGTTTGAAGAGATTGAATCTACGGTATCCCACCACGGCTTAGTAGTTAGTAACTCTTTATATACATCAATAGCTTCCTCAGGTGGTTGTTTGGACTCTATATCTAACAATGCTAGTGCCGCATAATGGCACTCTCTTTCCTCTTCTTGAAAAAGTAAATTAGCCGCTTCTGCACGCTCTGAAAATACCATAGGCGTAAATGACTTTAACCATTGCTTCACTAGCTTTGAGCGGTCAGGCGTTTTGATTCCATAAAAGGGAAATTTGTTTTTCATGTATTTTTCCATCGCTTCATTCTGCGTAGTATCTCTGTTTGCACTTAATTCTTTTACAATCGAGTCTTTTATAATACCACTACGATTCATGCCTACCTCCATTAACTTTGAACGAATTTGGCTAATTCATCACTTTGCTGCTCTGCTTCTTGATAGCCTTGCATATATAATTGATGCAAGCGATCCCTATTTTTCTCTAATCGGCTAACGCGCAAAGGACGTAAAGGGCGTAAAACGGAAACTTGCTGGTTCTCTTCCATCCTTTTAATTTTTGATATGGTTTGGTTGTACTTTTGATGGCGATTTCTTAAAGCTTGAGCAAACCTCGGAAAGCTTTTGTACTTACGATTAAAATACCAGTTCAGTTTCATTTTATTTTTGATATAGCCGTCATTACGCGTCAACACAACCACATGTTTACGATTACCTGAATCAATTGAATGCTGCAATGGAATCGGATCGGCTATACCCCCGTCCATTAAGTCTTCTCCCAAATACGATATACTAGGTGCAATTAACGGCAATGAACTTGACGCCCGCATCACTTGAAGTAAGCTTGTCCGATCAGGAAAATGATTGAAGAATTGCGGCTCTCCCGTTCGCATATTGGTTGTCCCTACAACAAACTCTGTCGCTCTCGATAAAAATGCATCATAATCAAAGGGAACAAGATGATTAGGAAGTTTATCAAAAATAAAGTCCATACCAAACAATTGACGATCGGTAAACATACGCTTATAAGATATGTACTCAGGATGATTCCCGTATTCAACCATCACTTCATAATTCCTTCCACGCTGGGCGGCCACATAAGAACTCCCGTTACAAGCTCCCGCTGAAGCTCCAACAACGTAAGGGAAATGAATGTCTTCATCAAGGAAGAAATCCAACACCCCTGCTGTATAAGCTCCCCGCATTCCTCCTCCTTCTAATACTAAACCAGTTTGATTCACAAACAGTCTCCCCCCCTTTTTTCTATAGTGAAATTATAACGCTCATTTACCTCTCTTTGAAGTAAACCGAACCATCTTCCCTTAGGTAGTGTGCTAATTATTTCCACATAATGGAGGGTAGTTGAACTAGTTTCTGATTGTAATCAAAAAGTCTTAAGTCCTTGAAAGCCACTTGAAAGATTTTCTCACATAAAAAAGGAAAGCAGCCACGCTATGCGGCTGCTTTTACTCTATGATATGATCAATTTACAATTTTAGTTTTATCTATCGTTTTTGCTCTTTTCTCATCAATTTGTTTGTCGATTTTTTCTAAAGCTTGCTGATCATTCAAGAGCCGTTCCTTATTTTGGTTCACTAGCTCTTCAAAAGAGATTCGATTTGGCCTCATGACTCAAACTCCTTTCTCGCATTTACATGGTACATATTCATTATAACAAATAAAAAAAGGGATAAATCTAAATTGTTTGAACATTTTGTTAACATTTTAATTGGAGGATGACTAATGGAACATTTAATTAATAAAAACCTATCAACCATTCAAATATCCGGTATTCGACAATTCTTTAATATGGTCAGTCACTATGATGACGTGGTTTCTTTAACCATCGGGCAGCCTGACATTAGAACACCGGAACATGTGAAGGATGCTGCAATTCAAGCAATTCATGACAATCATACGAATTATACCCACAACGCCGGGCTGCTTCAGCTTCGAGAAGCGATCAGTCGGCACGTTGACCAACGCTACCAATTATCTTACAATGCTAAGGATGAAGTTATTGTTACCATTGGGGCCTCACAGGCGATCGATATTACACTACGGACTATTTTGCAAAAAGACGATGAAGTTCTTTTACCTGGCCCAGTTTATCCTGGTTATGAACCCCTTATCAAGTTAGCAGGGGCTTCAGCTAAACACATAGACACAAGACAGCACGGGTTCAAACTTACTGCCGAATTACTCGAGCAAGCAATAACACCAAAGACAAAATGTCTCATTCTGCCATACCCATCAAACCCTACAGGAGTGTCCTTATCTAAAGAAGAGTTGAAAGAAATTGCAGCTGTTATCAAAAAACATAACCTATTTATGATTGCTGATGAAATTTATAGTGAACTTACTTATGGTAAAGACCACACTTCTATCGCTGTCTTTCCCGAGATACGCGACCAAGTTATTGTTATAAACGGCGTATCTAAATCACACTCTATGACTGGTTTTAGAATCGGCTACTTATTAGCTCCTGCATGGTTAGCTGCGCATATTCTCAAAGTACATCAATATAATGTCTCGTGTGCCACATCCATTAGTCAATACGCAGCTTTAGAAGCAATAGACAATGGCAAATCCGACCCCATTCATATGAAAAGAGAATATGATCAGAGAAGATCCTATGTCATGGAACGTCTTGATAAAATGGGGCTAAGCTATCAAGTTCCAGATGGAGCGTTTTACATCTTTCCTAAATTCCCACTTGGGGATATGTCTTCCTTTGATAAAGCGGTACAGCTTGTTGAAGAAGCGGGTGTTGCCCTCGTACCGGGAGATGCTTTTTCCAAATATGGAAATGGGTATATGAGGCTCTCCTATGCTTACAGTATGGACACGCTGCAGAAAGGAATGGCTCGCCTAGAGGAATTCTTAACGTAAAAAAGAGCGAAATCATTTTCGCTCTTTTCTTATGCATCTTTTTTTTGTTGTATTTGGTTAAGTAGATGATCTAATTCCTGACTCATTCGCACCGATTTAGCACTTGAAAATCCTTCTTTTATAGCAGTCTCTGTCATACGCTTACGTAACCGTTCTATCCTTAATGTGAGTTGATCTTGCTGATCTACTTTCATCATCGTACCTCCTAGCGTATGCGAATATAAACTATATTTTACCATACTCTATCCCACCCCCAAAGTGGAAAAAGAATAAAATCAAAACATTCACAAATTTTTCAGATTTTAGCACTTATCATATTAAGATTTGATTACAGTTTCTATCATTGTTTCATTTTTGTACCCTTGTGATAAACTAAAGTTGTCCCGAGCATGTATAAGAGAGGAAGATTCAGATTGTCTGAGCAAGCTAAGAAAGAATGGGTGGAATGGATTAAGGCGATAGCGATCGCTGTTGTCCTAGCCTTTATTTTACGTACTTTCTTTTTCGCCACTTCCATCGTTGAAGGTTCCAGTATGGACCCTACCCTTGAGAGCGGTGAACGAGTAATGTTTAATAAAATTATTTATTTCGTTGATGAGCCTACCTATGGAGATGTTGTAATTATTGAACGACCTATGAAGAATTATGTAAAAAGGGTCATAGGAAAACCAAGCGATACAATAGAAGTTCGAAACCATCAGTTATATATTGACGGTCAAAAGAAAGAACAGAACTTTTTAAGTGAAGAAGCAATTAGGGGGACAAGAGATTTCGGCCCTGTTAAGGTTCCGGATGGCACTTATTTCGTAATGGGGGATAATCGTTCAATCAGTAAAGACAGCCGTAATGGACTTGGATTTATTAAGGAAGGGGAAATTATCGGCAGAACAGAACTGATTATATACCCCTTTGATGAAATCAGTTTAACTCAATAATGAATCGCCCACTATCTAAGAGCAGCTAAAGAGGCATTACCTTCATAGCAAGCAGGGATTGATAGTGGGCGATTCTTGTTAGCCTTTCACTTTATCAGGAAGATGGTGGATCGTTTCAATCAAATCATCAAGTTTCCCTTCTATACGGTGCAATAAATAAAAAGTTACCGCTATTGGAAACCCGACATCTGTTACGAAAGGAAGCCATGTGTCCACTTTTTCACACCTCCCTCCTTTTTTAGGAGAAAATCCAAGTGCAGCCACTTTCACAACAAAGCTTGAAAAGCCACTATGAAGCAATCTTCATAGTGGCTTTTGTGTCTCAGAACTATAGTTCAATATCAAATACGTTCCGTTCTACAATCCGTGCTTGTTTTTTCTCTACTAAATTGCCACCACTTGAGTAAAAACAACTTTCTGCAATTATTGCATCCATTGCAGCATGAATAGCAATTTGATCAGTTGGTTCAACCGGTTCATCGAGTGAAATCGTTACAATACTTCCCTCTTCGTTAAGAAATTTAAGTTCAAGCTTTTTCATCCTCGTTCCTCCCCTCTACTTTTTATAGATCAACTAAAACGGATGAATCGTTGCGTTCAATGGTTGATAGTAAACGTTGTTGCAAAGGTGCTAATGCAGTAGCCACTTTATACAACTGGTCCGATGTTGCCTCCATCTTTACGTTATTGAACGACTTTGTACGGAATTTTACATTACCTTTCTCGTCTGTCCCGTTTTCAAATACAAGTTGCAGTTGAGTGTTTACTTTATCTGCTGTTACCGCCATGGTGATCACCTCCTTTCACTCTTATAATCGAAGGTGACCCCCTGGGAGGTGTCTATGTGTATTTGGTTTTTTTATGTATGGAATGTCCGTATGATTTTTGTATAACAAAGACATAAGAAATCACTTGTGTACAGTTATGATATAAAAGAAGAGCAAGCATCCTTTATCCTGATGCTTGCTCTTCATTTCCTGTGTATGATTGGAAAAAAACTTATGTGATTGGTTTTATCCTCGATCAAAAATACAAAAACCCATTAGTGCAAACAAGATAACAAGACAGACGAGAAACATAATTATTTCGCCCATACACTCACCCCCTCATCCATTATATTTTATCAAAAAATCAGCTCACTGGCTTCCTTTTTTCTACCTTTACGTTACCGATTAATCCATCAAAAGCAACATTATACGGGCAGCTTCGACACACGCAACTATTCATTTTACTCTATTGTACACTATTTTGCTTCATTTAGCCTGCTTCATTCCCCGGGAAATGTTTTTAGTTCTTGCCTCACATGTAACTTGGACAACTTTTAAAATTCAGACGAGCTTATAGAAAACAGTAAATAGAACAGAAATGCTAAGGGCATAATAAATAAGAGGAGGCGATCATATGAATGCAAATCAGCGTCTATCAAGTCCAAATTATCTAGCTGCCCCGCTCCTAATTAACGAAATGAAAAATGATCATGTCAATCATTGGTGTAATGAGTTGGAAGAAGAAAATTCATTTACGAATGTTCAAGAACTCGATAATCAACAAGCCAAGATCGTTACTGTATCTAAAAATTCATTCATAAACGAACTTAACTAAAAATGGGTGAATGACCATACAACCACAGTTCTTCCGCATAGGCTGACAGTGTATTCAACTGGAGGTGTCCTTATGTACGGAAGTAACCCTTATCAATGCAGATGTGGCGGCTATGGCGGTAAAAGTCAAGGAAATAGTTTCACACTTATCGTCATCCTCTTCATCCTATTAATCATCGTAGGTGCGGCAATTTATTGCTAGTTATCTGTACACAGCTGAGGGCTGTGTACATTTTTTTCTAGGCTGTTTTCTAAAAGTTTGTTGCTATTTATATCAATAGTTAGCAGAGGGAAATTTCCGAGACTCCTGCGGTCCGCGGAAAGCGAGTATCTTTCCTCTACGGTCTTCCTATAAAAACAACTAAAAAAGCCTTTTACTATAACCATGGACAGGAAAGTCGAATTGGCTATCCAATAATAATTCTCTCTTTCGGATAGCGATAATTACTTGCTTTTCTATCTTTTTTCAAGGTGAACAAAAAGGTGAGGATCCCAATACGCCCAATAAACATCAACAAGATGAGGATGACTTTACCAAGCGGAGACAGGCCTGCCGTAATACCAAGTGACAGTCCCGTTGTTCCAAATGCCGAACATACCTCAAAAATAATTTCTTTTAGAGAGTAAGGTTCACTAATCGATAACACAAGTACAGCAACAAAACATGTGAGAACCGCCATAATCGTAACAGCAACTGCACGGTTTAAATCCTCGTTATGAACCTCTCTTTTGAAAATCTTAATGGTACTTTCACCCTTTGCAAAGGTAAGTACAAAGATAATAACTAAAGCAAAGGTTGTCGTCCGAATTCCTCCCCCTACACTACTCGGAGAAGCCCCGATAAACATTAATGCAGACATGAATAGTTGGGTATGCTCAGCAAATTGGTTGATATCCATCGTTGCCAAGCCACCGCTTCTTGTGGTAACGGATTGAAAAAGAGCAAAAAATAAAATCTCGTGCCAATCTTTGTCGACAAAAAAGTGGTTGAATTCCAGGATAGCAATCATTAATGCCCCAAACACGACTAAGGCAAAAAACGTAAAAGATGTAAGCTTAGCAAATAAAGAAAATTGTATCCTTTTATTTGTAGGCTTAAAAAGATACTGTTTCACTTCAATAAGAACAGGAAATCCAATAGCTCCCGAAATAATTAACACCATATGGATAAATTGAACAAAATAGTCATTTTTAAAAGGAATTAATGACTGTCCAGTAATATCAAAGCCACCATTTGTTGTAGCACTAATCGAACTGAAAAATCCGTGTAAATACGCTTCTCCAGGATCATAATATTGCAAATAATACGTCCCTAATATTAAAAAACCTACTAATTCAATAATTAACACAACAATGACAATTTGTTTAACCATTCGAACCATACCCTGGAAGGAAGTTTGGTTTTGGTCAGCCATGATGAGCCGTCTTTCTTTCATGCCTATCTTTTTTCCTAAGACAAGCCAAATCATTGTTCCGAGGGTCATAACACCTATGCCGCCGAATTGCAGTACAAAAGCCAAAATAAAAATACCTGTCGTATTAAATGTCTCTACTGTAGACACTGTTGTCAGACCGGTTACACTCACCGCACTAACTGCAGTAAATAAAATATCAATAAAGGCAAGATTAACACCTGGTTTATGTGCGACAGGCAGAGCTATTAAGATTGATGAAATGGTGACTGCAAATAGATAGAACAACGCGATCAATTGAAATGGTGAAAACTTATTAAGCCACCGTAGGCTGCGTTTTCGTACCCACATCATAAGCATGTACTCCTTTTAACAACAAAACTTTTAATTTATGTAATGAGAGAGTTATTCCCTCTGTTTATCCCCACGACGTTTAAATTCTTCAAGCAATTCGTCCCCTTGAAATCCTTCGTCCATAAGAATCTTTAACACTTTTTCTATATGCTCTCTCCGACGATCAACGATGTTCCCCATAAAGATAACATTCATATGGTCCCCAATTATATTGGTATCGATAACTTTCACAAGAAAAGTTGCCGGACGGTTACTGCTTTTAGTGATCTTCACTTGAATCATCAGTTCTTCTTCATTTTCAAAAATCGTTTGAAAATACTCGTCATAAGCACGCTCTACATAGGCTTCAATGACCCAATGCCCCTTATCATCTTCACGGTTAATAATTAACCCGTCGTGTAATTTGATTCTCCGTTGAGTTAGATCTTCCTTTTTTTCCTCTAGGATATCAAGCGACACAAGCTTAAACGTTTTCACAATCCGGCACCTCCAGGTTAGCTTTCTATCTTTATTATTATAGAGCACGAAGCTCAATGGAGTAAAGCCGACATGCAACTTAGTCTATTCATTAAAATAAAAAAACGAGCGACAGATTAAACCTGCACCCGTTTTGAATGAACCGTCTAACCACCAATATAGGACATTTCGATCTTTTTCTTTTGCGATTTCCCTTGTGCTCTTTCTACTGAATATTGGTCATCACGTTTCGTCCATATTTTTATTAAATGCAAAATAATTTCATGGTCACTCATCTGGTTTCTTAGCATGTGTCTAATATCATAGCCTTCACTAGCAAATAAACATGTGTATAGTTTACCGTCTGCTGATAATCTTACCCGTGTACAACTACTGCAAAACGCATCTGTTACAGAAGAAATAATTCCAATTTCAGCATTACTACCTTTATACTTATATCTAGTTGCTACCTCGCCAAAGTAATTGGCATCCAGCGGTTCAAGCGGCATCTCTTGATTTATTTCATCAACAATCTCTTGCTTCGAGACAACCGTCTCCAAGTTCCAGCCATTATGGTTGCCGACATCCATAAACTCAATAAACCTTAATGTGTCCCCAGTATCTTTAAAATACCGGGCCATCGGCAAAATTTGACTTTCATTCATGCCTTTTTTTACGACCATATTTATTTTTATCTCAAGGCCAGCTTTACGGGCCGCTTCAATTCCTTTTAAAACCGGGCTCGTCTTAATTCCTCGTCCATTCGTTTGTTTAAACACTTCATCCTCAATTGCATCTAAACTAATATTTACACGGTCAAGTCCAGCGTCCTTCAATTTCTGAGCCTGTTTAACAAGGAAGACTGCATTCGTAGTAATAGCAATATCTCTTATCCCGTCAATTTGCTTCAGTCGTGAAACAAGTTGATTCATATTCTTTCGCATTAACGGCTCCCCGCCCGTTAAACGAACCTTTTCTGTCCCAAACCTCGCAAAAATTTCTACAAGACGTACGATTTCATCGAAGCTTAACAATTCCTTTGCAGGCATAAACCGGTAATCGTCTCCAAAAATCTCTGCAGGCATACAGTATGTACACCTGAAATTACATTGATCTATTACAGAAATTCGCAGATCTTTCATTGGGCGATCATACTTATCTAAAACATAGTTGACCATTTTAATTCGCTCCCTTGGATAAGTTAATCTACAGATGAAATTCTCGCGCGCCTTCATTATCCTCTAGTAAGATAGCATAAACATCGTCGCCTTGTTTATAGCCTCTGGTCCCTCCGCTTAGTACAGTAAGCACATTCGAGCGAGCTAAAGATGTTACCACAGCAGATTTATCCATTCCTGCTGGATAAACACGAACGTTCCCTTGCTCGTAAGCGATAAATCCTCTTACAAAACGAGTAAATGGATTCGGCTTAGGGAAGTCTGACCCCAGTTTAGCATTAATCACTTTATGATAGGGATTTGTACTGCCTAAATAGCTTTGAATAAATGGATGAGTATAGAGTTCAAATCCAACATAACAAGCAGAAGGGTTACCTGACAAGCCAAATAACAGCTGTTTGTCTAGTGAAGCAACGGTTGTCACACTGCCAGGTCTCATCGCAATTTTATTAAATAAAACTTCAGCACCAAGCTTTTCATAGATATCGGGCATTAAATCATAATCACCGACTGACACCCCACCTGTAGTAATTAAAATATCTACCTCAGATAAGGAGTTTTTCACAGCTCGATAGCATGTATCAAAATCATCCGCTAGCTTCCCTAAATATACCGGCTCTCCTCCACTTCTCTCAATTTGCGCCATGACCATATAGGCGTTTGAGTTTCGAATTTTCCCCGGTTCGAGCGGCTGATCTACATCAAGCAGCTCCGTTCCCGTGGCATACACACCCACACGCGGCTTTCTATATACACGGACGTTTGCATAGCCAAAGGTGGCAAGCAATGCTTGGACACCAGGATTAATCCTTGTACCAGAAAGAACGAGAACCTCACCTTCCTCTGTTTCAGAGCCTTTACCGATGATGTTTTGGCCATTCTCCATTTTCCGTTTTATGGTCATATAGGTTTTATCAGCTCTTTCAATTGTTTGACAGATTTCAAACATAGCTACACATGTCGCACCTTCTGGAATTTCTGCCCCTGTCATAATACGGACAGCTTCCCCGCTTCTTAATGGGCGGCTCGCTCGCTGACCAGCTCCGACCCTTTCTGTAACTAGGAAAGTAACGGGTGCTTCTCTACTAGCCTTCGCCGTATCTGCAGCCGAGATAGCAAACCCATCATAAGGTGATTTAGGAAAAGGAGGAATGGCATGTGTTGCCTGAATATCTTCAGCAAGAATTCGACCATGGCTCTGTTTTAAGCCAATTTCCTCAACTGTTACGGCAGGCTTATGCTGCATGACATGCTGGACCGCACTTTCAACTTGAATTGGAGTTCTATGTAAATTCATTTCATCCATCCTCTATAAAAATTGGTATTTTAATGAACATAACGAAATTAAGTTACAATTTCAAAGTTTATGTCTTGAATAGAGCCTGGTTTCTCATTATGTTAAGAGGGGTATAAATTTATAGGATGAAAAAAGGAGGAAATCAATTTATGAATACTACATACGATTTAATCGTGATTGGTACAGGTGTTGCAGGAGGGACCGTCGCTTCCATAGCCCAAAGAAGAGGGCTTTCAACAGCCATTGTTGATTCAAGACCATACGGAGGCACCTGCCCTCAAAGGGGCTGCGACCCAAAAAGAGTATTGACTGGTGTGACCGAAGCTTTTGAAGATGCTAAGCGTTTAAAGGGCAAAGGGATAACAGGAGAGTTCCAGCTTAACTGGAAAGACTTAAAGTCATTTAAAGATTCATTTACAGAACCCGTAGCTAAATCTGTAGAAGATTCTTTTAAAGAAAAAGGAATCCAAACTTACCACGGTACAGCTTCTTTCATAGATCCCCATACCATCGAAATTGGTGAAGAAAAGATAACTGCTGACAAGTTTGTGATCGCAACAGGTGCGCGCCCCTCCCCGTTACCAATCCAGGGGTTTAACCATCTAATAACGAGCGATGAATTCTTTGAATTAGAGGAGATCCCTGACCGAGTGGTATTCGTTGGAGGCGGCTATATTTCCTTTGAGTTTGCCCATTTATGTGCCCGTTTAGGAAAAGAAGTCGTTATTCTTCATCGCGGAAAACATATACTCGAATCCTTTGATCATGAAATAACGAATAAGCTTATTGAACATACAAAGGACCTTGGTATCGATGTTCATACGAGTACTGAAGTGAAAGAGATAGAGCTGCTGAACAGTGGTCGTTACAGCTTGCGAGTGAAAAAGTTTGACCATGAGCATGAAATAACAGGTGATCTAATCATTCACGGAGCCGGACGCAATGCAAATATAGAAGAACTTAACCTTGATATGGCAGAGGTTGAAGCAACAGAGCATGGAGTAAAAGTCAATCACAACTTTCAATCCGTCTCCCAACCCCATATTTATGCTGCAGGCGATGCAGCTGATTCAGGATTAAGACCACTAACGCCAGTGGCTGGCGAAGAGGCAGATCGATTAATGCAGCATTTAGTGGATAAAAAGGAGCAGCCACTTATCACTTCAGCCATTCCGTCTCTTGTGTTTACCTATCCTATCTTAGGGTCTGTAGGAATTACACAACAGGAAGCTAAAGCGAAGCGAATCCCTTATGAGGTACAGTCTAGAACAGTCCATTCTTTTTTCACATATAAACGAATGAATGATGAAGGCGCCTATGTCAAACTACTAATCAACCCATTTACCGATGAACTCATTGGGGCCCATATCCTCTCTAGTCATGCCGATCATCTGGTAAACCTATTTACTGCTGCTATTGAGAAAAAGATGACTAAATCCGATTTAAGGAATATGCTCTGGGGTTATCCCACCGCAGAAAGTGATATTCCCAGCTTTTTTTGACCACTCCTAATTAAAAACAGACATGAACGCAACTACTAATCTTGAGCTTATAATAGACACGAATTAGAAATCCCCGCTTTCTATCAGCGGGGATTATTATTACATATACATATGTTTATTTTTATTTTCTTCAATTTTATTCTGAATGTGCAAATACTTCCTACGTGTCGCATCACGCCATTCATTAGAAAGTTTTTCAATGCTAATTGTGAAAATAATCATGTTAATTCTCATCAGAATCCTCCTCTTTCTCTCTAAATCGTCTATGCGGTATCCTTCTCTACATTCAACCAAGCCATAAATACAATTCTTCTCATAATTGCCATTTTATACACCCCATTTTTAGAAAAGATTGGTCATACGTGCCTTGCGATCAAGAACTTCTTCCTTGGCTGATGGTCTATAGATCTGGAAATCTGTATAGTTCCGTTTCTTCTGCCTCTTTGTGACACTAATTTTAAAGATCAAAAAGTGTATACTCATTTCTTCACCTCCCTCATTTGAATTTGTTGCAGTTTTTTACATAAAAAAATAGCCACAGGGGTCCTGTGGCTTTAAACAAAGCGTATTAGGAAATCATCCTATAAGAGAATGATCCCCACAAAAAAAGCCACAGGGTTACCATATGCGCAACCTGTAGCATGTATGAACACATTTTTCACATAAAAACTACAATAGTTTGTTGGCGCAGGTCGACCGTATACATTTAGATTGAAGTTGTACTAAAATCGTGTTATTCATTGAAATCGACCTCGCTTTCTGAGAATTTTTCCTTACACTGGAAATTATATAGAAAGTTCTGTTAAAAGTAAAGTACTTTTCTGAAAAATGTTACATTTCATAGTTTGTGATCCTCTATTTTCGTATCTAGTACGTGAAGAAGTTTTACCGCTTCGCTTGGATCCATTTCCTTATAATGGTGCTTTCCTCCAGGCTGTTCGTCTAACGCATCTGCCTCGGCAACGACCTCCTGCAAATCCGTTCTTTTTTCATTCAATTCAAAAGGTAAATAACTATCTGTGTGAAGCAAAACAGCCAAGGAAACTTCCTTTGCAACTAAACGATCTTCCCCTAACCTGATTAATAATTTATGAGCTCTTTCTGCCCCTTTAATCGCATGAATGTCATGTTTTCTATATTCCGCATAATCCCACTTTCCATCCCTATACCATTCATAATGTCCCATATCATGCAGGAGAGCCGACTTCGCTGCAAGATCTGGAGATACATTTTCTTCAACAGCTAGCTTCAGGGCATTTTCGGCCACAGTAACAGCATGGTGAATGCCGGATCGCTGTAAATATTTTTGAGTAATTCGATGATTAAACACTTCTACTAAAGTAACTCTTGCCATCCTATCCGCCTCCAATATTAAAAATTAATATAGCATGACTCTTCTTGCATCTCAAGTATGGAAACACATGAAACGAGGGTTTAGGCAAACAATAAAAGAGGAAACTATTACAGAGAGGAGGCAAAGCGATGAATTTCACTGAAGAAACAGTTCTTATTACAGGAGCAAGCAATGGTATAGGAAGGGGCTTAGCATTATCCTATGCAGACGAAGGGGCAACGGTGGTGATGTGTGATATCGATGAAGAACATGGGAGACAATTGGTTGGAGAAATACGTGAAAAAGGGCAGCAGTGCTACTTTTTCAAATGTGATGTATCTCAAGTCAGTGATATTGAACATTTGTTCCAACAACTTGATGAGAAAGCTTTAGAAATTACTATACTTATAAATAATGCCGGGGCTAGTGAGTTTAAATCATTGTTCGACCTGCAAGTAAAAGAATGGGATCAGCTTATCAACACAAATTTACGCAGTGTATTCCTGTTCTCAAAATATGCCGCCGAAAGATGGAAAGCAAACCATACGCCTGGTCGAATTGTTAATATGGCTTCTACACGAGCCTTTATGTCTGAGCCGAATTCCGAAGGCTATGCAGCTAGTAAAGGTGGAATTACAGCTATTACACATGCGCTAGCCGCCTCGCTTGCCGAAACAAGTATCCGTGTAAACTCAATTAGCCCAGGCTGGATTCAGACAGATCATTATGACCAGCTTAGACAAGTCGATCATAATCAACACTTAGCAAGACGTGTAGGCACACCAGAAGATATAGCTAAAGCCTGCTTCTATTTAACAGATGGAGCCAACGACTTTGTTACAGGTGAAAATATTGTAGTTGATGGTGGAATGACTCGTAAAATGATTTATAAACACTAGCAAAGCAATCAATACCCTTCCCCATTAAATGTTTATAACCACTCAGCAAGGGTACTATTATAACATCACAGAATACAGCCTGGAGGTGAATAAAGTGAGTCGTTTATCCTCATACGATATTTATTTTAATCGTACACTGAATACTAGTCAGATTATGAATCTTTACAAACAAGCTACGAAACATGACTATACTATTTATTTACGCCAAAACAGCTATATCGCAGACGGGGGACATTTGCCGAAATTATTGTCTTTTTTCCTATTGGTTGATATTGATAATCCAGTACTATTGATTATTGATGGCGAAGATGTGAACAAGGCCATTGAAACTGTTCAAGAAGAATGTCAGGAGTCTGTAGATAAGATTAGCTGTCGGACAAACTATACATTTTCTCAAATTAATCATTGTGCATCGATAACCGTTTAAGAGGTTTGATGCAGGAATTTCCATCATATAATCATCGTATATTTCTATAAGATATTCGTGAAAAGAACTTTTTGGTTATACTTAAAACACTTAAAAGGGAGTGGATTGCATGTATGATATCGCTATAATTGGTGCAGGTCCAGCAGGTGCAAGTGCAGCATTATTTGCCGCTAAAGCTGGCAAGAAAGTCGTTATGTTCGATAGTGGAAAAAGCATTACGGCCAAGGCCTGGGTTGAAAACCATTATGGAGTTAATGAAGTAGAAGGACCTCAGCTGCTTAAAACGGGGCAAGACCAGGCAGCTAAATTTGGAGCTGAAATTGTGACAGCAGAGGTTGAGTCCATTAAACAAGAAGCGGAACTTTACACTCTGAATACAGATCAGAATGCTTATAGCGCTGACCATATCATTTTTGCAACAGGCATGTCTGCTAAAGCTGCCGAACAATTCGGCTTAACGATTCTCGAAGGCAGTGAGCCTAGAGTAGCGAAAGTTATTAAAGTTAACGAGCGTGGCCATACAGATAAGCCTAAGATATGGGCAGCAGGAACGGTTGCAGGTGTCAGTGTACATACAATCGTTACTGCAGGTGACGGTGCCAGAGTCGCCATAAATGTAATCAGTGAATTAAATGGTGAACGCTACGTCGATCACGATATACTCAAATAGTTTTATCAATAAAGGTGCCGGTTATCGGCACCTTTTCTATATATCTTTGTATGCTGTCCTAACCTAGTTTTTAGTCCAAACAAAGATATTTGCCTTTAACGTCCGAAAGCGGCATTCTTTCGTTAAAAATTGCGGCTGTTTCAAAAAATGGTTGTTTGCTTTTGATTCTAACCCAAATATCGCAATTAAGATTAGTGACAATAATGTTGTTCATTTTATTGAACGGTCGCGCTCTTCCCCCTTTTTCTTATTTTATTGCAATCCTCTAATTCACAAAAGGGAAGTCATTTCTTTTCGATGCTCACTATAACACAGGGTCCTTACCGTTAATCCTGTCAAGTTCTCCTACCTTCCAATAGTGCTTCAAAATAATCTTCCTCTCATATCCTGTTGCTTATCTATGTCTTAACTATAATTCCTTACGTCGCGTAAATTGCAAGCCCCAAAAACAAATTTTTTCTATGGAATCCTAAATACAAAAAACACACCCGATATCTGTACCTCAGTGTTGAGCGCAGAAGAGTGTGCTAACAAAATTCACCGGAGACTTAGAGATGGATAGTCCTTTGACAGCTTTCAACTATTTGAGGGTATTGAAATTAAGTTTTGATGGCCTGTAATTGTTTCATTAAGGAAAACATATCAGATAGAACGTAATACTCAACGCATTTATCATCTTTAAAGATTAAAATATCCATCCCTCTAAATGAAATCGGAGTCCCCTTTTCAACTTTTGCCCCTTCCATATTCCCATGATATAGAGCATTCATTTCCCAATATCCAGAAACTCTTTGGTCATCTAAAATCGGAGTTAAAATTTTTTTGAATTCAATATTGTAAAAAGCAATCTCTAGTCATTTTAATTATACTTTCAAGTTCAGACGGACCGTGGATATCTCGAGTTGGCCAGTGACCTACAAAGTCATCACTAATTAAAGAGGGAATTTTGGAGTAGTCTTCGTTCCAAATACATATCCAATCATCATAATATTTTTCTGTAACCTCACTCATTTTAAACTCCTTTCATTCAGTACATCCCAAGGCTGAACTAATAACTTCCTCTGATTAACTTCTATTTATTTGCGAATAATCCTTTTTCTATTCCACGATCTAGCTCTTTTGCTTAATAAAAGTTATTTCAAATTACAATCATTTGCACACTAGTGTAACTCAATTATCGTGGTTGTCTTAAAACGTCTGTAAAAGTAAACTAAATCGAACGAAAAGCTTAATAGGTGGCTTTGGAAAGCGGTCAACCACTCGAAAGACATCTTCCGAGTAAATATTTTAAAGAACATCAGATGTTTAACGTTTCCTCAGAAATGGGGAAGCAAACCTTCAACAAACTAAAATGATTAGTCGTAAAATTCAGAATTAGTTTGTTGTTCTGCATTAAAATTGCTATCTAAAGGCTTTCTCACACTATGTCCTTTTTTCACGTATCTCGGACATATCCCAAATAGTCCTTCACTCAGAACATCCAGATCACTTGCAGCATTTACTGTGGTAAGAACTTATTTTAAGGATGGGTTGATAAAATGACAGATGACTTTTTGAAATGGTCAGACATTCCTTATGGAGGAGAAAAACGCGTTCCAGATGATCACGTTGATCCTGAAGCCGATTCATGGCCAATGTATTATTTAGATAGGCGCGGTGACCGATTCTTCGGGCCTGATGGAAATATTCATTTTGACGTACGTCAGCCAGATACAATTGACTGGGATAAACAGCTTAAAATTGTCCAGTATTATTTGGAAAATATAACTAATAGACAAATTCAAATCGCAAAATATTGGGGTACAGGAGCTGCAACGAAACAATGGACCCCCGTTATCGATCGTTTAATTGACACATACGATTTGACACCTACAAGAGCAGCAAGAGTTTTAGCTGCTGTGCATGCCGGTATTAACGATACGTTTGTAGTGACTTGGTACTATAAATATTTGTGGAATGTGGCGCGTCCAATTCAATATGATCCCAAACTAAAGACGGTACTGTGCACGCCAAGATTTCCGACTTATATATCAGGGCATGCTGCAGTATCTGGCTGTGTACAAACTATGTTAAGTTACTTTTTCCCAGGTGAAGCTCATCGGCTAAAAGAAATGGCCGAAGAAAATGCCAACTCCCGTTTATACGGTGGTGTGCATTTTCCAATTGATAATGAGGAGGGCTTGAAACTAGGAAGGCGCATCGGAACCATTATTACGAGAGAGCTAAGCAAGCAGCGTCAGGAAAACAGAAGGTATGTGGACATTCCGTTCCGGGAAAACCGCAACGCTCAATTGCAGCCACCTCCATATACGCAGACCATTCCTTATGATTTTAATGAATCATGCGCTTCCAGAACAAGAGACTCCAAATCAACTTCCCATTACGGAGACCCCCCTCGGCCCAAGCTTTATATCGACTAAGGTATGTGAATATTCATCCGGCGACTACCGAGTGCTAAAGGTGCTAGATTTCGTTTGATACATCTTGATTCCAAGACTTCCATATAAAGGATCGTTTGTTTAAGAGATAAAAGGATCATACATGCTAGTCAGGACTAGCATGTATGATCATCAATTTTTCACGCAAAAAATTATTAAAAACCGCGCAATTTAAATAATAAATTGACAAAACTGTGAGTTTTAATACCTCTACTAATGTCACGATATCCTCAACAAAACCTTTTCTGGTGTAGGAAAATCCAAAAGGACCTTAAAGGAAACACTTGAATAGATATGTCCAAACACTTTTTTGTACTCAGGGAATAGCTATCTAATACCGTTTGAAATTTCAATTTCACTTGTACATAAGAGTAACGCATCATGTTGTCTTGTTATGACGTAGGTTTAAGATTTGAACACTTTTTCTCTGATAAGATTCTTGCAAAAAGCGTGGAAATGCATAAACCCACCCGTATTGTGCTTAAATTTAAAACTCTTTTTACAAGGCTTCTTTCTGTGTCAATACGCCTGAACTTAGCTTTCTTATTTCGCTACATCCAGACCGATGACTAGATTCATTCTTCGATCAATCCCATAAGCTGTTCATTTCGCCGGTGCCTCTATCTCTCTTGTAGTTTCATTCTTTGCTTGTTATAAGAGATCATTCCATCAAGAAACGTCCCAACCAGCCTCATACATGTTTCTACAAGTAGAGAGGAACAGTTTAATGGACGGGATCAATCAAGTCCCACTGGCCCGTTCGTTCTCCTCCGGCTACCCTTATTAAACCAGGCAAAACGGCCAACCAGAAATGATTGGTTGACCTTATAATACGATCTGACCCTATTGTAGAATATCTTTATTGTCATTCAATATTTGCTTCCCTCACTAATAACCTTTTAACCTGTACCAAAGAAAACATACCACTAAAATACGTATGTGATTTCAAAAAAACTCCCCTCCTATTAAGTTCACCAGAGGAGTAATCATCACCGACTATCTTGGACGGCGTTCGTCTATCAGTATAGAAATTTCGAATTCATTCAACATCGAATATCCACTCCTTTATTATTGATACCATAATTATAAAAAGAGTTATGCCTTTTCATAACGGTCATCAGAGTGAATATTTCTACGTCTTTAGACTGAAAAAAGTCTGTGATTCTAAAAAGAGCACAAATGCTATTGATCGTCTCCTTGTCCTCCGCTTCCTCCATTTACCTGATTTCTAGTTATCTCAGCACGAAGGAAACTTTTTTCGTAAGTCTCACCTCTTGAGTCTATCTTTATTTATTTTTATTTGCCTCATCCCCATAGAACTTATTACTATTGAAACCAAGATAATCACGAACCATCCCGAACAAAATTGGTAATGCAAAAAGCGCTACAATCCCCAATAATATCCAACCACCTGTTGACGCAGCCAAACACTCTCCCTCTTTAAAAGAATGAACTTCTTCCTCAAGATGACTATTCTTTGATACATGTCTAGATTTGGTCTTGAAATTCTACGTCCTAATATGATAAACAACTAATAATCAGGCAATTCCGAACGAAAAAACCATACCGAATAACAAAATAAGTGCAGATAAGATCAACGCCACTAATTAATTTCCTCATATTATGATACGTAAAAGTCTGCTTAGGTTTCAAAAGGTTAAGGGCTTTTCATCCGTATCATTGATTCCTTATCCTATACTTAACCATCCATGAAAAAAAGACAGTTATTATTCAAAGAAAACCGCAGCAAAAACAGCAATTATCATCATGAGGCAAAGACCTCCAAACATAAAATAACCGATTAACCTTATCAGGACTGGCATTCGTCCACCTGCCCCACTTGGGTAACCTTCTACCTTTTGCTTGTGTTCCATTGCATTATTAAACGGCTCAGTTCGATCATCGTTATCCCTAGACATAGAACCCCCCTCCCTTTACCAATTTAACATATATCCCCTAATTTATACCTATTCAAAATAACCTAACATTCCTCATTAAGCAGTAAACTTATCTTCGGCACACTAGCAGCAAAAAGACAGCCAAACAGGCTGCCTTATTTCCTTTTTCATTCAATTTCGCTTACCTTCCCGTTCTACTTACTCCTTATTTTATAAAGGATCAAGTATATTCATGAGGTAATCTCATCTCTTGAGTTAATCAAACCAGCCTTTCTTCTTGAACCATATAAACATTCCGAATGCCAAGGCAATCATTACCGCCCAGACAACAAAATAGCCATATTTGGCATTGAGCTCCGGCATGAAAACAAAATTCATTCCGTAAACACCGACGATAAAGGTGAGGGGCATGAATATAACTGAGATAACGGTTAAGATCTGCATTGTGCGGTTGGTTTGATGTGAATTTAATGATAAGTAGCTATCCCTAATATCCTGGGTCATTTCCCGATTAGATGCCACCATTTCTGCGACTTTTAGCAGATGGTCATAAATATCTGTAAAGTACTCTTTTCTTTCATGGACGCCATCTAAATGATGGGTATTTAACATCCGATAGAGCAAATCTCTCATTGGATGAACCGTTTGTCTTAATTGCATTAGTTCGCCCCGACGATCAAATAACTCTTCTAGCAATTGTTCCATTGATAAGCTTTTTGTATTATCTTCTATCTCATTAATATGATCCTCTATTTCGTAAACGATTGGAAAATAATTGTCTACCGCTTTATCCAACAGCTGATAAAGTACATTATATTCATCCATTGTCTGCTGCTGATTTTTATTACGCTGCATCAAGCCCTCTACTGTCTCAACAACTTTAGATGGTTGTTTATGGTAGGTGACAATAAACGCATCACCTAAAAACACATCAATCTCATGCTTGTCTAAATCATTGCTTTCCACCGAATGAATAACAAAAAAGGTATGATCATCATAATAATCTAATTTCGGTCTTTGCAAATCATGCATACAATCCTCAATCGCTAAGGGGTGAAAATGAAAGAATGTGTGCAGAAGTTTTATTTCTTCTTCTGATGGAGATTGGAAATCAACCCAATACCAGTCCAATTCATCTTGCATGATTGTATCAAGTGAGCTCCCAATCTGCCAACCGTCTTTATTTGAATAACCATAAACTTTTAGCATAAAATCATCCTCTACTATGTAGACCAACTATTAGTAAGCCTTCCCCTTCCATTTTATCCTAAAACCTTCATTCCCACTTACTTACTGTGGTAGGATAAAGAAAGCTATGTTAGAAAGGCGGCTTGCACAATGACTGTTACAAATGTACATATAGAAGGTAAACTTGTCACACTGAGAAGTATCACTGATACCGATATACCCATTCTTTGGGGATTGATCTATCGTGAAGAAGAACCAGAGTGGAAAAAGTGGGATGCCCCTTACTATCCTTTAGAGCCACATACATTAGAAAGCTATCGAAGTCATGAAAATGCCAGAAAAGAAAGGTTAAAACAAAATGAACCTGATTCACGACTAATTATCGAGGTGGAAGGAACCATAATTGGTACTGTTACCTATTATTGGGAGCACAAACCTTCTCTTTGGCTCGAAGTTGGAATTGGGATCTATTCTCCTGAGTATTGGAGCGGTGGTTACGGGACAGAAGCTCTTACTCTATGGATTGACCACTTGTTTAATAACCTGCCCTTAGCCCGTGTCGGATTAACAACATGGTCGAAGAACCAAAGAATGATGCGTGTTGGGGAAAAGTTAGGAATGAAACTCGAAGGCCGCATGAGAAAGTGCCGTATTTATGAAGGAAATTATTATGATTCCATTCGAATGGGGGTGCTTCGGGAAGAATGGCAATTATAATAAAAGAATGGCACATTTTTTTATTTGATCAGGTGGGCTAAGATAACAAACAAGATCCGCATAAAATGAAATGCGGATCTTGTTTGTGTTTTATAGAAATTTTTCATTAAGCGGTGGTACAATTTGCTTTTTACGTGAAACAACGCCTTCAAGAACAGCCTGGTTTCCTTCAAAAGGCACTTCGAATGCTTCGGCAACGACACCCATTTTTTCTCCGATAGCAATAACGGTTGAATTGTTTGTGAGGATATCAGTAATCACAAATAAGAATAGGTCTAGTTCTTTTTCAGAAACGACGGTTTCGATCGCTTGTTCAATTTCAGCTTTACGTGCGAGAACTTCATCCGTATCGACTGTATTTACTTGCGCGATCTCTACTTTAACATCACCCATCGCGAACTCCTTCGCATCAAGTGAAATCAACTGTGCGGCCGATTTATCACTAATATCCGCTCCGGCTTTAAGCATTTCAAGACCATACTCTTCTGCATCCACATGAGCGATTTCCGCCAATTCCTTCGCTGCTTGTACATCTTGCTCTGTACATGTAGGAGATTTAAAAAGCAAGGAATCAGAAATTATGGCGGACAGCATTAAACCGGCCATCTGCGGGCTGACTTCTTGATTGTTTTCTTTATACAATTTATTTAGGATGGTTGCCGTACAGCCGACAGGCTCTGCACGGTAATAAAGGGGCCCTTTGGTTTCGAAGTTCGCAATTCGATGATGGTCAATGACCTCAAGGACTTGAACCTCATCAATGTCTTCAACACTTTGCTGGCGTTCGTTATGGTCCACCAGGATAACTTGCTCCACTTCATCTGAAACGGTTTCTACTAAACGGGGTGCATCCACATTGAACTTATCTAATGCAAATTGGGTTTCACCGCCCACTTCCCCTAATCTCACTGCTTCAACTTCTAAACCAAGCTTATTTTTCAAGTCAGCATAGACGATCGCTGAACTGATCGTATCTGTATCTGGATTCTTGTGGCCAAATATCAACGTTTTACTCACGCGACTTCTCTCCTTTTACATTTTATTATGTATAAAAGCTTCCGTACCGATTATAAGACATATCACTGTATTCGTCTATGCGTACGTAACCAGAACGATAAGTTATTATTTTTGTTTCTTGAATCAATTTCATAATTGCTCTTTTTAAAACACCAAAGACTGGCAGAATATAAGGTTCTTTTCCGAAAAGGTTCAAAATGGATTCTTATCCAGAAGATTTTAGTTTCCGTTTTATAAAGAAGTTTGATCACTTTCTATCCATGTTGCTTCACATCGCTCCCTTATACTAGAGACTCAGCTCCGGGACACTTAGGTCCGTTACGGTATGAGGGCTCGGGGTGGCTCGGAAACGACTCGCTTTCCTGCGGCCCCACAGGACGTGGGGTCGTTCGACGTTGGCACAGGACGTGCCGAACTTAGTCGAACTTCCTCTATTCGGATTTAGCCGAACATCCTCTAAACAGCAAGCCTCCTCAGGCGAAGCCTTCCGGGGTCTCGCCTCGCTCCTTCTTCCGCGGGAGTCTCGCCACCCATTTTATGATGAACGGAGCCATTCGTATTCCGAATAAGTCTCCAATGTTCAGAGGGCTTTATCCATCATGATGTGGCATAATAACCGCGTCACAGAGAGATTCTCAGCTCTCTGATAAGAAGTTCTTCTGTCGTTTTGGGTGACTTGTGAACCTGGAGTGTTTCCGTTCTTCTCACAAACACAAGGAGGTCCGGGAAATGGCGAGACTCCTGTGGGGTAAACATGACAGGTGAGACCCCGGAGGACAGAGTCCGAGGAGGCTCAGCGCATGCCCACGGAAAGCGAGTGATTTCGGACCTCCTTCTCCATCCAAGGAAACGGAAACCTATCTCGAGATGGAGTCTTCCAGATCACTGCCCTTACCTAATAAAAATGATTTCAAATTTCCTACTTGACTAGATTTGGGGAGGTACTTCCTTTTTTGCGTTTTGAATCCCTTGGAGCAGAAGGGGCTTAAATTATGAAATTCATTCTTCTTTTAAACGTAAACAGGGAAATTCATCAAGTAACTAGAGGACGGTATCAGTATAGAGTTTGGGTAAGTAAACATAGAAGGAGACATTTTTACGATGCCACCCTCTCCATTTATCTGTTTCTTATTTTTTTGAAGTACCAATATACGGCCGCCACCACTGCAACTGCTAAAATAATATAAACAACCGAAGAGTATATATCCATGTATGTAAGAATACTGTGCCACGAATCCCCAACAGATGCTCCGATCCAAATAAGGACAGTATTCCAAATTAGAGTACCTAATGTCGTAAGAACAAAGAAAGCGGTAAAATTCATGTTCGACATCCCTGCCGGAATTGAAATGAGACTTCTAATTAGTGGGACAAATCTGCATAAAAACACTGTCCAAGGCCCATATTTATCAAACCAGGAATCTGCTTTATGAATATCTTTACGAGTCAGACGAAGAACTTTGCCCCATTTATCAACTATTTTTTCCATCCGTTCTACATCAAGCAACAATCCAACCCCATATAATCCAACAGCGCCTGTAATCGAACCTAGAGTTGAGCTGATTACCACACCAAAGATCGATAAATGAGTGGAGGTCGTCACAAAACCACTGAATGTTAAAATGACTTCAGATGGAATTGGCGGAAAAATATTTTCTAATGCTATTAATGCGAAGATGCCTATGTAACCATACTCATTAATAATAGAGAGCAGCCAATTTTCCATTGCTTCTTGCACCTCGATTTCTATCGTGATTAAAATACCTTGCTTGTTGATTATACAGGCATATGCCTTCATAAAACCACGTAATATGGGAAAAGGAGGAAGTTATATGAGCAGTAGAAGCGAGGAACAACTTACATACCCTGAAGGAATGGTAAACATTATTAGAGACGGATTACAGTTGGCTAAAACGCCTAAAAAGGTAATAATAGCCGGAGCTGGAATGTCTGGGTTAGTCTCTGCTTCCTTACTCAAAAGGGCCGGTCATCATGTAACTGTACTTGAAGGGAATAACCGGATAGGCGGTAGGATATTTACCTTAAGACAGCCATTCACCCAAGGGAATTATGTTGAGCTTGGCGCTATGCGTATTCCTAGCACACATGCTCTTGTATGTGAGTATATCAAACGTTTCAAGCTTCAAATTAATCCTTTTATAAATAGCTCTCCACTTGATTTGATCTTTGTAAACAACATACGTACCACGCGTAAACACTATGAACAATATCCCGAAGTCTTACAATTTCCTCTAGTAGGCTGGGAAAAGGGCAAAACCGCATCGGAGTTATTTTTATCTGCCGTCAATCCTTTTATTGAAAGGTATCAAAGCAGTTCACCTGAAGAGCAGGAACGGTTAAAAAAACAATATGCCTCCTACTCTATGAGGGACTATCTAGAAAATAATCCATTAGGCCCTTCCCTTTCATCTAATGCTATTCGAATGATTATGGTTCTTCTCGGAATTGAAGGGTTCCCCGACTTCTCTTTTGTTGATATTTTAACAGATATCATTTATCCGATCTTTAATAAAGACACGAACTTCTACGAAATCACAGGCGGGAATGACCAGCTTCCCTTATCTTTCCTTTCTGAACTTCACTCTGACATTCTTTACAGCCATAAAGTGAGAAAGATTACGCAAACGACGTCCGGTGTTACACTTAGTACAGTAAACCCTTTGACACAGGAGCCAAAGTGTTTTTCGGGTGATTATAGTATTATTACTATGCCTTTTTCAGTCTTCCAATTTGTTGATGTTGAACCCTATGATTCTATCTCTTTTAAGAAGTGGCAAGCGATTAGAACCCTGACCAATATTCCCGCAGTGAAAATAGCCATTGAATTTAAACATCGCTTTTGGGAGAGGATGGAAGTAGGCAACATCATAACGGATCTTCCCACGATGTTCACTTACATCCCTAGCCATAATAAGGGGCACTTCGGTCCTGCGGTATTGCTTGGCAGTTACAGTTGGGGTAAAAACGCTTCATTGTGGACCAGTTTAACAGAATCAGATTTGATTTCCTATGTTCTTAAAGATCTAGCTAAAATTTATGGCGACATCGTTTATCAAGAATATTATCAAGCGTTTGCTTTTGATTGGGCTCAAAATCCTTTTTCAGCAGGATGCTTTACCCTGTTCGCCCCACATCAGGTCGTAAATTTTGGTGATTACATAAGTACACCGGAAGGGCGACTTCATTTTGCCGGAGAACATACTTCTCCCTTTCATGGCTGGGTGGAAGGTGCAATAGAATCAGGTATAAGGACAGCCTACGAAATAAATGAGAGAAGTAGGTCTATCAACGATTAAATTTGTCCACACTTTAAAAAGACGCCAATTCCATTAAGGAATTGGCGTCTTTCTTTCATTATCCTAATATATTGTAACCTGAATCGACATAGATGATCTCACCAGTCACACCTCTTGACAAGGCACTGAGCATCGCTACACTCATATCACCAATATCTTCTTGAGTAACGTTTCTTTTTAAAGGAGAAGTCTCTTCAATTTGATGCAGAATTTGGTTGAAGGAAGGAACACCTTTTGCAGAAATTGTTCGAATCGCACCAGCAGAAATAGCGTTCACTCGAATTTGGTCTTCTCCCACTTCCGAAGCTAGATACTTCACAGATGCCTCGAGAGAAGCTTTCGCAACGCCCATTACATTGTAACCACCAACGACTCGCTCCGCCCCTAAGTAGCTCATCGCAATAATCGCGCCTCCTTCTTTCATTAACGGCCGAGCAGCCTTTGTAACAGCAACTAAAGAATAGGAGCTTGAGTCCTGTGCAGAAGCAAATCCACTTCTCGATGTATCTATAAAGGACCCCTTTAAATCCTCCGTAGGCGCAGAAGCGACAGAATGCACAATGCCATGTATCACCCCTGTTTTCTCACCGATTTGCGCAAAAGCTTGCTGAATGCTCTCATCTTCATTTACATCGCATTGTAAAACAAGCTCTGATTCTATATTATTCTCTTCTAACAGCTTCACTAACTTCTTATAAGACCTTTCCTTCCTATATGTAAAAATTAATTTTACTCCAGCTTTATCTAATGATTTAGCCACACCCCAGGCAATACTTCTTTGATTGGCCACACCCATTATGACAATATGCTTATCTTTTAATTGTAATAAATCTTCCATAATATCCTCCTTCACGAACGTATCCCCTTCATTATAACAGTTATCCTATTCGCCCTCTGCATTTTCTCATTTCCATTTTTAGAGCTCAACTTTATACAAGTGAATTTTCCAAGGAGAGGATGCATGTTGGAATGCTTTCTCAAATTCGAGACCTATACTTTCATGATTCTCAATGGGCAGGGCTGATAATACATAGTCTCCCCCCATTTGTTGCAATTGTTCAGTATTGATGTCAAGCTGCTCGATTACTTCATCGCTATTCTTGCTAAATACATAATCCTTCCCTAACTCCCCCACATACATATAAAGCCTTCCGCCCCACGTGTCAAAGTAGGATTCAAGGTTTTGGTTTTTTTCTAATTCTGGTGCGATAATCTTGCGAAATTTATGCTTATAGGATAATGGATAAGTAGTATTATAAGTGTCTAATGTATGCATGCCATTATATTGGGCGATGGTCGGATGCATGGCTACACTTACGACTTGATAGTTAGAAGGGGCTTTACCAATGTACTTCTTTATATTATTGAAAAGATCCTGTGAATAAAATTCTTCGAACGTCGGTGTGCCGATTTCACTGTATTTTTTCTCTTCATTCAAACCAAATACGATGCCTATTTGAACCACCATAAGGACGATGACAATCGGTTTACCAAGTTTTAAGTTTTTCCAAACAATCACCAATGCAAAAGCAAAGGCCATGTACCAAAACAAAGGGTGTAAAAAATGAATACGGCTGAAATTAAATGTATTGAGAATCATGGACTCATCTTTTAGTACTCTAAACCCTTCCCAGTACCAAAAAGCATACCAAAGCGATAAAAGGAAATTCATCGTCATAGCCACAGCAAGTCGGTTGGGTTTGATTCTTTTATAAATAGCAATAAACACAGCCAAGATTACTGCCGGCAGGATCACCTGCTGATGTAAACTCATGTCATGCGTGTGAGCAAAAATGAAGTTTTTATTAAACAGACGGATAGTACCAGCTAAGCTATTATGCCCTAAGTCAAATTCCTCACGATGAGAGGTAAATCCCCCACTGAAGAACATGGATATAATCACCGTATAATTCTTGATCAGGTAAATCGACCCCATCAAAAAGAGGGCGCCTAAAAAAGACATGTTAACACGTTTGGTTCGGAACCAATCCACTATCCATACTAAACCCATCAATGCTAGAAAGAACACAAAACTCAATATTAAACTGGAGTGAAATGGAAGCAATACGATGATGAGCCAATATAACTTGGATGTGCGTCTCCCGAACTTGCGGATGTTAAGGAACGCTAATAAAGCTAAAGGCAATCCCGCTATCGATAACGCTCCAGAAGGCCAAAACGGTAAAAGCGCAAAGCCGACTGATACACCTACAGCGATGAGCTGAAGTTTTTTTACCCCGTCTCTTGTTTGGAAAAGGAAGCGAAGTAACCCATACATGCCAAAGAAGCCGACAAACCGCATGATGGTTTGGTTTATTGTGTAAGCCGTGAATGGTTCAAACCATACGTAAAGCCATACCATTAAATCCAAACTTGACGATAGAGCACTGCGAGGCAGGCCATTGACAGCATAAGGCAACGTTGTGCCCGGGGGTGCAAAGATTTGTCCACTTTCTGCTAATATCTTGTACCAGACAATGTTTGAGTCCAAATTGTCGTGAACCCGAATATGCGTGTCTTCTCCAAGAATGTAGTATGGCATGAGGTACGCTACTATGATTAAACAGCCAATGACAATCCATTTATTTTTTGAAAAAGTTCTCAATATGGTGGACCACATGATTGACGACCTCTTTCTCCATCCCAAAGTATAAAGGCAGTCGTAATAACCGCTCCGCTTCTGATGTCGTGAAATTATCTACCCCCGTTAAGCCACCATACACTCTCCCCGCCTGAGAGGAATGCAATGGTTCATAATGAGGTACCGCCATAATGCCTTGCTCCTTCAAGTAAGAAGTTAAATGAGAACGCACAGATTCCGTTTTCAGCTTTATATAGAACATGTGAGCGTTATGCTGACAAAGCTCAGGAATGTATTGTGTACGGATCAAGTCTTCTCCCACTAAAGAGGACAGCTTTTCACTATACTGATTCCATGTCTTCATGCGATCTTCAAAAATAGTCCAAGCTTCCTCAAGCTGGGCATATAAATAAGCGGCATTCAATTCACTTAACAGAAATGAGGACCCAACGTCCTTCCATGTATACTTATCAACCTGCCCCCTTTTAAATTGAGACCGATTCGTCCCTTTTTCTTGAAGGATTTCAGCACGCTCTACATATTCTGGGTCATTGATCAGCAGAGCGCCACCTTCTCCACAAGTATAGTTCTTCGTCTCATGAAAACTTAACGTACCAAAGTGACCAAATGTCCCAAGCGCCTTTCCTTTATATGTGCTCAATAGGCCTTGAGCTGCATCTTCGATCACAAATAATTTATGACGTTCTGCGATCTCCATAATCTGTTCCATCTCACAGGCAACACCGGCATAATGGACGACTACAACCGCTTTTGTCCTATGGGTAATCGCCTCTTCGATCAAATCAGGATCTATATTCATCACAGTTGGATCGACATCTACAAATCTGATGTGTGCTCCTCGTAACACAAAGGCATTAGCTGTTGAAACAAATGTGTACGAGGGCATGATGACTTCATCCCCTTCTTTTATGTTCAGTAATAAGGCGGCCATCTCAAGAGCATGTGTACAGGATGGAGTTAGTAAGGCTTTCTGGCATAATAAATTCTCTTCAAACCAAGCCTTACACTTTTCACCAAAAGGACCATTCCCTGAGAGCTTAAGATTGTGGTTAATCGCTTCTTGAATATAGTCTGTTTCTTTACCAATGACGCACGGTTTATTAAATGGAATCACAGGAAATCACCTCACACAGATTGGCTAGTTATAATAATACCTACTACGATGAACGAAAGTCCGATCACTTTATATGATGTAATAGGCTCTTGAAATAGAAACACAGAAAGTATAAATACAAGAACAAATGAGAGACTCATGAACGGATAAGCGTAACTAATATTAAATTTTGTCATAGCTCCCATCCAAAATATTGAGGCTACAAAAGCAGAAAGAAACCCTGATAGAATCAAAGGGTCTACTAACAATTGCAATAAAAATAGGATTTTATCCTTTACTGCAGCAGGAAGGCTGCCGTATTTCTCAATTCGCCATTTTAGTATTAGTTGTCCATAAACAGTAAATAGGATGGTACCAAAAATATATAGATAGCCCATTATGTCAATATTTTCCCATTCAACTTGTGATAAACATCTACTGATCCTTTCAACTTAAATCCGATAGACTGAAAAAGGTTTAGTGAAGCCAAGTTAATTGCCGAAACAGAGGTTATGAGCTCGTCATATCCTGATGAGAGCATCTTTAAACAACCACTGGTCAGAAAAGGTCTAGCTAACCCCATACCTGTCAATTCCTTACTGATTCCTAAGAGCAGAACCTTGTTGTTTTCAAAACCGAAGAAACCAGCAATATCCCCCTGATAATACAGGAAATACACTTGGTTTTGATCGTATAAATCTTCAAGCCATCGTACATATCTTAAATCAGCAAGCTCGTTCGGGATATGAAAATCTCTATGGAAGCGGCCATGAACAAAAGCGTGTTCGGCGATATCCAAAATGGCTTGCTTATCTCCATTTGAATCAATCGAAACCCCTTCCTTTTCAAACACCTTCAACTCGCCTCGTTTACATTTCGGCTCAAGCAAAGTGTCAGCATAATAAAATCCATACTCTTCTAACACCTTTTTATCAAAAAAAGGATCCACTTTAACTGTAAAATGACCTTCCTTATCCATCGTCTCCTGGAATGCTTCCACATCCAAGGAAGCTAACTCATAAGTATCTATGTTAAGTGTACGTTTATCCCATGGTGTTTCTTTTAAGTAATGTGTCATCCTATCACCTCATCTTTTTTCTTATCAGTCACGTCCCTAATGATGTATAACGGACGCCCTTTCGTTTCATTAAACACCTTTCCAAGATATAATCCTAACACCCCAAAATTAAAAAAAATTAACCCTCCTATAAAATAGAGAGAGACCATCACACTTGTCCATCCTGGTACAGGCTGTGATAAGAAAAAATATCGCAGGATCAAATAGATTCCATAGATAAATGAGACAAAAGAAATCAAAAAGCCAAATTGAATCGACAATCTTAACGGTTTGTTAGACTGAGAGATAATCACATCTGTTGCTAACCTAACCATTTTCTTTACATTGTATGATGATTTGCCTTCAAGCCTTTTTCCGTGGTCAACAGGGATACTGGTTGTTTTAAAACCCATCCATTTGATGAACAGCGGAAAGAAACGGTTCTGTTCTCTCATATTCCTATAGTTGTCAATTACATTCCTTGAACAAATACTAAAATTGGCAATGGTATGATCTGATGAACGATCGGTCAGATAGTCATAAACTTTATAAAATAATTTAGAAGACAGGCGTTTAAGGATACCATCTTGCCGAACTACGCGTGTACCGAATACAACCTCATAGCCTTCTAATGCTTTCTCATACAATTTCTTGATTTCCTCAGGCTGATCCTGCAAGTCGCAATCCATCACAACAATAAAATCACCTTTTGTGTGATCAAGACCAGCTGTAATAGCACGGTGCTGCCCAAAGTTTCTAGACATATCGAAGCCTCTGACATGATGATCTTCTTTACTTATCTTTTGAATCGTTTCCCACGATTGATCTGGACTGCAATCATTAATGAGTAAGATTTCATAATTTGAAGGTATACTTTTCATGGTTTGATCAACGCGCCTGCACAATTCATACAGGCACGTTTGACAACCATAGACAGGGACAACAACAGAAATCATTTCACGACTTCCTTCCATTTGTTTACATACCAATTTACCGTCTTTTTCAAACCATCCACATAGGAGATCTCAGGCGCCCAATCGAGGTGATTCCGAAGCTTTGTATCGTCGACAGCATACCTTAAATCATGTCCAGGACGATCATCCACAAATGTGATGAGCTCACTAAAGCTGGTTAGATCTTTTTCCCTTAATAGCTGTGGGTTAATGGCATCAAGCTGCCTGCAAATAAATTCAGTAAGTTCAAGGTTCGTCTGTTCATTTCCGCCTCCAACGTTATATGTCTCTCCCGCTTCTCCATTGTGAAAAACGGTGTCAATGGCCCGGCAGTGATCCCCAACGTACAGCCAATCTCTAACGTTCATCCCATCTCCATAAATAGGAATCGGTTCAAGTGAGAGTGCCTTTCGCATGATTGTTGGAATGAGTTTTTCATCATTTTGTCTTGGTCCATAATTATTAGAGCTACTAGATAGCACCACATTCATCCCGTAAGTGGTGTAATAACTCTTGACCAGCATATTCGCCCCCGCTTTAGTAGCGCTATATGGATTACGAGGTTTATAAGGTGTGTTTTCAGTGAACTTGCCTTCACCTTCTAATGAGCCATAAACTTCATCAGTCGAAATGTGATGAAACCGTCTTTGTGACAGCGCACCTTTCTCAGACCAATCCCTCCTAGCTGCTTCCAGTAATACACCAGTACCTAGTACATTTGTTAAGATAAACGGTTTAGAATCAGCGATTGACTTGTCTACATGTGATTCAGCGGCGAAATGTACAACACCTTCAATATCGAATTCATTAAAAACATCCCCTACTAAAGCTTCATCAGAGATATCCCCGTGGACAAAGTGGTAATGGTCCATATTCTCAGCTTCCATCAGATTTTCCAGGTTTCCTGCATAGGTCAGCTTATCTATATTGACAAGCTGACGACCTGGATACTTTTTTAAATAATACGCAATAAAATTGGAGCCAATAAATCCCGCTCCTCCTGTTACTAAAAGCGCTGAATTGTTACTCATTTTCTATCAGTCCTAACACTGGGTTCTGATCGATTTTGTCCCAATATTGCTGTACATGCTTCCGATTGGCAATTTCCATCAAGTATTGGCCATAATCATTCTTTTTCATCGATTCGCCTATTTCATATAGGTGTTCTTTTGAAATGTATCCCATGTAATAGGAAATCTCTTCGATGCAAGCCACTTTGAAGCCTTGCCGCTGCTCAATATTCTTAATGAATTCTGAGGATTCGAATAACGACTCATGTGTTCCTGCATCCAGCCATGCAAATCCTCTTCCCAGCAGTTCAACATTAAGCTGGCCTTCCTCGAGATATTTTTTGTTCACGTCCGTTATTTCAAGCTCTCCACGGGCCGAAAAGTTGAGTTTTTTGGCTATTTTGATGACGCGATTATCATAGACATATAAACCCGTTGCCGCAAAGTCTGATTTGGGGTCCTCGGGTTTTTCCTCCAGCGAAACAACTTTTTGCCTGTCATCGAATTCCACGACACCAAACCTGCTTGGATCCTTCACCCTATATCCAAAAATGGTAGCCCCTGTATGATTCCGTACAGCTTTTCTCAAGATATTTGTCAATCCTTGCCCGTAAAAAATATTGTCGCCTAATATCAAGGTGACATCATCTTTTCCAATAAACTCTTCTCCGACAATGAACGCTTCCGGGATACCATTCGGTTCTTCCTGTTCTTTGTAATGCAGGGTAATCCCCAGTGATGAACCATCACCTAATAATTTTTCAAACCTTGGAATATCCTCTGGTGTACTAATAATCATAATCTCTTTAATTCCTGAAAGCATTAAAATCGATAAAGGATAATAAATCATAGGTTTGTCATAAACAGCTAACAAATGTTTATTTATGCAATTCGTGCTTGGGGAAAGCCTTGTTCCGCTTCCTCCCGCTAGTATGATTCCTTTCATTTAAGCCACCATCCTTCAAGGTTTTTTAGGAACATCATGGAAATATTTTGCTACTACTATAGTTACCTCGTGTGAAATTGTTAAACTTAAGTTTTCGTTACAAAATAATTACTAAATGTTTCAACAGTATCATCATTACTTCCACGAAATGATTCTATTCAATTACAATTAAACAAAGGATAAAAACTTTTTCATTTTTTTAAAAATAACAAGTATACATTGACCGACTATGAAATAATCTAAGGATATGTGTCTAAATCAACAATCTAAATTTTTAAAAAAATCATTATCTTGCTATCGAGAGAATTTAACGATATAATCATAATGGAAATAAAAAAATCCAAGGTGTTGGGGCACCTTGGATGAGTGCAGAATGAGTTCGTTACAAGTATTACTGCTTTTTGTGTACCACTACCGCTATCAGCATTCCAAAGCTCAACATTAGGCTTATCGCTTCAAACGGACTCACAGCTATCACCTCCCTATGAGAGGATGAACTCATTCTGAGATAGGACTTGCGATTTGAGTATACCACAAGAATGATAAGAGATGCGATAATTTTCCAATTTTTCGAAAATTGATAAATATGTATTGGTGAGAATTTACTATTCCTTTATTTTCCACTTAAAAATCGACAATCTTTTCTAGTTGAAAGTACTCAGGCTCAACTTGTGACCTAATTAATATAATAAACAATGCAAAAAAATAACACAACCAACATGGTTGTGTTATTTTTTTGCATTGTTTATTTCATCTCTTTTCTCTATAATCAGCGAAGACTTTTATTACTTGTTTCACAAATTTTTTCTGATCAATTTCCATTGCGATTCGAGAACAGCCTTCTCCAGAACAATCTGTTGTCCCTGGACGAAAATCAGCGATACTCAATCCATTTGCATAGCTTTCTTCATGCTGGACCCGGACCTTTCTTTTCTTATAGGTAAACAACCCAGGGAGATCTAAAGTGGCCATCAAAGCAGCCAAATCATGTTGAGGGGTTCCCTCAATACCTGGCTCTTGTTCCTGATACACCTCATAGTAAAAATCGAGTATGGGGTCAATTATTTTTTCTAGACGGGTATTTGCACGGGATGCAATGAAATCAACTTGATTTGGAGTCAATAAGGCTTCTCTTGTGACATTTAGTGGAATAACCGATAAATTAGGCACATTTTTACAAATGAAATTTGCCGCAGTGGCATCACCAAAAAAGTTTGCCTCTGCCACCTCTGTAGCATTTCCAGGTACGAGAAAAGCCCCTCCCATTACAAATGTTTCCTTCACATTCCCCATCACTTCAGGGCTCAAATACCAAGCAATAGTCAGCGAGGTACAACGGCCAACATTCACGATCGTGATTTCTCCTGGATTATCCTTTATTAAACGAAACAGCTTTCTGAAGTTTGTACGGTTGGAATAACGTTCTTCCGGAATAGGCGGATCAATTGGACCTAACCCTTCAGCGCCGTGAATATTAGGGAAAAAGATTGGATCCTCACCACTAAGAGGTCTTGTAGCTCCCGCAATGACTGGAATATCTGTACGATCAGCAAGCTTCAGTAGATACTCCACATTTCGGTAAGCCTTATCTCTTTCTATATTTCCATATCCACTAACGACAGCTAAGAGATCAACATCCGGATTTTTCAACGCATAAATTAATGCAATGGCGTCGTCGATACCAGTATCAGCTATTAAAATCACTTTCTTCATATTTTCACCTCTCCGTACACTATGAAAAAAGTGGCTCGGAGGTTTATACGTTCCTTACATTTTTCATCACAAAAAAGCAACTCCTTATCAAGGAAGTTGCTTTTTTTACAATTATTCTGTTATTCCCACTTGATTCAGTCCACTTTCCGTTGCTTCTGCTTCGGTACTGCCCTCTCCATATATGTCAACAGCTGATTGAATCAACGCTTGCCTAGCGTGACTAAAATCTGATGTTGGAGTCAAATACACCGTAAGTGCACGGTAATAAATTTGGCCTAGCTTGTCCTTACCAATCTGCTCCCCTGTAAGATAGGCTGCATGGTTGATGATGGAAGAGTTAATATGAACCCCGCCATTATCTAGGCTGAGCGGCAGGTCATAATATTCGTCCATGTGAGTTGGATACATCCCACTGCCATCTCCATATGATACATATTCTGCTCCTACAGCGTACTTATCGGGATTACTTAAACTACGGAGAGAAGTTCGACCAGATTGTCTTGCATCTTCGCCCATAATGTCTTCCCCGATTTCCCAATCTTCTTCATCTACTAACGCACCAAATATGTCTGAAAAGGCCTCATTAAGCGCACCAGACTGGAAGCGATATTGCAAATTTGCAGAGTTTGATGTCACGCCATGAGTCATTTCATGTGCAGCAACATCGAGACCGGCTGAAAGAGATATGAAAAATTCACCGTCTCCATCTCCATATGTCATTTGTTCTCCATTCCAGAAGGCGTTATTATAATCTTGTCCATAGTGTACAGATGATTTAATGGCCATCCCCTCGCCGTCTAGGGAATTTCTATCATGCTCTTCGAGAAAATAATCATACACTTGCTCTGAATTATAATGAGCATCTACAGCGGCTCGGTCATAATCGTCTTTGAAAGAAGCACTGTTATTAGAGTAGAGTACTCCCGGAAGCTGAAAGTCCTCTCCTCCCCATTGATTTTTCATATCATAGGTATAAATTCCGTCTAGATTATCATGGGAATTGTCATATAAATAAAACTGTGTCCCTTTAAGATTATCTGTCTTATCATTCTTATGGGTGATATGTAATTTTCTATGGTCACCCAATACACCTAGGCCAGAAGCGGTCGCAGACCTAAATCCATTCGCGTGCATCAAAGCATTGTATTTATCAATTACTTGTCCACTTTTAGCGTCTACAAAGACAAACCAATTACCAGGATCCTTGCCAAGGAAATTAACATTTACTTTATAAGCGAGTTGACTTGCATCATTATATGGATAGATGACAAGCTCACTTGTAGGAGTGTAACTCATTTCCTCAGGAGCATCCACCTCATTCTTCGCTTTGTTAAGAGCTTCTGTTTTAGAGAGAGTCGGTTCAGTAGAGATGTCCGCTTCCTCAACTTCGTGGTTAAAATGGCCACTCACCGATTGAACGGTATTTTCTTCGTCATAATGAACAATAACTTCGCTACCTTCAACAGGGACACCATTTTTTGTCTGCTGTAGGTTCACATGTGTCATACCTAGATCATCTTTCTTTACTTGACCCGGTTTAAAGTTTGATTTTGGATTTTTAATTTTATATTTTTCCTGATTTTTTTTCAGATGATTGACCGCAGCAGCAGCATTACTAGCGTTTTGTTTTTCAGCTTGTTTTTCTACGACAAATATAGGTTTGTTTCCCTTAGACTTCTCAAATTTTTCTGCCATGGATTGAGTTGAAACTTGAGGTGTCTGCTCGGGTTGAACCGCATGTGCTTGAATGGGGGCAAAAGCTCCTACGAACAAGGCAGATGATAGAACAGCTACCGGTAATACATTCTTTTTCTTCAAATAAACTCCTCCTTAATATGATCTATTTCTTATATTAGAGGAATATAGTATTAAATAAAAGAATAGTATGAACTATTTTAATTGTCAGAAATTTATGCTTGCTAATCTATACTACATGACTAAACTACCATTCATCATCCATATAAAAAGACACCGTTCATAAAAACAGTGTCTTTTCATTATTACTTGTCACTAGCAGAAGTGATCTCGTTTATAACCAATATAAACATGACTGCTCATCCTCCTGCGTAACCTTTTTAATGAAGTTAAAGCACTAGCCTGCTGCAGGGTAGGCTGTTTCTTTATCATACTCTCCCCATCAATAAGCTAAATTAGTTATAATAACCCATAAATCGAATTAGATTAATGATTTCTCTTTTACTAAGTCAGGAAATAGGTAATAAATCACAGAACTTAATGTAGACGAGCCTGTAACAAAGACAATTAAAGTTTATAATCATGTCGAAATATTCTGTTCAATCAATCACCGATATGCTAATGTTCAACTGATACTTGGGATTTTTTCTCAGAAGAAGGTCGTATAGCAAATAACGTAACCAACACAGCAAGAATACTTAGGCAAGCTAAACTTATATATAGTACGTCTGGATACCTCTCCATTAAAATAGCAATGACCGGCGGGCCGGTAGCGACTCCAAGAAATCTCATACTGCTATAAAGTGAAGTCACTGTACCTCTCACCTCTTTTTCTACACCCTCAGTGATTAACGCATCAAGCCCAGGCAGAGATAAACCAATCCCAACTCCAGCAACCGATAATAAGATAAGCAACATGACCAAATTCGTATCATGTTTTATGAAAAATAACGAAGCAGCCGCGGCTGCATTTCCGATGGCAATAGCCCATTTCATGACGATTTTATTTTCACCAATTTTCTTGCCGCTAATATAAGAGGCAATGCAAAGGAACAGTAAAGGAATCCCTAACAGCAATCCCTTGTACACACCCGTCACATTATATTCATCCTCTAACAAGGAAGACAAGTGAAATAAAAATCCAAACAACACAAACATATTTATACATCCGATTATAAAGATCGATATAACCCATCGTCCGTTATCATGGAAAACTTTTTTTATTGATTTCTTGAAGTCTGAAAAACGAGTTTTCTTCTGTTCTCCTTCGTTTTTCGGCACCTTCACGAACTTCCATACTAAGAGGATTGACAGAAGCGATAGTACGGGAATGGAGGCGAATGGGATGAACCAAATGATAACAGCTAATAATGCTCCAATTACTGGACTTAGTACCTTGCCGAAAGTATTTGAAGTTTCAATCAGCCCTAATCCTTCACTGACTTGTTTTTCATCATCGAACATGTCACCTACTGTAGGAATAACTACAGGAAAAGCTCCAGATGCTCCAATTCCCTGTAAAAATCTGCCCACTAAAATCATAATATATGGGTTTTCCATCTTCCATGCAGCATAAGCTGAAACGATTCCCCCAGCCCCTGTGATAATTAAACTAGGTATGATTACTTTCTTTCTGCCGATTTTGTCTGATAAATAACCGGCTATCGGAATCAATAATATAGCAACAACTGAGTACACCGTTATGATTAAACTCGACTGAAAAGCAGAAATGCCTATCTCCTTTTCGATCATAGGTAGCACGGGAAGCAACATGGAATTACCCAATGTCATAACTAGTGGTATGGATGCTAAAGCAATAAGATCCCATCTTTTTTTATTCATATAAGTTCCTCCGCTTACATTCATCTTTGTCTGCCTTCACTTTTAAGCACTGTAACGTTTATTATGAACTAAGTAGTAACAATCTATCCTGACAAACTAACTCTAAAAAAAGTAAAGGTAATCTTAATAAAGAACTCAATCGAGTTATAGTTTATTCAAAAAAGCTGACCACCTATAAAGTAGGTGGTCAGCTTCTTTCTCATAATATAAACAGACTTATTCAAGTGACCTTGAATGACATTTCTTACATCTGTCCCTTTTTAGCATTAGAACCATGAAGAATTCGATTGGTTCGGTGCGTTCCATACTTATCCTTCAAGTTCAATCGTTCAACTTCACGGAGCATTTTATTATAGTTTTTTAAACGAGCGAATGGGAGTTCATCTACTTCGATTGCTTTCGTAACAGCACATCCCGGCTCCTTGTCATGGGAACAATCGCGGAACCTGCACTGCAAACTTAACTGTTCAATATCTGAAAAGGCTGCATCGACATTGGCACTTTCTCCAAAAAGCTGCAACTCTCTCATCCCCGGGGTATCGATTACTACCGTTCCATTAGAAAGCGAAAATAGTTCTCGATGTGTTGTCGTGTGGCGGCCACGTCCATCCTCTTCTCTTACTTGTTCTGTTTGCTGAATTGCCTCACCTAACAATCGATTGATGAGCGTTGATTTACCCACACCTGAAGACCCTATTAAAGAAATCGTCTCCCCGGCAATCAATTCCTGTTCCAGCCTGTCTATTCCGCTCCCATCAAGACTGTTAACCGTGTAAACGGGTACACCTGGAGCATGTCGCTCGATTTGTGTGATTTTATTCTTGACATCATCACATAAATCCCGTTTTGTACAGACAATAGCTGGTGTTGCACCACTTTCATATACTTGCATCACATAACGTTCAATCCGTTGTACATTAAATTCCTTAACAAGTGAAGTTACAATGAATACTGCATCGACGTTAGCAGCAATAATTTGTTCATCATTTCCCGTCCCAGCCGCTTTGCGGGATAAAACCGTACGCCTGTTTAATACTCTGTCGATTCTCGCTTTGTCTTGATCAAAAGGTTCATACACAACCCAATCACCAATAGCTGGCCACACCTGTGATACTTCCGCATCATAACGGAATTTACCTGAAACAGTTGCCGTATATGAGTCCGTTTCAGTACGAACAGTGTAAATATCTTGAGCCGTCCGAGTAATTCTCCCAATCCGAGCTGTTTCCTCTACTTGATCCTTAAAGTAATCATGAATAAAAAATTGATTCACCGAATTCCTCCTAATAGATGGGAGGACATTATGAGTTGCTGTGCCCTCCATTTGATGATTGCACTATTTTATGAAGACCTGCAAATACATTTGCCATAACACATCAACCCCTTACGTTTTAGTATTCTTATTATAGCAGACTTTTCCAAAAGAAAAACACCTAGTTTTTACTCCCTTTTGTATAAGAGTAAAACCAGGTGTTTTATTAACTACTGAAGCTGTTCTTTAAACACATTTTTCACTTTTGGAACAACATCAGAACTTCCACCTTCTACATCCTCGATCATCATTGAAACGAGTAAACGGGGATCATCGGTATTCCATGCGATAAACCAGCCATTTTCCTGTCCCTCAGCATCTTGTGACTTTTTCAACTCAGCTGTTCCCGTTTTCCCGGCAAGATTTAGCTCTTCAATTTGTGGTTCAAATCCTGAACCTTCAGGGTTGTTCACGACTTCCGTTAAGTTCTTCCGAAGAATGCTAGCTGTGTCCTCACTCACCACATCCTCGTGCCAGGTAACACTCGCATCTTCTCCCTTAATCATAACCGGATCAAGCAGCTTTCCATTTGTAATAAGTGGAGTATAGGTAAGAGCTAAATGCAATGTGCTCATCTCAACCTCGCCTTGGCCATATCCGGTATCAGCTAGTGTGATTTCTTTATTAAACCCATTTTCATCCGTTATTTGTGAAGCACTAATTGGATAAGTTAATGGGATTTCTTCAGAGAATCCAAAATCCTTTGCTTCTTCCAAAAAGGTCTCTTCACCAATCTTGAGAGTGGAACGGGCAAAATAAATATTGTCTGAACGAACAAGCGCATCACGAAGATTTACTGCCTTGTCGATGTTGGCACTTTCTACTCGTGTTACAGAATAACCGCCCCAGCCTTCTTTGCTGAATGAACGATCGGGGATAGACATTTCTTCTGATGGGTCGATGGTGCCTGTTTCTAAACCAATCGCAGCTGTAATCGGCTTAAACGTTGATCCAGGAGCATAAGTATTATTAAATCGATTCGTTAATGGTTTCTGTGGATCACTCTCAAGCTCAGAATAGCGTTCTGAGGTCATCCCTAAAACAAATTCATTTGGATCATAAGCAGGTGTACTAACCAGGGCCTTCACCTGACCCGTTTGCGGATGAATGGCTGCTGATGAACCGGCATCATCTTTTAATTGATTATAAATAGACTGTTGCACGTCCGCATTGATCGTAAGGTTCACATCTTCTCCGTCTACGGCTCCCTGTTCAGCTAGTACTTTGCGCTGATTTCCTTCTCCGTCGACGATGGAAACTTTTCCGCCAGCTGTGCCTCTTAATTTTTCCTCAAGGATACTCTCAAGGCCAGTCTGACCAATTCTGCTTGTGGAAGTGTACCCTTGATCCTTTAGTTCCTCTAGCTGCTCAGCTTGAATGGACCCTACGTAGCCAGTTAAGTGGGCAGCTGCCTTTCCTAAAGGATAGACCCTGGCACTTTTCTCTTGAAACTTTGTACCATTCAAGGGACGAATTTTTTCCATTAACTCTTCGTTATCCTTAGGAATAGATACGAGTGGAACAAAGGAAGTCGCTTGCACCCATGATTGATTAAGCTTCGCATCAATACTTTCAACAGATAGGTTAAGCAGCTCGGCAAGTTCTTCTTTTACTTGCTCACGATCGTCCTCCATCCAATCAGGGACGAGACCAACATTTAACACTGTGCCGTTGATTGCAAGCCCCTTACCATTTACATCAAATATCTCTCCCCTTTTAGGTTTGATGACTTGTGCAGATATTGTATCTCCTTGTTTCATACCTGAAAATATCATTGAAGGATCCCAGGACATCACCCAAGCTTCCGACTCATCGCTTTCTTTAAACGTGAGATTGGCTGCTTTCGAAAATTCAACAGGCCCTGCCAGCGTTTCCATACTTACATTAAAGTCAAAGCTTGGTGTATCCTCCTTTTTATATTCGGTCTCTTCATCAGGCAAATGATATGTAATGGACAGTTTTTCCATCTGAATACCTTCATAAATTGACTTGTATCGTTCGACGAATTCTTTCTTTGTAATCTGTTCCTGAGATTTTTCACCAAGCAGTTGGTACATCTTTTCATATTCTTGGTCTCCCCATGCTTTCATATAGTTCTTAAAGGTTGTTTCAGGATTTGGTTGTTCGGAACAGCCTGCAAGTAAAATGAATACAATAGAAAATAATAATAATAGTGCTCTTTTCAATGTTCTCCCCCTTATAAAATCCGTCTTTCAGCTATATGACGAATGGCACGGATATATTGACACCATTCTACAATATTTTACAGAATCATTATATCAAAATTCTTCTAAATAAAAAGCATGGCGGCTTGAGTATTAAACGAACTTCAGTTGTGTTTTCATAGCGGCAAAACTAGACGTTTTTCGCTGTTGAATCTTCCTTCTGCCAAGTGATACCATTATGAAACTATCTTATCTTATTACAGTATTGGAGGTGCTTTATATGGCATGGATTCAACACTTCACGTGGCTTTCCCCACTTCTATTGATCATCTTTGTTCTAAGCTTGTTTTGGTCCTTTCGTGCATTCAAACAGAAAGCATACCCAATGATCATCATTGCCGGCATGCTCCATCTCGTAATCAGTCCGTTTTTTGCTTACAGCTTTGGACCATTTATGTTTGGGATTGGGATCGTTGAGCTTTATATGGGGGCGATTAATAAAAAGAAAGCAAGAGCTGTAAGACTATGATCCTATAGTCTTACGAATCTTTTATTCTATCCTCAATAAAACTGCATAAATGCCCAATAGTGGGAAATTTGTTAAATGCTTTATTTTCGAATATTTCCTCTTTACTCCCCAAGCTTATCCCCCAGTAATGCATTAAATCATCAAATGCCTTCGAAAACTGTACTTCGTTCCCATTATACATTTTTTTCAATTCCTCATTTGTCGTTAAGTATTCTACAGGGTAATGATATGTACTTTGGCTGTGTTTATGAACAAATTTCACCGTTGTTAAATAAATCTCGTAAATACGCTTTTTTTTATTGATCGTTTCTTTTACTTCTTTTCTGGTCTTAAAATAATCAAAATCATAAACATTCATCATAAGAGCCCACCTACCCAACTGTGTATGAATAATAATTCTACATCAATGGTATAGATTCCTTTATCTCCTTAGAATGCATATGAAAGGATTTTCTGGAACCCCTATGTTATTCTTTTGATGGATTATGTTTTATGGAGGGAACGTAATGAATACAACCATTGAAACCATTTTAAATCACCGCAGTATCCGTGAATTTAAAGACACTAAGCTGACAGACGAGCAAATTCACACCATTATAAGCGCTGCCCAGCAAGCTTCAACATCCAGTTACATGATGGCCTACACGATTATTGGTATAACTGACCCAGCGAAGAAAGCAGCTCTGGCAGAAGTCAGCGGGCATCCGCACGTCACACAAAATGGGCATCTACTTATTTTCTGTGCTGATTTAAAAAGACCGATTCAACAAGCTACAAATAAACAATACCAACAAATGCTGCCTAACCTAGAGAATAGCGAGCATTTCTTAGTTTCAGCGATAGATGCTGCATTAGCTGCACAAAATGCCGCGATTGCTGCTGAATCAATGGGGCTTGGCATGTGTTACCTCGGAAGTATACGTAATAACTTGGCTCGAACAGACGAAATACTTGGATTACCTCAGCATGTGATTCCATTGTTCGGTATGGCCCTTGGTGTTCCTGATCACCAGCCCGAAAAAAAACCTCGTTTGCCACAATCAGCCATTTATTTTGAAAATGAATATCCTTCGTTTGAAAGCGACGTGGAGCAGTTCGATGAGGAAATCGCCGATTATTACCAATCTCGTTCCACAAACAACCGTAAGGATACCTGGTCAGAGCAAATGATTCGTCGCTTTTCTGAACCAATGCGTATGGATGTAACCGATTTAGTTCAGAAGAAAGGCTTTAATAAAAGGTAATCAAAAGGTGGTGTCTTCAAGATAGGAGTCACCACCTACTTTTATCGAAACTATAAGTTTATGGAGTTAGGCGTAACTCTTCCCCTGTAAAATCATTCATATCTGTTGTATGATAACCCCCTTCTACCCAATCATTGAATTGGTCATGATACCATTCACTACGAAAATGTCCTGACTGCCCAGGCCCTACCACATGCTCGGCCTCAGTCGGCTCACCTAAGTCAGTAACATATCGCCATGAGGCCCCATGATTCACTAAACCATTGTCATTGTAACCAGCAGCCCTGACTGTTACCCTGCTGCCGCTAACAGGGACAGGATCACCCGGGTTAAAAAACCGCCCCAAGATACGAATGCTTGAGAGTGGGTGAGTAAATTCAACAGCATGACCGTCTCCCCACCTCCAATCACTTGGAGTATTCCCATACTGTTCAGTCAACTCTGTAATTGTTTTAGAGAAAGACTCATTCAGGACATGTTTGATGCCTCCTGCCTCCTCAACCCAGATTGATTCTTCTCCATTGATAACACTCCTAACCATTTCATCTGTTGTCTGCCCCGCCCCGTGAAAAAGATCCCGCATCTCCTTAGGAATAGACTCATTATATAGGATTGCTTGGATATTGGTGTTCCACGTATGAAAAATGAGAGGTTGCGGCAATTGATAGTCATCTTCATACGTCCATTTCTCCATTAAGTTTACCGCTGCTTTTTCCACCTCACCATACCCTTCCTCAACATGGGCCAGCATAAATGGCAAAAACTCTTCTGCTTGCAAGTTTCTCACATCCAACTGCATATCCTTCATATTTTCGACTGAGTGTGTTTGCTTTCCTTCAATCATTTCAGCAATCCGCTTATAACGATAGGGCTGTGCCCAGTTGTGACTAATATGATAAGGGTAAGATTCACTAACAACCTTATTATTTGCTGTCGCGATATACCCCTTTTCAGGATTAACCAAAGTAGGAAGTTCATTAAACGGGATGTAGCCATTCCATTCGTCCTCTTCCTCCCAACCTCTTAAAGGAAGCAGTGCATCATCCTCAGTTTCATAGATAGGTATACGCCCATTGGCTTTATATGCAATAGTTCCGCCCTTTGAAGCAAACACAAAATTTTGAGCCGGGGCTAGAAATTTTTCTAATCCTTTTTCAAACTCCTGCCAATTGCTGGCCCGATTGATTTCTAACACAGCTTCAAGCTCAGTTGTCGGGTCAAGTGCAGTCCAGCGTAATGAAAGAACCTTATCTTTACCACTCTGCTCAGCGAACTCACTAATAACTGGGCCATGACGAGTTTCGACAACTTCGTAATCAATAGTCTCTTCCCCTTTTACCTTGATAGGCTCTGGAATGACTTCAGCTTGCTCCCAATTCCCCTCAAATTGAAACTCATCAGGTCGATTTGGATTCCTTTTTTCAATATACAGTTGTTGTACATCCGGTCCAACATTGGTCACACCCCAGGCTATGTCCTCGTTATGACCAAGGATGATCCCAGGAATTCCAGCAAAAATCACCCCCGACACTTGATACCCAGGAGAATCTAGATGCATTTGATACCAGATCGATGGTGTCGCTAAGCCTAAGTGCGGATCATCCGCCAGCAGCGGCAAGCCCGATTCAGTCCGCTCCCCACTTAATACCCAGTTGTTACTACCATTGAATTCGGGTGGGATTACTGCATCTTGAAAACTTGTTGCCACGTCAACCACTTCAGACTCATTGATAATTGTAGGCGCCTCTTTCGGATAGGACGGAAATAATTCGAGTGCTTTTTCTTCAGGAAATTTGGCCAAAGCATAATAATTGAAAGCTTGTCGCTCCCAATGACCACCTAAATCAAATGCCATATACTTCCCAATCGTTAGCGAATCAACAGGTTGCCAGGTACCTGGTTCAATCCCCATTAATTTAAATTCGGGTGGAAGACGATTTTCCTCAACCACCTTATCAATATACATATTCACCCCTTGAGCAAAAGCCTCTAAGCTTCGAACCGCCTCATCTGAATACAAAGGTAGTGACGCTTCGGCCGCCCTTCTAAGCCCAAGGGTTCGAAAGTATTTATCTTGTTCAATGGCTGCTTCACCAACGACTTCACTTAAAGTTCCTGACGCTTGTCTTCGCGCAAGCTCCATCTGAAGTAAGCGATCCTGCGCCTGGACATACCCTTGTGCCATAAACAGATCATGGGCATTGGCTGCAGATATATGGGGAACACCACTTTCATCCCTTGTAACTGTTACAGGCTCTTTAAGACCCTCAAGCTTAATTTCACCTGAAACCTGTGGAAGACCACGATTTATGTAAACGTTTACAAAAATAATCGTACCAATTACTAGCACTAACACAATAATCGCAGAAATCAGGCAGGCTTTTTTCCATCGCCTCGTTTTTACCTTTACATCATTTGTCGTTTGAATGGCTTCCACTAAGGTCTCCCCCTCTGACTGAATTATCATTCATTATACCTGAAGTTTAAAGTTTATTGTATCGCTATGTTTGTAGATTATTGAAAAATTATAGCCGAGAAATGTAACGAAAGACCTTTAAATGTGTGTTCAAAAAGTTAACGAATGAGAACGTCGACATGAGCACGTCCTCGTGCGTCGCAAGAAGTTCAAGTCGCGACGGTTTTGAGGACCACAGCTTATGTCTTTCCTACGTGAGGACCGGAAAAACCAAGCAGCGAAGAAATTCACCGTTTATCCCGCATGAACACTCAGTAAAACCTCAAATATATTGTCGTGAAAATAAGAAGTTAAGCAGGGGATTAACCGTCCGGAAATGTCCGATTTTAAGGAACACAGATTAAGGTCGCCACGTCCTGTAACAACGTCTGTGTGACCCACGTCGTGTAGACCTCAACAAACCATCAGTGAAACCCCACTTATGAAGGTTCACTTTATCATTTGTTTTCTTTAAATTGAAACACAAAAATACATTTAAGATTAAATATCACCGAAACCGGGTACACTCACTTAAAGAATTTCTTACAGCCTTTGGAGGTGTAATAATGGAAACCATGAACATAAGTAATACAAATTTAGAGACGAGTCGAATTGGCCTGGGTACATGGGCGATTGGAGGCTTGATGTGGGGCGGAACGGATGAGAAACAATCGATCCAAACCATTCATGCTGCATTAGATAAAGGAATCAGTTTGATTGATACTGCACCTGCTTATGGGTTCGGCCGTTCTGAGGAGATTGTTGGGAAAGCGGTGAAGGATTACGGAAGCCGTGACAACATACTTCTAGCTACAAAAGCGGGATTAGAATGGCAAGACGACAATCTTTTTCGTAACGGAAGCAAGGAACGTATTCATAAAGAAGTTGAAGATTCTCTAAAAAGATTGCAGACAGACTATATCGATCTTTATCAATTGCATTGGCCTGATCCGATGACTCCTTTACACGAAACGGCGGAGGCCCTGCACTATTTGTATAAACAAGGGAAAATTCGTGCAATCGGCGTCAGTAACTTCTCACCAGAGCAAATGGATATTTTTAGAGAAGCAGCTCCGATTCACACATTACAGCCACCCTACAACTTATTTGAGAGAGAGATTGAGAAAAGCACCCTGCCTTACACGATAGAGCATAATATTACGACAGTCTCTTATGGCTCTTTATGCAGAGGATTGTTATCAGGAAAGATGTCGGCTGATCGTGAATTTAAAGGGGACGATCTAAGAAACAATGACCCTAAATTTCAACAGCCTAGATTTGACCAATATTTAAACGCTGTTGAAGAGCTTGACAAGCTCGCTCAAGATCGTTTCGGGAAACGAGTACTACACTTGGCATTAAAATGGGTTCTGCAACAACCTGGCTCCGGTATCGCGCTAATGGGTGGACGGCGTCCCGAACAACTAGAGCCAATCGATGAAGTGATCAACTTTACCATTGATGACGAAAGCATGCATGAGATTGACGAAATCCTATTAAAACATATTAAGGATCCAGTGGGGCCTGAATTTATGGCACCCCCTGACCGTCAAGACTTAGGAATGAAATAAGCTGTAAAACCCGGACTCAATCATACGAAGTCCGGGTTTTTTCATGTTCATTCTAGAAAAAGCTTATAATATAATTAAAAACTCGAAACCTAATGGAAGATACAACGTATAGAAAAGTGCAACATGTTGAAACGTAGTTATGTTTCTTTACTGAAATAATAGGAGGACGTCTTTTAAATGGATATACTTATTTGGATTATCATTATTGTGTGTTTTATTGCCAGCTTTGCTAGCATCATATTCCCTATTATTCCCGGTCCGCTCGTACTTTGGATTGGCTTCCTAGCTTACTTTTTCTTTATCAATGGGGATGAGCTTTCCATCTTATTTTGGGTTGGAATGATCATTTTAACAATCGTCCTGATCGTCTCTGATATTATTGCTAACAGTTACTTTGTCAAAAGATATGGGGGCAGTAAATGGGGAGAGCGTTCTGCAGCCATCGGGGTAATTATTGGATCATTTATTGTTCCGCCTTTTGGTATCATCCTTCTCCCTTTCCTACTTGTTCTCATTGTAGAACTTGTCCAAAAACGAACAACCGAAGATGCATTTAAAGCATCACTAGGTTCTTTATTTGGCTTCTTAAGCGGCTCACTAGCCAAAGTCGTTATTCAACTTGTCATGATCATTTGGTTCTTTGTGGAAATCTGGCTCTAATGATATATAAATACACATTTAGCTATTGACCAATTTTCCACATCCAAACAAGGGTTGCTCGAAATAAATTCGAGCAACCCTTGTTTATAATACTATTCACGTCCCATTCCTTTAAGAAATTGCATCATCATCGTAATACTTCTATTGATTTCCGGATCCTTTAAGGCCTTGGCTAATTCGAATACAGATGTTTTTTTAGCGTGATCATCTGCATTCATTTGTTCAATACCTTGGTTTACACGTCCTGTAACCTCCCGTAGAGATTTCATATCTAAGTCCCCTAGAAGGAAGATCATTTCAGGGAGATTCTCAATCAATGATGCATATTGATCTTTATTTAATTCATTTGCCACATATCCCAGAGCCTGCTTCTTTGATCTTGTGAAAGCATAGGCAGAATCAAGTGTCCCGCCTTCGTCTAGCGCCTGTAACAACTTAATCCCTTTTAAGATAGCATCCTTATTATCTGCTACCGCCTCTTTCACCTCTGAAACGTCTTTTTCTATTTGTTCCTCGCGAGAAACCTCGAGACGCTTAATATTTCTAATTGCTTTAGCCATTTTTATTCACCTGATTTCCCGGGAATACATAATCGTCCCGCTTCCATTTCTTCTCCACTTGCACACTGATTTGAGGTACAGGATTTCCTCTACGGTGATTATTTGAGCGAATCGGTGATTTTCCTTCTTTTTTCACTACTTCCATTCGTACTGCAATCTCTTTGTATGCTGGTGTGTTGCTGTCTTTGTCAACACGATTATCCGTTAAGAAGTTAACCGCAGATTTCCCATTATCATTCAATGGAAGGAAAAGTTCCTTTCCTTTGACACGATCAGTTATTGTCACTACCCCTGTAGCTTCACCTGCATCGGAAATTAGCTTCACAGTACCGCCTTCTTTAAGTCCACGTTCTTCCGCTAATTCTTCTGAAACTTCTATCCACGCAGTAGGTGTTTTTCTTGTAATTCCTTCTGATTTATACGTCATATTCCCTTCATGGAAATGCTCTAAAAGACGTCCGTTATTTACATGAAGATCATATTCTTCCGTTGTACCGTACTCAAGCACAAATTGCAGTGGATAAAGCTGAGCTTTTTTATCTTCAAAAGGAAAGCCATCGAGAAATAAAAGCGGTTGATCCGTTCCATCCTCTGCTACAGGCCACTGCAGGGAATTGTATCCTTCCAGACGTCCATAGGAAACACCTGCAAACAGAGGAGCTAAACTAGCTGCCTCCTCCATAATTTCTGCGGGATGTTCGTAACCCCAATCGTATCCCATCTCTTTAGCAAGTAATGAAAGAATCTCCCAGTCTGGTTTAGAACCTGCCAGAGGGTCAAGTGATTTATACAAACGCTGAATACGACGTTCAGTATTTGTGAACGTCCCATCTTTCTCGAGACTTGGAGCAGCGGGAAGAATCACATCTGCATACTCTGCCGTTTTTGTTAAAAAGAGATCTTGAACAACAAAGAAATCAAGTTTCTCGAAAGCACTTGTCACGTAATTAATGTTCGCATCTACAATGCCTGTATCTTCACCAATGACATACATAGCGCTAAGGTTATCTGCGTGGATGGCCTCGATCATTTGGTGGTTATCTTTACCAAATTCTGCTGGAAGCTCTACTCCCCACTTATCCTCGTAACGACCGCGAACTTCGTCATCTGTTGTTGCTTCATAACCAGGAAAAAAATTCGGCATACTGCCGAAATCACTGCAGCCCTGCACATTATTATGACCACGAAGAGGGTACGCTCCTGCACCAGGTTTTCGGTAATTCCCTGTGATCAGAAGCAAATTCGAGATCGCTGTACTTGTATCACTTCCACGCATATGCTGTGTGACACCCATAGCCCAGCAAATGGCTACACTCTCAGAACGTGCAACTTCTTCAGCTACTTCGATAAGTTCACTTTCCGGAATGCCTGTCAGCTCTGAAGCATACTCCATAGTAAAGGGTTCAAGACTTTCCCTGTACTCATCAAAACCGTTTACCCACTCTTCTAAAAACTGCTTATCTTCTAATCCTTCATCTAAAATATATTTTGTTACAGCTGAAAGCCATGCTAAATCAGAGCCGGAGTTTGGTGAATAAAAGCGGTCAGCCCGTTTCCCCATTTCATGTTTTCGTAAATCAAACACGAAAAGCTTTTGGTCGAACAGCTTATGTGACCGTTTGATTCTTGATGCCAGCACGGGGTGGGATTCAGCAGTGTTTGAACCAACTGTTATAACTAGATTAGAATTGGCAATATCATCAATTGACCCTGAATCCCCACCGTAACCTACTGTTCTGAATAAGCCCATTGTTGCCGGTGTCTGGCAATAACGTGAACAATTATCAATGTTATTTGTTCCAATTATTTGACGGGCTAACTTCTGCATGAGGTAAGACTCTTCATTTGTTGCCTTAGAAGAGGAAATAAACCCCAAATCATCTGCGCCCTTCTCCGCTTTGACCTCAGTAAATCGTTTAGCTACGTAGGAAATCGCTTCATCCCACTCTACCTCTTCAAACGATTCACCCTTGCGTATAAGCGGCTTGGTTAAACGCTCATCACTATTCACGTAGTCCCAGCCAAACTTGCCTTTTACACACGTCGAAATTCCATTTGCGGGTGACTGCGCACTCGGTTCTATTTTAAGTACTTTACGATCCTTTGTCCAAACATCAAAGGAACAGCCTACCCCACAGTAGGTACAAACCGTTTTTGTCTTCTTAATTCGATCTTCACGCATCGAAGCTTCTGTATCAGATACAGCAAAAAGAGGTCCATAACCTGTTTCCGCCTTTTTCGTTAACTCGATCATTGATTTCAAGATCCCTGGTTGTTGGTCAGTGAGAAATCCCGCTTCGCCTTCCATGCCAGTCTCCATCATCGCGTTGCAAGGACAAACAGTTGAGCACTGTCCACAGTTAACACAAGAGGACTGGTCGATAGGAACATCATTATCCCAAATTACTCGGGGTTGCTGACGCTCCCAGTCTATTGTCAACGTCTCATTTACTTGAATATCCTGACATACTTCCACACAGCGTCCGCAAAGAATACACTGATCTGGGTCGTAGCGATAAAAAGAACCTGACTCATCACGATCGTATGCCTTTGGTTCAAATGGTCTTGATTGATGTTCCAAGCCAAAATCAGCCATTGTATTATGGATTTCGCAGGATCCATTATTATAATCACAAACTGTGCAATAGAGTTCGTGATTCTCTAAGATACGATCTAATGATTCTTTTTGTGCCTTATGAACATGAGGCAGCTGTGTTTGAACTTTCATTCCTGCTTCGACCTTCATACCACAAGCACGAGTAAGTTCACCGTTTACCTGAACGATACACGTATCACACGTTTCAATAGGCCCGAGTGACTCGTTGTAGCAAATCTGAGGTATATTTTCATCTGTCGTGTTTAATAGATCCAAGAGATTTTGCCCAGGGTCTGCTAAGTATTCACTGCCATTGATCGTCACAACTGTATGTTCGTGTTCTAACAATTGAAGCTCCTCCTTTAGTAAAAATCCGCTATTCCTGATGAATAGCTAACCTTTTAGCATGTGTGTAAATATTCATCCTCTTCCCTCTTACAAAACCAACTGCGGTAATATTTAAATCCTCAGCAAGCTTCAAAGCAAGATCTGTTGGGGCTGACTTTGATAAGAGAAAACCAATTCCCATTTTAGATACCTTTAATAATACTTCTGAAGAAATCCGTCCGCTGAAAATAATAATCTTATGTTTACGCGAGAGATGTTGCTTTAATAGATATCCGTATAGCTTGTCTAAGGCATTGTGTCTTCCTATGTCATTGAAGACAATCTCCACACCCTGAGTAGATGCAATAGCAGCCTGATGGACACCACCGGTCTTTTTAAACATATCTGCTTTCTTTTGAAACGCTTCCATCAATGTTAAACAAAACTCCGGCTCTATTTTCATTTCATCCATTACCGTCTTTGCGATCTTCGCATCATTTTGAAAATAGAATGCCCGGCTTTTACCACAGCAGGAACCAATCCACCGCCTCGTCGTATCCACTTTTTCAAATGTGACATTTGTCGTTATGTAAGCAAATCCTCGTTCTTCATCAATTGAAATGGAATCAACATCTGCTATTGTTCTGATTGCTCCTTCTGATGCTAAGAACCCTATAACAAGTTCTTCTAAATGCATTGGCGTGCAGACCATTGTAGCAAATTCTTCATCATTTAAAACAATTGTCAGCGGATATTCTTCTGCAACTTGATCGGACTCTTCTATAAGCAGCCCATGATCATATTTAATCATGTCCTTCTCTGTTGTACCTTTCCTCATAAGACCCCTTCTTTTCAATTTATTGATTTATTCCCTATTTATTAAATAATCAAACATCCTTGTAAAAATCAATGAAGAAGACCTGTAACTCATTGCAGAACCACAAGCCTACAGCGTCAATGGATAATATACTTCTTCTTCTATTGTTCTGTTAAATTTTTGGATGAAAACGAAAAAATAAAAACTAGTATCAATAGAAACATAACAAAGATAGCTGCAGAACCACCTACAAGGCCTATAATTCTAGGGGAGAACAACTCAAGAAACCAACCCGCACTAAACATCGCTATACCTATCACTACGTTCGAAATTGATCCAATCACCCCAAACACTTCACCTTGCTGAGATTTAGGTGTCATTCTCATCACAATACTATCAAAGCAAGCAGCACCAACTCCGCCAATCAATGAAATTCCTGTAAAGGTTATAGCTATGTACCATAGCGTTGGTGCCTGGCTGGCAATAATTTGCAACACCCCTTCAAGACCAACTGATATGATTCCTACCAAAAGTAAATTTCCGGTAACCTTTTTCGAAACAAAAAAACTGATCACCAGCCCAACCCCTAGAGCACCATACAGGATTCCAACACCTAAATCTGCCATTGAAAATGTCTCCGCCCCATAATAGCTGATTAATACATTGAAGAAGCCATCTAGCATAGCAGACACAGCTTGGATGACTACTATAAACATAACAATTGGACCAAACGTTATGTTAAGGTGCGGCCTTTTAATTATTGTAGGTTGGTCCTTGTTCACTACTTTTTTTATCACGAGATGTTTTATAATAAGCGCAGCAGCAATGAATGTACACGCATTAAGAACAAAAGCCACATCCTCCCCTACAAAAAATGCTACGACACCGCCTGTTACGGAACCGGCCACTAGCACAATCCCTATCACAACCTGCTCTAATCCATTTACTTTAGTGTAGTGTTGCTGGTCAACGATCACTCCAATACTACTTTTTCTAACAGGTTGATAGATGGCTTCTCCACAAGCAAGTACAAACATGCTAACGTAGATAATCCACAGATCTTCAACTGATGGCACGAATATAAAGGATAGGGCAAATGGAACTCTTACAACATCTGTTACGATCATAATCTTCCGCCGATCCCAAACATCTGCAAGCTTTCCGGCAATCGGGGATAATACTAAATAAGGAAGGACGCGCATCCCCATCACGATCCCAACTGCTAAACCTGAATCTGTTAGCTCCAATAACAGTGCCAGCACAGCAACTTGACTAAATCGGTCTCCTATCCCGTTTACAATCCCTGAACAGAATAAATAGCTGTAAGGATGCTTATGAAAACGATCTGACATATTCTCCCCCCCTGAAATTAGATGATTATCTAATTAGATTATAAAAAAAAGGTGATAGTTCCTTCACCTTTTCACAACAACTGGCCACATCTCTGTAGGATTCAACTCATATCTATTATTTTCTCTATACATAAATTGCTGCATAATCCATTCTCGTCTCATTGTTGCATAATCATCATAGAACCGTTGAATGTATTCATTTACCTCTTGTTCCTCATACACTTTACCAGGTTGAAATTCCTGTACATAATAAGATAAAATCACAAGCTTTTTCTTAAGTTGGCTCGGCATTTGCTTCAATCTGCCATCCCTTGCGATAAAACTGTTGATAATCTTACGTTGCTCGGCTTCATTTACATACAGTTCTTCTTTTCTCACTTCATCATCTCCTATCCTCAAGATCGCCGTAGCCATAAATTCAACTTTCTTTTTATCCAGATAAAAGTAAACCGTATTTTTATCTCTTTTCGAATAAACCATCCCTGTGTCTCTTAACTTTTTTAAGTGGTGGGTAATGGTTGGAGGTTTCAGACCAAGTTTCTCAGCAATCAACTGACCATGCATGGGGCCCGTAAGTAAAAGTGATACAATTCTTAATCTAGTTGGATCCCCTACTGCTTTATGGAAGGCGACCATTTTATTTAATTGCATAATAACTCTCCTCCTTATTCGTCATTCATCTAATTAGATATTAATCTAATTTAAAAGAAAAGTCAAAAAAGCTGCCAGAATCAAAAACTCTGGCAGCTTTTCCCCTATTTTACTTGTTCTCTTATTGTTTTCCCTAGCTCTCTCGCAATCGTTTCCGACCCTGACTGTAAATCTTCTTTTGAAAAATATAATTGGATATTTGATTCATCCATTTCCAAAGCTTCTGCAAACAAGCCGCCCAATCCCCTTGCTTTTCGATCGACTTGTAAGAATACACGCAAACCATGAGAATCCAAAAAGAAGATCAGTTCCAACTCATCTAAATATCCTCTAAATTCACCACCAGGGAGAAATTCAAACTCCTGGATATAACCGTGCCTTCTTGAATGCTCCATCTCAACTTTCTTCAGGTGAAAACCAAGCTCTCTTTCCACCGCTTGAAGAACAGTTTCAATGTGTGGATGGACGGATACTTTAATATAATCTCGATCCTCAGCATCAAGGGCCATGGGGATATCAAGTCCTGTTTCAAACCATAGAGGAAGCTTATTTAGTGTAGCTGGTGTGTGTATTGGAACATCGATAGAAAAAGGAATTTCCTTCGTTTCCTTCGCTGCAATGACAAGCTCACCAGATATACGATATTGTTCCAGCTTTACCGTTTCTTTAATTTTCTTATCATCGACTTCTCTCAGTGCTTCAGTCATAAGAAAGATGGTGATTTGCTCAATCTCCTGTTCGACTTCCCCACCTTGAACAACTACCTTGCCTGCTACAGTTTCGCCAGGTTGGAGCTCCAACTTCTCAAGCTGTGTATCCACCTTGGCTGCGCCAATGCCTGCACGTGCCATTAGTTTTTTAAACATATGATCATCCCCCTTTTTACTTTTCTGAGTCCATTCGTTCCAGAAAATGATACACTTCTAAATCCAACCAGCCCTTTGTCTGTTCACGACCTTCAAAGTTTTCTCTGTGTAAAAATGTCGTAAGGGCTTTGTGAAAATCGTTGGAATCTGGCTTTTTGCTTGCTAAGAACCCTGTTCTGTACAAATGATAAACAACGTTCTCCTCAAGCTCCCCTTCTAATCGTTTGATATTATCCTGCTTAGATTCCCCGAAATATAGCTGTTGAAGCTTATAAATCCGCAATAACTCATCAATTGGTTCAGGATGATCATCCACTCGTAAATCGACAAAGACATCACTAAGGCCGCCGTAGCCTCCTTTTTCTTTTACCACATAAATCGCTGCAGATTGTCTTCCCCTGCTGTCTCCACCTGCTTGTTCAGCTGCCTGAAGCCCTGCTAACAAGCGGTCCGCTAATGACCCGTCACTTGATTCAAAAACACGTCCCATTTCTGTCACTGTTTGTTTATTTACTAAAATGTTTCCTTGTGCTGTATAGTGTTTCCCTGTTACCCCTCCAGCCCAGTCATAGCAGTGCTCACCAGTGAATGTAGCTGCTCTTCCCTCAGCATCGACCATTCCAACTTGGCGATCTGCAGCTTCAGAGTCATTTTCAATCAGTTTATCCACGGCTTCCTGGGCACTTAAACCTTCACTTAACAATTGCAAACCATCAGGACCGTAAGCAGGATTAGCAAATGCTTGTGTGGCAATTGCACCGACACCCGCTTTCGCCCAGGGCACCACTGCCCCTACGCCAAGGAACTTTGATTGAACAGCAACTCCCAGTTCTCCAGTTTGTGGATCAAATCCGACAATCGAATAAGTTGCGATTACATTAGAACGTTTCATTTTTCTCTACCCCTTCCCAATATACATCATTCGACTTTTTCCTACAATCAACCTTTCTATTTCACAAAATAAGAACCTATTTTCGTGAGATTAAACTTTTCGAAAATAGGTCCTCATTGTTATGAACGACTTATCAATAAAGTCGGACGCTGTGAAAACAGCAAGCATAATATGACCGCGCTTAAAATAAACGTAGGCAGCATATAACCACCATTATAAAGCAGTGAATATAACCAAACCGGCTGTCCTTCAGGTGCGAACTCATCATAGAAAACTATTCCTGCGGTAAAATGGCCGAAAAACCGAAACAGACTTCCAACAAACGATCCTGCGATCACCCAGGCGGCAAGTCGTTTCATATGTCGCTCGCGAGCTGCCTCCCGCACTGGCTTGGCAAAGATCCCGGCAAGACCTATAACTCCAAATGCTACAAAATAATCAAGAAAGGTTTGCGCTATACTTATAAGAATGGCACCCCCCACTAAAATTTGATAAAATCCTAGCAGAAGTCCTGTCAATAATCCACCTCGAAGTCCCCATCGAAATGCCATAATAAATACGGGAACCATCGCAAAAGAAACCGATCCTCCTTGAGCCCAGAGCTTAAATGATAGAAACGGGATAATATCGAGTAAGATCGCTAATGCTGAAAAAATAGCCACTTCTACCATGAACAATACACGTTTATTTTGCATAACCCACAACCTCCTTTTTCGCATACAAAAAAAGCGATGCCAAAGGGAAGCTTCCTGATGGAGGAATCCCGTGCATCGCCATCAAAAAAGCCACCATCCCTACGCCAGTACTAACTGACAGGTTCGAAGGGTCTGAACAAAGATTGTTCACTCTCAGCCTAAAGCTCCCCTTGAAGGCTTATATACGTTTGCTTTTCTTGCTATGAATCTATTATAAATCAATAACTTCTTGCATTCAATGCAAAGCTGGTAAGGATGACAAACCTGCCACCTTAGGTGATTTGACAAAGGGGGTTTGACCTAATACAATTAAATAGTAATCATTACTATTTAAGAAAAGGAGAACTGCAATGGCTAAACAAGCAATGATCGAAAAAGAACGTAAACGTCAAGCAACGTTTGAAAAATATAAAGATGTACGAAAGCAATTAAAAGCAGAAGGCAACTATCAAGCACTTAGGAAATTGCCAAGAGATGCTTCACCTACACGACTTCATAATCGCTGTGAATCAACCGGAAGACCTCACGGCTATATGAGAAAGTTTGGGCTTTCAAGAATTAAATTTCGCGAACTCGCTCATAAAGGCCAGCTTCCTGGAGTTAAAAAGTCCAGCTGGTAATTAGAAAACTTCCAGGGGTAACACAGTAGGAAAAGCACACAGAAAAACCTTAGGAGCTCATAGGAGTTCTAAGGTTTATTTACATATGCTTCTTTAAAGAAAGACTTATAAGGTTTTAGCATACGTTTGAAAAAACTCAAGACTTCGCTCGATAATCAAATCTTGATCGTTATCTAACGTAGCAACATGGTGACTATTTTCTAAACGGACAAGTTCTTTGTGCTCAGAGAAGACTGAGTCAAAGATCGTTTCGGAATTATCCGGTGGAACAACATGGTCTTCATCAGAAACAAAAAATAACGCCGGGCAATGAATATTCGCGAGACCTTCATGAACCTCTTTCATCAATGCCATTAGAGAGCGAATCGCATTGACAGGTGTCCTATCATAAGCAAGTTCCTCCACGTTTTCCTTTTTAATGTCCGAACCAATCGCTGCAACAAAACGCTCTTCCGCTGATTCCATCACATTTTCCATTGCAGGAATATCAACCGCTCCGTTTATGGATATAACCCCACTAATCTGTTTGTATCGTTCTGCAAGGTATAACGCTAGGGTTCCACCCATAGATAATCCTACAACGAATAGGATAGAACACCGTTCCTCAAGCCATTGATAAGCAGTTTCGACCGATTGAATCCAATCATCCTTGTTTGAATCCTCCATATCCTCAGGTGTCGTTCCATGCCCTTCCAGTCTCGGGCAAGCAACTGTATAGCCCGTTTCTGAGTACGCGTCGATGAGAGGTTTCATACTTTGAGTTGTTCCAGTAAATCCGTGGCTTACAAGAATGCCTACTTCGTTTCCTTCAATAAAAATAGGCTCAGCACCATTCATCATTACACATCTCTCCCCATTTCTACACATTACCCTATCTTAGTCTGTAAAAACCTTTACTTAAGCAGTTTCTTCAACACCGTTCTTTCAAGAAAAGGCCATGGGACTGCTTTTTTTAAAAATAAATTCAGTCTGACACCAGGTCCAATGGGATAACGGAGTTTTCTAACTTGAGATTTGCTGGCAATTCTCGTCATTAAATCTGCAACCTTTGCTGGAGCTCCATGCGATTCACTGTTTAATGCTTTCCATAGCCCTCTTATATAATAGGCATACGGTGAATCAGGATCATGCACAGCCTTTGGAAGCTCCATTCCGCTTGTCCAAATGTTCGTTTGATAAGAACCTGGTTCAATCAAAACCACATCAATCCCAAACGGCTTCACTTCAAAACGTAAACTTTCCGTCAATCCTTCCAGAGCATGTTTTGAAGATACATAGGCCGACAAACCTGGGAAGCCAATTCTCCCACTAATACTACTGACATTTATGATTTTACCATGTCCTTGTTTACGCATCATAGGAAGTACGGCTTGAGTGGCGCTAATTACCCCGATTACGTTTGTCTCAAATTGTCGTCTGTAAGCTTCGATCGGTACTTGTTCTAAAAATCCTCCTATAGCAAAGCCAGCATTGTTGACTAATACATCCACACGATTCAATTGCTTTAATTTTTGCTTAAAATCTTCTATAGAAATGTCATCAGTGACGTCAAGCGGCCAAACTTCAATCCGTTCTCGGATAACAGAAGAGATCCTGTCTGTTTTAAACACTTCAGCTTTACTCATATTTCTCATGGTTGCAATGACGTGAAAACCTTTCTCTGCACATTTCAGAGCCGTATGATAGCCAAACCCACTTGAGGCACCCGTAATGATAATTGTTCGTTGCATCACTTTTATCCCCCTCCAATAATTCTAACCTACTACCATATTCCATCAAATCTGCCTATCTCCTGCTTTTTAAAGACCATAGACGGTGATTTTCTAGCATTGTAACAACCATATAGGTTAAGAATTTGACGGTTTTTATTGTAAAATTTTCAGCCGAATAGTCATTCGCCTTTACTAAGGATTAGCATCTTCATACATTATAGTATGAAAATAAAAGGGGTGACATAATGGGTTACTACGGTGGATACGGTTGTGGAAGACGTCGCAGCGGAAATGAATTCGCCCTCATTGTCGTGCTGTTTATTTTACTAATTATTATCGGTGCATCAATTTGTAAATAATGTCTAACATGTGAGACCTTCTATTTAAGAGGGTCTCTTTATCTATAGTTGGCTTTTGACGTGTTTTATTTTCTCCATTAGAATAAATAAAAGGATACATTGAAAGGGGATCATTATGCCCACCATCAAAGACGAGCACCATGCGATTACATACAATTTAACAACATTACCTGATATCCACTTCATTAAAATTTATTTAGATGATTTGAATGGCGTACATGTTACAGCTCCAAAGTCCAAACCACAAAGCAAGGTAGAGGATTTTTTACATAAGAAAATTCAATGGGTGAACGAAAAGTGGCAGAAAATCCATGAAGACTTATATCGGGGGATGGCATTGAACACTCAGGAAAGCCCACGCATTACATATTTAGGTAGAGCGTATAGGATGATTATGGCGGAAGCAAATGAATCAAGCTTCTCGTTTAACAAAGGCAAATTCCATTTCACTTACCTTAAGGGAACAACGGAGGAAGAGAAACAAAGTGAATTTGACCGACTTCGTAATCAGTGGTTCAAGGAGAAGGCCTACGAGAAGTTTAAGAGCATTCATAATTGGACCATTCTACCTGAACAGGACTCTCTACGTTTAGGTTACAAAAAGGATCAAACCATTTATTTAAATTGGCGCTTAATCAAACGTTCAAAACAGAAAATTACGATGATCATTGATGATTTGATTGAAGAAAGAGAATATTAAAAGCTGTGCGGAATGTAAAACTCCGCACAGTTTTTTTTATTTAGGATTGGAATCATGAATACCTCTATTTATTTTTTTATTTGGCAAGCTTTTGAACCCTAATTGACTTGCATTCGTAGAAAAGAAAACAAGAATTCAAACTAAATGGGGGTATTCTTCAATGAGAAATCAAGTACTTACATTTATCATTCTGTCCGGAATTTTGTTCTTAATAGCTGGCTGTTCTTCTTCTGCATCCAAAGATGAGAACATTGCCCACATAGAAGTCGTTTTAGAAGAGGTATTTACGGGACCTAATGGAGAATTAGCTGCAATTTACAAGGAACTTGAAAGTGCCAGTATGGAAATAATAAAATCCGCATCAAAGGACTTCAGGATGTATTATGAAGAAAACCTCAAATCCTATTTTACAGAACAGTATTACACCAAATTCATTAATACGAATAAAGCATCAACGTTTCACGGAACGGCGTACAGGAACGGCTATCGAATGAAAGTTAAAGATATGAATATTGAACAAAATGCAAGTAGCGAGACCGCTTACGATTTCTCAGTTAATATAGGGTACAAAAAGGAAGGGAATGCAGGCAAGTCTGCTGAAATCACTGGGAGAGTAAATGTGAATGAAGACGGTAAAATTACAAGGGTCCTCTATCACAATGGCGGTGAATTATTTGAATAAATGGGGAAAGGTGTTAAATTTCACGAGTATAGCCATTTCAGGTGAGTAACAATTAAGGAAGGACTTTATTGAAATAAAAGAAGGGACTTCCCCAAAGAGGAGGTCCCTTCTCAATGGAATTCTTTCGGCTAAACAACGTTCGTCATCGGTACAGACCGTATCCATGCACAATTAAATGAACAACAAGCTGACTAAATTTCTTTAGACTCTCTTATAAGAGTATGGCGTAACAATAGGCCAATGACTCCATCTCAGCGGTGGAAATAGGCGAGACCCGCAGGCGAGGAATGAGCTGAGGAGGCTTAGGGACATAAGAGGAAGTTCGGCTAAAACCGAACGTCCTGTTTCGCCGAACTACCCCACTACGCACGTGGCATGGGCCACCATCGAACGACCTCTCTACGCGCGTGGCCGCGGAAAGCGAGTATATTTCCATTGCGGCATCACGAACACTTATTTTTTAAAAGCGCAATTATGAAATTGATTCAAATAAATAATAACAAACTAACTGCCATAACTGCCATTCCCGCTACTACACCATAGATGGATAAATGGGCTTCCCCATATTGCCGTGAAGCTGGCAGTAATTCATCTAATGAAATAAAGACCATAATACCAGCAACTCCAGCAAATAAAACACCGAACAATGTATCACTAAGGAATGGCATGAGTAGTAAGTATGCAGCTAAAGCTCCGACTGGCTCAGACAAGCCTGACAGAAACGATAGTTTAAAGGCTTTCTTGCGGTCACCTGTCGCGAAATAAATCGGCACAGATACAGCGATCCCTTCTGGAATGTTGTGAATAGCTATCGCAATGGCAATGGCTATCCCTAGGGACGGGTCCTGCAAGGCCGAGGTAAAAGTTGCGATTCCTTCTGGAAAGTTGTGAATAGCAATAGCTAGGGCTGTAAACGTCCCCATTTTTAACAGTTGGCTATTCTTCACCTCTGCCTGTGGCATAGACATGTCTTCTACATTTTTTGGTTCATGAGGGTTCCCTTGTTTCGGAATAGCTTTATCAATAATTGCAATTACGAGCATCCCCCCGAAAAAACTAGCCACTGTTATCCAGTTTCCCATCTGTACACCCATAGCACCAACAAGTGTTTCCTTTGCTTTAAAGAAAATCTCAACCATGGACACATAGATCATGACCCCTGCTGAGAAACCTAAAGCAATCGACAGGAATCTTGTGTTTGTCGTTGATGTGAAAAAGGCTAACACACTGCCTATTCCCGTAGCTAATCCTGCCATTAATGTCAGCCCAAAAGCGAGTAATAGATTTTCCATGAAACCTCTCTCCTCCTAGCTTATCTAATCATAGTGTAATTCATTTCTTTCCTTGATGCAACTTTTTTAGGTATAGTTACATTTTATGCATTCAATAAAATTTCGCTACAAAAATTTAAATTTTTCCTTAGATGATGACCATTTATTTTCACAAAAAAAATGACCCTTTTATAAAAAAAGCCATTCCAAGCTATATCCTATAATTGTTCTACACTCTCGGAGATCAGTTTCATTTGATCATTCTCATAACCAACCACGAAATTATATTTATATTTCTTCATAACAACTTCACCATTTTTCGTTTCTTCTGTGGTGACAAAAGCAGTTACCTGTACATCTTTGCCTTCGACCGGATCTGCAACAATATTATCAATGGAGACAGATAGTTTCTGATTATACCCCTTACGAAATTCTTCATAAGAAGTACTGCCTTGCCAACCACTTCCTAACAAGGAGTACGCCGTTACGAAGTCCCCTTGATTAATACTATCGTAAAAGTATTGAACAATATACGTCGCTTGATCAGCGTCTGTTGTGTGAACGGGTGGTTTATCTCCTGAGTTTGTTTTTAATTCTTGAAATTCGGGAAGCTCTTTCATGGGAGATTTGGACCATTGCTTAACCATTGGAAGAATATCCAATATAGGAATACTAAAGCCGATGGTTTCCTGACCTAGTTTCGCTGAATTTATCCCGATCACTTCCCCCGTTTTTCCATTCAGTAACGGGCCGCCACTATTGCCTGGTGAGATCGGCGCAGATATTTGGTAGACATTTTCATAAGTGAACGGGGGTAATTCAAAATTACGATCTAATCCACTAATTTCGCCAGTAGTTACTGTATTCTGAAGACCGAGTGGACTTCCCAACGCAAGTACTTCAGTTAAAAGCTGGACGTCATCTTTTTCATGGATTGAGAGGGGCTCCTTTCCTTTAAGTCCGGGAACTCGTACAACAGCTACGTCCGTACTTCTGCTAATTCCGATGACTTCTCCTGACATTTCCTTGGAGTCCGCTGTTATAATGGTCACATCCTCCGCATTAGCAACTACATGGGCGTTAGTTATGACATCACCCTTGTTATTATAAAGAAAGCCGGAACCTAGTGAACCATTTTTCAATTCAATCTGAACAACTAGTTTTTGTGATTGATAAATAATATCTTGTGTACTCTTAGATACCGTTTGGCTTTCTTCTTCTGAAACAGCTTGATCTAGTAGAGAACTTGCTTCAAGCTGTTTTGGAACATTATTTATTATATATAGAGTTCCTGTAACTCCAATACAAACAAATGTGAATGTCAAAATTAGGCTTATGATCCATGTTCGGTTCACACGCCGTCCTCCTATTCTACATACCACTCGATATCGGTAACTTCCACTGTAACGTCACCTTCAAGCTCGTAATAGTTCTTTTCAAACTTCCCTTTATCCCCTGGACTTAAATACATCGGATATATTTGAGCCTTGCCTTTCTTCAACACTTCATCTTCTTTATCTTTTATTTCAAACGTCACTTCAACTGAACTTACGATTTTTGTAGCCTCACTACCAACTTCACCAGTTATTTTCACATCACCAAATTCATCTTTTGTAGCCTTAATCTCAAGTACTTTTACTGCATGTTTTTGGTTCTTAAGATCTTCTTCTGCAGCTTTCTCCATAGCATGTTTAATCCGTTCTTGTTGCTGTTGCTCAAATGCCTGCTGTTCTTGTTTGACTCGCTTTTTTAACTGGATGAGCTTTTCATTGTTTACGACATACTGCAGTCCTTCATCTACTGTTGCGATGGCTTCATTAAACTGTTTTTCCTTCATTGACGCTTCTGCTTTTTTTGTAGAAATGGCTACAATTTTTTCGTTAATTTTATTACGTGCTTTAGCTGCCTCTTTTAAGTCCAAACCAGATAATGCACTCAACTTTTCCGCCAATTCTTCAATATTGGTCAGCTGCTTAATTTGATTATTGATCTCGCCTATCGTGATCTTTGTTGCTAAGTTCTCAGCTTTTGGAATGAGTGTGGCCGAAAGACGATTTTGTTCATTAGAAATTTGTTTTTGTATGGCTGATAAACTCGTTTGTGCTTCTTCGAGACGATTGTCTTTAACATACTCCACAACTTTATTGAGATCATTATTCATCACTAATACAGAACGAACACTCGTCAAATCGCGTTGAAGGGCTTCAAACTCTGGACGCTTTTTTGCGGCCTTAGATAACATGGATTCGGCTTTTTCGTATTCACCTTTTAATGCGGCTTGTTCTGCCTCCTTTTTTATTGATGCGGTAGTCTCGTTTATGTTCTTTTCGTACATATATGTAAAACCTATAATCCCTAAGGCAAGAATCAATGTAAAAATAGGTAAAAAGATTGCCCACCCTCTTTTGGTGCTTTGAGAATGTTCAATTGAATCTAAAGAGCTTACATGCTCTGCTTGGTCATATGTCTGTTTATCTATTTTTTCACCACATTGGGAGCAAAAACGCGAGCCCGGACTATTTTCACTTCCGCATTCTTCACAATATTTGATGGGCCCGTCCTCCTTCTATTTCATTCACTCCATATTATATCATGATTTTTCCAAAAACTGACCTAGTAATTGAGCTTTTCCAGCATATATTTGATGCTGTTTATTAACAAATTAGATAAAACACACTGCCACGTTCCATTAGATTGCATAGAATATGATATTCCCTTCTACCCAAGCACCTTCTTTGAAAGGAGTGTTATGATGAGAGGACGCCCTAATCAATCTCGTCCAACAAAACAAGGACCAAAGAAACGTACTTCTTGCTGCGGCAAGAAACGACTGAGGGACAAATAAATAAAACCGCCTAATACAAATAGACCGTTGCATGTAGATGCGCGGTCTATTTGAGTTTTCAAGAGATATTTCTCTCTATTATTCATATAGTTATAACTAGGTCAAGTTAATTCATGAGGAGGAAGATTATGAACGAAGAACCATTTACAAATAAAATGAACAGGCGTATTCAACACCTGGATAAAATATTAAACCGTCCCAGTCTCGTGCTTGGATACTTCACTCATAACCTGTTAACCGACCACAAACGAGGAAAACTTAAAGTAAACAGCAAATTTATTTTAGATAACTTCACACAGAAAGACTTGGAAGCTCCTATTATAAAATTCCATGTCCATTCGTCAAACAATGCAGTTTTCAAAGGCTGCTTAGAAGGTGACATCAAAACTACCATTCGATCTGATCATGGTTCTTGGATAAAGGACAAGGGTCAAGAAAATCAGATCATCTTAAAATCCTTCCAGGAAAATACACTTTTATCAAGAAATCGTAGACTAATTATTGACCATATTCTCATCGAGTTACCTATCAACAATCCTCATCATTTATCCCTATCTGCCTATGTAGATTTTGGTGATGAAAATAGCCGGTATAACAAGCATTCATTGAACTCAATTGAAGTTAACAGCATGGAGATTGCATGAAAAAAAGCTCGAAATTGTCGAGACCACTGGAAAAATCTGTGTACAGTAAAAAGAAGATGCCCCACTCCATTGTTGTATAGCCGAGCGTATTTATACAGAATTCTATCATATTAGTTTAATGAATCCATTATTGCAGGTTATTGAATTAAAAAGCCGTTATATGGAATAAAGGTTAAGGATGTACGTGTGAAAATGTACGCCGGTAATTGCGAAAATGGAAACAAGTGATTTCTTATCACAGTGATATTTTTCTTAACAAAGACTTCCGATTGTTGAGGATGGTTCCGTTATAAAAAGAGAAAGGCGGTTGGGGATCGACTCGCTTTCCGTTGGCGAACGCCGTTCCCCCCCAGCTTAGGATCATTAAGTCCACTATGAGATAGTGATAAGTGCCTCCTTCACTACCGTACCTTTTTCTTCGTGTATAATATGAGGTCATCAAGTCGATTCCCATCTATTATAATTATCACCCAACAAAAGACCGACATAGTATTTATGGAGCAGAAATATATGGTATTTTTGTAATAGAAGGTTAAAAGGTTGCAGGACTTTTTATTTGTTAAACCCTAATCATGTTGTTAAAATGCTTAGGTAATTGTTAGGGAAAGGAGTAAAAAGTCTTGAAATCCTTGATTGTGTCGTTATCATTTCTATTTATTTATATAGTAAGTTTCCCTTATGCTGGAACCTCGCCACATATCTATGCAGGTGAAGTTGCTATTGAACAACAAGTTATTAAAAAAGCCCAAACAAAGTCACTAGACCTAAATAAAAAGCCGCTTGGCCACGAACGCTTTAGCGAAACAGATGAGGATAAAGAAGTTATACGAGTAGTAAATGTGGAAGCGACTGCCTATACAGCTAATTGTGAAGGCTGTAGCGGGACAACCTATACAGGAATTAACCTTCATGCAAATCCAAAGAAAAAAGTCATCGCAGTCGACCCAAATGTTATTCCATTAGGTTCTAAAGTAAGGGTTCCTGGTTATGGGGTAGCCGTTGCAGGTGATATTGGTGGAGCTATTGAAGGCAAACGTATTGATATCTTTATGGATCAGCATAGTCAAGCTATAAAGTTTGGACGCCAAAACATCGAAGTAGAAATATTGGAACCTTGATCAAAAAGGGGCCAGCTCATTAAAAGTAGAGCTGACCCTTTTATTTTAACTCTAGCGCCTGCCAAACTATACAACAACTGATATCCCGCTATTCGCGGGAGAAACGCGTTTTTCTGGCAGCTTTATCCAGATAGAAGCTTTGCACACCATTCGTGTGAATCGCAACACCATCTTCTAAAAACCACCAATCGCCCTTATCTAGCTGTTTGACTATAAACTCTGAAGCTTCTCTCTCTGTCATTTCCTCACTTAAATCAAGATCATGTGCTACTATTCTTTCACTATTTAATAAGAAAATAACGTGCCATGATTTTTTACTTGTTGCCAACTAAGTCACCATCCTTTATGTATCTTACCTATTCAATACCCGCTCTCGATTTAATTTAACCTTAAAATAAAAAAATTATTCTTCATTTTTTTCGTCATTACCATCTTTCTGTCTACTGGAAAGGATTAGGTTAGTGAATCAATCATTTTACAATTTAAAGGATTTACTTTATGATATGTTACGTTCTAACACAAAGTAAACAAGTAGGAATAAGGAGGTTAATAATGGCCACCCAACTAAAGCAATGGGATAAACGAGCTACAACGATGATTGCTCCATTGAATCCCGTTCAAAAACCATTAGTCTTATTAGGGATTGCAGCAGCAATTCTTTTATTTATAACCATCGTTTCCGTCACCACGGTTACCCAAGGGATCTTATTTATTATTGGGATCGCTTTTGGCCTTTCTCTTCTGTATGCGCGATTTGGCTTCACTTCGGCGTTTAGACGTCTGCTCTCAGTAGGAAATGTGCAGGGACTTCAGGCACATATGGTCATGCTGGCTGTTGCTACAACACTTTTTGCTATTATTCTAGCAACCGGATTCAGTTTCACAGGAGTCACACCAACTGGTTACGTTTCACCTGTAGGAATAAGTGTCATCGCCGGTGCCTTCATGTTTGGAGTAGGAATGCAAATGGGATCCGGCTGTGCTTCAGGTACACTCTATACAGTCGGTGGAGGACAATCTTCTATGGTCTTGACATTACTAGGATTTATAGGCGGTTCGGTTTTAGGAGCTTACCATATCGTGTTTTGGCGAGATCTCCCTGCCCTCCCAGCTATTTCTCTTGCAGAATCGACAGGTCTCGGTTATTTCGGAGGCTGGGTGTTACAGATTGCGATCTTCCTAGGTATTTATGCCATTACTGTAAAAATCGCGCGTAAAAAGAATCCGCCGCAGATGGCTCCGCTTAAAACGACATCTGGTTGGAAAAAACTTTGGCGGGGTGCCTGGCCGCTGCTAATTGCAGCCGTTGTATTAGCTGTCCTTAATGCGATCACCCTTTCTGTTCGAGGCAATCCGTGGGGAATTACTTCCGCTTTTGCCCTTTGGGGATCTAAGTTTCTTCAGACCTTTGGCGTGGATGTAGCGAGCTGGGGATATTGGCAAGGGAATACGCAAGCATTAAATCAGACCGTATTGGCCGATTCCACCAGCGTCATGAACTTCGGTATTATTCTCGGAGCCTTTATCGCAGCAAGCTTTCAAGGGAATTTTAAACCGAAAAAAATTAAACCTGGAATTGCGACGGCTTCTATTCTAGGCGGTGTACTCATGGGGTATGGTGCGCGGCTAGCGTTTGGATGTAACATCGGTGCTTATTTTGGCGGAATCGCTTCATTTAGTCTGCACGGATGGGTATGGATGATCATGGCGCTTGCCGGAACATTTTTAGCGTTATTTATCCGACCACTATTCGGACTTAGTAACCCAAGCCCGAAAGATTCGATTTGTTAGTATGGCTTTTCACCTTTAAAAAAGCGTTAGGACCCTCGTGTTTCGAGTTCCTAACGCTTTTTTTTTCTTATTTCAATACCTTTGCGGTTACTTTCCTGGATCTTGGACCATCAAACTCGCAAAAGTATATGCCCTGCCACGTTCCCAATACCAACTTACCATTCTCAATAATGATTGTTTGAGCATGTCCAATATAACTTGTCTTCATATGAGCAGCTGTATTGCCTTCCATATGCCTGTCTTTTCGATCCTCCCATGGAAAAACTTCACTCCATCTCCGGAGCATGTCTGTTTTTACATCAGGGTCAGCATTTTCATTTATGGTAATGCCTGCTGTTGTATGCATGGAGGAAACAATCACAGCCCCTGCTTTAATCCCTTCTTCTTCTATCCAATTAGTTATGTCTTGTGTGATATCAATCATTTGATCATGATGTTCGGTCTTTACCGGAAACGTTTTGATCATACGAGTTCACCTCACTAAGATTAAATTTGTGATTTTGCATAATCCTCAAGCTTCTTGTACGTATCAACTTCATCGTGAAATGTTTCAGAATCAACTTTTCCCCAGGACAATTCCTTTAAGTCTACTTTAATTGTTGCACGATACACATTCGTAGCATTCCCTTGAAGTGAGATGGAATAACATCCATTTTCTTTTGTGACGACACAGTTCACCAACCCGCCCTTATTGATGACGACGATCGGGGCATTTAATTGATTTGAACCAATCAGTGTTGACACGAGGGCTGAAGCAGACATGGCTGTTCCACAGGCATTGGTTAGCCCGACCCCACGTTCAAATGTCTGAACAAAGATTTTATTTTGATTTACTCTTTTTATAAAACTGACATTTATTCCATTTGGAAAAACATCAGGGAGGTTGTTCGCTTTTTCTCCGATAGCAGCTAATTCTTCTTCCTCATAGTCCTCTACAATAGAGACAATATGTGGATTCGGTACGCTCAAGGCTGTAAATGTATAGGCTTCCGAAAGTTCGGGGATTTTTACATTAACCGCTTCACTTGCCTTAAATTTCATCGGTAATGATTCTACCGCAAAGGAAACAGGCTCAATTGCTACAGCAAAGGTATCAATTCCCGAAAAAATTGGTTCGACTTGACTGACTGCAAGTACGGCCTTATCCGTCTCTACCTCAACCGCTTGCTTGCCCGTTTCCTCTATAATATAACGTGCGACACAACGTAACCCATTTCCACACATTTCAGCTTCTGTGCCGTCAGAATTAAACATTCTCATTCGTGCCTCAGCTTTACTGCTGTCCATGACAAACAGGATCCCGTCAGAACCAATTCCGTCAATCCGGTTACACAATAAAATTGAGAGGTCATACCGTTCTTGTTCAGAAAATGCATAGGAATGCGTACGTTCATCAATCAAAATAAAGTCATTTCCTGACCCGTGACATTTTATAAATTCAATCATATCTAGACTCCCTTTAATCTTTTCTCCATAATAGCATATCTAATGGCTTCTTATATCGAACGGCGCTTCATTAGCCATAAGAAATATGGAGCACCAATTAATGCAACTAAGATCCCTGATGGAATTTCATTCGGTGCGAGCAACGTTCGGCTAAATAAATCAGCTATAACAAGTAGAAGACCGCCGATAAGCATCGTTACAGGCAGCAGTTTTTGGTTGGCACTGCCGACTAGCAACCTGGCAAAGTGGGGAGCAATTAATCCGACAAAGCCGATTGATCCTACCGCCGCTACACTACAAGCAGCTAATAACGTAGCGAGTAAGGCCATTTGGAAGCGCACAGACGAAACACCAAGACCTAACCCCTTAGCCGTTTCGTCTCCCAAGGAAAGAACGTCTAACGTTTTAATATGAAAAGCTAGAATTGGAATGAACAAGATTACAGGCCAAATAAGAAATTGCAACAGTTCCGGCCATCCTCTAGCATATGTGGTGCCAGATAACCACGTTAACGCCGAAGCTACTCCCATATCAGCTTGAACGACTAAAATTTGTATAATCGCAGATCCAAATGCCGAGATCCCAATCCCTAATAAAGCTAATGTAGTAGGATGGAAATTGGCTTTCGCTCCAAGCCCCATAACAAGGAGGAAGAACACAAAGGCCCCGGCCATTGCACCGACAGGAATCCAGACAGCAGAAACACTAAACACATACATCGTTGTCAGTGCACCTACTCCCGCACCTGAGGTAATCCCAATTACCGACGGATCAGCCAAAGGATTTCTCAGTACACCCTGGAAAATCAAACCGCTTACAGCTAGAATAGCCCCACTAAATAAGGCTACCATGGACCGCGGCAATCTCAATTCCAGGATAAAATTACGAATAAACTCGTTGGCATCTCCAAACAAAGCATTTATCGTCAGTAACGGTTCGAATCCATAATTACCTGAAGACATACTAACAAATATAGTTATTAGAATAACTATACTTAATACAGGTATTAATTTTGCTAAGGATAGATTGGTTGCAGCTTTACCTGCCAAAATTGTTCCGTTTTCCTCTGTGTTTTTATCATTTTTCATACGTAGAACAAGCCAGATTAACCACGGAGAACCTACGAGTGCTGTAATCGCACCTACCGGTAATTCTGCAAAGGAAGGGTCGATCACCCTAGCCATTACGTCAGCCAACAGCAGGACATTTCCACCCCATATAAATGAACCAATGATTAATGGAATATGTGAGCGATATCCTATCAATTTAATAATATGCGGAGCTACAAGACCTACAAATCCAATTGGACCGACGATACTCACCGTCACAGACGTTAGCAATACAGCAGCTAGAGTCGTGATTAATTTTACTGTACGAACGTTTTGACCTAACGCGGTAGCCACATCATCTCCGAGTGTTAAGGTATCAAGTTTACCGGCATAAACAAGTAAAAGGAGGACAGATAGTAAGATAAACGGTAAGGAAAATTGAACACCATTCCAATCATTTTGAACGAGTGTTCCAGACCCCCATAGGAATAATCCCTGCACTTCATTTTCATAGAAAATTTGCAAGACTGATGTTAATGAAGAAAATAGGAAAGTTACAATCATTCCCGCCAATACCATGCGTACAGGGGTTGCATTCCCTGCACCAGATAATAAGTAAACAAGTAAGAATGTAAGGACACCGCCAAGAAAAGCTGCAGCAATACCGTTAGCAAACATAGCAAACGGAAAAAAAATGGTTGTCACAATAACAGCAAAATATGTACCTGAATGTATGCCAAGTGTACTTGCTGAGGAGAGCGGATTCTTCGTTACGGTTTGCAGGACGACACCAGAGACCGCAAGTGCCCCTCCTGCAAGGATCCCCATAACGGCACGTGGCAGCCGCAGTATCCGAACGGTATGATGTTCTAATGTATCCTTAGGGCTAAACACAGCCTCCATAACCATCCCAAACGGAATGGATACATTTCCTTGATTAATATGTATAAAGGTTAAAACACATAATAATGCAGCCCCACCCCCAAAAGTAAGAGCTCCCATTAATGTATGCTTCATAAAACGATTCATAAAATCACTACTCTCTATTAAAAGCGGATCAAGGTGGTTAGAGGCGACCGCATAAGCAAAAACCCGTACATGAGCCCTAAGAGGTCAAGACGGGGTTTCACTTACATAACAAATAGATCTAATGAGCCAACCTCTATTTCTCTACCATTGATGTTACGATTTGTTCTGCTAAAACTTGCGCTGATAGTGGACCACCGAATGTCCATGTACTGCCTGGAAGCTGGTATGTTCGATTCTCTTTCACAAATGCCAAGTCCTCCCATACCGGATTCCCAGCAAGCTGCTCACTAAAGATGTTGTCTTCCTCTTGAACGATATAAAAGAAATGGGCATCTTGGTAATTCTGTAATGTTTCCACCGTCGTTTGAGTGTATCCATAGATCTCAAGTTTATCTGACTCAAAAGCATTGGTCATCCCCATGTTCTTCATAACATGTGCGACCATGGAATTATCTGTGAAAAGCCTCAATGTCGGTGTGTTTTGAGAAGTAAATGCCTGTGTAATAACATAATTAATATCTGTATAACCTGCCTCTTCAAGACGAGCTTGTTGGTCTTCAAATGTTTGTTTCATGTTACTTAATACTTCTTCGGCTTTTGCTTCTTTATCTACAATTTTTGCTACTTTATTAAATTCATCGATCATACTTTGATATTGGTTTTGAGCACTCTCCTCTGAATATGGGGCAAACATGACTGTCGGCGCAATATCCTTTAACTGATCGGCGATCTGTTCATGACGGAATTTCGCGCCGATTATTAAATCTGGATCCAGCCTTGCAATAGCTTCAAGGTTTGGTTCAGCACGAGTCCCTACATTTTTCACTTTATCGCTGAAAGGAATCCCCACATCCACCCAGTCCCCATATTGATCAAGACCGGCAACCCCAACAGGTTCCATACCTAAGGCTTGAAGGTCTTCTGCATAAGTCCACTCTAAAACTACCACTTTCTTAGGTGTTCCTTCAATAGTTTGCTCTCCCATAGCATCTTCAATCTGCACAGAACGAGTATCTTCATTTGATTTAGATTCAGTATTTTCTTCTTTGCCGGGGCTCTCATCTCCCCCACTGCAAGCTGTTAACACCGTAAGTATGAATAGTAAAAATGCCACCAAGTATTTTTTCATCTCTCTCCATCCTTTCTCTATTTTCTCGTATTTGTGATCGGATTTATCATGAACGCATTAAGAAAGCTTATGTATCAACTGTCATCCAGTCTTACTGCCAATTCACGGTAAACCTTTTTCATAAATCACCTAACACAAATGATAAAGATTATCATTATCACTAATATTTATAATACCTAAGCCTCACACTTGTGTCAATGACGAGTTAATCCCCAATTAGTTTATCAAAAGTAAGACTTAATATTAGTACCTGGTGTTATATTTATTGACAGACAGCCTCTCTACTTGCTACTCTTAAGTAACTACGGATGCTGGTATATGTTACTTGCTCCCGGTTTCGTGCAAAGGAGAATTCTATGGAGGACTTACATTCATATGGCTGGTATGCCAAACGAGTAGCAAAATATATGCCTAAAGGCGTTTTCAAACCTGTTCCTAAACGATTATGGGGCGGGTTAGCCTATTTAGCTATTGTCATTGCTGGAGTATTGTCTATTAGTTTATTTCACTGGCATCCACTCTTCTACTTGCCTATTTCCCTCATTTTAGGTGCAAGCTTTGCTGGAATGGGATTTCTGGGACATGAAATCTTACATGGTACTGTTGTTAAAAAGGCTTGGATACGCGACCTTCTAGGTGCCATCGCATTTTGGCCGCTTAGTACTGGGCCTAAGCTTTGGAGAAAGTGGCATAATTTGAACCACCACATCCACACACAACACGAAGAAAATGACCCAGACTCGTGGCCGACATTAGAACGTCTGAGCAGATCCAAGATGATTCGCTGGATCTATAAATTACCGCTATTTATCCGAGCATTTTTCGCATTTGCTTCCCTTGCAATCCAGTTCACAGCACACTCACTTAAAATGTTTTTCGCTTACATTAAAGATTTCAAGCCAAAGAAACAGCCTGAAGTTTGGCTGCAAATGATTCTGCCATGGGCTAGCTGGATCGGCCTGCTCTTACTAATTGGCTGGGAAAAGTGGTTATTCGCCTTTTTTATCCCACTACTCATTGCTAATTTAATTGTTATGGGGTATATCTCGACGAATCACCGTTTAAATCCTCTCGTACCCGTAAATGACCCGTTAGCCAACAGTTTAAGTGTAACTGTCCCAAAATGGGTGGATTATATCCACTTTAATTTTTCCTACCATACGGAACACCACCTGTTTCCTGGTATGAGTTCGAAACATTATCCATTAGTTAAACATCATATTAAGCGGTTGTGGCCTGACCGTTATCACGAAATGGCAATGGGGAAAGCACTTGTTGCTCTCTGGAAAACACCTAGGCCTTATTTTGACAACAGGGAACTCATTGATCCATCACAAGGAAACCTATACGGATCACTTGGTAACGGATTAAACCCTGAGCAGATTAAACCTAAAAAATAGATAAATAATACGTCACTGTCTCAACCTTGTTGAGGCAGTTTTTTATTTAACTGAATGAATTTCATAATTTAAGTCCCTTGTGCCCCGGGGGATTCGAAATCTAAATAAGGAAGTACCTCCCCAAATCTAGTCAAGTAGGAAATTTGAAATCATTTTTATTAGGTAAGGGCAGTGATCTTTCGAGATATGTTTCCGTTTCCTTGGATGGAGAAGGAGGTCCGGGAAATCACTTGCTTTCCGTAGGCATGCGCTGAGCCTCCTTGTGTTTGTGGAAAGAACGGAAACACTCCAGGTTCACAAGTCACCCAAAACGACAGAAGACTTCTTATCAGAGAGCTGAAAATCTCTTTGTGACGCGGTTATTATGCCACATCATGATGGATGAAACATAGGAGACTCATTCAGAATGCGAATGGCTCCGTTCATCACTAAACAGGTGGGGTCTGAGGAAACGGCGAGATCCCGGAAGGCTTCGCCTGAGGAGGCTTGCTGTTTAGAGAATGTTCGGCTAAAACCTAATAGAGGAAGTTCAACTAAGTTCGGCACGTCCTGGGACATCAGGAAAGTGAGTCGTCCCCCCCCCCGAGCCCTCATACTGTAACGGATCTAAGTGTCTCGGAGCTGAGTCTTCAGGATAAGGGGGCGATGTGAAGCAACATGGATAGAAAGTGATCAAACTTCTTTATAAAACGGAAACTAAAATCTGCTGGATAAGAATCCATTTTGAACCTTTTCGAAAAAAGAACCATATATTCTGCCAGTCTTTGGCGTTTTAAAAAGAGCAATTATGAAATTGCTTCAACTATAGAAGCATTAAAAAGAACGCCACTCAAAGCTAAATGCTCCAAGTGGCGCTTTGTTACCTAAACCATTACCATTCTTTTTGCCAAAGCCAGTTGTTGTACGTGTGGTAGCCGAGAGACGTCCATATTTCCCCCGCTAATGACAACACCGCATTTCTTCCCAGCTAAAGCTAATTTATTCGTTAAAATGGCTGCAAGACCCGTTGCTCCTGCTCCTTCAACTAATGTTTTTTCCCTTTCTAGCAGTTGAACGATGGCACTCGCAATTTGCTGTTCCTCTACAGTTACGATTTCATCAACATATTTCTTAATATAATGGAAGGTTAATTTTCCATGCTGCTTCACAGCGATCCCATCCGCAATCGTGGATACGGAAGTAAGTTTCCTTGGACCACGCTTATAAAACGCATTGTACGTTGCCGGTGCTTGAGCAGATTGCACACCTACAACTTTAATCGTAGGCTTTAATTGTTTGGCTGCATAGGCAATCCCGGCAATTAAGCCGCCACCGCCAATCGGTACTACAAGCGTATCAAGGTCAGGCTGTTCTTGAAGCATTTCGACAGCGACCGTTGCCTGCCCTGCCATAACATCGACATCATCAAAGGGGTGGATAAAGGTGGCCCCGCAAAGTTTCTGTTCTTCCATTGCTGCCGCATACGCTTCTTGAAAAGATTCACCAGTAAGAACTGTCTCGGCTCCATAGGCCTCCGTTGCCTGCACTTTTGCTTTGGGCGTAGCTTCTGGCATAAATATTTTTGCTTGGATTCCACGTTTAGCAGCAGCTAGGGCTACACCCTGCGCATGATTTCCAGCTGATGCAGCAATGACCCCACACCGTGCTTCTTGCTCTGTCAATTGGGCAACTTTAAAGGACGCACCTCTAACTTTAAAAGCCCCTGTCTTTTGTTGGTTCTCCATCTTCATGAACACCTGACTGGCTGTCGATTGATTAAATGTTTCAGAGGTTTTAAACGGTGTTTGATGAACCACATCGTATAAATGTTCTTTAGCTTCAAAAACTTTAGGTAGGGTTAAGAAATTCCCAACGTCTTCACTCCTTAAGATGAATTATTTAGCTTGCTGTGTTTCGTATCGTTCAATGGCTTCAGCATAGTTCAGCGTTACAGATATTTCATCCCAGCCGTTTAGCAGCATATTTTTGTGATAGGGTTGAATATCGAAAGCTGCTTGTAAACCATTGTCACTTTTTACTTGCTGATTCTCTAAATCAACATGTACTCTAAGCTTTTCCTCTTTTGCCTGATCTAAAAGCTCATTTACTTGTTCCTTAGGCAATACGATAGGCAGAATTCCGTTTTTAAAGCAGTTGTTGTAAAAAATATCAGCAAAACTCGTTGCGATCACGACTCTAAATCCGTAATCCTGTATCGCCCATGGCGCGTGTTCTCTTGAAGAACCACAACCGAAATTTTCACCGCCAACCAAGACGGTCGCTTCTTTATACATCGGATCATTCATCGAAAAATCTTCGCGCAATGTTCCATCATCATTAAAGCGCCAGTTGTAGAAAAGGAACTGTCCAAACCCCTGCCGTTCAATTCTTTTCAAAAATTGCTTCGGAATAATTTGGTCTGTATCCACATTGGACCGATCGAGGGGATAGATTAATCCCTCGTGTTGCTGAAATGGTTCCATACATTACCCTCCTACTGCTGCAGCATATTTTCTTACATCGACAAAGTAGCCTTCAAGAGCGGCGGCGGCTGCCATTTCAGGGCTAACAAGATGTGTGCGTGCCCCATTTCCTTGCCGGCCTTCGAAATTACGGTTTGAAGTTGATGCACAGCGCTCACCCGGTGGTACAATATCATCATTCATTGCCAGGCACATGCTGCAACCTGCATCGCGCCACTCAAATCCAGCAGTTAGGAAGATGGTATCAAGCCCTTCCGCTTCGGCTTGATCCTTCACTGTTTTCGATCCGGGTACAACCATTGCCCTGACATTTTCATTCACTTTGCCACCCTTAACAATGTGGGCAGCTTTTCTTAGATCACTCAGTCTTGAATTGGTACAGGAGCCGATGAATACATGCTCAATTGGAATTGACTGAATAGCCTGGTTAGCTTCGAGCCCCATATAATCGAGAGCCCGCTCTATGCTATCACGTTCTTGAGCATCATCAAGTACAGTTGGATCTGGAGTAGAGGCCCCAACAGGAAGACCTTGAGAAGGGTTCGTTCCCCAAGTGACTTGGGGTTCTACCTCAGCTGCATTAATCTCAACGGATGCATCATACGTTGCACCTGGGTCAGAGGCCAACGATTTCCATTCAGCAGCAACAGCTTCAAACTCCTCCCCGTCTGGCACATAACGTTTTCCTTTTAAATAATCCACAGTCGTATCATCAGGGCTGATCAATCCTGCCCTGGCTCCAGCTTCAATGGACATGTTACAAATCGTCATACGTTCTTCCATTGACAAGTTCTCGATTGCCTCACCTGTATACTCAATAACATATCCCGTACCAAAGCGAACACCAAATTTAGCAATAATCGCTAGAATGAGATCTTTTGCTGTCACACCAGTTCCCAGAACGCCGTCCACCTTCACCTCCAATGTTTTAGGAGAGGCTTGCCAAAGGGATTGGGTGGCTAAAACATGTTCCACTTCACTCGTGCCGATTCCAAAAGCAAGTGCCCCAAAAGCACCGTGTGTCGATGTATGGCTGTCACCGCACACAATCGTTTTCCCAGGCTGGGTTAATCCAAGCTCAGGTCCAATCACGTGAACAATCCCCTGGTCAGGATGATTAATATCCGCAAGACGAATACCGAACTCCTCACAGTTTTCCTTCAATGTTTCCATTTGCTTTTGTGCAACAGCATCTTTAATAACGTTACGATGAACCGTAGGAACGTTATGATCCATCGTTGCATACGTTCGATCTGGCCTGCGGACCTTACGTTCACTCATTCGCAAGCCTTCAAACGCTTGGGGAGAAGTCACTTCATGAATCAAATGCAAATCAATATAGATTAAGTCCGGCTTCTCCTGTTCCTGATGCACCACGTGCTGCTCCCAAATCTTTTCAACGATCGTCTTCGGTTGCCCCATATGCGTCTCTCCTTCCCTCAGTTATGCGTAGCACCACATGATGTTTTCGGTCGTATCATGTGAACTCATTTGTTCAGATACTTTTTTCGCAAGCACACTTCCACTGACTTGCACCCCGTCTGTTAGATTAAGATCCGCTGTATGATACTTCTCTTCTAATACTTTGTTAACGGCGGCCTCAATCAGTTCCGCTTCGCCATTCATTTGGAAAGAATGGCGAAGCATCATGGCCGCTGATAAAATGGCGGCAAGTGGGTTCGCTTTATTCTGACCTGCAATATCCGGAGCCGATCCATGAACCGGCTCATATAAACCAAGTCCATCTTGGCGGATACTTGCTGAAGGCAGCATCCCAAGCGAACCAGTCAGAACAGAAGCCTCATCGCTCAAAATATCACCAAACATATTCTCTGTCACAATGACATCAAAATAGGCCGGATTCGTGACAAGCTTCATTGCTGCGGCATCAACAAGCATGTGCTCCACATGGACATCAGGGTAATCCTGTTTCTTTTCTTCAACTACTTCTCTCCACATACGGCTTGATTCAAGCACATTGGCTTTATCAACCGAAGTCAGATGGTTACGTCGCACTTGAGCACTTTGAAAGGCCTTGTCGATGATTCGCTCCATTTCAGCTCGTGTATAGGCAAGTGTATCCACCACTTCAGCCCCGTTGTTTCGTCGCTCACGAGGTTCACCGAAATAAAGCCCGCCAGTCAACTCCCTGACAATTAGCAAATCACTTCCAGCCACAACCTCCTCCTTCAAAGGAGACGCATGTAGTAGAGATTTAAAGCCTTTTACAGGTCTAAGATTTGCGAACAGTCCGAGCTGTTTACGAATTCCTAGCAGCCCTTTCTCAGGACGCATATGGCTAGGAAGTTGATCCCACTTTGGACCACCGACAGCTCCGAGTAAGATCCCATCCGCTTTCTTACAAGCCGCAACCGTATCTTCCGGAAGAGGGGTGCCCTGGTTGTCAATGGCTGCCCCGCCAATTTCATGCGTTTCAAATGTGAAGCTATGACCAAACTGTTCTGCAATTGTTTCAAGAACACCTTTAGCCGCTTTCGTTACTTCAGGGCCAATTCCGTCCCCAGGCAATAGTACGATATGCTTCTTCATACAAATCCCCCTCCTATTTATTGAACTTCTTTAATTCGTTCAACTTGATCACTATACAATGTTCGGTTCACTGCATTTAAGAATGCATGTGCTGAAGCTTCCAACACATCTTGAGCCGATCCGCGTCCTGAAGCCATTTGATCGTTGACAGTCAGTTGTACATAAACCTCAGCGAGAGCATCTCTCCCTTTACCAATCGAGCTTAGCTGATAATCTTGCAAGTGTACTTCTTCATCTAACAGCTCATCAAGCGTGTTATATATCGCTTCGACACTTCCTTCGCCGGTACTCGCTTTCTCCACTTCATTTCCATCAGGGCGTGTAAGCAAAATCGTGGCAGTTGGACGGTTGATACTTCCATATTGAACTTGGAATGCTTTTAATTCGTATTTCGCAACATCTTCATTTTCGGTTTGTTTATCGGTAAGAATGGCAAACAAATCAGCATCTGTCACTTCTTTCTTCTTGCCCGTCAAATCTTTGAAAGTGTGAAAGGCTTCTTTCAGTTTCGCTTCAGACAATTGAAAACCGAATGATTCTGCTTTTTGCATAAAGGCATGACGTCCAGAGTGCTTCCCTAGTACGAGATTGTTGGAATCGATACCAACCATTTTCGGTGTAATGATTTCGTACGTAGTCGCTTCCTTTAAAACCCCATCCTGATGAATGCCAGACTCATGGGCAAATGCATTTCGACCAACAACTGCTTTATTACCTGGCACTTGCATCCCAGTCAATTTGCTGACGAGGTCACTCGTTCTTTTAATTTCATTTAAGACCATTCCTGTTTGATAGGTGTATTTATCTTTTCGGATCTCAAGAGCCACCGCAATTTCCTCAAGGGAAGCATTGCCGGCCCGTTCACCAATTCCGTTGATGGTTCCTTCGATTTGGCCAACCCCTGCTTCAATTGCAGCTAGCGAATTACTAACCGCCATTCCTAAATCATCATGACAATGGGCTGAAAGCGTAACTTGATCAATATTCCTCACATTCTGTTTCACATATTTAAAAAGTTCAGCGTATTCCTCCGGTGTTGCATAGCCCACTGTATCCGGAAGGTTGATTACATCAGCACCTGCATCAATTACCTTTTCAATAATATGGGCAAGAAAATCATAATCAGACCGAGTGGCATCTTCAGCTGACCATTGGACATACGGAAATTTTTCTTTAGCATAAGCAACCATTTCTACCGCAGTTGTCACCACTTCATCTGGTGTCTTTTTTAGTTTGTGGGTCATGTGAATCGGTGAAGTAGCAAGGAAAATGTGCAATCTCGGCTCTGCACCACCTTTTAACGCTTCCCATGCTGTATCGATATCGCTTTTAAAAGTTCGGGCCAGGGCGGTTACAGAACAGTTACGGACTGTATTAGCAATTTCTTTAACCGCTTCAAAGTCTTCTTGGGAGGAAGCGGGAAATCCCGCTTCCATAATATCCACACCTAAGCGTTCCAATTGTTTGGCAATCTCAATCTTTTCTAAACGATTCAAATTGACGCCAGCAGATTGTTCTCCATCTCTTAGCGTTGTATCGAATACGTTAACGTGAGCCATGTGTGACCACTTCCTTTTCTTTAGATTGAGATTTCTTAACAAATGGCATTAACTCTCGTAACTCTTTCCCTACCTTCTCGATCTGATGTTTGTTTTCACTTGCATTGATCGCATTAAACTCTGGGCGATTCGCCTGATTTTCAAGGATCCATCCTTTAGCAAACTTTCCTGTTTGGATATCTGAAAGTACATCTTTCATACGAGCCTTCGTGTCTTCGTTTACGACGCGTGGCCCTGATACGAAATCACCCCATTGCGCTGTGTCAGAGATGGAATAACGCATGCCTTCAAGTCCGCCTTCATACATAAGGTCTACAATCAGCTTCAGCTCGTGCATGCATTCAAAGTAAGCAACTTCTGGCTGGTAACCCGCTTCTGTAAGGGTTTCGAATCCAGATTTAACGAGACTTGTAAGACCTCCACATAGGACAGCTTGCTCACCGAACAAATCTGTTTCGGTTTCTTCCTGGAATGTTGTTTCAAGAACACCAGCGCGGCCGCTGCCAATCCCTTTCGCATAGGCAAGAGCTACTTCGCGGGCTGAGCCTGTTACATCTTGCTCGACACCGAACAGGGATGGTACGCCGGCACCTTCCACAAATGTGCGTCGTACAAGATGTCCCGGGCCTTTTGGTGCTACAAGAAATACATCAACATTGTCTGGTGCTACCACTTGACTGAAATGAACATTAAATCCATGAGCAAAAGCGAGTGCAGCTCCTGCCTTAAGATTCGGTTTGATTTGTTCTTCATACACTTTCGGCTGATGCTCATCTGGAAGCAAGACCATGACAACATCTGCTTCAGCAACGGCATCGGCAACATTTTTAACATCAACTCCATCTTCCACGGCTTGATCCCAAGACTTCCCTTTTCTCAAGCCAACAACAACATCATAGCCGCTATCCTTCAAGTTCCGTGCATGAGCATGACCTTGAGAGCCATAACCTACAACCGCAACCTTTTTGTTTTTTAGTACCTCATCTTTGATATCATTGTGATAGTAAACTTCTGCCATTTTTAATCATCCTTCCAATTTTTATTTTAGTAAAGAGTAAGATTTAATCTCTGCTACTTGTTTTTGATGGCCTCTTGTAAAGGCGGTTAATCCTGTTCTTGCCAGCTCCTTAATGCCGTAAGGCCGGAGCAGGTCAATCAATGCATCGACTTTATCTGAGTTTCCAGTAACTTGAATCGTCATGCTTTCTCTGCTTACATCAATGACTGTAGCTCGAAATGGCTCAATAATGCTTTGAATTTCACTGCGAATTTGCGGGTTGCTGATTACTTTCACCATCGCTAATTCCCGAGCCACGATTGCTTTTTCCGAAATATCCGAGACTTTTAATACATCAACCTGTTTGTTAAGCTGTTTCGTCAATTGCTCAAGTTTTCGTTCATCTTCAACATCTACGACGAAGGTCATTTTTGATACGCCTTCTGTTTCGGTGCGGCCAACAGAAATGCTTTCGATATTAAATTGCCGCTTCGCAAGCAAACCTGTCACTCGATTTAATACACCGCTTCGATTGTGAACGATTGCTGTGACAATACGTTTCATCGTTTCACCCCGATCATTTCATGCAGCCCTTTTCCTGGTGCAATCATTGGATAAACATTTTCTTCTTGCATCACTCGACAGTCAATCACCGCTGGATGCGGATCATTTAAAACGCTTGGGAGGACCTCCTCCAATTGTTTCGGCGAGTCAATTCGATAGCCTGGAATTTGATAACTTTCAGCAAGCTTCACAAAATCCGGCTGGGTTTCGATTAAGGAATGGGAATATCGTTTATCATAAAAACTTTCCTGCCATTGCCTTACCATACCTAGAGCTTGGTTATTGACGATGACAACTTTTACTGGCAATTTCCTTTCCTGAAGGAGTGAAAGTTCCTGCATCGTCATCTGAAACCCACCATCACCGACAATAGCTATTACCTTTGCCTCGGGATCGGCTATTTGTGCGCCAATCGCAGATGGGAAACCAAAGCCCATCGTGCCAAGGCCTCCTGAAGTTACCCAACGATTAGGCTGGTGAAAGCTATAATACTGAGCGGCCCACATTTGGTGCTGGCCCACATCAGTTGTCACGATTGAATCACCATTTGTATATTCATGAACTTTCTTCATTAACCACTGTGGTGAAATATCCGTTTCATAATCAACATGCCATAAAGGAAATTCCCCTTTATTCTTTTGAGTGGTTTCAAGCCATTCACGGTGATCAAGCTGATCTGAAGCAAATTGATTTAGTGCTTCTAACGCCGCCTTTGCATCGGAAACGATCGGAATATCTGTTAAAACATTCTTACCGATTTCTGCCGGGTCAATATCTACATGGGCTACTTTCGCTTTCGGGGCAAAATGTTGTAAATTTCCGGTCAGTCTGTCGTCAAACCGTGCCCCGATATTAATTAGGAGATCACTTTCATACAGCGCCATATTTGCTGTATAAGTTCCATGCATTCCCGCCATACCTATTGAAAGACGGTCACTCCCAGGGAAGCTTCCTAATCCAAGTAATGTTGTCGCAACAGGCAGCTCATAATTCTGAACAAACTGTTTAAGCTCCTGTGATCCTTTTGCATGGATCACACCCGCTCCAGCTAATACCACCGGCTTTTTCGCTTGTAATAGTGCCTCATGCAATTTTCTAATTTGAAGTGGATTAGGATTCACAGTCGGTTGGTAGCCCGGTAAATGAAAGCTTGAATCCACTTCTGATTCGTGTACGGTTGATGAAATATCTTTTGGAATATCTACAACCACCGGCCCTGGGCGCCCCGTTGTTGCAATATGAAAGGCTTCCTTTACGACTCTTGGCAAATCTTCAATTCGCTGAACCTGGTAATTATGCTTCGTAATGGGTGTCGTGATCCCCATCACATCTGACTCCTGAAAAGCATCTGTTCCGATGACTCCTTTGGCTACTTGCCCTGTGAAAATGACTACAGGCAAGGAGTCCATCATTGCATCCGCAATACCTGTAATTAAGTTCGTAGCCCCGGGCCCTGAAGTACCGATCACGACGCCTGGTCTCCCGGATACTCTCGCGTACCCTTCAGCCGCATGAATTGCACCTTGCTCATGCCGCGGCAATATATGATCAAACGATTCTCCTGCTCGGTAAATCGCGTCATAAATCGGCAGTACCGCTCCTCCAGGATATCCAAATAACGTGTCAACACCTTGGTCGATCAATGAATCCACTAACAAATCAGCTCCCGTGCGTGGTGCTGTCTTCATTTTTTGAGTTGCTTCAGCCTTCATAAATTTTAATCCCTCCTAAATTGACATATAAAAAGACCTCTTCATCCCTCCTATCTTCTACACATGCTGGTAGAAAGAAAGAGGGGCGAAAAGGTCTTCATTGTTCCACGGTACCACCCTCATTTACGTACATAAGTACGCCTCAGGGAGCCATAAAATTCAGGCTCGCATTTTGATAACAGGTGCTTTGGAACACCTGATCCCACCTACTTGAAAAGGAATCGTTCAGTTGGGACACTCAAGGATGATGTCGAAATAAGTAGCCATTCCGGGCTTCCAGCAACCCCGGCTCTCTGTAAAGGCATTTTCTTATTTCTTTTTTCCTGTCTTAGAGTTTGTATGATTCAATTGTTATTCAACAAATTCTAACTTACTTGCACTTTGTCTTTAGATGGGTAAACTTGCACTCCATCCGTTGTTGTAATTTTTCTAAACTCTGAAAGTAAATGGCTCGTAATAACGCCGGGTTTTCCATCGCCAACCTGCCTTTGATCAACTTCGACTACGGCAATTACTTCAGCTGCTGTTCCTGTTAAAAAGACTTCATCTGCCACATACACATCATGTCTCGTGAACGGTTCCTGTTTCATTTCGTATCCTTTTTCCTCAGCAAGGTCGATAATTGCATTGCGAGTAATTCCTTCTAGAGCACCGAGATAAACAGGAGGCGTATAGATTGTTCCGTTTTTTACGATAAAAATGTTATCTGCTGATCCCTCAGTCACATATCCTTGATCATTTAGCATCAGGGCTTCATCCACACCTGCTTGATTGGCTTCCATTTTTACTAAAATATTATTTAAATAATTTAATGATTTCACTTGAGGAGGAAGTATATCGGGTCTGTTTCTTCTACTTGAAGCAGATGCCAGCCTAACTCCTCGTTCATATAATTCTTTAGGAAATAAAGCAAGTGCTTCAGCAATGACAACCACACGCGGCTCAATGCAACTGGTCGGATCTAAGCCAAGATTGCCTGCGCCTCTTGAAACAACGACACGAATGTAAGCCGTCTCAAGTTGGTTTTTGCGGACTGTTTCAGCAATAATCTGCTCAAGCTCCTCCTTTTCATATGGAATGTGAAGCATGATCGACTTTGCTGAATCATAGAGACGATTTAAATGTTCTTCCAGTTTAAAAATGTTGCCGTCGTAAACACGAATACCTTCGAACACCCCATCTCCATAGAGGAAACCATGATCGTAAACGGAAACAACGGCTTCACTTTTGTCGACATATTCGCCACTTAAATAAATCCACTGGCTGCTCATTCTAAGCACTCCTTTCTTTAACATAGTCATGTTTAAAATTGATAAAGATTTAAAATAATTTGGGGGACCCTGTGTAAGGTAAACTTCCTACATTTTCAGGGTCCAAAGGTCAGTCTTCTACATGAATCAACTAGACGCAATCATTAGGGTATTGGAGAAAGCGATGAAGTTGATTGAGGACTACTTTAACCCCATTTTCGAAGAAGGTCAACAGGTTTTTAAAAAGTTTTCTGACTTATTTGATTATTCAATTTTAAAGTGAAGCGTTTACATTCAAGCCATGAAAAGGATTCCGACATATTTATTTCTTTAGTTTTTTTCTTATTTATCTCTAGAATGCAGACTAGGAAAGATTTTTCTACTGGATTCGGCTATCACTTATTTTGACTTGGAATCTATCCAAATCATCGAGTGATTTTTTCTAATTTCGAAAAAAATCACCCGCCCATTGCGAGTGACCATCTATTCCTCATTTTTATCTGATTTTGAATATCCCAGACGCTTGTTTACGATTTCGAACAAACCTGTTCCTGACAACCCTGCACCAACTCCTGCCCAAATTCTGAGCATAGTTCCCATATCCGTGAATGGGAACGCGGCAACACCTGCTAATAATCCAATCCCCATGCTGATTAGCGGAATATAATTTTTAGGTAATCGAAACGCTTTTTTTACTACCTCTACAACTCCAAACACAAATGGACTAATGACGGTAGCAAATAGAAGAACCTGCTGCATCATTTCACTTTCCACAATTAGCTTCCTCTCATGAACTTTATTAATAACGATAAGCTTAAGCAGACATTTGCACTGCCTTCTACCTATCATCCATATCCTATTCTGAGAGTTTGCCGTATGTACATCGATTTGCCCTATTTTTCACGGTACATTGTAACCATAATAATATCCTCTATCATGGCAACACTAAACAGTAAATCGAATGATTTGAGGTGTTGTAATGGCGCGTAAACAAAGGCAATATACTGATTTCTCAAATGTAGAAACACAAAGGAACTTCTTGACAGTTGAAGAGTTTGTGGAAGGGCCTTATGGATCCCCAGGAGGAGAGACGGAACCTGTTGAAAATAAAGAAACACCCTGGGAAGACGGTCAGCAGTTCTATACCAACTTCACCTATGAGAACCGTAATCTTCACCAGGATATGCCAAGACAAGTTCCTGGTGCTCACCCAACGCATGATGAAAAAGGCAAGGATACTGAACAGCCTTACGAGGACGCCCCTAATTCGCCAAACACGTAAAATGCATTCCGATTTACAAGAGGGTAAAAGCCCTCTTACATAGACCCTCTTCTGTTATCTCCCCATAAACTTTACATTCGTATGAGAGGTAAAAGTCCTGGAACCATAGCAGAAAAATACCCCTCTCTTAATAGGGCAGATCACATAATCAGTACAGTACAATTCGTTCAACTTGGATTAACTTTCGTTGGATTTATCTTTTACGGTTCCTTTATTTTTCTTCCATGGGGGATCCCCGTAGTGATGTAATATTTGATTTGCCTTAACTATTATTATAGGAATCACAAAAGAGAGTATGGTGCAAAACAAGATCATATTGATTGGAAAACGTCCCATAATATTATCCCACATTTAATAACCCCCTTATTTTTATCACCTTTCTGTCTCAATGACAGAGCCTTCACTTCTTATAACAGCATCTGTTTGAACAGTGATGGTGCTTTTGGCAAAATAATTCTCTCCTGCATCCCAGTCACCCTTTATGGACTGCCATAAATCATAATCACTTCTTTTTATATAACGTCCAAAATCAAAGGCGTCAACTTGTAAATCCTTATGCATCTTTTCTATGGAGACATTTGCCAAACGATTGAGTTCTTCTTCTACTTTTTTTTCAACCATAGAAATATTAGTTGGATCCGTATAGTCGATATTTGCAAATGACTCCGCTATCTTTCCTTCTGTTTCAATGGTGATGGTAAATTGAATATCGTCTTTTCCTTTTACTTTTGCTTTAATCTTCGCTTTTGCACGTCTAATTTCGTAAACAACAGAGGAATCCTGAACATTGACGGTTATCGCCCCGCCCTCTACCTGTCCTTTTATTAAATTTAACCCCCTGGTCTCTTCCTCACTAAGAACATCCACCATTTTGTGGGAAGATCCATGATATACAGCTGCTCTTTCTATCTTAGGTTTGTTTTGTTTAGACATAGATATGACTGGAATGGCTATGCTTCTTTCTACTAGCAAATACTCATGCACGTCTCCAATTTGTAATGGCGGAGCGATAGCCACATTTTTGTGTGCATTCTCTGTAACTGAATCAATGTGCACGGCGGGTAACTTTTCGGTTGTTGATTTGAAATCAAGGACATTTTTAGCTTTATCAGACGCGACCAGCACTTTAACAGTTCTCCGCATTTCGTGATCACGCAGGAAAACGTCAAGAATATTAGCAAAGGCATGGGGCTTTTTGGCAACTTCACTTGATATTACGATCAATTGAAGATGTCCAAGATATGGTGTTCGACTCGTTTTGGTTGCCATTCCTCTAGTTATATCAAAAATATTGCTTCCATGGGCCGTAACATTAAAGAAAGGTTTTTGCTGCCCTCCTTGCCCTTGGGACTTCACTCCTATCTCCCCAGGTGCCACGAATTGATAAGTCAGAGCAAAAGAACTATCTCTTTTTGTTTGAGTAGATAGATCCCCAGATTCCGAAAGATCAATAGCCGTTCCAATGACAAAACCTCGGCGCTCAATTTGTACCTGATCCCAGCATCCTGTCAGCAATACGAGCGATAAACAAGATAAAAATAAATAAATGCTTTTCTTACCCATCCCCTTTAACCCTCCTGATTTTTGCCACGATTAGTAATATGGTTGGAATAAATATGGATATGATGATGCCCAAATAACCAATAATCTCACTTAACTGAACGACGTGTAATCGACCTTGTGGTATCATACTAACCAAGTAAATTACAGGCGCTAATATAAGAATGAAGGTGATTTTTTTCACGTTCTTAAAAAGAGAGTTTAAAGCCATAACGGAGACATCAAAAAAAACGATTGATGTTGTAAAGAGGGACATCACCCATATAGTAAAGAAGACTATTTCCAGCCGTTCAAAAAAGCCCCCCGGAACCTCAACCACCTTTGCTAATTCGTTTGTAGGGTATGTGAGGTTAGCGGCTACGTCATTTGAAAGCACCCCAATGGCTGCTATATAAAGAATTATATATAAGATGACTGGAACAAGCATACCGATCATTCCGGCTTTCGGTGCCTTTTTAGGCTGATTCATTAAACTAGTGTAGAATAACAGAACTCCCCACCCCATAAAAGACAAGAGAGTAGATTTTGTTCCGTTCACGTATCCCGTCCAATTTGTTTTGAAGATAGGCATAAGATGGTTTACATCAATCAGTGGAATCGTCATTAACAGCACAATAATTAAAATGCCAATCATGATCGGTAAAAACAACTGATGTAAACGGAACAACGCCGCTCTGGATCCTGCAACTGCATACGTGACTACAAGAAGAAAAACAAACGATAATACTTCTTTAGGTGTCGATGCGAATAAATATTCTTGGGATAGAGTAGCGACGAATCGTATTTCATAAGCAGCAAATAACAGAAAATAGAAGGCCATAGATGCTGTGGTGATAAAAGCAAGCGGTTTTGAAATTAGTAAGGAACTATAGTCAAAAAAAGTTTGCTTTGGGAAGCGGGCAGCCAGTGTAGCGACTAACCAAGTGAAAAAGACCGCAAGCCCTCCCCCTAAGAGGATTGTGACCCAGCCATCTGCATTATCTGTGACTCCTGATAAGACACGAGGAAGTGAAAGAACTCCAGCACCAATCACAACAGAGGGGATAACAAATCCAACTTCATTACCGCCAATCTCCTCATCTGCGTATTCAAATGAATTCATGATTTGTCCTCCTTGTCGATGCGTTTTTCGTCCTCTGTCTGCAGGAACTTAGGCCTTCTGTTCATCATAGTAATCGGAACGCGTAAGACCAGGTCTTTCCAATCCCCCTTAAATGCTGGAGCAAAGGGAGTAGAATAAGGAATCCCGAAACTTTTTAAGTTGACAATATGAATATTGACCATGATGTACGCAAGAATAATCCCATAGAGACCAAAGAAAGCCGCCGCAATCATAAAGCCGAAACGCAACATCCGAATCGAAATCGCAAAACTATAGCTAGGTAAAGAGAAGGAAGCGATTGCTGTAACGGCCACAATAATTACCATAACTGGGCTTACGATCCCAGCGGATACAGCTGCCTCTCCAATTACGAGTCCACCTACAATCCCAATGGTTTGTCCAATCGGTTTAGGCAAGCGGATACCAGCCTCCCGTAAGAGCTCCATGGTAATTTCCATCAATAAAGCCTCGATCACTGCAGGAAAAGGAAGCCCCTCTCGTGTCGCTGCAATCGAAAATGCCAATTTAGATGGGATTAACCCCGGGTGGTAGGAAACGAGTGCGATATATAAAGCAGGTAAGAAAACGGCAAGAAAGGCTGCAAAATACCTCAAGACACGCAAAAGACTTCCAATCATCCAGCGTTCATAATAATCTTCGGGTGAATGCATCATAGACCCAAAAGTGGCAGGAGCAATCAAGACAAAGGGAGTTCCATCTAATATGATTGCAATTTTCCCTTCTGTCAGTGCTGCAGCTACTTTATCTGGCCGCTCTGTATTTTGCATCTGAGGAAAAGGCGATAAGAAGTTATCCTCAATCCATTGTTCGATGTAGCCAGACTCTGGGGCATCATCTACATCAATTGTCTCAAGTCTTCTGTTGACCTCTTTTAACAAATTCGGATGAACAACACCATCAATGTAAGAGACTATTAAACTTTTCCTTGATCGTCGTCCAATTTGATACGATTTAAATCGTAAGTTTGCGTCACGAATTCGCCGACGGAGTAGCATCGTATTGGTACGAATGTTTTCTGTAAAGCCGTCCCTAGGTCCACGAATTGTTCCCTCGCTTACTGGCTCTTCAATGTTTCTGCTTTTCCAATTCTTCGTATCTATAAGTAATAATTGGTCTATTCCATCTACGAAGAGAGCGGTGTCCCCAGAAAGAATAGCTAGAGATAAATCATCCAATGTTTTGACCTTTTTTACGTTGCTGATTGAAATAAATTGTCGAGATAACTTATCAAGTAAAGCCGCATCTGACTGCACCGACGATTTATCAACTTCCTCTAGTTCAATTTGAAGATTTTTCATAATTTCATCATTAATTACCTTTGTATCTGTTAACCCATCTATATAAACAATAGCGCATGTATGGCCGTTTTCGCCGATGGCAAATTTCCTTGTAACAAGATCATCTGGTTGATCCAAGATTTTCTTAATATTCTCGATGTTTAGTTCAAGGCTGTTATATAATCCAGTGGTAAAATTTTCTTGGCCCTGATTATTTTGCTTTTTTCTTTTAGGTGATCGAAAAAACATAGACAACCCTCCCTCACATAATAGAATTGTTGACCAACTACATGAGTTTTATACCATTCTCCTGCTAGTGCTGATCTCGTGAAGCTTCTGACACTTTAGGAGAAAGTTAACGTTATGTAAGGGATTTGTATTATATGGAACAGTATTGGGGAAGGAATAGGATGTTATCGTATATTAGATTGGAGTATATAAATGAAAGTCATCTATCTAACCTTTGAACTTATCGTTGGTTTCTTCCTGCTTTTTATCATCATTAAATTTGTTGGAAAGAAAATCATTAATCAAATTACCCCCTTCACTTTTATTGCCTCTATCGTATTAGGAGAATTACTAGGAAACGCGTTATACGATCACAAAATCGGTGTCTTTTATATCACATATTCTATGATGTTATGGACCGTTTTACTGTTTGCAGTTGAATATCTTGGTCAAAAATTTCTCCTGTTTCGAGGTATTTTTGAAGGGAAACCATCTGCACTTATTAAAAATGGAATTGTTGATCGAGAGGAATTAAGAAAGAATCGAATGAATATCAATCAGCTGCAAAGCTTGCTTAGACAAAGTGAAACCTTTTCGATTCGAGAAGTTGCTTTTTGTTATTTAGAAGCGAACGGATCGATCAGCATCCTGAAAAAGACAAAGTACCAAAAAACGACTCAGGAAGATTTCAACCTTCCCCTCAAACCCGTCTATGTTCCTTTCACTCTTATACGAGACGGTGAAGTGTTATTGGATGAACTGAAAGACTTAGGTTTCGATGAAGCCTGGTTAAAATCACAGCTCCTATCCAAAGGTTTTTCTGATTACAAAGCAGTTTTTTTAGCTGAGTGGCTGGAAGATGATGGCCTTTTTATACAAACTTATTAAGATAACTAACAAGGGCGCTGATATAATCAGCGCCCTTCTACAATGCCTTTTTCAATATGTCACTTTGCAGACTTGAATGGTTTCTCAACAGGTATTAAGTTATTTCGCTTGCGATTTGTAGCAATGATATAGATCGCAAGGATACCTATTGCCGATACAATGACCGTACCAACATTAAACAACCCTTTCTCAGCTGTCCATACAATAGAATAACCGAGTGCCCCTGCCATCGTTACATAATAAACAAATGGGATAAGGGTTTTTCTGATGACATCCCCTTCTTTTCCAACTAAACCTACTACAGCAGATGCAGCAACGACATTATGAACACAAATCATGTTTCCCGCTGCCCCTCCGACCGCTTGTAAAGCAACAATCCAGGAGGCATCCACACCAATTTGTGCACCCACATCATACTGGAACAGGGAGAACATCATGTTACTAATTGTATTACTTCCAGCTATAAATGCTCCTACTCCGCCGACTAATGGGGAAAACAGCGGCCAGAAGTCCGCTGTTAACGCTGCAACTCCGTTTGCCAATTCAATAGGCATCCCTTCAAAGCCGGCAGCTCCCCCCTCTGAATTAAGAAAAACTTGAACCATCGGAACGGTGAATACTAACGCTGTTGAAGCAGCAATCATTGTTTTAGCAGAATGCGACCAAGCACGTTTATACGGGGTAACATCCATTTGATGAATAAAGAACGTTAGGAGTGAAACGAGAATAAAAACAGATCCAGGTGAATAAAGCGGCTGAAAACTAGCTGAAATATCTGTTCCAAAAATATTAGGGAGAGAAACCGTCCATGCTTTAACCAATTCAAGAAATGGCAGCGCTTCCAATCTAGTTAAAACTAAAAACACTCCAACTAAGATGTATGGGGTCCATGCTCGAACCATCGGCATATTCCCACTTTTATGAGAGATATCCTTTATTTCTACACTCCCTGTCCATTCGGGGTCCCACTCTGACTTTTCTTCAAAGTCCCAATGTTCCCCTTTTGGCGGCATTAAAAAGCCTTTTCTAGCGGCTGACACCACAATGACCAACCCTACTAATCCACCGATCATAGATGGAAATTCTGGTCCTAATAGATTGGCGACAATAACGTAAGGAATGGTCATGGAGAAGGCCGCAAATAGGGCAAACTTCCATACTTCTATGCCTTCACTGAATGATTTGTTTTTACCAAAAAATCTTGTCATTAAGGCGACAACAAATAGGGGTACCAGTGTTCCAACAATGGCGTGAACAATAGCTACCCTGCCACCAATCATCGTCACCAATGTTAGAAAATTGTCCGTAATGCCTGCATCTGCTGCCAAACCTGACTGAACACCAACAAGTATCGGAGTTCCTACCGCTCCAAATGAAACAGGTGTACTTTGAATAACCATCCCCGCGACTACAGCAGCCATTGCCGGAAACCCTAAGCCGACAAGCAAAGGAACAGCTACAGCAGCAGGTGTACCGAAACCAGCTGACCCTTCTATAAAGGATCCAAAAAGCCATGCAATAATAATTACTTGAATTCGTCTATCAGGAGAAATATCTGTAAAGCCTTTACGAATTGTCTTAATCCCACCACTCTCTTGCAAAGTATTTAATAATAGAATGGCACCGAAAATAATAAATAGGAGTGTGGCTGCTACGACTAGTCCATTTATAGAGGCTGCAGCTACAACTGCACCTGGCACTTGCCATACAAACAGGGCTAATAAAACGGCGACAATGTAGGAAATTGGCATGGCCTTACTAGCTGGCCATTTAAGGCCTACGAGAAAGATCCCTACAGCTACTATCGGTAATATGGATAATAAAGCTAATACACCTGTACTCATTTAATATTTCCCTCCTAATGGATTCTATCTCCAATACACTGCCGGAGCTATTTTCATTGTGTGAGTAAGTGCTTTATATGTATTAGATTCTTTGAAAACAGTCTGACCGGCAACATATTGTAAAAAGGCATAGCGTGTAAGGTGGCGCTATGCTTTTTTATAACAGTATTTATTTATAGTAATTCATGCAGATAAACAAGAGACTTAATAAGACTATATTTGATTAAGAATTTATTAGAGATTGCGCTCTGACTGGCGTATTCTTTAAAGTACCGATTTCATCAATCTTACATTCCATTACATCACCAGCTTTGATAAGATGTGCCCCTAGTGGACTGCCCGTTAAAATGACATCTCCTGGGTTTAAAGTCATTACAGTAGACAGATAAGCAACCATTTCCTTCAATGGCACAATCATATGCTCTGTAGAACTGTTTTGTTTTTCTACTCCATTGATGTCAGCTTTCACATTGATTTTTAGGGGATCAAGCTCTGTTTCGATTACTGGACCAAGCGGCGTAAACGTATCAAAGGACTTCCCTACTGTCCAATGGCCATCATCATGAAAAAATTGCGGGGCAGTGATATCATTTCCTATCGTGTATCCGAAAACATGATCAAGGACCTCGTCTTTAGAAAGGTTACTTGCCTCCTTACCAATAACAACCGCTAACTCAGATTCAAACTTTATTTCATCGATGGAGTGTGGTATGATCACTTCCTTTTCCGGACCTATGACAGAGGAATCAGGCTTGAGAAAGAATACGGGAAGGTCTGGTACGGATTCAGGAAGATCCTCCCTACGCCCCACGTAGTTGGCTCCTATTCCAATGACTTTACTTGGGAGGACCGGTGCTAAGAGTTCAACCTCATCCAATGAAAAGGTATCCTCTGTAAATTCCCACCCAGCAAAAATATCTCCTTTGACAGCCTTTATCCCCTCTTCAGTGACAACCCCATAATGTTCTGAATGATTATAATTAAATCTTGCAAATTTCATCCTTTCACCCCTCACATTTTATTCCTTTGGCTAATGGGCCACCGTGTCTTTCACTATTTTTTTTACATCCATACAACGGCTTGGTGTAGGGAACAACTTTCCTTGGTTCAGCAGGTTTCCCGGGTTAAACACTTCTCTTACCCGGGTTTGTGCCTCTAATTCTTCATCGGAGAAAATAAATCTCATTTCTTCTTTCTTTTCGATGCCCACACCATGTTCCCCCGTAATAGAGCCTCCAACATCAGCACAGGCTTTCAAACAGGCAGTTCCAGCTTTCAAGGCTTTCTCCGTTTCACCTGGAACCCTTGCATCAAATAATATTAAAGGGTGAAGATTACCATCCCCGGCATGAAAAATGTTAGCAATTCTCAACCCATACTCTTTACTGATTTCCGAAATATTGCTTAATACTTTAGGTAATGTACTCCTCGGGATCACCCCATCCTGCACTAGATAATCTGGTGATATGGCACCCATCGCTCCAAACCCTGTTTTTCGATTAGCCCACCAGGCACCTCTCTCCTCCTCACTTTGTGCTACTTTTACCTCTCTAACATTCCTCTTGTGACAAACCTTTAATATCTCTTCAATTTGCTCATCTATACCAGCACTGATCCCATCGACTTCAATAAGTAGCAATGCTTCGATATCCTTAGGATGACCTACCGGAAAAGAGCCTGCTTCTACGCCTTCAATGGCAACTTTATCCATCATCTCAAGTGCAGCGGGAACGATACCTGCAGAAACAATATCTGAAACAGCGTGACTTCCGTCCTCAATATCGTCAAAATAGGCGAGCACGGTTTGCTTACCTTGCGGGCTTTTTAAAATACGCACCGTGATCTTTGTAACAATTCCAAGTGTACCTTCAGAACCTGTTAGTAGCCCAAGTAAATCATAACCTGGACTGTCAGGGACCCCATTTTCGCTAATCTCAATGATTTCACCATTTGGAAGCACTACTTCAAGTCCTACTATGTGGTTGGTAGTTACGCCATATTTTAAGCAATGGGCTCCTCCAGCATTTTCGGCAACATTCCCACCGATTGTACACACATATTGACTTGATGGATCCGGTGCATAATAGTAACCCTTGTCAGAAATCGAGTTTGTCAATTTTAAATTCACGAATCCTGGCTGAACAACGGCCTGCCTGTTCTCATAATCTACACTAATCAACTTTTTCATCTTTACTAAGCTGATAATCACTTCTTTATTTAAAGGTGTGGCTCCTCCGCTTAGACCAGTGCCGGCACCTCTTGCCAGAAACGGAAGCTGACTTGCGGAACAATACTTAACTAAAGAGGCAACCTCCTCTGTGTTTTTTGGAAAGACGACTGCTTTTGGGAGAGCTTTTTCAATCACAAATCCATCACAGTCATAAGATAAAAGATCTTCTTTTTTATAAAGAATTTCTTTTTCACCTACAATATTTGCAAGTTGATCAATATGCTTATCACCACTAGTCTTCTTTTTTTTATTTATTAAGAACAATAAGTTCACCCCTCTCTAGCAGATAACATTTCATTCTCATTTTTTGCATAGCCGTTCTCTTGATCTTTCTGATAGGCCCAGTCGAGCAGTTGAACTGTATGAACAATCTCTGCTTTCCTACCGTATTTTTGGACACCTAAGGCCATTTGCAACATGCATCCTGGGTTACCCATCGAGATCATTTCGACATCTTCAGGGACATTTTCCATCTTTCTTTCTAACACGGCTCCTGCCATTTCAGGATTGGTAATATTGTAGATTCCTGCACTGCCACAACATGCATCTGCATGTGGCTGTTCGATGTACTCTACTCCAGGTATATCATTAATAAGCTGACGTGGCTCATGACGAACCCCCTGACCATGAGCTAAATGACAAGCATCATGGTAGGTGATTCTTTTGTTCAATGTACTCATTGGCTTTTCGTAGCCGCTATCAAATAAGTATTTAGAAACATCCTCTACCTTGGTCGAAAATACTTCCGCTTTCTCTTTCCATTCAGGATCATCCTTGAACAATTCAGGATACTCTTTTAAAGCACATCCGCATCCAGCCGCATTGACAACGACTTTATCTGCATCTCCGAAGGCTTCAATATTTTGCTTAGCTAGCTTTTTACCCGTATCACGATCCCCTGCATGAACATGCAGTGCACCACAACAAGTCTGTTTCTTAGGCAAGGCTACTTCGCTGCCATTATGAGTCAAAACATTAATCGTTGCCTGGTTGATGTCGCTGAACATAACATCCATAATACATCCCGTTAGCATGGCTACTCTTGATTTTGTCTCACCTTTGGCAGGGATTACTTCAACATCCTTGTATCTGTTTTGTACCGATTTCTTTATTTCTGGCATGATCGATTCCATTTCAGCAAGGTGATTAGGCATCACGCGGATGGCCCCAGTTTTACGGACAGTTTTTTGAAGACCACTCGTTTGATAAAATTTCAAAAGTCCACTAATCGTATTCAAACGGTTTTTATGTGGAAATAAACCTTGCAAGAAAAACTTGCTGACAACCCCTTTCACCCCTTTCAGAGGTATGGCTTGCCGGACTTGCCCTCTTGCTTCTTCAATAAGTCCTCCTACGTCTACATCTGCCGGACAAGCCGTTGTACAAGCACGACAATCAAGACATTGGAAAACGGGATCCATGAATTGTTCATTCAATCCAATCTTTCCCTCTGCAACCGATTTAATTAAATGGACACGTCCTCTTGGAGAGTGCTGCTCCTGACCCGTTTCTAAATATGTTGGACAAGATTCCAAGCACATCCCACAGTGGACACAATCTGCCCATTTATTCTCATCAGGGTGATCCTCTGGGAAATAGTTACTTAAACTGATGGTCGAACAAGCCGGTTCATTATTTTTCACTTTTTCTACCAACATCTTATATTCCCCCTATGAATCGCTTATAGTTCAAGGTATTATTGGGATCTACTTTAGCCTTAATACCTTGGAGCAGGAAGAAATAAGAAGGAGTTTCTCCCCACACACTTAACTCAGATCTGAGTTTAAGTGGAAGGTGTTTGATGGTTACATAGCCACTTTGCAGTTTTGTAAAGTCCTGTATATCAGATATCGAAGACTTAACACTAGATTCAGCACCTTTCAGAATGAGGTGACTTATTCCATGACCCACGCCCCCATGAGCCTCTATTTCCACATGATATTTTTCCTGAATTCTTTCAGTTTCCTCAATAATATCGAGCACAAGTAAGTTTTTACTCGCTATTTTAAGAACCGCCTCAACATATTCCTCAACATCCTGGTCTTGCAGGCCATTAGGGGCCAGCGAAGAGAACTCCTTCCAAAACTCTCTAGACGCCTCTACTGTTAAATGTTCGGTCTTAGCTTCATTAGGTTTGTGACGCTCCACCCAGTCTTCTTGATAATGAACAGAACGCTCAACATCTTCAAACGAGATTAATAGATGATATCCATTTCTATTAAGTAACTTATTCGATAGTGCAGGATTTAGCAGCTCCAATGAAGCTGGTTCTATCATAGAATCCTGGATCTCCACAATAAATGACCTTAATTCTTCAAGCCTATCCTTTTGCATAGAAAGAATCACTAGGCTTTCATACTTTGGTGTCGGACGTAACTTCAATGTTATTTCAGAAATGACTCCTAACGTCCCCATTGAACCAATAAAAAGTTTATTCATATCATAGCCGGCGACATTTTTTACAACTTTCCCGCCGGTGCGAATGATACTCCCATCCGGATAAACAATGCGCAGCCCAATAACCAAGTCTCGTGCGGAACCGTACTTTAACCTTTTGGGTCCACTTTCATTGGCTGCAATTACTCCTCCGATTGTAGAATCCTTAGGCCAGTTTGGGTCTATAGAAACCATTTGATTGTGCTCTTTAAGATAATTTTTCAATTCATCAATTGTCGTACCAGGCCTTACAGTGACCGTCATATCACCAACAGTATGTTCAACGATCCCTTTATAGTTCGCCAAAGAAAGTAAATAGTCGTATTCCTCAATTAACCCCCCGTACCCCCGCTTAGTCCCTCCACTAATGATGGAAACTTTTTTCCCTTCTTCATGAGCAAGTTTTAGTACTTGTGAAATCTCTTGTTCACTTTTTGGTATCACAACAGATAAACCATTATTGCCGAACGTTTTATTCGGGATGACTGTTTCATCCAATAATTCTTTTAACTCCATTACCATAGCCTCCTATGAAAGCCTTTATGAAGATGTGCGTAAGCAGCATTATAAAACGACAATTTGTTTAAATATTCGAAAAACTATATTTAAAAAAATAGATATGTACGGCATCCTATACGTTAGGTTAAGAGGACCACTAACTCTATTCGAGTTAAGTGACCCTCCCTATCATTATTTAGCGTGAACACGACTTTTAGCTTCAAGACGTCGACGGTGCAGAATTGGCTCCGTGTATCCGCTTGGCTGGTCTAATCCTTTAAACACTAAATCACAAGCAGCTTGAAAGGCTACAGAGTTATCATAGTCTGTAGACATGTTCCTATAATCAGGATCAGAGGCATTTTGTTCATCTACTACCTTAGCCATACGCTGTAATGTTTCTATTACCTGATCATTCGTACAAACTCCGTGGTGAAGCCAATTAGCAATATGCTGACTGGAGATTCTCAGGGTGGCACGGTCTTCCATTAGCCCGATATTATTAATATCCGGTACCGTAGAGCAACCGACACCCTGCTCTACCCAGCGTACAACATATCCTAAAATTCCTTGTGCATTGTTATCCAGTTCTTCTTGAATTTCTTCAGAACTCCATTGTGGATTAGTGACTAACGGAATTTCTAGAATATCATCTTGCTGATCACTTAAGGATTGGGACAAGCTATTTTGGATCTCTCTAACGTCAACCTGATGGTAATGTAAAGCGTGCAAGGTAGCTGCCGTCGGTGATGGCACCCAGGCTGTATTGGCGCCAGCTTCAAGATGACCGCCTTTCTGTTTCATCATGGCATCCATCATATTAGGCATCGCCCACATCCCCTTACCAATTTGAGCCCTGCCCTGTAAGCCGCTTTCCAGTCCTACTTTTACATTCGACTTTTCGTAGCCTTGAAGCCACTTCGATGATTTCATGTCATTTTTACGGATCATTGGTCCATCCGCTTCCATGGAGGTGTGAATTTCATCTCCAGTTCGATCTAAGAAACCTGTATTAATAAAAACAATTCGCTCTTTCACTTCATTAATCGCAGCTTTTAAGTTTAAAGTGGTTCGGCGCTCTTCATCCATAACCCCAATTTTCAGGGTATAACGCTGTAATCCCAGCAAGTCTTCTGTACGATTAAAGAGCTCATTGGCAAACGCGACTTCCTCTGAACCATGCATTTTTGGTTTAACGATATATACTGAGCCCTGAGTAGAATTTTGATGCTGGCCATTCCCTAACACATCGTGCTTGCCGACTAATCCTGTTATGACCGTGTCTAATATCCCTTCAGGAACCTCTTGGCCATCCTGATCAAGCACGGCTTCCGTTGTCATTAAATGACCGACGTTGCGAACAAACATAAGCGAGCGTCCAGACAACGTATATTCTTCACCTTCCGGGGAGGAATACGTGCGATCTGGATTCAATGTTCTAGTAAAAGTTCTATCTCCTTTTGTAATCGTTGCAGATAAATCTCCTTTAAATAAACCAAGCAAGTTTCTATATACGAGTACTTTATCCTCAGCATCAACCGCGGCTACGGAGTCCTCACAATCCATAATTGTTGTCAAAGCTGATTCGACGAGAATATCTTTTACCCCAGCCTTATCTGTTTTTCCAATCGAATCTTGCGGGTCAATTTGAATTTCAAAATGTATTCCGTTATTTTTAAACAACAGAGCATCGGGGTTTTCGGGCTGACTGGTATAACCGGCTAACTGAGAATGATCACTTAGTCCAACGTCTGCTCCGTTTTCTAAAGCCGCAGACAATTTGCCACTTATAACTGAATAGGCTTCTACATCTTTATGAGACCCTTGTTCTAAAGGCACAGATTGATCAAGAAACTCTTTAGCATAAGCAATGACTCTTTCTCCCCGAATGGCGTTGTAAGATCCACCGATTTCCGCTCCATTCTCTTCACTGATCACATCTGTTCCGTAAAGAGCATCATAAAGACTTCCCCAGCGGGCATTTGCTGCGTTGATCGCGTAACGAGCATTGTTCACTGGGACCACTAATTGAGGGCCTGCCTGATGTGCAATTTCTTCATCTACATGTTCAGTAGTGATTTGGACACCTTCTGCAGGAGGCTCTAAATAGTTAATTTGCTGCAAAAACGACTTATAAGTTTCATGATTAAAGTTTTGCTTATGTTCTCTATGCCATTCATTTATTTTGTTCTGTAACTCATCACGTTTGGCTAACAACTGCTTGTTTTTAGGTGCAAGATCTTGTATGATAGCTCCTAACTCATGCCAAAACTGCTCACCTGTCAGCCCGCTTCCTGGTATGGCCTCTGAATTAATAAATTCATATAATACGGGGGACACTTGAAGATTACCAACCTGTACGTATTCTTTCATAAGTAAATTCCTCCTTCAAATGAATATTTTTAATGATAGGATTTAATTCTAGAGAAGTTTCTGCAGGTGTTAAACTTATTAAAATTCCTGCGATTCACCGACAACTGAAACCCCTTACAAAATTGTCGCGCAAGTCTTGAACTACATCTATCCGTCCTTCATCTCTTATACTATAATAAAAACCAAGATATCAGAAATACATATTTAGAATGCCACTTATTCTATTTGGTTATAATTAACTTTTCAGACAACAACTAAACAGGAGGGGTACCATGGATATTCGACATTTAGAATATTTCTCTGAAGTGGCTAGACATTTGAGCTTTACTAAGGCTGCGTCTACATTACACGTTTCCCAACCTTCCATAAGCAAAGTAATCAAAAATTTAGAAGAGGAATTAGATGTGTCACTGTTTTATCGATCCAAGCATTTAGAATTAACCGATGCTGGGAAAGCGGTCTTAGCCAATGCTAAGGATGTCCTTGAGGCCTTTTCTAACTTAACATCAGAGCTCACAGATATTATGGATTTAAAAAAAGGAGAAATTAAAATAGGAATACCTCCCATTATTGGAGCTGCTTTTTTCTCTAATCTTATCAGCCGTTATAAAGAAGAGTATCCCTTAGTCGAAATCAACTTAACAGAGGTAGGTTCAAAGGAGATTAAGCGCGGAGTAGAAGATGGATCATTGAATATTGGTTTGATTTGCAACATCCCTATTAAAAAAGAAAACTTTGAATTAATCAGGGTTATAAAAGACCCTTTAATGCTTATTGTCCACAACGAAAACCCTTTAGCCGAACAAAAATCAATCGATCTATCAAAATTAGAAAAAGAGCCTTTTATTTTATATCGAGAGGACTTTACCCTGTATGACCGGATTATGGAAGAGTGTGCCAAGAACGGGTTCGAGCCCAAAGTCGTCTGTCACAGCTCCCAAAAAGACTTCATGATCGAAATGGTAGAGGCAAAGTTAGGGATTGCGTTATTGCCAAGTAGGATTTGTCATAAGATTACTAATCCAGAAATTAAAGCTATTCCATTAACTAACTCTAATATAAACCTAGAATTAGCGATGGTATGGAAGAAGAACAAGTACTTACCTTTCAGTGTCCGTGAATTTATATCAATGGCAGAGGGATTTATTATAAAGTAATGATCTTAGTGCTTTAAGCTGTAACATAAACTCCGAAAAATGAAATGGCGTCTTTTCCCATAAAAATAGAAGGCAAACCTTGCATACACAATGGTTTGCCTTCTTTCTTATTGTGAGATGTATAATTACTGATCCTCTACCACAATGTAGGTTGCTTGTATCGGCCCGTGCACCCCATAGACGTTGTTCATCTCTATGTCAGCGCTGTTACTAGGTCCGGTAATGAAGTTGACACAGGAGGCTACCTGCTCCCCACCTTCAATCCGTTGATGAATCTCCCTTGTAACCTGCGACATTCTTGGTACAATGGTGCTTTTCGGGATAATAGCTACATATGTCGAAGGAAGCAAACTGACAGAACGGCCTTTGCCAGTGTCACTGAATAACACCACGGTGCCTGACTCTGCCAGCGTAGCGTCACTAAACGTAATTCCAACGTCGGCTTGCTCTGCTCTTCTTATACTTTCCTCCCCGTTCCGTGCATCCCATGTAAACACATCAATGTCCCGGTTGGTTTGAAGCTCCTCCAGATTATTTCGCAATGCAAATGTATCAAAACGTGGATCATCCCAGGTAACCGCCGAACGAAGATGATATTTTTCCATCACCTTCGTAATCTCTTCTCCTAGTCCACTCCTATCCGTTCGAACAAAGTCTGTATGAATGTCACCGCACTGCTGTTCAAGAACGTCAACAAGTTCATCTTCAGTCTTATCCTGAAGTACGCTCCATTGAGGTTGGTGCTTCCACGCAGGCTTGGTCACACCCGCCTTCTTCCGTTCACGACCAAGCCTGCTTGCGATATTGTTTAAAAACATATCCTTATTTTGAATCGTACCTTTGGTCATTTGTTTTTCCCTCCTTTCTCCCGATTTTTATACCAATCTCTGAATCTTTCTCTTTGCGGGGCAGGAAATTCTCGAACGTTTGTCCAAGCTTTAAGCGGCCCGGGCCCTTTAGAGATCTTCTTTTCTTTTACAAAAGGAGTAACGAGCAGAGGAGCTAATTTCGTGCCCAAACGGTATAATGAAGAAGAACCTGTTCCCATGCTGAATCCCTTCATCGCCAACCTCTCTCCAAAGTCTGTTTTATTCTCTTCTTCTACGATATTTTTCCGATGCATAATCAACTGCTCATGAAGAGGGATCTTCACTGGACAGACATCTGTGCAAGCACCGCATAATGAGGAAGCATAGGGTAATTCCTTATAATCTTCGTATCCCCCAAGTAACGGAGTAAGCACGGCACCTATAGGACCCGGATAAATCGAACCATAAGCATGACCTCCTACATGACGATAAACAGGGCAGACATTAACACATGCAGCACAACGAATACAGTGTAAAGATTCTTGGAATTCCGTACCTAAAATTTTGGAACGGCCGTTGTCCACGATGACTAGATGAAATTCTTCTGGACCGTCTGCGTCCTCTTCCCCTTTTGGGCCTGTTAATGCGGTAACATAACTTGTTAGTTTTTGACCCACAGCCGCTCTTGTTAATAGACTTACCATCACATCAAGTTCTTCCCAGGTTGGGACGATCCGCTCCATCCCCATGACTGTAATTTGGGTATCAGGCAGAGTCGATACCATCCGAGCGTTTCCCTCATTCGTGACAAGGGCAAATGATCCCGACTCAGCAACAGCAAAGTTACAGCCTGTTATTCCGATATCCGCCGATAAAAACTCCTTTCTCAACTGCTCTCTTGCGAATAAGGTAAGTTCTTCTGGTTTTTCCGTTTGGTCATATCCCTTTCGATCTCTAAAAACATCACGGATTTGCTCCTTATTTTTATGCAAAGCCGGCGCGACAATATGTGATGGTGGGTCATTTTCGTCAAGCTGTAAGATATATTCTCCCAAGTCCGACTCAACCACCTCGCACCCTTCTGCTTCCAATGCCTCATTTAACGATATCTCTTCGGTTACCATCGATTTAGACTTGACGACTTTTTTTGCTTCTTTTTCGTTGACGACCCCTTGCACATAGTTGTTGGCATCTTCTGCCGTTTCGGCAAAATAGACATGCCCGCCAAGCTCAGCTATCTTTTCACTCAACTGCTGCAAATAATAATCCAAATTTTCCATCGTGTGCTGGCGAATTTCCTGTCCGTGACTCCGCCATTCTTCCCAATCACCCAATTCTTCAGCCGCATTTAACTGTTTGGACTGCAATCTCCCCTGGGCCGACCGAACAGCCCCACGCATGAAATCGTCACCCAGACCTTTTTCTATTCGATTTGAAAAATTCTTATCACCTACGTGCATCGGCATTATGATTCACCTCGACTGTTTAAAATTTCTGCTATATGCATTACTTTTACCGGCTTATTCTTTCGCTTCAGACGGCCATCGATTTGCATTAAGCAGCCGCCATCCGCTCCAATTAACAGATCGGCATCGGTTTCTTCAATGTGGTTAATCTTTTCATCAACCATTTGCTCTGAAATGGCTGCCATTTTCACGGAAAATGTTCCTCCGAATCCACAGCAATCCTGTCGGTTCGGCAGCTCCTCAAGCTCCAACCCTTTCACACGACTCAACAGCTTAAGTGGTGCTTCTTTTACTCCAAGGAGACGAGTCATATGACACGATGTGTGATAGGTGGCCTTACCATTAAATTCAGCACCAACATCCTCTACTTGTAGAACTTCTGTCAAAAATTGTGTCAGCTCAAACGTTTTCTTTTTTAATGATTTTGCCTTTTCTCGCCACTCTGGTTCTCCTTCAAATAATTCTTCGTACTCATGGAACATATAGGCACAAGACCCTGAAGGACTGACGACATAGTCCGAATGTGCAAACGTTTTAATCATATTTTTAGCTGCTGCTTTTGTATTCCCATGATAGCCGCTATTGTAGGCTGGCTGTCCACAGCACGTTTGCGTTTCTGGAAAATCAACCTCACAGCCTAGTCTTTCTAGTAGCTCTACGCTTGCCTTCCCTGCATTCACATAAAATAAATCACCGAGACATGTAATAAATAATGAAACTTTCATGCTGCATCCCCTTCTTCCTTTAGATCACACTAACGTTTACATTTTACGTACTTAAGCCGATATATCTAAATCTTTAGAGTTTTTGTTAAAGTGCATTCCTTTTCCAATAGCAGCAGCTATTAAGCCTCCCACAATTATCAGGAGAAAAGTACCTACATTAAAGCCAAAGCCATTAAGGTAGACGTATCCTAGAGTCCCAGCAAAGCTTACATAGAAAAACATTGGTATTAGCAACCTTCGAATCAATCTGCCTTCTTTCCCCATTAATCCAGCAGCTGCCGAGGCAGCAACTACATTATGTACACAAATCATATTCCCAGCTGCGCCACCAACAGCCTGAAGGGAAACAATTGTCCCTGGAGAAACCCCAATGGAATCTCCCACACCAAATTGGAACAACGAAAACATCATATTGCTTATCGTATTACTCCCTGCAACAAAAGCACCAATTGCACCAATTAGAGGAGCGACAAGTGGGTAATAGTCTCCAAATAACTCTGATATTCCCTCTGCTAACACTAAAGGCATACTGTTGAAGCCAGCCGCATTCACATCTGAATTAATGAATATTTGCACTAAAGGAACTGTGAATATAAGGGCCACCATGGCACTAAGGACCGTTTTAAAGGAGTCCTTCACTGCGATACCGTATTCAGATCCTTTCATCCTGTATAGGAAGGCGGCTATAATAGATACCACAATAAATACGACGCCGGGAATATTTAATGGTTGTGTAGATACAGTAATACCAGTTCCAAATAGTTGTGGCAAGGATATATCCCAAGCTTTCAACCAACTACTAAACGGTAAGGAAGGTAATCGTGTAATGACCAGCAGAATAGCTACCAGCAAATAGGGAAACCAAGCGCCAAATGTGCTGACTTTCTGCTGTGGTTCCTCTTCTTTTATTTTTAGATTTCCTACCCAATCAGTTTCCCAATTTTCCTTCTTATCAAAGCCCCACACCTGTTTTGGCATAAAGACTCCTTTTTTAGCGGCTGGAATAACAATAGCCATTCCAACTAAACCACCGATTAATGAAGGAAATTCAGGTCCAAGTAAATTGGCAACAACTGCATAAGGAATGGTAAAGGCGACCCCCGCAAACAGGGCAAACTTCCAGACAGCTAGGCCTTCTTTAATAGATTTATTTTTACCAAAGAAACGAGTTAACATAGCTGAAATAAACAGGGGGATAAAGATTCCCACTATTCCGTGAAAAATTGCTACCTGGCCACCTATTTGGACAATGTAATCCATAAAACCAATACCCGCTTCACTTACATGTTGATTAACCATTTCTGAATCTTTCAAACCTGTGTTCACGCCTATTAATATCGGTGTCCCAATGGCCCCATAAGAAACAGGTGTGGACTGAAGCATGAGAGCTACCATTACTGCCCCTAGTGCCGGGAAACCGATGGCAACAAGTAATGGAGCGACTATAGTTGCTGGACTCCCCCAGCCGGCTGCACCTTCTAGAAATGATCCAAATAACCAGCAAATTATGATCGCTTGAATCCGCCTATCTGCCGTTATATCCGTGAATCCCGACCGGATCGTATAAATAGCCCCGCTTTCTTTCAATGTATTCAAAAGTAACAAAGCTCCAAATACAATTAAGCCCACTTCTAGAGCAGTAAACATGCCTTTTATTGCAGAAGCACTAACTTGATTTGCAGGTACCTTCCATATGAAACTTGCTGTGATTATAGTAATAACTAGAGAGATTGGCATGGCCCATTTTGCCGGCCAACGCAGAATAACTAAAAATAGAAAGACTGATAGTATTGGTATGAGCGCAATCAGTACAAGATACCCAATACTCATAGGTTAACCCCCTTTTTATAGATATGGTCATCAGATGACCTGTTGAATATTCATCATTGTAATATAAAGCGCTTTCACTTTGCAAGTTGGAATTAGCATAGTTAGGAAATCTAGTAAATTAGTATGGTGAGCTGGCGGACTTTTAAAAATGCGAAAAAAGAGCCCCTTACTAAGCATTTTAGGAGCTCTCATCTGCGATTATTATGGGTAATGTCAACTAAAGGAGGTCTCTTTATTTGGGAGGGATGTATTTAAGAAGTGTATGTTCAACTTCTGCCAAATGATTTAACATTAACTCTTGCGCTTTAGCCGATTCTCTTGACTGAATGGCTTCAAAAATTTGATTATGCTGTTGATAGATCTTCTCTAACGTCCTCTGCTGGGAATACAACCAAATGCGTCTTGTCTCAAACATAGCTTCCACCATCGTTTCTGATACACTGTCCATTAAATCAATCAGAAAGCGATTGTGGGAAGCTTCTGCAATGGCCATATGAAACCGCAGATCCGCTTTCTCCCCAAGCTCTTCATCCCCCCTGGCGTTATGCATATCTGAAAGTGCCTTCTCCATTGCCTTAATGTCCGACTCCATTGCGTTCTCTACTGCAGAGCTGACACTCCCTAGTTCCAAGATCCTTCTAATTTCCAATAAATCTTGGATGTCTTTTTCACTCATTAGAATCGTGGCACTTGCTATGGATGTCGTAAGCACTTTTGGATCAAACTCACGGATATAAGTACCCTCACCCTGCCGCATTTCCACAATTCCTTTTGCCCGTAAGGCACTTAATGCTTCACGAATAGCCGATCTGCCTACGCTAAAGTCTTCCGCTAGCTGCTGAACGGAATTAAGCTTATCTCCTGACTTCAAATCGCCTATTTTGATCATATTTAATAATTCATCTGCCACTTCTTCATATATTTTACGTGTCTTGATTTGTTTATAAGCCATTGGCACACCTCTGTCCTCTTGATTACTTCCATTTTATCGAAAGCGCCGGGCAGCGGCAAATCTGTAATTCTGAAAAGTATGTTCTCTTGTACATCATATCAAGTTCTATAAGTGTGTGTTCAAAAAGTTGACGAATGAAAACGTCGACACGAGCACGTTCCTTGTGCGTCGCAAGAAGCTCGAGGCGCGAAAGTTTTGAGGACCACAGCGGATGCCTTTTCATACTGGGGACCGGAAAAACCGAGCAACGAAGAAATGCGATGTTTATCATTTGTGACTTTTTGAACATCCTCTATAAGGGAAAATTTTGCGACGTTTATAATGAATGATTTCATTCCTATGCCCCAATTGTTTTCCTACAGCTGCAACGGACAAGATATTTACCTTTCGAAACGTTCTGACCTTTCCCCGTGAATAACAATAAGCAAGTATTTCCTTATCCCTGATGTCAAGCACTCTAATGATCCTTTATGAGATTTGACCGTCTGTGGCCAAGTAAATTATTTCTAGCTTCTGCTTTTGTTCAACCGAACGACTGAGTAATCCCTCCATGCTATTCACCCCTTTATGCATAGTGACCGCCAATTTTTTTGCTGCGCTCCAGGGTAATTCCGCCACTAGTATAGCTGCTTGCCCTAAGCAAGGCCGTCGAACCATACTGGTCACGAATTTTGTCCATCACAACTCCTATATCTTTCCTTCTTGGGCGATCATCAAATAAACTCAATTGAACATCCATTTCCTCACCTAATCCTGTGAGCGCAACGGACGCCCGACGTATTTTACTTTCCCCATTATAAAACCGATGGAATAAACGCAAACAGATATTGTAAACATCCATGGTAACATTCGTAGGAGTCTGAACAGACATCGACCGACTGAACCCTCCACCTGTTTCTGTTGAATAGCCTATTCCTAAATGGACGGTCCGGCCTTCTTTGCCATCATGACGCGCCCGCCGACAAGCTTCCTCGCATAAGTCCAGAAGGCAAGCAAAGATCTCCTCTTTTTGATAATCCCTCAATAGTGTGATCCCATGACCATACGATTTTTGTTCCGTCTTGACAAAATCCCCATATACGGGGCTTAGATCAACGCCCCAGGCATGCCAATATAATTGCTCGCCCATGATACCGTAATTTTTTTTGAGATATTTCAAAGGATGGCGTGCGAGCTGTCCCAAATTTAAAATGCCCATACGATTTAAATTCCTCGTCATCCGTGAACCGATCCCCCATATATCATGGATATTGCAAGGCCATAACATTTCTTCGACATCCTCATAGCGACATTCTGCGATCCCGTTACTCGCTTTCTTCGCATGAATATCCATAACTACTTTAGCCAAAAACTTGTTATCACCGATGCCTATGACACATTCAATTCCAAACTGCTCACGTATCCGGGACTGAATCATTTTGGCAATATCATCTGGAGAGCCATAAAGCTTTTTCAAGCCGTTGACCGTTACCCATAATTCGTCTACTGAGTAAATGTGTATCGCTTCTTCGGGTACGAAATTCTTGATCATTTTTGAGATCTCGACCGAAACTTCTAAATAATCTCTCATATGTGCCGGGGCGATAATAAGATCAGGATCATCAGGCAGTTCAAAAAATCGACTAACATTGCTGATGCCATATTTCTTCTTAAGAGAAGGTGAGGCCGCTAGCACTATGCTGCCACGCCTGCTTGTATCCCCGACCACCGCTAGTAACGCCGTCTGCGGATCCTGACTACGCTTCACACACTCTATACTTGCATAAAAAGATCTCATATCAATACATAAGACATCATTCCTAGGATAAACTGAATAATCCATTTCCCTCACCTTACCACGAACATTTGTTCCTATTATATGCAATAAGCCTTTAGATGTATACAGGAAACTTAAACCACCTTTTAAAAAGATTTATGTGATCGAGTACCTGCCTCTTGAGAGCATAGTAATTCTTCCTTCCGCTTCGACAAAACACCCCAGAAGCGTTATAATATATTCAGTTTATCAAGGCTTGGAGGGATCCTTATGGTCGTCCGATTGTTATCCGCCTTCATGATCGCAGCAATATTGTTAACGCTCCTCACTCTATTTGTCCCCCAGTTACTGAATGGGGCATGGGTGGTGCTGTGCGGTCTACTTGTGATCGGATTCGGGTGTTTGGCATTTGTTTATGTACGTAAGACGGTGTTGTTATTAAAAAACAGCGAAAGAAATGAAAATAATCAGAGCTTATAAATGAACGAAAAACAACCTCACATCAGGAGGTTGTTTTTGTCATGATTTACTTCGAAATTTTCTCCCGGGCTTTCACAGGTAATGCGACTGGCTGAACTTCCTCCCACGTTTCCACATAACTTCCCTTGACGTACACTTTTAAAAAGGCGTCCTTTCGAAGCTCCTTCCCTGCATAAAAGGTTACTTCTCGTTTTTCTCCATCTGCGTTAAAACCAGTTAGTGTATAATCATATCCGCCAGGGTTTTTCGGGTTTCCAGGTTCATTAATTTGTACAAAAACCTCTTCTTTCGGAACGAGTGGATTCAAGCGATCTGTTACTTCATTTGGCAATGCCATAAATCCCCCAACCAAAATGGCCAACAAGACCACTATTCCTATTAATTTTTTCATTTTCTCTCCCCTTCTAATCCGTGATGGATGCCGTTAATTTTTTTATATAACTAAATCGAACCACGATAAAATAGACAATCTGTAAGACTAGAAATCCAAGGATCGTCATAACAGATGGAGCGAAAACATTGAAGAAGCCTTCCCTCTCTAACACCATTAAGGCAAACCCTGTATGAACAGTAGCCACGAGAAAAGGCATAAAAAATAAAATCCCTAATTGCCATGTGGCACTTCGCTTCATCTCACGTTCAGTTAACCCAATTTTAGATAAGGCTTTGTACTTTTCGCGTTCCGCTTCTAAATCCGTAAACAAACGGAAGTACAAGAAACTGCCTGCTGCTAAGAAGAAAACAATCGCTACAAATAAACCGATAAATAAGCTTAGACTGGGAAGCTGTACGGTTATAAAATACGTAACGGCCTTAGCAGAAAAGTCAAAATTGATGTTTGAATAATCACCGAACAATTGACGCTTTAATTGTTGAGTAATCGCCACACTGTCCTTCCAATTTTGATAATTATATCCATATAGTGTGGAAGGCTCGAGTGATGTCCTTAATTTCTGAAACGTTTCCTCATTCACGACCATCGTGCTGGAAATTGATAACACGGAGGACTCGACCTTTTTCACCTCAATCGAACTGGATGTGTCCATAAAATCCAGGTTTGCAGGGATATCCTCTTTGCTCAAAACCCCACGGTTATCCTTGTAAAAAATAGCCTGGCCAGCCTCGATTGATTCTTCTTGAACAGAAGGCTGCAGTGTTGAAAATTGCTCCTGAGAGAAAATTAATACGGGCGGTGCTGATCCATCTTCTTTTTCATACCGTGCCTCGATCGTCTCGATTTCATCGGTTGTAAAAGCAAAACCATTTTCCTTCAGACTTTTTTCAATCGAATCGATGTGTGCCGCCTCTTCCTCATTATCAGGTGAAGAGAGATATTCGATTTCATATTGGGTACGTTCCGCATGCAGATTTGTTTGATAAACGGTCAAAACTCCAGTTGCCGTAAAAGCTACCGCTGAGACAATGCTGACAATAAAAAACAATCTCGCATTGTCTTTTAAACGATAGGTTAAATCGGAAATAGATAAGAGATGAAAGCCTTTTAAGTAAAAGCGTTTATTCTTTTTCAAAAGCTTTACTATCCAAATGCTCAATTGACTAAAAAAGAAAAACGTGCCAATCACAGTTGTGATCAAAATAATCACCGCGTTCGGCAAATTTATTTCAGCTGTTAAAGCCATGCCATAACCTGTACTTAAGAATCCTAACGCGATGATAGACAACAATATGGACGGCTTCGGTTCCCCTTTAGGCGTCTTCGCTCCTTTCAACAGAGCAACAGTTTTCTCAGATTTTATAAAGAAAAGAATGAATTGAGAAATGATGAAAAAGAGTAACAAGAAAACGGCAGCTGTGAGCCCCATCGCTTTTCCCGGGAAATATAATGATAACGGCTCCATATCAAGGACATACCCGCCCGCTGCAAAGAACAACTTAGCTAAAATTGTTCCACCAGCAATTCCCGAAACGATGGAGGAAAGGCCAATCAGCATATTTTCAACCGTTAATAAAACTCGTAACTGCCGTGGTGATGTTCCTGTTATCGTCAACACTCCAAACTCTCGTTTTCGTGTATGCAAAAAGGCGCTAACAGAATAGAGAACAAATAAAATCGAAAAGACAAAAATAATCCATTCGGCTGCTGCCATGCCCTTCTGAGCAATATTGTTCATATAACCCTCTTCTAAAGCTGGATGAAAGATAAACATGGCAAACAGGTAAAAGATCATCACAGCAAACGAACTACTCAAATAAAAAGCCAAGTAAGCACGCAAATTCCGAGTAACATTTTTAATCGCGAGTTGATAAAAGTTCATCAGCATTCCCTCCAAGCATCGATAAGACATCGATAATTTGCTGGAAGAACACCTTCCTGTTATCTCCCATATATATTTCATTGTATAGCTCACCATCTTTAATAAATACGACACGGTGGCAGTAGCTTGCGGCCAACGGATCATGTGTCACCATGAACATCGTTGTTTGCTCTCGTCGATTAATATCCAGCATCGCTTCCAAAACGGCTTTAGAAGATTTTGAGTCTAAATTTCCTGTCGGTTCATCCGCAAGCAGCAAGGCCGGATTATGAATAATTGCCCTCGCAATGGCGGCACGCTGCATTTGTCCTCCTGATACTTCGAACGTCCTCTTTTTTAAGATCTTGTCAATCTCAAGTTTTTTAGCGATCATACTTAATTTTTCTTCCATAACGGAAGGTTTCTCCTTCTCCAACACTAAGGGCAGCATAATGTTTTCTTCTAGCGTCAGTGTATCGAGCAAATTAAAATCTTGAAAAACGAATCCCAATTCACGCCTTCTGAACTTGGCCAGCTTTTCTTTTTTTAATTGATGCGGCTGCTGACCGTTGATGATCACCTCTCCTGACGTTGGGCGGTCAATGGTTGAAATAAGATTTAAAAATGTTGTCTTACCTGACCCTGATGGTCCCATCACTCCGACAAACTCCCCGGTTCTACGTCCAGGGTTATATTGGTTAAGGCTTGAAACGGATTTTTCCCGTCATAAATTTTGTTAAGCTGATTCACTTTAAGCACATGTTCCATTTATTGAAACCTCCTTGAATGACTGTGTCTTTATTGTAAAAAGAATGTAGGATCTTTACGATAGCATAGCCTTACATGGACCTTACACTTTTGTAAGAAAGAACAAAAGCGCAGGGCGTCCCCTATTGTTCTATTAGAAATCAAGTTCTTTATCTCAAAAAAACTGCTTTCTTTAGTATAACGTTCTATACGGAAACTGACTGAAGACCTTCCACAATCGGACAGAAATCTGGATGACTCGATTCCGAGACTTTAGTGTGTATAAGGGGGATCCGGGAAACGGTTCGCTCCACCCCTTTACCATAAGATTTACTTCGGAACCAATCGACAACCGATTTATTTTAGGTGGCTGGAAGGATCGCTCAAATAAATAGTACAGAGCTATTTACAGAAGCTCCCTGACGTTTTTGAATGATGGTTTCATTCTTCTTATTAAAGTAATAGGGTCTGGGATACCGCGGGGGATACCGCGAGACTCCCTGTGGGGCCGCGGAGGTGATGACTAGTCTCGTGTGTCTTGTACACTGGAGATGGATGTGGCCAAATTCAACGTAACCTTTGATTGTATAGTTACGTTAAACAACAAAAAGCCTTCCTGTACCAACAGCAAGGCCTTCATCCTATGGTTCCTTCACACTTCAAAATAAATGCAAAAGGACGTTCCTTCATCCACTTTCGTTTCCATCGAAAATTCGTGGGACAACTTACTTAGAATTTCTTTGACAAGATACAGCCCCATGCCAGTTGACTCATGATACTTCCTTCCGTTTACACCTGTAAAATAAGGTTCGAATACCCTTCTTCGATCCTGATCAGGGATGCCAATTCCATGGTCCGTGATCGTTAACCTCACATGATCGCTTTGTTTCTCAACCTTAATATCCAGCTTATCCGATTTTTCAGTGGAATACTTGACGGCATTTGATAGGAGTTGCTCGATCACGAACTTGAGCCACTTTTGATCAGAAGTAATCGACAACTCTTCCTGTTCCATCACGATATTCGGATACACCCCAAACTGGAAAAACAGCCGTTTATTTTCTTTAATAAGATTTTGCATAAATGGCTGAATCGCAAAAGACTCAATAAAATAATCTTTTTCAAACAAAGATAACCTTGATGAATAAAGCACGGTTTTTAACCCTTCTTCAAGACGGAAGATCTCTTTCCGAATATCCTGAAACACAGGGTCATCATAATCTTTAATCATTAACTGAATGACAGAGATGGGTGTTTTCATTTGATGGACCCATTGATTCATAAAGGTGGCTCTTTCTTTAACAGCCGCCTCACTTTCAATAATCTTCCTATCAGCTGCTTCCTTCCCAGCACGTATTCTTTGTTGCAGTGCTTTTGAGAAAAAACTGTTGCCTAAGCTTGGAATTACTCTCGTTCCATCCTCTTCAGATTCAATCCAATTATATAGTTTATACTCCTCCATCCAGCGATAGGAAAGGTAGCCGAAGATAAACAGGCCTTGCATCAAAATCACGTAAAGCACATGCTCCCAGCCTTGAAATCCGAGAAACCATAAATAGATCCATGTAAACACGCCTTGCGCTATAACGGTTAAACCTAAAGCCGAGTGACTCCGTAAAAATAGTTTCATGTTTATCCATCCCACGTATTTTTTATTCGGTAGCCAGCACCACGAACCGTTTCAATGGCATCTACAATTCCCATATCTTTCAGCAGCTTACGAAGTCTTGATATGTACACGTTTAGTGTATTCTCATCAACAAACATATCTGTATCCCACATTTTTTCCATCAATCGATCACGGCTCGTGATCTTATCTCCCCGCTCCAATAGAACCTCTATCATGGCTGCTTCCTTTTTGGACAGCTCACAAGTCTGGCCATTAAATTCAAGCTCCAATTTCTCGGGGTAATAGGTCAACCCTTCAAATTCAATCGCCTTCTCCTCCTGTTTGAAAGCATACTCGCCCATCGTTCGGCGGAGCTGACTTTTTACCTTCGCCGTAACAATTTCAAAGGAAAACGGCTTTGTTATATAATCATCCGCTCCATTTTCAATGGCCATCACCTGGTCCATCGTTCCTTCTCGGGCCGATATAAAAATGATCGGGCATTTTGAATGCCTTCTTATTTGCCTGCACCAATAAAATCCATCAAAAGCCGGTAAATTGATATCGAGTAAAACGAGATCAGGTTGAGTCTCCTGGAATTCTGTTAAGACATCCTGAAAATTCTCAATAGCTTTACACTGATAACCATATTTGGATAAATAGTCCGTTAATAGGGCTCTTAATTCATGATTATCTTCTACAACCATAATGCTCGGCATACCTGTCTTCCTTTCGTATAAACACTTCAAGAGCACCTTACAGTGATGTAAGATCCCCTTAAGATTATTCCATAGTTGTTTATCTAGTTTGCTTATACAATGTGATCAAAGCTCATGAAAAGGAGTCATTTCATTGAAAAAAACATTTGATATCATGATTACAATCATTATTACGATGCTAGATCCCAAGGCTATTGCTGAGGAATTAAATAAACAGCTTTACCCTTTTTAGGATACAACAATATACAATGCTTAGCCAAATTAACATAAAGCAGAGCACTCACTATTATTCTTCAAAAAAAATGACGCGGCTTCTTTTGTTGAGAAACCGCGCCAATCATCTAACACCAAACCTTATTGCATCGTATAAACTAGACCCCTCTTCGCTCTTATACTATACAAAATCTCTTGGAATGTCCGTTTTCCACGTTTTCTTAAAGATTTCCTTATCATTCTCAAAAGCTGTCATCGTGTTGGTTAAATAGAAATGATTTTCATCACTGCTCATTTCACTAAGGCATTTCAATTTCGTTCGCCAGTCATCTCTGCCGACCGTTAATTCCCATTCACAACTTGCACGGGCAGACAGCGGGTCATTCTCTTTAATGCTATAAGTGTTTATATTGATACTGCCATATTGCAAACCATTGCTAGGTAATTTCCTTTCCCCTTCATCAGAGAAGTCCTCAAGCTTCCATACCCCATTGATCATGTCATGGGCCAGATGTCGTGTCCTGTTTTCTGTTCGAACGACTTCCTTATCCATAACCTTCGCTGTCTCAGGCACATCAAAATTACCCCAAGAATCATCCTCACTTTGAGGCGTTCTCACAGGCAGCTCAAGAAAAGTATCTTTGCCTGAGTACACGGTTAACGTAACCGGTTTAGGAGATGGCCAGGCTTGCGGCCAATAGGTTGGTGATAACGCCACTTCCAATCGGTGGCCTTTTGGTATCTGCTGTCCTAAGGCATCTAATTGAACAGAAATGTTGTATTTTTCACCAAGCTTCAATGGCTCAGGAAATTCATGAGAGTTTCTATGCGTGAGATTCAACATTCCCCAACTAATTAATGTCGATTCACCTGTTGGGGCTTTATCGCACAATCGTACAGCCAACAGGGCTTGTTCTTGATCTGATGAAACTTCAGCATGAAACATAGGGTGGCCGAGCAGTTCTGTCGTTTCCTCAAATGGTTCTGATGTGAATACAACAGCTTTTCCATTTTCTAAACGTTGGTCAGATGGCAAATCACCCGGCTGGCCAAACGGACAAAAGACCCCTGCGTAAAATCCATGCTGCTGGACACTTGGAAGAACAAATTCCTCTGAATCCATTACTTTATTCGTTAATTTTCCTTCGGTCAGCCAAAGAGGTGTTTCTTTAACATGTTTAGATGGCCATGTATGATCCGCTACCCATTTGCCGGGTCTTTCCGGGTAATTGACGGCAGGTAATTCACTATCCTGAATCCAGGAGATCAATTTGGGCTCTTCCATAATCCCTGTATCTTTTCCTTTTAACCATTGATCCCACCACCGCACACATTCCTGGAGAAATCCAATAGCAGGTTCAGGTATGGCGACTTCAGGATATTCATGGGCCCATGGTCCAACCAGCCCTTTGCTTTCATTCGGCAGATTTTCAAGCAATCTAAACACGGCATTTGTGTACCCATCTTGCCAGCCGCTTACAGCAAATACGGGTATTTGAATATTAGAATAATCTTCACAAATCGAGCCATGTTTCCAATACGCGTCTCTTCGCTGATGTCTCATCCACTCTTCCACAAATGGAGGCGTATTTTCCAAACGATCCAGCCAGTTCTCCTTCCAGCTATCACCGACAACATTCGGATCTTGTGGTCTCGCGTTATAAGCAAACATCGTGGACGCCCACCACAACATATCAGAGGATAAAATATTCCCGCCTCTGTAATGGACATCATCTGCATAACGATCATCTGTTGAACACAGGGTGATAATCGTTTTGAGAGCCGGGTGATTCCTAGCTGCCACTTGCAGACCGCTAAACCCTCCCCATGACTTACCGATCATTCCGACAGATCCAGTTGACCATGGCTGTTCCGTTATCCAATCCAGCACTTCTAGCGCATCATCTTGTTCTTGTTTCAAATATTCGTCTAATAATATCCCGTCTGAATCACCGGACCCCCTGATATCAACACGAATACTTGCGTAGCCATGTCCGGAAAAATATGGATGCCTGGCTGAATCACGAATGGCGGTAAAATCATTTTTACGATAAGGGATATACTCTAAAATGGCGGGGACTGGACTCTCTTCGGCGTCCTTTGGCAGCCATATCGTTGCGGCCAATTTTGCTCCATCAGACATTGGAATCCAGACGTGGTCTACCTTTTTCGTTTCTCTAGGAAACTCTGTTTTTACTTTACGTTGTTCAGAATCTTTTATATTAAATACCAATTTTTTGTCAACCTTTCTATTCGCCTCTAGGTTCATATCTAAAAGGTGTCCCTCAAGCCATGGGACAACCCTATGATTTACGACCTGTTATTTCTAACTGGATGAAAAGCAATCTCCTTGCGTTTTTCAGGTGAAACGACCCTCATGACACTTTCATAGATATAATCCAGCGTGCGATCAATCGCCTCGTCAACTGAATAATTCCTACGCTGATTCATGACCGTGGTCATCATTCCTTTCCAAAGCAATAACGTCGTATCCGCAATAAACTCGATATCCTTTTGTTCAATAAACCCTTCTTCTACAGCATCTTGGATATATAAAGCACTTCGCGTAGAGAGTGTATGCTCCATCACGATCGACTGAATTTGTTCAGGCAATCCGATTAAGTCATTTTGATAGACCTTATAATAGTTCTCTAAAAGATCTTCTGGGATAGAACCCAGATTATTAATAAAAATCACCGAATAAATTTGCGGCTGTTCAAAAGAATATTTACAAAAACACTCCCACGCATACAACCATTTTTCTACTGTATTATTTCCCTTCTCCATATAATGAGGTAAATCTTCAATATAATCTTTGGTAAATCGCATCGCCGCAAAAAATTTCAAGTGTGAGAGATCCTGAAAATAGTTGTAAGCCGTCGAACTCGTATAACCTGCTTTATCGGCAATTTTTCGAATCGTAACATTATCAATGCCTTCATTCTCGATGACGTCTGTTGCTGCATCTAAAAAATAACGCCACATTCTTGCCCGTTGGATTTCTTTTCTTCCCGCGCTCATCAAATCCACTTCCTTACAAACAAAGTTAAGACTATTGTAATGGAGTTTCCAGTGTCATACAATTTCAACACCCATCTTCTCCCTTAACGCTTATGACTTTTCACATAAACGTGGTTGTGGTCGTTCTGTTTCAACCATTTTATCAGAGACATCGATAACAAAACATACATAATTAAAACGGGCACAGACACTAACACAGAGGAAGTTTGAATGACTCCAAGACCGCCGACGACGGTTAGGCTGATCGCTAGAGCAGACAGTAAGATGCCCCACAATAGACGATGCCAGCGTGTCGGTTCTGCATTTCCATGTAATTCTTTTGTCGCTACACTTGCAATCACATAAGCTGCTGAGTCAAGCGAGGTAGCTAAGAAAATAAATCCAAGAATCACAAAGAAGATCGACACAATAAGCGACAATGGTAAGGAATTTAACACAGCAACGATAACTGCCTGTTCACTTTGTTCTGTGAGAATTTCAGTAAGCGGAACTTGCCCACTTAGTTCAAGGTCCATCGCATAGCCGCCGAATACTCCAAAATACAGCCAGCTGCCAAGAGACCCCCACATTAATATGTTAAATACAAGTTCTCTTATTGTTCTGCCTTTTGAAATACGTGCCACAAAGATTCCGATAAATGGAGCTGTTGCTGCAAACCAGGCCCAGTAGAAAACGGTCCATGTCTGAGGAAAGCCACCCTTAGAAATTGGATCCGTATACAGACTCATTCGCATGAAATTATCCATCATCAGTCCAAAACTGTTAGTAAAGTAGGATAAGATAAACAGTGTAGGACCGACAATAATGACAAACAGCGCGAGGCCAAGCGCCATATAAACGTTCCAGTCACTTAACTTTCTAATCCCTTTATATAGACCAAGGTAGGCACTGGAACTAAAAATAATCGTCCATATGATAATAATGATAATGTTTAACGTCAGGTTTGGTTCAATGCCGAAGATGTCACCAATAACGGCTGAAACCATCGGAACACCGAGCCCCAGAGAAGTACCTAAGCCGCCAATCATACTCCAAATTACTAAAATGTCGATAATTTTTCCTAATAAACCGTCCGCATGCTTCCCTAAAATGCCCCGGCAAGCTGAACTGATTTTAAGGGAAGGATCTTTTCTTACGTAAAAGCTGTATGCCATAACGACAGCAGGCAGGGCATATAGAGCCCATGCGGAAATTCCCCAGTGGAACAATCCATAACTTACAGCATATTCTGCCGCTTCAGTAGAACCACCTTCGATTCCAAACGGAGGCCCTGTATAATAATAGAGAGGTTCGACAATTGACCAAAACATAATACTTGTCCCCATGCTGGCACAAAAAAGCATACCTCCCCAACTGAAGCGGGAAAATTCAGGCTTATCATCAACAGAGCCCAGCTTCACTCTTCCATATCGACCTACCATTAACCAGATCAAAATAATAAATAAACCGATCGTCAGAAATTCAAAAGCCCAGTCTAAGCGATAGGTAATGGCAGTCATCATTCCTTCTATGACAGGTCCAGCCGTATCCCTATAGACCACTAATAGAAATGTAGCGACGACTACTAATAATATAGATGGCCAAAAAATAGATTTATCAATTTTAGGATTCATAACGTTGTTTCCATACCTCCAAGTCTCTATTTGATCTTTTACTTATTTTTACTAACTAATGATTAGGAAACAACATATCTTCTAATTCTCTAGGATATGTTGTAATACTTCGGCAGCCGTCTTTTGTCACAATGACGGTATCAGAGTGACGGAAACCGCCTGCACCCGGAACGTATATACCAGGTTCAATCGTATAGCACATCCCTTCTTGTAAAACCAAATCGTTATCAAAGCGAAGATATGGCTCTTCATGTTCTGACAATCCTAGCCCATGCCCCGTCCGATGCTGGATATATTCGCCATACCCTGCTTCCTCAAATACTTTATAAGAAGCAATGTCAACGTCCTTTGCTTTTACACCAGGTTTAACCGCTTCCATTCCGACACGCTGCGCCTCAATAGCTAAGGCTAAACATTTCTTTTGCTCCTTAGTAGGATTTCCAATTAAAAACGTACGTTCATTTTCAGCACGATAGTTGTTAATCCATACTTGACGGCTGTGCACGACGACATCATTCTGCTCAAATCTACGAGTACTAGAATATAAATGCGGCATCGAGCTGCGTTCAATTCCTGAACAGGTCCAATTTTCATACCCAATTATAAGATCCGGATATTCGTCAGACGCCGTTTCTAGCAGCTGCTGATCACCGTATGAATCAAATTCCAGTTCGCTCATCCCTGCTCGCACATGATGGAATGATGCCTCTAAGGCAATGTCAGATAAATATCCAGCCTGCTCAAGCCAATAGATTTCCTCCTCGTTTTTCACAGAACGTAAGTCTATTACATCCTCTCCCACATCCTTGATATCAAAGCCCTTTTCTATCAATCGCTGATAGGCAGAAGCCGGAACGATATCCATTTCCACACCTAGAACATGTTCTTTTGGAAAATCATCCATAATGTGATTCAGCGGTTGTAAATAATTCGTATCTTTATCATGATCCTGAAGTTTTTCATGATAGATAAAGAAGTCGTCTACCTCGGCCATTTGGCTAGCATGATCCCTCTCAAGCTCAGGAATGATATAGTGCGTCTTATCCTTATAGACAAGATAAACAATGGGGCGTGAATATGATATCGCACGGAACCCGCTCAAATAATACTGATTGTCCGGATCCCAAAACAGAGCAACATCGATGCCTTTATTCGACATCCTCTGGCGAAGTGCCTTTAATCTTTTTGCAACTGCCTTTGTCATGGTTGACCTCCTCCCATTTATGAACATATTTATTTTATGAACTTGTTTTTTTAATGAACATGTTCATATTATCATAATTATTACATTTGTCAAAATTCATAACGAGTAAAAAGGAAGGTGATTTTTTAAATAGAAAAAACCGCATCATTCAAAACAATAGAATGATGCGGGCTGGGAGCCACATATACTTTTAGTTTTCTGCTTATTTAATCATCTTTTTTATAAAATATATCTAACTTGTCCCAAATGTCTTCGAACTTCTCAAGACGCATCTCCACTTCCCTCATTCTTTCCTTCCCAATTACTGCCACTAACGCATTGATTAAGCTGAGTGGGGCAATAAACGAATCAATAAACGTTGGAAGCTGGCTCGAGGCTGTTAGTGCAATATCCGCATGTGGAATAAGCGGAGACAGTAATGAATCAGTGAGCACAATGGTTGTGGCTCCCTGCTGTTTTGCGTAAGCTGCCATATTAATCGTACTCATCGTATAGCGTGAGTAACTAATAGCAAAAACCACATCATTTTCCCCAAGTTCATATAACTGTTCTGCACTATCTTCAACGGTGCTGACCATTTCCGAATTACCTAGCATAATGCTGAGATAATATTGAAGAAAAACACCCAGTGAAGATGCACTTCGATTGGCAGAAATATAAATATTCTTTGCCTCAAGCAATGCCTCAACAGCCTTTAAGAAGGATTTTTCATCTAATTGTTGCATCGTTGATTGAATATTTTCCTGGTCACGATGAAAAATGTCGTAGATTATCTGGTCTTTTCCTTCAACTATTTGGGAGGACATCCTTAATCTTTCGGTCGTTGAAAGTTGCTGTTTAACAGAATGTTGCATATCTTGTTGAAGTTCTGGATAGCCAGAATATCCAAGAAAGACAGCAAACCTTACGACAGTTGCCTTAGCTACTCCAGTTTCTGCTGCCAAATTGGCTACGTTGAAGAAAGGAACGGTATTTGTATGTTCCAATACGTAAGAAGCTATTTTTTTCTGAGATTTACTCATGAGCGAAAATTTCTCTGCAATGAGCTGATAGACATTATGTTCCATGATAGATCCTTTCCTACAGTCCAATATTTTACATTCAACTATGTACAACTTTTCTATTTCTAGTTTACTTTATCGACTGCTCATTTCCTATCCCTCACCTAGTGAACAACCTTCCTAATCAATTCCATTTTTGAAATAAAACTTTCTTGTATAGTATATAAAAGAAATTTACTATTCACAAATTCAATTCAAAGGTATAAAATGAAACATAAATTTCATTATAAAAAATTATGAAATTATAATTTCTCAAAGGGGTGTATATATGTTAAATCAAACAAAAAACAATGCATTGTCCGAATTCTTGAGAAAAACCCCTCAATCAAAAGAATTCTCGACAGAGGCTAAACAAGTCATGCCAGGTGGAGTCACGGCCAATATCAAAGCCTTTGACCCCTACCCCATCATTATGGATCAAGGAGCGGGTGCGTACTTATATGACATCGACGGGAATAAGTATATTGATTACCTCCTCTCCTATGGAGCCCTAATGCTCGGACATGGTCCTCCGGCAGTGGTCAATGCTATCCAATCACAAGTGGAAGACGATGGAACATTTCTATTCGGAACACCTCACAGACTTGAAACAGAAATGGGAAAAAAGATCAGGCAGCATTATCCAAGTATGGAGAGGATCCGTTATACAAACTCGGGAACTGAAGCTACCCTTTTGGCCATCCGAATGGCTCATGCTTATACAGGCAAGCACAAAATTGCCAAGTTTGAAGGCCATTATCATGGAGGATATGACCAGGTTCTGCTAAGTGTGAATCCTTCTGTAGACAACGCAGGTCCCGTGGATGAACCAACCTCCGTCATCGAATCAAAAGGAGTCGATCCGTATCATCAGGAACACACCATCGTGCTGCCATTCAACAACCTTGATGCTACAGCAGAAATTTTACGTAAGAAGAAAGATGACATCGCAGCGGTGATCCTGGAGCCAATTCAGAGCGGATTTATCCCAGCTGATCACTTCTTTATGGAAGGACTCCGCACGATTACTGAAGAGCTTGGCATACTGCTTATTTTTGATGAAGTCAAGACAGGTTTTCGCATTGGACTAGGTGGTGCTCAGGCCGTTTACGGGATCAGCCCTGACCTTACTACATTAGGAAAAGTAATCGGCGGCGGCTTTCCGGTAGGGATTGTAGGAGGAAAGCAAGATGTCCTCATGACAAGTGCCCCGAATTCCAATTCAGATGTGTTCGACTCCAGCCAAAGTAAAACATCTCAAGCAAAAGATGTTTTGTTCCATAGCGGCACATACAACGGGCACCCAACCATTCTCGCTGCCGGACTCGCCACCATCAACGTACTTGAACAAGAGATCGATCATGTTCTGACCACGACCCGCCAGTTAAAAAAAGGCATCAGCGAGCTGTTTGCAAAACACGGGATTTCCATGCAAACAATTGGCCTCGGGTCTATTTTCAATGTAGTCATAACTGATAAAGAAAAGATATGGAATCACCGTGAATTACAACAAGCGAATTTTTCGATGAGAAAACAGTTGGATTTTCTTTTGTTAAATGAAGGTATTTATACGAAACCGTTAAATCGCTACAGTTTGGCGACGGTTCACGGGGACAAGGAGGTACAGGATACACTTGCCGCTTATGACAAAGCATTATCAAAGCTCACCTGAATACCAATAGATAAGTTAATAAGAATACAGCTTTGAAAATGGTAATGAAAGGATGACCTGAGGTGCTATTACACGTAAAGAGGTTGTCCCAAAGTGATTTACACTTTTGGGACAACCCCATTCCTTACACATTCTTTAAAATGCTTCATAACGGACGATTTCATCTCTCGGAACTGTTTAAACCTGAGGAAACCCGTTCAACATGCTCGGAACAACACTTTCCCATCGTGCATTTTCCGCTCCACTTTTCCAAGCTCTTCTAAATAAATTAACCGGGTGAGCGTTGCCATAAATGGACTTAAGAATAAAATAATATGTAATGTTCCATACACATCCTGACAAATATCATGGGCTGTTTTCCATTGTTTTTGAATCTTATCCAACACTTCCTGAAGTCGTTGATCATGTCTATCCCTGACTCCCTCTGCTCGTTCAACTAAATGATCGATCGCCTCCCCATGGCCAGGCAGTGCAACACGAACGCGATACGTCTTGATTCGCTCCAAAGAATCATAGTACTCCTGTAAGACATCACTTTCCTCACCCAGCCAGAGCCCGATCACAGGGGAAATATGATTTAACAAGTGATCGCCAATAATCATCACTTGCTTCTTTTCATTGTAGAAACAAACATGATCCCAAGCATGACCCGGCGTCCAAATCGTCTCATAGATATCGTCGCCCAACTGGATCTTATCGTTTTTCTCAAAAAAACCATTGGGTTCAAAAGCGTAAATAAACGAATCATCAGCCATTTCCTCTGGAACACCAGGTCCACCGTGACGTTTGACTAAATGATCGATATTACGCCTGACATTCGTCTCACAGCGCTTCTTCATTTCACCGTAACTGATCGTCGATGTATAGACAGGAACCTCTTTCTCCCGCTGAAACCACTTCGCAAGCCCGATATGATCCTTGTGAGTATGAGTTAACACAACTTTTTCGATCACCACCCCTGATTTCAGCAATTCCTCCCAGCCCGCCTTGGCCTCTTCAGAGTAGGTGCCTGTATCAATGACGGTGTAACCTCGCTCACCTTCGATCAAATAGCAATTCACTTCTTGCATCCCTGACGGAAATTGAACCACCAGTTTGTAGATACCTTCTGTCATTTCTTCCAGCATAAAGCTTTCCCCTTTTAAAGAACACGTTCTAGAGTAGAATAAAAGTAAATCTTATTATTGGTAACTGTAGCTGTTATACACAGCTGCCGTCAATTAATTTATCTGATAATTAAAAAACAAAAGCATAGGCGTCCCCAAGCTCTCCGTTTCCGTATGATTCCAAGCCTATTAGGAAAATCTAGAGGGCAGGAGGGATTATGATGAACCGAGAATACTTATCCGTTGAGGAATTTAACGAGTTACTGCAGCAATGGAGTGGGAAAACCATTAAGGTGACTAAACAAGAACTCGAAGATAACGACGAAACCCTGATGCAACTGGATTCAATCTCTTATGAAACCAATACCAGGCGACTCGACGAGTACGAACCGATGCATGCCTTACAATTAAACGGAAGCGGAACCATTCAAACAGAAACTCCCAACTCTCAGCCGCTCCCGTCATCTTTTTACGAAATACCGCTCGAGGACACGAGTTTATACCAATTTGACGATACACGTTTTTCGTTAATCACGGAGCGTGGGACTTACAGAATTGAACTAATTGATCAATAGGAAAATAAAATCCCCTCCTGAACTAGGAATGGGGATTTTTTCAAATCAACAGCTATTCTTTTTTGACAACGGGGATCCAAATTTCACTTGTAAAAGTTGGAGACGTTACATCCATATGCTCGTTCCACAATATTTCAGGCCCCTCTGTTTGTTCATAAGTCGAGGACGGGAGCCATTCCGAATAAATGCGTCCCCATACGTTTTGCAGCGTATCAGGGAACGGTCCAGCCGCTTCAAACACCGCCCACGTTGAGGCTGGAACTTCAAGATGATCGAAGTTTTCCGGTGCTTCCTTCGTAGTGGCAACGCCAATATAATGGTCAAGCTCGCCTTTTTCCTCCATCCTACCTTCAGAAAAGTTCGTCGATGCTTGAATCAATCCGGCAGGTTCCACATTAGAAAACTCTTTAAGCTTATGAATTGCCTCTTTACTTAACGTTTTCCACATCGCTGTGATCTCCGGATTCTCTCCCTGAAAAATGATCGGAACCTTTTTCTGCCTGCCAACAATCCTAAATGGCTGTTTTTCTTCGATTCGATAATTCATTTCTTCTCCTCCTTGAATGGATAATTGAAAGGTCATTCGCGGATAAGCTTTAAGAGAATGGCCATTTTTTCTGGCTTCAGATGGTGTAAGGCCATGAACATTGCAAAAAGCCCGGGTAAAAGAATCCGGCGAGTTATAGCCGTATTTCATCGCTAGATCGATAACCTTTTCCTGGCTGTTTTTCAGCTCAAAAGCAGCCAGTGTCAGTCGGCGGCGACGTATATATTCCGATAACGACACACCGGCTAAAAATGAAAACATTCTCTTAAAATGATATTCAGAACAATACGCCCGCCTCGCCACTTCTTTCAAATTAATCTCGTCCAGAAGATGTTCTTCGATATAATCGATCGCTTCATTCATACTCTTTAGCGAATCCATTAGCTGACCTCCTTCCTTTCTAGAATAACAAGAGTCCTATGCCGCTTGCCCGACATTTCGTGCTCCATGTTGCAGGTTAAGTAACGTTTAGGCAAATGGAAATGACACGGCCTGCTAACTTAACAGGGAACCGTGTCATTCCGGGCCTATAAATGGCTTAAACCATTCATCTATTTTTCAGTTCAATAAGATCAGTATCTTCTGGTATGTAACCTAATTGCCTGCTCATCGACACAATTTGCCCTTTGTGATGAAATTCATGAGTAACTACATGAGTATAGAGCCAAAGCGGAGACAGCTCTTCCTCCTCCTCTTGCCATGGAACAGGACCTGTTATTCCAAGACTCCACTGCCCTTCGAACTCCTCAAGAAACTCATAAACAAGCCGGTCTACTTTTTCAAAAATCCCCCTCATGTCTTCCACATTCCTGACCTGCTCCGGTGTTACCAATGTAAGACTTTTTTGCAAACCAAAGTTACCTAACCAGGATTGATAACATTCCACAACATGTAGATGCAGATTTCGTATCGACCCCCAGCCGAATTGGTCAAGTTCACACGTATAATCTTCTGCTGTTATCGTTTCACAATATTGGAATAGTTTTTCTCTTGTACACCGAATCCAGTCGTATTGTGATTTCAAAACATTCATGGTTTCCCTCCTGAACATACTTTTATCAACTTCCCTTAACATCCACCTGCTGAAAAGGACCTAATAAAGATCCGTCGTCGCTCCAATTGTAGAGGCTCTTACAATCTCGAGATCCTGAAACCCTTCTAACTCTTCCGGTGTTCCGGAAACAACTGCCCCCGTTACCCGGATATCATCACTATTAGGAAAAGATTCCTGATTAATTCCATTCGCTATCTCCTTGGCAGCTGACTGGTAGCTCCCTTCTTCACTTAACCGTTGTACAATTTCCAAAAACCTTTTTGCGCCCGATGTAAGATCTCCATGAACTTGGAAACCATCAGCAGATGGACCATCCAAGGTCGTATAAGGTCGATAATGCTGGTCAGGCTCAGAGAGTTTTTCGAATTCCTTTTCAGTCGTTGTGAGGACCCATATCCAATTAACATGTTCACTGCCCATTTTATCCTCTAATTCTTTTAGTGTATAAGGCTGATCAAATGATAAAGCAACTTCCGCTAACGTATTTTCGTCCAAAGATGTTGCTATTTCCAACTCGTTTGGTAAATAATCATATTCCAATTGTGGATAATAAAAGTCAACTTCTCGTTCACCATTAAAATTATTATAATGAACACGCCGATTAAACCTTTCACTAAATGAGATGACTTCAGTGAAGCGTCCACTATTGACAACACCTTTTTGACCAAATATAGGAATCTCTATTTCTTTTCTGTTCCAAATTATTTCACGGTCACCAATGTGCTTTTTAACGGTACTATGTTTTACAACACTCAGATTCATGAATCCATACACATACCTTCCACCATTTAAAAAAACATTCGCTCCATTTATATGGCTAAACAACACCTTATCATGATCCCCAATACGTTTTTGCAGTAGATATTGACCCCCACAAAACAGCGCATAAAGTATAATAATAGTGCTTAAAGATCCAATTACAAAAAATTTAATGGTTTGCTTCCATTTAGCTTTTTTAACTGCTTTTTGTAAGGACGGGCTAGAAACAAAATCTAATTCTTCTTTATTAGCTTCTGTTTCCCGATTCTTGTCGTGATCACTCATCTGTTTGCCTCCTCATACAATTTCGCAAATTGTTTTCTAGCTCGAAATGAAGAAGTCTTTACGGTACCTATCTTCATATCAAGCATGTCAGCTATCTCCTCGTACTTAAGCTCCGATATGTATTTAAGTAATAATAATTCTCTGTAGCTTGGCTGTAGCTTAGCTAATACATCTTCAATCTCAAACCGTTGTTCATAACTTAAAAGGATTTCCTCTGGTAAATCTTTAGATAATGTTCTAACCTGATCTTCCCGCAAATCAAGTTTGACCCTACTAGTCTTGCGATACTGATCATGATGGAAATTTAACGCCACACGAATTAGCCAACTTCGAATTTTCGGGGTTTTGATTGAATCAAAATATTGAAGAAACTTATAAGCCGTTTCCTGCGCAATGTCTTCAGCATCCTCATGAGAAACATTTAATTTTCTTAGGTACCGATAAATAAAATTCAGTTCAGTATTTAAGTTCTTTAGAAGATCTGAATGATTCATTTCTACCTCCCTTCCGCTATAAGACGAATAACCATTAAAAAAGTTTACACGATTTAAAAAATTTTTTGGATATGATTCCTAAAAAAGAGCCCTCCCCTTCTAAAAGGAAAGCGCCCGTAAAAATTGACTAAAGCTATAGATATAGATCACAACGGTTGTGGTAGTAGGTGTTATCATTGCCCTTGCTTTTCAAGTGATAATCGATACGTTTGTCATGCCAAGTGGTTTCTACATAATACCATCATTAATTTCATGATTACAGTTGGTTACAGATATGACCTTCTTTGTTCACTCAAGATAAATAGAAGGATTTCATTCATCATATTTAAGCTCCAGATGTCTAAAATAATGTAATCCCCCATTTATATCCTTCAATGGATAAACAAAGAGGTGTTACATGACCCCATCAGCTAATTTCCCTATATGCCCGTACACTACTCAAGTAAATTTTAAGGCCGTAGTTGATACACTTATTCCATCCAGTATCATGACATACCCATCTGGTTGGACGTTTCAATATGGTGGATTGAACTTGTGTATTTGGGAATACCTTATTATGTCTTTTGACAGTCTGCCAACACCATTAGCAAACGAAACCTCTTGACTTAGCAGCCTTTTACGTATATAAGGAATGCTACAATTCGCTTGTTTTCCCATGCGAGGGCTTTTTTTCAACGTTATCCAGGAAGGACCGACGCATCACCCTGGACCGTTTACAAAATCTGCAGATTCCTCTCAATATGATTCCAGTTCCTTTTAAAAATGATCCTGCACTCATACAGATCACCGTCGATTCTATCTATCAATTAACGTATTTCGGCTATTACTCTGAATGGTATGGATATGGTGATACCCGATGCAACCCACCGAGTTTCAGACATCTTCGTACCTACCCAGTCAGCTGGGCTTACACAGGTTATCCCGGACCTTCGTTCGGTTATCGGGATTTCAGAGGCTTTTTGTTAACCATAAAAAACTTAAGACCGGAGTGATTTGTATATGCAAAAACAGGACGTGATTGTTATCGGGGCAGGTGGCGGCGGAGCAGTTATCGCAAAGGAACTGGGCGAACTGGGGCTGCATGTGCTTGTGCTGGAAGCAGGACCATGGTACGGAAACAAGAAATGGCCACATCCAAACATCGAACCAGGAGGCGTTTCCAGTAGTTGTCCGAATGATTTAGATGTCAGCCTGTTTAAGGAGAATTACAATAAATTAGAAAATAATATGAATGACCAGATTACAGGTAAGCTGCGCTGGGGCCTGCTAATCGTGAACACCCCCCTTGGAACAGGTCCTATCAACAAAGAGGATTTATTTGGCAAAATTCAGGCGTGGGAGGTACGACTCAACACTACTTAGCCAATTCGCCCCGTGCCTTTCCCTCTGCCATTGACCATGACTGGCCGCTATCCTACCGCGAACTGATCCCTTATTACGAAAAAGTTGAAGCTGAACTGCCCGTAGAGTTCGCCCCCACTACGTCTAAGGAAGAATTGTTTTACTTTGGAGCGAATAAAGCCGGCTGGAGCCTTCTAGCTACTCTCGATGTTAACTCTCCAGGATACCGCCCTCAGCCTAACGCGATTTTGCCGCCTAATTCACAACTTCTTAATCCATCCTACTCCGAAGAGCAGTTGTCATGGATGGAAGGCTGTACACTTGCAGGCCATTGTATAAATGGCTGTCCGCACGGCCCCTCTGTCGCTAAAATTGCTAAACGTTCCACAAATGTCAGCTATGTACCTTCAGCTTTACATACAGGCAATGTGGAAGTCCGGCCCAATACATTTTCTTATCAAATCATCACTGAAAACCACTCTGCAGAAAAACTAAAGGCAATAGGAGTGAAAGTAAGAAACACATGGACTGGAGAACGAGAAGAATTATTTGCTGATTGTATTGTTGCAGCTGCGGGTGCAATCGAAACTCCCCGTTTGTGGCTTAACTCCGCTCTGCCTGTTAACGAATGGGTAGGTCGCGGGCTTGTGAATCATCAGATGGATATGATCACTGGAATTTTTAACGAAAAAGATCTGCTCTCTATTTTGGGAAGTACTGCGGTTAACCCATTTGTCGGCCATACATCCGCTGCCAGACTAGATTATCCGGGATTAGGATCTATCCAAACGATCGGAACCAGCCCTGGATTAATGGCGAGCTTCACCTATGCGTTAGGTAAATCAGCAATGAAACAGCCGGAAAAACATTCTATTCAACAAGGTCGTGTAATGGGAGAAGATTTAATAGAGTTCATGGCAGATTATAAATCATCCCTTAATATCTTAATTTCTACAGATGATGAAGTTGATAAGAGGAACGGCGTCTCGGTTTCAGCTGCTGCTTCTGACGAAAATGGCCCCATCCCATCAATACGTTATACTCCAACTGCGAACACACTGCGAAAAAAGCGAGAATTAGTGAAAATAGCCTCTACCATTCTCCGTCAAGCTGGAGCAAGAAAAGTGGTCCATTCAGATTGGCCTGATGGGATGATGATCCATATGATGAGCACCATGAGAATGGGGTATGTCGTCGATCAGAACTGTGAATCATTTCAAGTCAACCGCTTATTTATAGCAGACAACAGTGTCCTAAATAATGGGCTGGGAAGTGCAAATCCAACCTTAACCACTCAGGCTTTGGCCACGAGGACTGCTGAGCATATCTATAAGAAATACTTTTGAAGTTAATAAACTGCCTGTTAACGTTTTACTTTACCACTTGTAGTAAAGTTTTCCCTCAGTGATTCTTAAATAACAGACGATGTTTCTTAAATAGCGAACTAGGATTCTAAAATAACTACTCCGAATTCTTAAATACCTGGTTCTAGCCGCCTATACAGCACTTTAACGTCCCACAAACCCAAAATAGCCAGAACATTATTGCAAAAAGTGCATAAATGTTCTAGCTATTAATTTTACTTTATAGACTTGAATTAATTTCTCGATTTATAAAGGCCGAGTCGTTCAGGATATTGGTTTGATTGGTTTTTTAAAGCTTAAGAAGCAAGTGGTTCACTGTGAATTTGGGTGTTTGGACGCTTCCCTTACGTATATTGTTTCCCCAATGGGCTGATCAAGACTACGCTCTTCCCCCTTCGATACTATCTGATCTTCTTGATTCCGAAACGTCCCTTAAACTCTTTTTTATATTTTCCAGATAAATTGAACTCAATGACTACTTTTTTCATTTTTTTGTATAGATATTCTTTCCCATAAGAGAGTCACTCCAAATTTTATTCACACAACGTCGAAAGAGAGGTTTCCCTGTCTCATTTTTTTATCAGGGGTTTTCGTTAAGAAATGAAGTTTAATTAAGCAAGAAAATCCCAGTATCTAAAATTTAATTTCATTATTTTTGTTTTAAAATCGATTTTTTGTTTCAAATACGTTATACTTTTTGTAAGCGCTTAAAGTAATCATACTCAATTGAGGTGTAAATATATCAAGGGGGTTCATATCGATTAAAAGAATCCAAGGCCATGGTGAAGTCAGTGGGGAAGCTTGTTGCTCAATATATTTTACTTTATCCCGAAGAGATTGTATTAATGTCTGTACAACATTGCGATCTGGCCAATGCAGCGATTAGTTCCATTTAAGAGGGACACATGAAATTATTCAACAAGGTCACGAAAAAGGAGGAAACGAATCATGATCAATCATCTTACTACTGAAACGCGGAACCAAAATACAATGAAGCTAGACGACATGAGTACAAAAGAATTTTTACACGTTATGAACAAGGAGGATCAACAAGTACCGTTAGCTGTCGAGAAGGAAATTGACTCTATTGAAAATGCAATACGTCTTGTTGTTGACTCATTTAACAATGGAGGACGTCTCATTTATATCGGAGCGGGCACAAGTGGAAGATTAGGAATTCTTGACGCTGTAGAGTGCCGCCCAACATTCGGAATAGAGTTCGAAAAGGTTCGTGGCATAATAGCAGGCGGAGATCACGCGATTATAAAGGCCGTTGAAGGAGCTGAAGACAAACCAGAAGACGGTGCTACAGATTTAAAAGAACTCAAGTTAACAAATAATGATACGGTAATTGGCCTAGCTGCGAGTGGCCGCACCCCATATGTATTAGGTGGTTTACAGTATGCCAAACAATTAGGCGCACACACCATTTCTGTCGCGTGCAACAAAAAAGCAGAGATCAGCCGGTTTGCAGATATAGCCATTGAAGTCGTGGTGGGTCCTGAAGTGATCACGGGTTCGACCCGCCTGAAGTCTGGTACGGCTCAAAAACTTATCGTCAATATGATTTCGACAGGCGCCATGGTCGGAATCGGAAAAGTATATGAAAACTTAATGGTGGATATGCAGTTAACAAATCAAAAGTTAGTAGACAGAGCGAAAAACATAATTGCGTTAGCGACTGGCGTTACTCGTGAGCAAGCAGAAGAACACTTGAAAAATTCGCTCTATAAGCCTAAAGTTGCCATCGTTATGATTGAAAAGCGATGTAGCATGGAAGAAGCAGAAACAAGTTTACAATCTGCCAATGGATTTGTTCGCGAAGCTATTAGGACATAGAAAGGTAGGGATAATTTATGAACAACCGTGAGCTCGCCATAAAAATAGCCGAACACTTGGGTAGAAAAGAAAATGTAGCTAGTTTTGCAAACTGTATAACTCGACTTCGCGTTAATGTAAAAGACCATTCAAAAGTAGATAAAAAACAAATTGAGCAATTGGATGGTGTGATGGGCGTCATCGAGGATCAAACTATCCAAATTGTCCTTGGCCCTGGGAAAGTATCTAAAGTCGCCTTTGAATTTGGTGATGTAACTGGGGTCGATGGTGGAGATACAGAAGAAGATGATGAGGATTTAGATTTAGCCACTGACACTAAAGCAGCCTATAAAGCAAAACAAACCACTAAAGTACAACAGATGTTACGTCACATTGGTAACATCTTCATACCTCTCATCCCTGGTTTTGTGGCTTCCGGTTTAATTTTAGGAATTGCGAACTTAATCTTAAACCTTGCTAATCCTGAGGCAGGTGTACTAAACCCAGCTATTCTAGAGTCTGATTGGTACAATCTATTGAAATCAATTGGTGGATTACTATTTGGTAGTTTAGGTATCTTTGTGGGAATAAACACAGCAAAAGAATTTAAAGGGACACTAGTACTTGGTGGTATTGCTGGACTCATTATTTATGCTCCTGTATTAAGTGATATTGGAACATTGCAATTATTCGGATTAGATTTAAGTGTGAGTACAGGACTTGGTGGTCTAGTGGGCGTTATTCTATCTGCTTACATTTTCGTCAAAATTGAACAGTTCGTTAGGCGTCGCATGCCAGACAGTTTAGACCTGCTTCTCACTCCACTGATTACACTTTTATTAGGAACATTAGTTACTGTAGTCATTATTCAACCGATTGCTGGCTTAATTATGAGTGGATTTACTTGGTTCCTTGTAGATATCATGCTTGAAGTTGGGGGTATTGTTGGAGGATTTGTCTTGGCTTCAACTTTCTTGCCGCTTGTTACTGTTGGACTTCACCAAGGTCTGATTCCTGTTCACCTTGAGTTAATTGAAAGTGTTGGCTCAACGACGTTACTTCCTGTATTAGCCATGGGAGGCGGTGGTCAAGTAGGAGCAGCCGTAGCCATCTACCTCAAAACAAAAGATAAACGGTTACGTAAGACGATCGCTAATGCACTACCTGTTGGAGTCCTAGGTATTGGTGAACCACTAATATATGGGGTCTCACTACCGCTCGGACGTCCATTTATTACAGCATGTTTAGGCGCTGGTTTTGGCGGATCCTTCTTAGCATTAACCAACACTGGTGCGATCACAGTTGGCCCTTCTGGGTTGTCCTTAATTCCACTGATCGCAGATGGAAAGTATCTATCCTACATTATCGGATTGCTTATTTCTTATCTCGGTGGATTTGCCTTAACCTACCTATTTGGATTTAAGAAAGAAATGGCGGACAAGCTATTTGATTCTGGAAAAGCCTCTTAAGCTCTTCATTTCTGGAGCCTAGCACATACAGTATTGTGCTAGGCTTCTTTGCTCTGCCCTAACATTTGATACAAGTCATCTCCTTAAAAATCATCGTGTAACGTTCGCTATAAATTATATAGCAACTATAAGGTAAGCATACCCAATGTTTTACAGTTCACTGACACTTTGTAAGTCGGACCTACGGTTTAAGTTATAATGGTACAACCCAATACAAGTGACAGAAATGATCATAACAAGAAAAGCGATAAAATATGGAGAAATCACTTCTCTAACAGCACCGGCAACAAGCGAGCTAGCGACAATTCCTAGAGAGAAAACAGCAGATAGGATCCCAAACGCTGTTCCGTGTTCATCTTTTTCAACTTTTTCTGTAAGTAAAGTCGTAATGGCAGGAAACAACACACCTAAACCCATCCCGGTTAAAAGTAATAGCTGACTTAGTGAAAGAGAAATGACCGGAATCACCATCTGGTAAAAGCACATCCCCACGACCAGCATTCCAAATACTGTGCGGATGAAAGCGGAAATTCTGTTAATCCAGAGCATGCATACAACGATCAAGGTCCCTATACCCATTAAGCTGAATAACTTACCTGTTGCACTGGTTGACAAACCTTCTTCAATCACTAAAAAGGGCAGCTCATATATAAGGGTTCCTTGCGCATACATTAAAGCAAAACCGACAAAATAAACTGACAGCAATTGTTTATCTAGCAACAATCCGCTTTTCTTACCTTTACCTTTCTTATGAAGAACGATCGGTTGCATTTCTTTTATGTACAAAAGAGCTGTGACTGCTGTAAAAAGCAGAGACGTTCCAATAATAAGATAGGTGCCTCTAAAGTCTGCATACTCGACCAAATAGCCTCCGATTAAAGGAGCAACAATGTTTGCAACTGTAATCAGCAGCCCATTAACAGCCATGTTTTTCCCTTGTTGATGGCTGTTCTTTGCGTAACCTGACAATAGCGCAAAACAAGCAGGTGTCAAAAAAGCGAGAACAAAACCATTAAATAATCGTAATACTAGTAAACTTTCAGGATTTGAAACAAATCCATGTGCTATCATTATGAACGCCGACAAGAAAAGTGGCACAACAATAAACTGTTTCTTGCCGAATTTGTCAATAAAAGGCCCTGCTATCAAGTTGCCACATAAATTTGCCAGTGAAGAAACGCTCAATAAAATACTTATAAAAAAAGTTGTTGCTCCAAGTGCCACTGCATATGGGGTGAATATTGGGAACTGTATGTGCATAATCAACGACATGAAAAAAAGCACCACATATATCGCTGTCTTACCTTGCCCTGTGTTGTCCATATAATCTCCTCCCCCTTAAGTGTATGAAATACTCAAGGAAAGAGACGTGCTGTAAGAAGAATTTTTCTCGATTTTAACGCCCCTGGACTTAATTCCTCTATAGTAATATCAGGCTGCCGTATTTTCCTAATTCGTTTACTTCAACATCCATTGCATTCATTCCGAAAACAAGCAGCGGCCAGGTTTTGATCCAGAATCGTTTTGTTACGTACATATGTTCTCATACTCCTTAAAATTAGTATAGGCTATTTCAAGAAGGATGGCAAGCCGAAAGGTCAAGGTCAAGACCGATGACCGATTCATCTCCCATCTAAATAGCGGGTATTCCCGGTCTTTAGGGATAAAAAGGACCATACACCTTCCTGATGTATGGCCTAGCTATGAAAGAAACCGAGCAGGCGTCGTCATTACTGACCACGCCTCTCGCAGAGCGCACACGTGCGAATCTTCACATGTAGCTCTTCCCATATATCTCTTTTAGAGAAAACGTTCATCGTAATCAGATACACAATTCACTAGTTCAAGTACTAAGAATATTTGTTATTTAAAAACGTATGAACCATGGGGATCTTGGAAACTTCGCCACGCAAACATGCCGTATACGCTTCTTCATCTGTTATTCCCCTGGCGTCATTGCTTTTCGTTTCCCTACCTGTTCTGCTTCTCACTATGAAATGCAACTCCCAAGGTTGATTGTCTATGGCTACCTTGTATTTCACTCTTGCACAGTCATCCAGCTCTCGTGCCGACATGGGATATCAGCTCTGTTCAGAGGTTTGCCTTCAATCCTCCTCACGCTGCTTCACAGTCAGCGCACCGTCTTTCAGCTTCTGCTCTGGCTGATCGATCGGCTTATTCGGGACCTCCACCCTTTAGCATATGTGCTGTCATTCGCAAAGAAGCTCTCGACTACTGTGAAGGTTGTTGGATGTAAACATAATTTCAGGAAAAACACATGGGTAAAGCTTAGAAATACGGCTAACTCTATCTTTTTTAAATAATCCGGACAGAAACGATCCCTTCGATCTGATTAATGTTCTCTTTTAAGTCAGGAATAGTACTGCCGTTTACTTCATTATCAATATCAATCATGGTATAGGCATAATCTTCTCGACTTCTGTTCACCATGTCAGCGATATTCAAGTTGTAATTTGATAAAGCAGATGTGATTTGGCCCACCATGTTTGGAACATTATGATGGTAAGCTGTCACACGACGCTTCCCTGTATAAGGAAGAGAAGCATTCGGGAAATTCACTGAATTTTTGATGTTCCCTGTTTCCAGAAACTCCTCCACTTGGCGAGCAGCCATAATCGCACAATTTTCCTCTGACTCTTTCGTGGAAGCACCAAGATGAGGAAGTGGAATGGCATTTTCCATTTCCAACACATTTTCATTCGGAAAGTCTGTTACATACTTACCAACCTTACCACTTTCAAGGGCAGCAGCCATATCTTCTTCGTTCACCAGTCCACCGCGAGAAAAGTTTAAAATGTTCACACCCTGTTTCATCATGTTAAATGTTTCTTTATTGAATATGTCGCTTGTATCCTTTGTTAACGGAACGTGTACTGTAATGTAATCAGAATGGGCAAACAGCTCCTTCATCGACATAGCACGTTGCACATTGCGAGAGAGGTTCCAGGCTGTATTCACAGAAATAAATGGATCAAACCCGATGACATCCATATCGAGGTCTAGTGCATCATTTGCCACTAGTGATCCGATCGCTCCCAAACCGATCACACCTAGTGTTTTTCCTTTAATTTCTTTTCCGATAAATTGTTTCTTTCCCGTTTCTACAAGACTCGGAATCTCTTCTCCTTTTCCTTTTAATGTCTCTGCCCAGGACACCCCGGAAAAAAGGTTACGAGATAAAGCCATTAATGAAGTCAATACAATTTCTTTTACGGCATTCGCATTCGCACCAGGTGTATTAAACACGACAATTCCACGTTCTGTACAATCTTCGACTGGAATATTATTGACGCCCGCGCCTGCCCTTGCGATTGCTTTTAGATTTTTGTCAAACTTCATATCATGCATGTTATAACTGCGAAGCACAATGGCATCAGGAGCCTCACTTTCATTATCTATTGTATAGTTCACCTTGTCGAATACATCTAAGCCACGTTCAGCAATGTTATTTAATGTTTTTATTGTGTTCAATTTGTCTATCGTTAGTGTGCTCATTTTTTTCTCCCCTTTTTATTTATGATTATTTTCAAATTCCTTCATAAAAGCGACTAATGCCTGAACACCTTCTATTGGCATCGCATTATAAAGGCTGGCACGCATGCCACCTACAGATCGATGGCCTTTCAACGTCTCGAGCCCTTCCGATTCTGCTTCCTTAATAAAGTCGGCATCTAATTCCGCAGACGGGCTTACAAAAGGAATATTCATAATCGAACGGCTATCCTTATCTACAGGAGAAGTAAACAGATCTGACTCCTCAATGAAATCGTACAATAGTTTCGCTTTTTCACGGTTGATACTTTCCATTTCCTTAAGCCCACCTAGCTCTTTTATCCATTCAAAAACAAGTCTTGCCATGTAAATGCCAAATGTCGGCGGAGTGTTATACAACGATCCACTGTCACTGTGTGTTTTATAATTAAGCATGGCCGGGCAATTTTCTGGTGCTCCCCAATTAAATCTTCTCGAATAATAACGACGGTCAACCCAGCAGGCCCGATATTTTTTTGCGCTCCAGCATAAATTAGACCAAATTTAGTGACATCGATTTCTTCCGATAAAATATTTGATGACATATCCGCTACAAGTGGTACCTCTCCCGTATCTGGAATCTCAAGAAAAGTGGTTCCTTCGATGGTATTATTCGTCGTAATATGGACATAATCAGCTTCTGAATCCATCATACTGCTGTCGACTGTCGGTATATCAGTGAAATTGTTATCCTCTGAGGAAGCAATGACACGTATATCTCCATATTTCTTAGCTTCTTTAATCGCCTTCTTCGACCAGGACCCCGTATTGACATACTCCGCTTTTCCACTTTTGCCAAGGAGATTCATCGGTACCATAGCAAACTGCTGTGATGCTCCGCCTTGGACAAATAGAACTTTGTAATTTTCCGGAATATCCATCAGATCCCTAAGTAACTTCTCAGTTTCCGAGATAATCTCTGTAAATAATTTCGAACGATGGCTTAACTCCATCACAGACATTCCTGAATCCGCATAATTAACTAACTCTTTCTGCGCCTTTTCTAATACTGGTAATGGCAGGATCGAAGGACCTGCTGAAAAATTATAAATTCTAGTCATGTTATCCAACACCTCATTCGTATTTATTTCACTAGTAATCCATTAGACTACTACTTGGACCAAACCGCTTTAAAAAGTATAAAAAAAGAGATTGGGGTCTCCCAGCCTCTTTAGGTGTCAGAATAACAAATAAGTATATGTTATTCCTCTGTCCTTTTGCCTGAGATTGTGAACCCTTCGGCGATGCAGCATTTGCATTCTCTCCAGAAATCGCTCCTGTTATAGTGTGATCCATAACAATCAACGCTAGCCAATCATTTTGTTGTAAGAATGAGATTAGTAACCCTAAATCCCATCGTTCGTTTTTAAAAAATAAGAAAATTTGTATTATTGGATTATAAATTATATTACACCACTTATCAAGAGGGGAAAAACTTGCTTTTTCACCTCTTTTCCTTATGTTAGCGCTTACTTCGTTTGTTTGAAGGGTTTTAAAATAAATACGAATATTTCACTTATATTTTAATTTTTTATTCGTGTTTATTTTCTACTTCTGATCAATTCACAAAAAACCGCAAATCCACACGTGCTATTTGGTTAATCAATTCCAATCCATGCTTTGAACGTCTCTAGTCAATTGCTTAGTTATTGAAGAGACCTTCTGTTTCTTTTTTCTAATTGTAGAAGCTGTTTTTTCATTTCCAAACCACCACGGTACCCGGTCAACGATCCGTTTTTCCCGACCACCCGGTGACAAGGCACGGACACAAGCAGTGGGTTATTCCCTATCGCTGCCCCAACGGCGCGCACAGCTGTAGGTTTGTTGATCCTATGGGCAATCTGTGAGTATGTGTACGTTTCACCGTAAGGAATTTCCTTAAGGATTTCCCAAATTTTCTTTTGAAAAGCTGTGCCCTCAACATCTACAGGTATAGTAAACGTTTGCCGCTCACCCCTGAAGTATTCGTCAATCTCCTGTTGGTAATTTCCCAGCATCTCCTCATTTTCCACCAGATTATACATTTGAAATCGTCGCTTGGCCCAATCCTCCAATTCATGAATGCCCTGGTTGGGAGAGCCCATAAAGCATAAGCCCTGTTTGTAGCTGCAAGATAAAATTCTCCCATATCACTCTTATACTGGGACCAATAAACAACATGGTTATTCATTTGTGTCATCTAAGTTTTCCTCCTCTACCTTTCCGATTCTATGAATTTTCCGGTAATCCCTCGGGGTCTTCGCCATTACTTCTTTAAATAACGTGACAAAATAGGCTGTATTCGGATACCCGACAGCTGATCCTATATTTGTTACCGATTCATCTGTGATTTTAAGATAGTGCGCGGCCTTGGCTAATCGAATCTGTTGAATATATTTCATCGGACTTATCCCCTTGATTCGTTTAAACGTCCGCTGCAGATGATACGGACTTCCATGACATACCTCTGCTAAGGAATCCAAGGTAAGCGGCTCACTGTAATTTTCATCAATCCATTCCGCCAGCTGTTCAATCCATTCTTCATCGGGTAAGCGCAATCCATTGGGCTTACACCGTTTGCAGGGGCGGAAATGTTCTAACTGAGCCAGCTTCGCATTCTTGAAAATCCGTACGTTTTCTTTATTCGGAGGTCTTGATTTACATGACGGACGACAGAAGATCCCTGTGGTCCTGACAGCATAAAAAAACGTGTTATCATAAGCCGAATCATTCTCTATAATCGCTTTCCAATAAGTATCAGGTATTCTAGATTTCATGCGATCACCTCTCAAATCATCGTATCAAAGTTTTATGCTTTATCAATAAAATCGGAACGTAAAAACAAGATAACAAAATTATATTCTCTCTATAATCATCTATAAATTAACTCATATAATCTTTTTTTGAATATAAGCGCAAGATTACGAAATACATCATTGTCCCTTTATGATCTAACTTGCATGTACGGACAGATGAATATTTTTGGACATACGCTCCCTGACTAACGAGCTACCGGGATAAACATGCTATAGTCATCAACCCTGCTCCTAAGCATACGCTGTGGTCCTCAAAACTTTAGCGCCTCGAACTTCTTGCGACGCGCAAGGAACGTGCTCGTGTAGACATTGTCACAGGAGGGACGATCTTTTTTGTCGACGTTCTTATTCGTCAACTTATTGAACACATACTAATACCGATATATACAAATACTTTTTTAGACACGAATCTTGAATCTTGCGTGATAAAATAAGAAAGTAGATAGAAAGGGAGTTTTTTTCAATGAGTATCAATTATCAAGACAGATTAATAACATTGCAAAATGGTCTAGAAAAACAAAATGTTGATGTGGCTATGATTACATCACCAGCAAATGTATTCTATTATACTGGCTTCAATTCTGACCCTCATGAACGATTTATGGGATTAGTTGTTGATAATCGCAAACAAGAATTTACCCTGTTTGTCCCCGCATTGGATAAGGAAATAGCTGCCAGTGAATCTTTTGTTAAAAAGGTCGTTCCAATTTCAGATGAGGAACACCCATTTGAGAAACTAAAAGATGAACTCGGGGAGAACATTACGCACTTTGGCCTTGAGATGAAAGCGGTAAGCATGTATCAGCACAATCGTTTGTCAACCAACTTCCCTAAAGCTTCCTATGTTGACATCCAGTCATTCATTAACGCGCAACGACTTAAAAAGTCCGAAAGTGAAATAGCTTACCTCCAGGAAGCTGCCGAGATCATTGAAAAAGTTCTAGCTGAGGGCATTAAAAATGTAAAAATAGGTATGACGGAATTAGAATTAACTGCCGAATTAGAATATCTTATGAAGAAATACGGTTCAGAAGGGCCTTCCTTTTCGACAACTGTACTATCTGGCGAAAAATCGGCTCTTCCGCATGGCAGCTCAGGTGACCGGTCTTTTCGAAAAGGTGACTTTCTACTAATTGATATGGGGGTCATCAAAAACGGTTACTGTTCAGATATAACAAGGACATTTATTATTGGTGAGGCAACGGACAAGCAAAAAGAAATATATGCGATTGTCCTGAAATCAAATCAAGCTGGAATAAAAGCTGTCGAAGCTGGTTCACCTGTCAAAACATTCGATATAGAAGCTAGAAATGTCATTAACAGCCATGGCTATGGTAGTTATTTTAACAACCGCGTTGGTCATGGTCTTGGGATCGAAGTTCACGAGGAACCATCTATTCATGAGAATAATGATTCTTTAGCTGATAAAGGTATGGTGTTTACGATAGAACCTGGAATTTATATACCTGATTTTGGCGGCGTCCGAATTGAAGATGAACTGTATATCAATCCAAGTGGAGAAGTTGAGGTATTAACATCTTTCCCTAGGGAATTACAAATTTTAGGGGTATAAATTCTCAAACGTTCTACTGCAAGAATAGATCATAAGGTGCCTGTTTCCTCGTTGCTTATGCAGTAGAGACAGGCACTTTTGTTTAGTAAGAAAGTTTTTTCTATGAATGACCAAAACCCGCATCCTTTTACTAAAAATGCGGGTAGTCAAAAAATATTTTACCGTTAATAAATGATCCACAGTTCATGTCTATCGTATTTAGAGAGGTGAAGCAAAGAAACTTATTCACTAGTGAAAATCGGAACATTCATTGTTGTTTCTGCAGGTTTCGTTTCGACGATGATTTCACCATTTCTAATCGAATAGAGGACTGGAGATTGGCAACGAATAGCCTCGTACTCAGAATCGGTATTTATGACGATCAAGTTCGCCTTGTTTCCTTCTTCCACACCATATTCTACTTCAATTCCTAAGGCCTTCGCTCCATTCGTTGTAATGAGTTCGAGCGCAGTCACAATATCGTTATAGCTCGTCATATGACAAGCGTGCAAACCGATTTCGACCACATGCATTAGATTCCCATCGCCGAGGGGGTACCAGGGATCCATTATCGAATCCAGCCCAAAGCAGACATTAACCCCCGATTCTAGCAGCTCTTTTACACGCGTTAGACCTCGACGTTTAGGATAACCATCGAACCTCCCTTGTAAATGCAAGTTTGCTTTCGGGAGAGCAACGAAATGAATATTCGACTTTTTCAGTGTTTGAAAAAGCTTGTACGTATAAGCATCATTATAAGAAGCCATTGCGGTTGTATGGCTCGCCGTTACACGATCTCCTATCCCTAATTTAAGAGCTTCGGCTGCAAGCACTTCTAAATATCTAGATTGTTCATCATCAATCTCATCGCAATGGATATCAACCAATTTTCCATATTTGTTCGCTAACTCGAGGGCTTTGATCACTGAGCGTACACCGTCTTCACGGGTTAATTCATAATGGGGAATTCCGCCGACGACATCAGCCCCCATTTCGAGCGCTTTTTCTAGCAGCTCCTCTCCTATTGATTGGGTATAAAGCCCTTCTTGGGGAAGTGCTACAATCTGCAAGTCCATCCAAGGTTTGATTTCTTCTTTTACTTCCAGTAATGCTTCTAACCCTTTAAGTGTTGGCTCGCTCACATCTACATGTGTTCGTACATGCTGAATACCATGTTTCATCTGCATTTTCATCGCGCTCAAGGCACGGTTTTTAATATCCTCTTTTGTCTCGTTGACCAGTTTTTTTCTTTCAGACCAAATCTCAATCCCCTCAAACACGGACCCCGATTGATTCCACCTAGGCGTTCCTACAGTGAGTGCATAGTCTAGATGTATATGTGGTTCGACATAAGGAGGCAATACCATTTTTCCATTTAGATCGATCACGTTTTCATTACTCATCTCGCGGGTATTTGTAACCGGCGTAATCGTTTTTATTTGGTCTTTTTCAATTTCAATATTCCATCTGCCTTCTTGGCCGTAAAGCTTTGCATTTTTTAAAAGCATTCGCAATCACTCCTTTATCTTTCTTTTGGAAGGCCTCTGCTCCACTGAAAAGAAAATAGGCTTATCTGACACGATCATCAAGATAGACTTTAGTATTTCTTAAGAGCTTTCATCATGAGTTTCCAAAAACCTTCTACATCAAGGCCTATTCCAAACTTAGCATTGACCTTTCTTCCCGTGACCCCATGTAAATCAATTAGGGTTGTTCCTGCAGTAAACTCCCCTTTCGTTTCCACCGCAATATTGACATCTTTCGTCTCAAACAATTCTGGTGCCACACAATAGGCTACAGTCAATACATCGTGTACGGGTGCTCCGTCAAAATCAAACATTTCTTTATAGGTTGATCTGAAAAATGCTAATAACTCACCAACTATTTTAGCGACGTGATTATCAATTTTATTCACTTGATCGATAACCTCTTCGGTTGCTTGGGCTTGATGTGTGATATCTAAACCCATAACTACTGTTGGAATACCGCTGTCAAAGACCTTTTTGGCCGCTTCCGGATCAGCCCAAATATTAAATTCAGCTGTTGGCGTCCAGTTACCAAATGTTCCGCCACCCATAAGGACAATCTCTTCAATGTTATCTTTAATTTCTGGTGCTTTTGTTAAAGCTAAAGCAATATTTGTCAAAGGGCCTGTTGGAAGAATGGTCACTGGCTCATCAGACTCTTTTAAAAGTCTGATGATGGTATCAGAACCATGTTCCTTACTCCAGCTGCGAGAAGGTTCAGGCATCTCTGGACCATCCAAACCTGAGTCCCCGTGAATACCAGGTGCTGTTTCTCGTATTCGAACCAAAGGCTCACTCGCCCCTTTTGAAACAACGACATCAGTTAATGAAACTAAATCACAGACCTTTAATGCATTCATCGTCGTTTTTTCAATTTCTGCATTTCCAGAAACGGTTGTGATCCCCAAAATCTCTAAATCTGGTTGTACAGCAGCTAAAATCATCGCAATAGCATCATCATGTCCTGGATCACAATCCATAATAATTTTTCTAGTATTCATCACCATCCACCTCTCTATTAAAACTAAATGACTAAACCGATCATTGTACCGGAAATGACCGAAGCTAGTGTGGCACCTAATAATAGTTTTAAAGCAAATTTCGAAACATAATTACCTTGTTTTTCACTGATTGATCTGATTGAACCAGAAACAATCCCCACCGTACCAAAGTTTGCAAAACTAACTAAATAAACGGACACAATAGCTACAGTTTTCTCAGAAAGATTATTTGCAATTTCACCAAAGCTTAACATGGCTACAAACTCATTCGTAACAAGTTTGGTTGCCATGATTCCACCTGCTTGTACAGCTTCCGCCCATGGAACACCCATTAGGAAAGCAATAGGCGCGAAAATATAGCCAATAATCGTTTGGAAAGAAACTTGGAATATACCTAGAAAAATAACATTAATCAATTCCATCAAAGCAATAAATCCCAAGAGCATAGCAGCAACGGTAATCACAATTTTAAATCCATCCATAACGCTGTCCCCGACCATTTGAAAAAATGGAACTCTTTCATCTTCCTCAACCTCAATTAAATCATCATGATCCTCCAAATCGTATGGATTAATAATATTAGCTACGATAAGTGCACTAAAAATATTCAATACAACAGCTGTTACAACGTATTTTGGCTCTAGCATGGTCATATAGGCCCCAACCATCGCCATACTTACTGCACTCATGGCTGATGTACAAATGGTGTAAAGTCTTTTTGGAGGTAATAAAGGAATTTGTTTGATAATAGTTAAGAACACTTCGGGTTGTCCAAAAGTAGCTGTGGAGACCGCAAAATAGCTTTCCAGTTTTCCCATTCCTGTTATTTTACTTAAAAATAAGCCTGTATATTTAATGATAAAAGGCAATACTTTAATATAATTAAGGATTCCTATTAATACGGATATGAAAACAAGCGGTAATAACACTCCGATGAAAAACGTTGTCGCCCCTTCATTCACCAATCCACCGAATACAAATTGAATGCCTGAATCGGCAATCTTCATTAACTTTTCAAAAAACACACCCACACTGGAAATAACCTCTAAACCTATACTAGTATTCATCATGAAATAAACTAAAATGAGTTGAACAGCTAGCATAGTCAGAATACGCTTATATTTAATTTCCTTTCTATTATTACTAAATAAAAAAGCAATAACAAAGGCTAGCAAAATCCCTGTTAGTAAGAAAATAATATTCATGTTTAGCCCCTCCCCTTGGCAGCGTTTTCAAACGTTTTTTAAAAAACAACTCCTACAAAGTATGGTCGTTATCGGTTTTGTAACCATTCACTTTATAGAAGTCGCGTCTACCCGAAATAGGAACGTATCTTATATTACTTAACTTGGTTATTGAAACTAACTGCGATCTGGGTTCCTACTTTAGCATTGTGCTTGACTAATTCTATATTGGCATCAAGGCTTTTACCATCTGTTAATTCTGTAATTTTACCAAGCAAGAATGGTGTACTATCTTTACCTAAAATATGATTTTCTTCTGCTTCTTTAATCGCCTGATTGATAATTCCATTGATATAGTCTTCGTCCATAGCATGTTCTTCAGGGATTGGATTAGCGATGACGGCTCCACCCTTAAGATTTAAGTCCCATTTAGTCTTCAATGTTTCAGCAATCACATCAACTGAATCAGTAGAAGAGTGTAATTGATGTTCACTTGTTCTCGTGAAGAAAGCCGGTAGAACTTCCGTTTCATAACCAATAACTGGAACTCCCTTTGTTTCAAGGTATTCAAGAGTAAGCGCTAGATCCAGGATTGACTTGGCCCCTGCACAAACAACCGCTACATCTGTTTGAGCTAATTCTTCAAGGTCAGCTGAGATATCCATCGTTGTTTCTGCCCCTCTATGAACGCCGCCGATACCACCTGTTACAAAGACCTTGATGTCTGCTAACTCAGCACAAATCATAGTTGTAGCAACAGTCGTCGCCCCTAGTTTTTTAGTAGCAACAATTTGAGCTAAATCACGTCTTGATACTTTCGCAACATCTGAACTATTACCGAATAACTCCAATTCATCATCTGTTAAACCAATTTTAATTTTTCCGTCCATGATCGCAATGGTCGCTGGGACAGCACCGTTGTCACGAACAATTTGTTCAATCTCACGAGCCATTTTTATGTTTTGCGGGTAAGGCATACCATGAGAAATAATTGTAGATTCTAAAGCAACAATAGCTTTCCCTTCTTCTTTTGCCTGTTGTACCTCTTTAGATAATTCAATATATTGTTTCATTTGAAAATTCCTCCATATCTAATTCAAATTGTTTTGGGGATAATTCTTGTCTAACGGTAGATTTTGACAGAATGGTTTTATGTGCGTTAACCAAACCAGATTTTATAATGTGATCTAATTCTCCTCTTTGTAACCAGGAATAAATAACTCCTGAACAAAATGAATCTCCTGCGCCTGTAACATCAACAACTTCAGGTGTTTCAATAGCTCGGTAGCTATGAATCTCTCCATTTGCCCCACCTGCAATGACACCGTTTGATCCATCAGTTACAATAACGTTTTGCACTCCTAACTCTAACCACTTCTTAACTGGGTCTTTCCGATCTTCCTTATCATCAATCGTAATATTCATAAAAGCTTCCGTTTCACTCTTATTTACAATGAGCCAATTTACTCCACTCAAATCTTTTGGAAGCCGATTCATTTTAGGAGTCGAAACAGGGATAATGACTAAAGGAATATGATGTTTAGATGCAAAGGAACAAAGAAAATCAACTGTTTCACTTGGACAATTCAAGTCCAGTACAATACATTTAGCTTTGATAAGAATATCGATATTTTTCGAAAGAAGCTCAGGTGTAAGATGATCAAAAATGTCCATATCCGCTAAAGCAATAGATAAATCACCGTTTTTATCTAAAACAGCTGTGTACGAACCTGTCGATGAGTTCTCAATCTTAGCGACATAGTCTAGATTCATAAAAGGCGAGGATAACTGGTCTATATCCAGCCAGTCTGAATCATTGCCTCTTACTGAAAGCATTATCACTTCTTCGCCTAATCGACCTAAGTTTTCAGCGATATTTCTTGCTACTCCACCAACCGTCTGGGAGGATTTTACTGGATTAGAAGTTTTGCTGACAATTTCATTTTTGGCATATAATTTTTTGTCAACGTTCACTCCCCCTATACAAATAATAGGGGATTTTTGATTTTCCTCATTTAAAACGGTAGTCAAATTTTTCACCCCCCACAAACAAATGTTAATTAATTAAACATATGTTTATTATATGCTTACATTTTTATTTGTCAATGAACTCTTAAACTTCATGAACCACATTTTTTTTGCTTTTCCCCAACAATATATTCTGACTTAATGTTGGTGCACACATCCCCACAATAATGATTAATACACCCATCATTTGGGGCACAGAGACCGTTTCATTTAACAACATTACGGATACAAACATTGCGATTGGCAATTCAACTGCACTCAGTATGGATGAAGTACCTAACCCAACTTTTGGAATAGCAATACTAAATAAGAAAACCGGGACAACCATACCGAATAAGCCCAACGCTAAACCATAGATCCAAAGCCCTTCACCAAACAGTGTCCCATCCCAAATTATTTGTGGAGACTGAAAGACAACCGTTGTTATAAAGGCAAAAAAAGAAACCAATACTAAACGATTAGAAGTTGTCATCTTTGCATTTGATCTGCCATTAAAAAATAAGAATAGGGAATAGCAAAGGGCTGCTACCAATCCCCACAACCAACCTTGAATCGCTATTGTCGATAAATCGACACCAACTAAACCAGCTGCCGATATGGTTCCTACAAACAATAGAGATAGGGAGATATATTCTATCCTTCTCGGAAATTGCCGTTTTGCAATGCATGAGATTAACATACCTATCCACGTAAATTGAAATAAGAGCACGACGGCCAAAGAAGCAGGTAAATAATTTAATGAAAGTCCATACGAAATATTTGTCAGTCCTGTTAGAATACCTGCTGGAATAATATTTTTAAGATCACGTACATTCAATTTTTTCTTTTGGATAACAAAAATACAAACGGCTATAGTAAATCCGAAAACAAACTGGCTTGTGACAGCTTGGGAGGCTGAAAAACCCCCACGCATGGCCAGTTTTATAATGGTTGAAACTATACCGTAGCTACAAGCTCCAATAACTACCAACGAGGGATATAAGTAGACCTTTCTCATTGATTTTTCCCCTTTCATTTCTTAGATATCGACAGTAACTTTACCAGCATAAGTCATGTGTAGTCTTTTTATTTAAATCTCAATTTAATTTAAAACAAAAGTTTACCATAAGGACAATTGTTAGTAAATACTAAATAATCTTTTCCTCAGAACAAAAGCGCAAGCGCCCCGGTAGACACGACAAGCATAAGACAAGCGGTGCAGTGGAGTGGTGTTTCTCCACGAAGGCGATTGACTTATGTCTCGAGTGTCTGGGTGCTGGAGCTGGATGTGGCTAACTTCATGTAAGCTTATCCACATGCAAATATTTTTATAATTTCCTGGACGACAAAAAAACCGATACTTCCTTGAAGTAGGAAATATCGGCTGTTTCTTCATTCTTTTCTAAATTATTCAAAACATTTCTCAACAAGTGAATAAAGTTGATCTGCTGTCAAATCAGCATTTGTCTCCGATGTTTGCCATGTGATAGCTGACGCTGCCATCCCCAAACGTACAGCCTGTTCAAAAGAATCACCATGACTCAAGCCGAATAAAATGCCGCTTACTAAGGATTCCTCTACTCCTGTGCTATCTAGAATATCAGTCTGTAATGGAAGAAGATGCTCCTGTCTTCCATCATGAGCTGTCCACAATACTCCCTGTTTGCCCATTGTGATCATAACCTGATTTACACCTCTTTGTGTGATTAGCTCGGATGCTTGTTTGCAGTCTTCAACTGTTACAATCTCCGTTCCCGACACTGCCGACGCTTCATCACGATTCGCAATCAGTAGATCTACACCATGTAAATTAGATGGGAGCCTTCTCGCTTTTGGTGCTGAAACAGGGTTAACACATAAGGTTAGCTGCTCTTTTTCACACCTTCCAATGAGATAATCCAGGGAGTCTTCTGGCAGATTAGAATCGGCGAATATGATATGAGATGATGCTATATGCGACCAACGTGCTTCCATGAATTCAATGCTGAACTCGTCATAAATTTGCATATCAGCTACAGCCAGGATCATCTCACCCGTATCACTAAAAATAGATGTATAACTTCCCGTCTTTTCCTTGTTCATTGCCAAGCATTGGCTCACATCTACTCCGTAGCGCTTAGTTTCCTCCAACAGCCATTTTCCTTCCTGGTCATCACCGATTAGAGTAATTAATGAGGCTTCGCATCCTAGCCTGCCCAGATTCTCTGCCACATTCCGGGATATCCCTCCGCTGGACTGTTTAACGGATGCAGGGTTGGAAGTGCCATATTGGATCGGCTTCATCGTTTGTGACTTCCGATCTATATTTGCTCCACCAATACAAGTGATGCGTGATTCTTCTTTTACTATGTATGCGCGGCCAACGATTTCCCCTTTTTTCGTTAAAGTGGATATATATCCGGCCACCGCTGATCTGGAAAGGCCAAGTTTTTTTGATAATTCTTGCTGAGAAATAAATGGATTTTCTCTAATTAAAGCCAAAATTTGCTGATCCTTGACCATATACCCCACCCTCCCCTTTATTTTCACCATCTTTTTGTAATATAGAGTATAATACTTACCACTAGTTGTTGGCAACTTGAATTAAGCATGAACATTTAATTGAGGCCACAATCGGCATTAATGAAGTCCAATAGTATTCATACATGCACATCCCCCTTTTAGGTGAATATCTTAAAGAGGTAAAGGAGGAATTTTCAATGCATAATAATAACGTACACGGAATGCAATATGAAAATCAAATGCACCCAGGGGTTCAGGGTGCATATCAGGACGGTGATATAAAAGAAAAATGTAAAAAGTATATGCAATACCATGTTATGGGGCAAATGACAGACGGGTCACATGTTGAAGGTATTATTACAAATATGGACGAAAATAACGTAGAAATGTTGGTTCCTGAAGAGGTGGATGGATCCAAAGTAAATAGGCAATTTGGCTATTGGAATGATTACAACGATTACGACGATTACGACTACGACGATGGATATAATGGTTACCGAAGATATCGTCGATACCGTCGACGTCGTTTCCCCTATCGTTTTTTCAGAAGACTATTTCGCTACCCCTACTATTACCCTTACTATTATTAAATAGGGTATCAACTACATTTTATATATAATAAAAATATATTGAAACAACAAAGCCGATGATCCTTAGGGATCATCGGCTTTGTTGTTTAGTACACATATTTGCAAGGACCAGTTTCATTGCTTCTATTGCTAAGCAATTTGTTTACAATACAACCTTAGCGTTGCATAAATCTATTCTTAATTGTCGAGAGCCTTTTTAGCCTATCCAGTTCATTCAACTGGGCAATGATAAATAACTGAAGAAACTTATGAGCTGTTAACTTTTTAACGTACCGGTCAATATCTGCCACGTTAATAATCTTTAAGAATTTCTTTTCATCTACGACTTTTACGAGTTTGATGAAGTGGGATAATTTTTACCCCACTTCATATTCAACTTAACTCGAAAACCGGGTATGTATTGCATTAATATTAGTATACAGATAGACAACCTTTATAGTGAGTTGATGGGAGTAGAAACAAAGATAAGATCCTACTATCAAAAAAATAAAAAACAAGGCGCCCCAACACCTTGGATACAGAATGAGTTTAAATTAAGCATTACCGTCCTCTTTGATTAAGAAACGCTATCAGCATACCTAAGCTCAACATTATGCTTATCGCTTCAAACGGAGTCACAGTAATCACCCCAATACTAGGTATTACTCATTCTGTGCATAGTACATGCACTTTGTATTGTAACATATATTACAAACTTTTTACCGAATATTACAAAAATATATACAAATTCCCCAGGCGTATTCTCACCCAATTTTCTTTTATGAAGGCTTAGGTCTAAACAATTCCATAAGGTGTTCATATAATATTAATGTAAAACCTCGAAAAGGGAGGGATAGATATGGGCTTTGGATGTGGTGGTTTTGGCGGCTACGGCGGCTATGGTTATAAAAAAGGCGGTAATGACTTTGCGCTAATCGTTGTACTGTTTATCTTGCTTATCATTGTTGGCGCAGCAATGTTTGACGACAAAAAGTTCTGTTAAGAATTAACGAGAAATTCCGTTGTATTCTTATTAATTGTTGTAAAAAACAACTTCCGGAGGATTTATCCTGATCACTCCAGAAGTTGTTTTTTAGTAAATACATAGGAAAGTACTACGTTCGTTAAGGACTAACCCCAATTCTGAGAAATATCACCAAAAAGCTGGCTATTGACGTTAGTCTTGCTTGAACCGGCGTAATGCTTCCTGAAAAAGTTGTAGATGGAAGACATCATCCAGGCCTAATCGTTCCACTAAGTCTATGACAAAGGGATCAGTCAGTTGGTCAACTGTATCTTCATATAGCTGAATAATGGCTTTTTCCGCATCAATATTACCTTGAAGCCGGTCTTTCACATTCGTCCCGTAAATAGCCAGAGATCCGTCCCAGAATGTTTTATTTGAATCAAAGTATTTTGGGTTGCCACCCAGTTCATCAATCAATCTTGCTAACGTTCGAACATGAAATTCTTCATTTAACGTAACACATTCAAGTAATCGACTAAAGATTGGACTTTCATCCTCTGATACAAGAAATTGATAACGAAACGAATTGACCGCGGTAAATTCACTGATCGCACCTGCATAGAGATCAAGTAAAATTCTAGCTTGTTTCTTATCCTCCTCTTGTACCTTTAGGGGAGGGTAGCGTAAACCAGCTGAGCACGTAAAAAAATCGAAATCCTCTCGTCCCTCAATAATTTGGTCTAATTTTCGATCCACACGTTTTCTAAAAGACCCTTCATAAGACATAATGTACACTTCCTTTCCACTGTTTAGTGTATATTATTCTAAAAGTTATGAAGCATGCAGGTTTAAAGTATGTAGTTGTTTAACTTCAGCCCATTTTGATGAAGAATACTTATGTAAATTGTCTCCGTGATCTGAAATTCAAAGTCCTTCTTTTACATATTTTAAATAAATCGTGTATATGAAAAAGAGTTTGAAGACCTTTGGAAAGAAAGCAATCATGAATTTTTGTTTTGTGGCAAACGCTTTTACCATACTCCCCCTACAACTTGGCAGAAACGTTTCACAAAAAAACTGCCGTTCATTTCATTCTATTACAACTGGCACTACTAAAGTGTGAATATCACTTTCGTTAACTTTAAATAATTTAGCGTTTCCATACTCTAAGTCACTGGTATGTACATTTACATTACCTTGATCAATTTTCTTTTGGAACATTTTCTTAAACTTTTTTAATTGTCCAGGGTTAGATACCTCTGTAAAATTTTCAGCTTGACCTTCTATATTTATTTATATTTTTAGAAAGATCTGGACTAGCAAAACTATTGTTTGGTAGAAAGGCAATAGTTAATATTAAGATAATAGTACTTATAATCAATTTTTTACACACAAATCTCATAAAACTTCCCCCTTAATTAATTCCAGTTTGCTACCGCACAACCACCAACTGCTCCAATGTCATAGCCTACTACAGCTGCTAAACAAGCCAAACACCCAACTCCTGCTGTGAAATAGCAAGCAATACCGTATGCACCAGAAATAAAACTAGCGGCAATACCCGTTATACCCATACAAGTCAAGAATCCCTTAAAATCAAGGCCAGCCGTTGATACCATGGAGTCATCTTTACTTTCTTGATATTTTTCAGCTGTTGTAAATGGCTGATCTGTTAGCTCATTCATATAACCCTCACCATTTAAATACATCAATATATGAAATGTGCCTTTGTCAGATTCCTTAACTTGCATGTAATTTCAAGACTATATTAATAGTTTTGGGAATACCTGCTAGACTAATATAACTACAAATAAGAAAGAGTTTATTTAACAAACCAGCCAGATCGTATTGTGAAGTAAGGAAGGTAATTAGATGGTTCATCTTGAAATTGTAAGTTATGCCAGAACAACACGCCGCAAATGAATTTTGACCAAAGGGATTATCTATTAAAGGGATTAAATTGGAGGGAATAGGAAATGGATGTAAAGACACTTTTGTTACAACAATGGGCAAGCTGCTTAGATGAACAAGACTGGTTTCCACCACTTGAAAAAGTGCTAGAGAATATCACTTTTGAACAGGCAATTTGGAAACCAGCTGATGGGGCAATGAATTCCATTTGGGAATTAGTTTGTCATTTACTTTTCTATGAAAAAAGATTTCTGATGCGATTTCTTGGTGAAACAGCGAATGAACCCCAGGCAGAAAATAATAAATCTACATTTCGATTACCAACTGAGACGTTAGAAAATTGGAAGGAAACAAAACAAGAATACTTTTATGTTCATCGTGAACTTGGAAAAATACTAGCAAAATCAGAACATGAAGATTTGTATAGACAGATCCCAGGAGAAGATAATTCATTAGTGCTTGAACTGAAGAGTTTAGCAATGCACGACGCATATCATATTGGACAAATTGTATTCCTAAGTAAAATGCAAGGAGCTTGGGCAGGGAAACGAAGCTTTTAAAAAAGCTTCATTAGCTTTACAGTTATTCCATAGCGCTCGTTTATCGAATAACGCGCCCTTCTGTTAAAGGGGCCAGATCGTGGCATAAAGGAAGGGTCGGATTTTTCAGGTGGATCTTACATATTAAAATGTTATTATTCATTTTGGGGAGTGGAGATATAAATTGGAAATAACACTGCAACCGAATTATGGAATGACTATTCGCGAAGGAAGGAATTACTATGAACAAGCGCATCACCATTATAATCAGCATTGCTATCATCGCTCTTGGGGCGGCTTTCTTTTTCATCCGTTCATTGGGTGATAATACAAATGATAAACAAGCAGACCAACAACCAAAGAATCCATCATCGGGGCATGAAAATGAAGAGGTCCAGGAGCCGGAAGCAGCTTTGGACAACATATTCAACTTAGCCAAACAAGGAAAAATCCCGGACAGCAATATCGTTGTCGGTGAAACGACCACCGATGCGGTGCAAGAAACTTTTGGGGAACCGGACAAGACCACGGATACGGATGTTGGTCGTTTTTTGAACTATCCGTCACATGACATTGATGTCGGTACTACAGACGATATTGTGTCCGATATGCGTTCATCGCAGGATCAATTCACGTCGTTCGATTTTGATACAATTAAATCATATAAAAAATCCGATGATACGCGTTACTACCAAGACGAAGATTACAATCAAATCATTCTTGTCTATGAACTTTCCAACAATTATGTCTTGAAATGGGTGTTGCCGAATCCTACCGGTGATTTTGATAACCCAGATGTGGATCATATTTCATTATCGAAGAAAATAGGTGGAGATGGTGTAAATGGAGAGAAAGGTGATGATTCTGGTGATATTGGCGACGAGGGTATGAGCCTTGATGAAAAAATCGGACAAATGATTTTCAGCGGAGTCGATGGAACGGAAATGACCGCTGAGACAAAAAACATTATTCAGAAGTATCATGTTGGAGGTATCATTTTATTTGCTAATAACATCGAAAGTAAGACTCAAACCGTCAACTTTTTAAATGAGATGAAAACTGCGAATGCTGACAACCCTTACCCATTGTTGCTGGGAGTCGATGAAGAAGGAGGAAGTGTGACACGAATGCCTGATGAGATAAAAAGTTTACCGTCGAGCCGTTCGATTGGAGAGCTGAACGATCCGGGTATGTCCTTCAAGATCGGTACCATCCTCGGTGAACAGATGAAAGCACTCGGTTTCAATTTGGACTTCGCGCCTGTCCTCGACGTTAACAGCAATCCAGATAATCCTGTTATCGGAGATCGTTCGTTTGGCGCCAACCCGAAAATCGTTACACGATTGGGCATCCAGACGATGAAAGGGATCCAGAATGAAGGGGTTATTTCGGTTATAAAACATTTTCCTGGGCACGGGGATACCAGCGAGGATTCCCACTTGGAACTCCCGAAGGTCGATAAAAGCTACGAGGAGTTGTCAAAATTAGAACTTGTGCCATTCAAGAAAGCTATTTCGGAGAGTGCCGATGTTAGCATGGTTGCACATATCTTGCTGCCAAAAATTGACGAAAATTACCCTGCATCCATGTCGAAAAAGGTAATCACGGGCATTTTGCGAGAGGATTATGATTTTGATGGTGTCGTTATTACCGACGACTTGACGATGGGGGCAATTACGGATCATTATAATGTCGCTGAGGCACCAGTCCAGACAGTGAAAGCGGGCGGAGATTTATTGCTTGTTGCTCATAATCCAAATTTGATTTCCACTGTTTTTGATAAATTGAAAGCGGCTGTTGAAGATGGAGAAATAAGCGAGAACAGGATTGACGAGAGCGTCGAACGCATCACACATTTGAAAGCAAAATACCAGCTGTCGGATGAAAAGACGTCAGTACCCAATCCTCAATCGATCAATGAGAAAGTGGAAGCCATTTTGCAGAAAACATCCTGATCGTCGCAAAAGGAGTATGCTGCATTAGTTATATGAAGGGGCGTTTAAGCCTTTACAAAGGATCGTGAAAGCCTTCAATACTATCAACTAGTGGAATATTGCTTATTCAAGAAAACGGTGCATTTCTGGAGTAAGAATTCGCTCTTTATTTATGTATAGGTCCATTTAATGGAGTAACTCCTTGTGAAAAATTTGGAGGTTTGAAATAATTATTGTTAAGTTAAAGGTAAGGTACCCGGAATAAGGATTTTATGTAATTCACAAGTTTATTTAGGGAGGAATTAAATATGTACTTAAAAAGGACTTTAGTATCTGTTCTCTTGTCTTTGTCACTGGTGTTGATCGGTGGATTTGATAATGTGGTCGAGGCAAGTAGCTCATCTACCGAAAAAACGGTCAAGACAAAGGTTGATTTGGAAACTGTTAAGTATGAATTAGAGGTTGATCAAACAAAAAAAGAAGTCATTGAGGTTTTAGGAGAAGACAAAAGCGCTGTTATCAACATGTTGGACGGTTCATCAACATGGCGTTATGATATTAATACCGTTAAAGGATATTCATTTGAAACCAAATACGATATTGTTGACATTGAGGACATACAAAGTGGGGATATTCAACTTCAAGTTTTTATAGGATGGAATAAGGAGAGCAATAAAATAAATAGAATTGCTGCTTATTACTTAAACAAGAAAAATAAAAGAGTCTATGAATATCGAATGTACCCGGACGAAAGTATAAAGGAGAACCCAATCACATAAATTTGGGGCTGGGATCAGCCTTTACTCGAACTTTCAATTAAGCTACCCTGTCTAATCAATACCCAAAACGCGATACTCCGTTTTTTTTGCGATTATTACGGACTTTCTGGATGCTAAGGTAGAGATGAAGTAGAAAAGCCTCGAAGCGTTATAATTATTAAAATATCCCTCTTTACAAGAACCTTATTGTCCTTTTATATCTAAAGAATAAGAGACGCTGACATCATACTCTGTGTAAGTCTTAATAAAGGATTTAAAAAAGCCCTACCTGTTGACCTTCCATTAGCTGTTATTCATGAATAACAATGTTTTGATCTAAATTGCTTAATTCCCGTATGGGCAACAAGGTTCTTTGGGTGATTAAACTGATCGATTTCCCCACTTCGGAGATGAATCTGGCTGCAATCTTTCCGCCGATACCTGGGATCGATTGGATCAATCTATATTCTTCAAGTCCTTCTGCCAGGCATCTATCCCTTTCTCTAGTTTGGATAGATGCTCTTGGTATTGGAGAAGCATGATTATACATGTTTAGACTAACGATATGACTCATGTATAAATTACATTTGATAGGATTGCGCTTAGCTGCATCTTTTAGTTTATGAGCTTTCTCTAAACACCAGGATTGAGAGCGTTTTGCACCTCCTTAACAAATCTCTCTTGGGTGATATCATCTACTTTTTCATCCTTCACATCTTTAGAAGTGGGTAACGGCGTAAAATTGCTAATGATGTGGGTGAATATAAATCTCCGAAGACTCCTTTATACTCTGGGAATATCTGATCCAATATGGTTGAATATTACTATCCCGTCAAAGCAATAGATGTTAACTAAAATGGAAAATGAATTTGAAATAATATCAAAGAAGGGGTTAATATGAATAATTTTTATTGTGTTAATCTTTCCCTTCTATTACATAATATACGACACAGAACGGGGAATTACCTTCTGGCAGATCCATTCTCAGGTTGAGTTTTCCATTTTCTATCTCTGTTTGTAGTTGGTTTAATCGCATTGAGCAGGCCCCCATGTTATAATTATATTGTCATATTTCATTTGGTCAGGGGTCGCGCTCCTGGCTTTTTTTGTATATTTGTTCACTATAGTGTTTATAATAGTAATGGGCACAAGGTGTGCTTTTTGCTCAGATTTACATACCTCCTTGCCCGACTATCTGCTTTGTCTCAATTGCTGAAGCAAATTGCTTCGGCTTTTTTCATACCTAATTCTTTTCATTTGCATAGGATAATTTAAAGGACCGTTTAGGTGTGCTTAAACACCCTCCAATTTTCATCCTAATATTCACAAGGGTTTTTGCGTCTCAGTTACCGAAGCATTTGCTTCGGTTTTTTTCGCATAAATCTAGTAGACAAGTATTAATATTGTACTCTGTAGTTTCCTTGCTCATTTTCAAATAAGTCTGACTTGTGCCCTCGCTCTTGCTATAGTAACCACATACTATGAACTATCACCTGATAAAGGGTGTTTAATATATGATTATCATGGCGGATGTGGATCGATACGTTGGACTGCTTTTTCAGGTGGATAAGATGACGGGTGAAGGTTTTTAATAAAAATCCAACACCCTCACCAGCCATAGACTTCTTTCTAATTTTGATACAGGAGACTCTTACCCCTTGTCTTCTGTATCATTTTCAATTCTGTGCTCCTCCTCACAGATACTCAATGATTTCCTCAGGTGTAAACCCACTATTTCTATGAATGGCTATCTCAATAGGCTGCTCTATATCTCGATGCTCCTCTAACAGATTTTGAGACTCAAACCAGGAATACTTGTGAAAGCTCTGGATACATCTAACATAGTCAGACCACAATTTTCGCTTTTGAGTAAATTCCTTGCTCCTTACTCCTAGAATCTCGATCGGTGATATTACCTTTTCGGGAATCATTACTTTTAGCTGCACATACTTAGAATCATCATCTGGTTCTTGAATGTCTGTATCCACTTGTTCAGGCAAATTAGGTCCAACATCGTTAAAGAGAGATAATTGTTCAAAATTCAATTGTTCCGGATCATCATCGATGACCTCTTCATGAATTACTTGGAAGAATTCTGCCTTAGCACAGGAAAAGTGAGCCGTTGGCCGATCGAACCTTGAAACATAGAAGGCCAAAGGGCCATTTAGGAAGACAAAATATTCACGGCCCTCTTCAAGACTTGACGTACCTGTAGCATCCAGGCAAATCGCCTTCATGCTGCTCCCTCCCCAATCAATTTTTCAATCACTGGTAGATAGTCTAACGGAACCCCATTTCCTGTCCTTATTTCTGCAACTGCATAGTAATTAAAGTCTTCAAAGGGAATGGACTTTCGTCCACCTAGCTTAGCGTGCTCTACATAGTGCTGCACCACGGAAAATGGCACAAGGAAGACCTCCTGAACTCGATTAGAAAGAAGCAAAGCGCTCCGGCTCGATCCGCCTGGTATAAGTAATCCATCTGATGCTGATGTATATTTTTCAGGGGAAACCGTTTCTCCCTAGTCGACTTCGCCTCAAAACAGATTGCTCGCCCCTTGTACACACCGTCATAGTCTACCGTTGACTTAGATTCATAAAATCCACTCAGAACCTTCGCTCCTTTCGATTTTATGACCTTCACAGGAGTTGGGCGTTTATTGATAACGGCTAATCCCTTAAGATTATAGGTATCATTGGTTAGGTTAATTACTCAACTTCCGCGCTCCACTAAAAGTTGAATAAATAAGATATAAATATTCATGAGTAAAACCCAGTCATTACCCAGTCAAAATAAAATACAATAACTAGGATCCACTGTGGATCTATTTAAAATAAAAGAACATTATCATAGGTGTATTAAAGCATTTTTTTAAGGTGAATATAAAATGTACATTGTAGAACCATCCTCAAAATAATGAAGGCCTTCTTGGAATCTACATTCTCTCGATAGCCTCCTAAAAGTTGTAATAATATATGCTGAAGCATTTTATCTTTTTCCTTTCAAATTTATAAAGCTTTTATCTAGGAAGGTCAATTTTTTTTTGACTAGTTTTAGCATAAACATACCAATACTGACCATTAAAGTCATTAATTAAAGAACTCATATCTCCTAGTTCAAAAAATTTAATAATGGTTCTTTTGCTATCTCCTCAATGTTTACTTGAACTCTTCCTTTTCCTCCAACCATTATTTCACTGATTACGTAGGGAATGAGATCATTATTAATACTAAGTTTCTGAACAAACCTATATTCTTTATGATTTCCAGAGCTTACTGTATCAAACACCCCAAAAAAGTATAGTGTTTTGAAAAAGCTACTAACACTTCTTCTAATAACACTTCTATCCCCATACTCTTTTTTTATATGGTCTATAAATTGTGAAACAAGGATAGAGTAACCTAAGTTATATCTTGCTGATAACAATTTAATAATTTTGAACCACTTCTACTTTTGAAATGATAACCGCCAAGTACAAAGGTTTTATTTCATTTAAATTGTAAGATCTAGTCAGGTTAACTAGTGGATCGAAGGGCAGTGTCTTTCTCGCGATCCTCTGAGCATTCCTGATTTAATACTTAGAATCAGCTCGCTCGAGCACGATTTCTTCCAAACGATTCTGCTTTACGATATCGACGTAAGATTCCCTGTTCCTAAACATCCATCAATTAAGATTCCAGTAACTCCTTCCTCTCTGATAAAGGAAGGTGCGTCACTTTCTTTTCCTCATGTTAGATGACCTCGAATACACTGAATTGGATGCAATGTCCGGAGTAGAATTGAAATGACATCCTCCAGCTGAAGTTCGTTACTTCTTCTATATGTACCACAGCGTAAACAGATCCTGGAAGTTACATCGATTTTATACCCCTTCTATGGCTTATCGTAAAGTAAAGCTTCTCCGCTGTTTTATGCATAAACCTTCTCAGACAATCTTGTGACAAAACTGTCCCGTTCTCCGCAGAACTGCTTCAACGTGTGCTACAAGTTCTTGTGAATCGAATGACTTTGTTAAATAATCATCAGCACCTAATTTTAACCCACCAATTTTAACATCAGTACGTGCTTTAGCCGATAGCATGATAATCGATACTTCATTTCGTTCCTGTTCCCGGGCGGTGCGAACTCATTCTCATTCCAAACTAAAGAGTATCGTAAGCCACTTCATCTGCTCACACGTAGTGAGTGTGAAATATTGCATCTACTGGCTAAAAAAACTGGGTCGAAGTGGTTTGACAGATAAAAAAGAGGCAATGAAAGAAAACTTCCCTCCATTACCTCTTTTTAATAAATTAACCCTTCAGGTCATTCATAAACAACTGGTGTTTTAACTAAATAATTGGTCTGTTAAATCAATAATTTAATAAAACTTTCTCTCTAGTTATTAGGGAAAACCTCCATTACTTTTCACTCTTATACACGGTCTTTCCGTTAACGATCGTCTCAAGAACTTTAATATCTTTTATTTTTGTAGGATCAATTGTTAACGGATCTTTTTCTAACATAACGAAGTCCGCAAATTTCCCTTCTTCAATAGATCCCTTGATATCCTCCTCAAAGTTTTGCCATGCTGCATCGATTGTTACCGCTCGAAGGGCAGTCATAGGATCCACCCGCTCATCCGGTCCAAGTACTTTGCCACTACGTGTGAGTCGGTTGACCCCAGACCATACAGCTTGTAACGGACTCATTGGAACAACCGGCGAATCTAAATGAATACTGTAACGAATCCCAAGCTCTGTAGCTGTCTTAAGAGGACTGATATTAGCGGCCCGTCCGGGTCCCATGAAGATGTCTCTGTGCTGATCACCCCAGTAAAAGGTATGCGATACGAAGAATGATGGGCTAACACCCAATTCTTTCATCCTTCGCAATTGATCTTCGGTAGCCATTTGAGCATGTTCAATTCGTAACCGAGCGTCCCTCTTACCAAACTCTTTTTGTGCAGCCTCGTAGGCGTCGAGAATGTCCTCTATCGCCTGGTCACCGTTACCATGGATTGCAATCTGATATCCTTGTTGATATAGTTCCTTCACACGGCTGAAAAGCTCTTCTTTCGAGTAATTCGAGTATCCCCGATAGTCTTCAGGATAGTTTGTCCCCTCTAGAAACTTGTAATACGGTTCCTTCAGATAACCACTATAGCCCTGTATAGACCCATCGTATACGGATTCACCGTACGCCCCTACTTTGAGCCATTCATTACCGAACCCAGTTAGTATACCGCCTTTCTGAGCAAATGTTGGGAGTTCACCCGATTGCATTGACGTTATACGGATGGGTAGTATGCCTTCCGTCCGCCAGTTTTGAAGATCCAGAATGGTCTGCTTGGAACCATGTGCGATCACAGAAGTAGTGACCCCAGCTGCCGTGTAAATGTCCATTGTCTTTTTGGCGGCTTCCATTTTTTGATCTTGTGTAAGCGGAGGTAATAGACTTGTAACGAGGCGCATCGCATTTGGTTCTTTAAGAAGGCCAGTCGGTTCACCGGTTTCCGGGTCTCTGACAATCTCAGCACCTGGTGGATCTGGAGTATCTTTGTTAATACCGGCAAGCTCGAGAGCCTTACTGTTGGCAACACCCATGTGTCCGTTAGCATGTTTTATCCAGATAGGATGGCTTGTAGAAACCCGGTCGAGATCCTCTTTCGTTGGATGGCGCTGTTCTGCTAGCAAAGTTTGATCATATCCCCCACCTTGAATCCAGTCCCCCTCAGATTTCGACTTACCTTCCTCCTTTAACGCTGCGATGAGATCGTCTACATTTTCAACGGTTCCAACTGGTGGGCCTTGTAGGTCGGCTTGAAACAGCTTAGCCGATCCTGAACCAGGTAAGTGACTGTGAGCATCAATAAAACCCGGCAACATGACTTTATTGTTTAAATTAACGGTTTCAGTATGACGTCCTTTCAATTTGCTAATTTCTTTATTCGTCCCAACTGAAATAATCTTACCATCCTTGACAGCCACCGCTTCAGCTATAGACGAATCTGAATCCATTGTGATAATTTTCCCATTGTAGTAAATGCTGTCAGGAGCAATAGGGTCAAGCTTTTTAGGTAGAGTTCCCATAGAAAAACCTACCAATGCTAACATTAAGACTAAAGAAAGTATAACCATTTTTTTTGCGCTTAAAAGATTCCTTTTCAAGAAATTATCCACCCTTCTTCAACTTGTTAAAACTCACCTCAATGATGTGATTGATTAAACCTACTGCCAATTCTTCTTTAACCCCCCATTATGTTGTCGCTTACATTTTGGATACCTAAACTTTCTACACAAACAAATAAACTCAAAAGTTCTTTCTTTATGATAACAAAAAAATTAACAATTTTCTAAATATTACATAAATAATCATAATAAAAATTCTAATAAGTGTTATTAGTATGTTTTATGAATGGCTACTTTTTTAACCTTCTTGCTTTCAGAGGAAAGGTTCGGTTATGTAAGGTTAGAAGATTTATAACGTTTTACCGTAAACTCACGATAATACAGTTCCTACCATATAAATCCCGGAAATTAGTACATTTTATACCTTGATATTTTATTTTGTTTGTACAGGTGTAATCTGTTTGAACAAATGAATGTGGCCACTATTTAATTTACATACAAATCTTTCAATGATTACCGTAGTGAAGCGTTTATAATTTAAACATAGGGTTAGGGTATGGATATCAAATAGATAGAGAAATTTAGAGACCTTTTCATTTGTAAAAAATAAACAACCACCGGAGTAATAGGAGGAGAGCTAGATGACAACTAGTCTTATATTGATAGATGACCATAAACTATTTCGTGAAGGTGTAAAGCGTATTTTGGATTTTGAGTCCAGCTTTGGGTCGTTGCAGAAGCCGATGACGGGCCTGAAGCGCTTGACCTCATAGAAAAAAATAACCCTGATATTGTTTTGATGGATATAAATATGCCTAACATTAACGGTATAGAAGCAACAATAGAGATTAGAGATCGCTATCCAGACTTAAAAATTATCATGCTTTCTATTCATGATGATCAAAACTACGTAACCCATGCCCTGAAAAAGGGAGCTCAAGGATACTTGTTAAAAGAAATGGATACTGATTCCTTAATAGAAGCGATTAAAGTAGTCTCCGATGGTGGGTCCTATTTGCACCCGAAAGTCACCCACGGGATAATGGTAGAATATCGCCGCCTATCAGAAAACATAGGGGTGAACCCATTCCTACCGATAGAGTTCCGTAAGCCGCTTCATCTGCTTACACGTCGTGAATGTGAACCAACGGTAATAGTAACCGTGTTTTTTCTGAATCACTTTATATTAGTGAGAAAACCGTTAAAAACCATGTAAGCAACGTCTTACAAAAATGCACGTCAACGACCGCACAGAGGCTGGTCGTTACCACCATTAAAAATGGCTGGGTCAAAGTAGTCTTATATAAGAAACCAGGCAATGGAGGAAGGTTCCTCAATTGCCTTTTCTAAGCTAGATTACCTGTAACCATTTATTAGGAGCTACTCCAAGTACGTCTCCGCTTTTTAGACTAACCCTACTATGTATCGAGTCTTATTACTTCACATTTTTCTACTAGCCAGAAATAATATACTAATTAGACTGAAAGCACATAAGGCTACTACAGGGCACGGATTACCTCCACCACTTGAAGAACATACGTGTTTTTGCCCGTATCTTCGATTAAATTCAATAAATTGGGGTATATTTTTATAAACTAGAAATTAGCTACTCAAGGGGGATACCTATGCCTAAAAAGTTGTTTGCCCAATGTGAGCATTGTCATCACTTATTTTTATCCAAATCTATTTAAATGGATGAACAAACCTTCCAAAATTCAACTATTGAAATCAATACTGAACCTTCCCGTTTGCCTAGAGAGAACAAAGGTTGACAAAAGTAATTTAGAATTTCATAAATAGGTTCGTGCGAAATAACATTTGGATATTTTCTTCCTAGCTCCCTTAAATCGTCGTAGGAAAGAATGCTGTGACTTTATTGCTTAAATATTTGGTTTAATCTTACTATGTATCTCATATAAGGGATATGGATTCTTTCTAATTTAGGATCTTGGCATTTTTAATTTTTCTTCTTGTTCTTTATATTCGATAAAACCAAATCGACGTAAATAGATCGCATTAAGAGCAAGCTTAAACCTTATTTCATCTAACGTACCAATTAGTTTTAAAAGTGTTACCGATTCATTATTATCAAATAGGAGAACGGCTAAACGTGCCAATAACCCTATCCCAACACTAAAATCTTGTTCTTCAAACATCTTGTTTGAGTCAAATACCCCTCTAGTTGTATCAAAATATGGGTTTGCTTTACGGTATAATTCTTCTTCGGCTGCCATAAGAAAAATGACACTTAAGTATTTTTTGTTTGTTTTATAAGTTTCCTGCTCCATCTTTGAACGTAATCCATAAAAGTAGTCTTCATGCTCTTGATCCAAGAAGAGATTAACCATATAAAAAACTCCTTTAAAGTAGAATTTGAATATATAATACCACTATTATGTATGTAGCTTTATTTCCAAAAATAAATACCATTTATTTCTTCTGAAAATTCAAACACATTTTTCTTATTTCTTCAACATTACTATAGATAACCCTTATAGTGAACACTCTAGTATTAGGGTGATTACTGTGACTCCGTTTGAAGCTTTATGTACGTTAGCAATACAACACGCAAAGTAACCTATTTTAACGCAGCATTATTTAACCTATTCCTAGACAAGAAAAACGTCACTCAGCCGTGGTCATGACATCATTTTCTCTCTTCAGGGGGTCTGTTTCAGTCATCTTATCGTTTAAAAAGGGTAAAGGTAGCATCCAACGATTATTCCGCCACAAGCAGACAAGGGGCTGATTTATGTTAAGGACTTCCCACGTCCATCACCTGTATCGATCGTCAACAAGCTGTCATGATCTCGAACGGCTCCATAGAAAATATTGGTCTGATCCGGATAACCAGCTGATGCCAGTTCTTTTTTTAACCATTCTTCGTTTTTGTTGATGAGTTTCAAATTTTGATGTTGAATTTTCCCTTCGATGATAACCGCAATCGGAAGCCCTTGGTATACCGTTTCAATCTTTAGCTGCTTGGGGGTGACAGGTGCAGCTTCTTGTTTTGGAAGAATACTAAGCTCACCGTTTGGTTCTATAATGGCATAGTCAATTAAGGCTACATCTGGATACCCTTTTTCCCGAATACTGGACAACAATTCAGCTAGCGCAAACCGAGAACGTTTTAAGTTTGCCTTAATAAGCTTCCCATGTTTAATCACGATCGTTGGTTCTCCGATAAAAATCTTATCTAACCAGTTGAAAAGCGTAAGTTTAGAAAAAGCGATATGAAGTACACTGACAACAATAAGGCCTACAATCGCGTAGGTAAGGTTTTCTGTCATCAAAGGGCCAATAGCCAATGTGACCACAAATAAAATACCCGCTAAATCATGAGCCGTTAATTGAGCAAAGGCTGACTTTCCCATGATTCGTATGATAACAATGGTTAGGATATATAATAGAATGGTCTTTCCTATAAACAAAAACATAAACTTGACCTCTCCTTCGGAAGTTTCCATCTATAGTATGCGCTAGTCTAATGGAAATATTGGATTCAATGTAGCCCATTGATACAATCAGCGTCATCATTATACTCTGAAATTACTTTGAAAAATAGATTCTCAGTCCGATTATTATCCACTTTTCACCTTGCTAACGGTACAAAAAAGTATCGTAGAATTATTAAATTTATCGCGGAGCAACACCTGATGGATAATATATCCAACCTTAACTGTATATTTTACAAGTATCATGGAGTGGCCTTATATAGACCCGGTAATTATTGTTGGCTTTTATAAAGCAAGGTTTGTTCAACCATCCACTTAATGAGTTCCTTCTCTACTTCCTTTAATTCACGCTTTAGCCTTTGTTTGAATTCATTCTCAAGGTTTTTATATAGTTTGTTTGTGTCCATTTCCCCTTCCAACATCCTTGTACATAATATAGTATTTGTTGTTTTTAAATGTAGTTCATTCTCCCTGTTCTATCAATGTAACATTTATGCTCATATTCCTGTTATTACAACAAGAAGGAAAAGTTATCACTCTAAGAACCACCCTAATTAACACTTTGTTCCTTATTTCTTTTAAATGTGATTACATATATACTCGACCAACTATGAGAATGTATTAAAATACCGTGAATACAGCACAAGCTGTATTCACGTATTTTCACATGTTAAATAAGAGACGGATATCATTTAGCTTTTTGCTTCAAACGTTTTGCAATCCGTTTCCTCTGTTGTTCTGGCTTTTGCTTGTTTGTGAGTAACCACGTATATCCGATCGGCGTTACAAACATTTCCCTCGCCCCAATATGTGCAGTTGTTTACCTCACAAAGTACATCTTTAGCCATATTAAACACCTCCCTCTCCTCTATCATTGACAACAAAACCTAAAAAAATAATAAAAGAGCAAAGTTGTGATAATCTGATCATTACTCCTTCCCTATCTCAGGCCTCCCCTATGTTCGCCCCATCACCGTTTGTTGGTCACTCGCAATAATTTGCGTGAGCTGATGAATGCTTATTGGCCGTGGAAAAAACACTCAACCCATCTTAAAAATTAGGCTGCCGGGGCCTTTAAACTGGGGAAATGAAGAAAATCAAACAGGTTGGTACCAAATCGATCAACCTGCTTCTGTTACAGGAACACAGGTCAGGAATAATTGGTGATTCCCACTTTGTCATTCGCGTACCGTAATTATATAAAAAATTCAGAATTTTTATTGAATACGCTTACATTTTACTTTATAATTTCATTAGAATGGTTCAATCATGAAATCAGAATAAAGAGAGGATTAAAGGAATGAAGCATATATTGTCTTGTAGAGTTTCCCTTCGATCATTGACTATGGTCAAGACTGTAGAGTTTTATCGACTATGTCGGAAAGTTAAAAGCAACATATACTTGTTTAATCATGAGATGACGTGTGAAGTAAACAGTCTAGCAAAGCTCATTTCATTTATCTTAACTTTAAAAAACCCAGATTCCCTCATTATTATTGAAGGTAAAGATGCCACATCAGATCAAGAATGTATAAATCATTTTTTAAATCTTCAAACAAGCCGATGCCCTGCTTAGTGAACTATGCCCCGATAAATAGACACTTAAAAAAGTCCGTTTATCAGCTTTTTTTATAGCAAAGGTACTTCAGTTTTTTTGGGAAATGGAACAATATATTTCCATTTCCGGTCAATGTAGGAAGTTCCCTCGACATTCTTTGAGCTTTTGAAAACATTGATGATGCTGGAGAAAAATTAGATTAAATAGTAAAAGGATCCGTAACAGTGAGGATTCAAAATTTTTAAAACTCGTTAAACTGAAACGACAACAGCGTAACCTTTGATCAATTAGAAGAATCAAAAAACCTATCCCAAGTAAACCTTAGCGATAGAAAGACTTAATAATTGTAATTTAGTGGCTGGGACATAACTAGCCGAAAATAGTAAAAAAGGGTTCCGATCATCAAAATTCGATGATCGGAACCCTTTTTTGTTGAATGAATCTCATGCTTGGTTGGGTGGCTTCCGTTCCTGGCCGTGTAATTTCTCAAGTTCACGGCCACGAAGGCAAAACCTAATTCATTTTCAACGTTCTCGTTGCCCCTAACGGATATACCATTGAAACACAAATTAAAACGAATTGATTGGGATAAAAATCAGATTCGCATCGATCAATCTATTGTCAGAGGTGAGAAAGGACGTGCGCTTATCAAGGATCCAAAGTCCTTCACCTCTACTCGGGTTGTAACAGTACCTACATCTGTTATGGTTTTAGTCAAAGAACTGTACATGGAGAATCTTCGTCTGAAGATGAAGGCCGGAGAGTATTGGCAAGAACATAATCACTCATGGCTCTTTTGTAATGAAGATGGTACCCACTTCTACCCCACTACTCCAACGACCTGGTGGCGGAGATTCACCAAAAGAAAAGATATTCGTATAACGATGGATACTTATGGACATGTGTTAGAAGCAGCTGACCAGGAAGCAGCCAACAAAATTGATAATCTATTTTCGAAGCGAAAAGAAGTCTAATTCAAAATTCCGGCAACAACTCGGCAACAAGTGCTGTAAATAAAAGAAGTGACGCGGCCTCCTCCTGTTAGGAAACCGCGCCACTCCGGCACTTTGATGGATGATTCCGATTGGGCTCGAACCAACGACCTCCACCCTGTCAAGGTGGCGCTCTCCCAGCTGAGCTACGGAATCACATTATGTAACATTTTGTTGTAAGGACAAGTACTAATATACATGGCTATCGTATCGATGTCAACGATTTTTCAGTGTTTTTTATTTTATGATAAATTTCTTGCCTTTCAAAATGATCGATTCTCCTTTTTTTCAAAATTATATGATAAAATAGAAGTGATACGTTTACATGATTTACGAGGCGGTAATTTCCATTAGCAAACTTGCTCGGATGTTAGGAGGTGGTCAAATGGGGAGAGACGGTACGATGCAGGAGTACAGCATCAATAGCCAATATTTAAATGAAGAAATGACGTTAAAAGTGTACACACCCAAAAACTTTTCGCCACTATACAAATACCATTTCTGCATTATGCAGGATGGAAATGACTACTTTCAGATGGGACGGACTGCAACTCTGAGTGATCAGCTTCATGCAGATAAAGAGATTGAAAATACGATTTTTATTGGCATTCATTATCATGATAAGTTTGACCGTCGGGATAAGTATCATCCTGATGGAAAAAAACAAGGTGACTATGTTAACTTTTTAGTAAGGGAGGTTGTTCCTTTTCTAGATGAAGAACTCCCAGGCTTTTATATGGGAAATGGACGCACACTTGTTGGCGATTCATTAGCTGGTACACTGGCACTAATGACAGCCACACGTTTTCCAAATGTATTCGGTAACGTCATTATGCAGAGCCCATATGTAGATCCTCACGTTATGGAGGTCGTAAAAATGGCGCGGGATCTATCATCGCTGTCGATTTATCATACGATTGGAAATAAGGAGAATTCGGTATCAACCACAGATGGGGCAACAAAGGACTTCTTAGAACCCAACCGCCGTCTAAAAGAATATTTATCACAGCAGCCTTTATCTTATATTTTTCATGAGCTCGACGGTGACCACACATGGAAGGCGTGGCAACAGGATTTAAAACGAGCTTTACAAACGATATTTGGCTAATTGCCGCAAGTAGCGTGTAAATGAATGAATCAGGAGGGATTAATCGAATGAAATATGGTATAGCAATTTTTCCATCAAAAAAAGTACAGGATGAAGCAAACTCTTATCGTAAACGTTACGACCCACATTATGCTCTGATTCCACCGCATATTACTGTTAAAGAACCCTTCGAAACAGATGAAGAGGAACTTGAAGCAACGATTATTCCTGAATTAAAAGAAATTGCCAAAAGTACAGCTTCATTTTCAATAAAAATATCCAAAGTAAGTTCTTTCTCACCTGTTACCAACACTATTTACTTAAAAGTTAATCCATCTGATGAAATTGTGGAACTCAATCAGAAGCTACACGAAGGAATTATCCCTGATAATAAGGAGTATTCTTTTGTGCCTCACATCACGATCGCTCAGAAGCTTTCTGATGAGGAGTTTTCGGATGTGTATGGGAGTTTAAGTATGGATAGTTTTGATATTGTAGACAAAGTTGACCGTTTTCAACTTCTTTATCAATTGGAAAATGGAGCTTGGAGCGTATATGAAACTTTTCGGCTTGGTGAACACTAATGCTTGCCGATATTCGGAAGGTAACAAATTATGAAGAACTTAGCGACGCCTACCATGTTCGGCGTAACGTTTTCATAAAAGAACAAGGGGTTTCGGAGACTGACGAGCACGATACTTTCGAGGAGCAAGCAACACATATCGTTGGTTACTTTAATGGAGAACCGTTTGCAGCTGCTCGACTCAGATTTATTGAAGATTATGCAAAGCTTGAAAGAATTTGTGTAGCGAAACCCCACAGAGGTCATTCCTTTGGCAAGCAAATCATTCACTACATGGAAACAGTGATTAAAGATGAAGGGTATTCAAAAGCTAAACTTAACTCGCAAACTCATGCAGAGGGTTTTTATGAAAGTCTCGGGTACCATACTGTCTCGGAAGAATTTATGGATGCCGGCATCCCTCATGTAACGATGATTAAAAATCTATAAACAAATGATCTGCCTGTTCTAAAGGGCAGGTCTTTTTTTGTATAAAAGTCTTCTTTCTCGTCTAAAATGTTAGCTAGACCAAAAAGTTTGAGGGACAGGTGATGGTATGGAATATTTTCAAATGTTCACAGATATTATATTCGGGTTCATTGCCCTTTTTCTAATAACAAAAGTACTCGGGAAAACGCAAATCACCCAAATAACGGCTTTTGACTTTATCTCCGCATTAGTTTTAGGAGAACTCGTTGGGAACGCGCTTTATGATGATGAAGTTAGTATTGTCAAGATTGCCTTTGCGGTGATCCTTTGGGGTATTCTTATTTATATAACTGAAATGATTACCCAAAAATTAAAAGGGTCTAGAAGCTTACTTGAGGGCAGTCCCTCCCTTGTGATTCATGAAGGGAAAATTATGAAGAAACAACTGAAGAAAAATAAGCTGGATATTAACCAGCTCCAGCATTTATTACGCAGTAAGGATGTTTTTTCTATAAAGGATGTCCAATTTGCGGTTCTTGAAACGGACGGTACGATCTCCGTATTGAGGAGATCTGACAAACAGACTCCGACAAAGAAAGACCTGAATCTTCCTTTATCAGCCGTTTCATTGTCTAGCATTTTTATAAGTGATGGTGAAGTTCTCTGGGATAACCTCAGAGAATCAGGGTTCGATGAGAGTTGGCTGGAGACAGAATTACGCAATCAGCACATTTCTCGTGTAGACCAGGTGCTTATGGCCGAATATACACCAGGGGAACAACTTTTTGTCATGCCTTATTGAATGGAAAAAACATCCATCTGTATTCATCTATCTTATCATTCACCCTATCCTGTTTCTTCAAAGCTACTAAATAAGCTGTGACAGCCGTTTTAAATAAAAGCCATTGAGAAAATTGCTGAACGTTTACACTATAGTAACTGCACATAGCTGAAACCATTTGTTCATGGCTTACGCCTTCAGGGTAATTTTGCAAGTAAGCTTCCATCCACTGTAATAATTCGTTATGGTAATGAATATTAGCCTTGACTGTGTCTTTGAAGTTTTCTTCATATAAACCATGTCCTGGCAAGGCCCCATCACAAGGAATATTCAGAAGCCTGTCTAAGCTTTTAAGTGTTGCATCTGTATCTGTCACATAAGGGATTTTATGATTTCGCAATTGCGATTCACTAAAGTAAGAATCAGCCGCAAATAAGACTCCTTTTGTAAGAAGAGCGAGTTGATGATAGCTATGTCCCGGCAATAAATACGTTTCAACATGAAGGGACCCGATTTGCAATGTTCCTTCAGTTACAGCCTGATCCACATGCATCTTCGGACCTTGCAAAAATTTGTTTTGCAGCTCTGGTAAAGGGTCATTTCCGCCAAACAAATACAGAGGTTCAAGCAGTGGATTTTGTAAAATAGCTTCTTCGAACACAGGGGTAATTGTTTTTAAGTTAAACTGTTCTTGAATGTAAGCAGCGCCACCATAATGATCTGCATGGGCATGAGTAATAAAAAGATGCGTCAACGGAAGCTCTCTTTTCTTGAGTTCCTTAAGCATCTTTTTTACTGAGGATGGATCAATCCCTGTATCAATCATAAGACCTGTTTCCCCATCATGTACATAACCAATATTAACAGCACTATTATAGTAGTAGCAGTGAGCGTTGATTTGTTCAAATGACATAACAGAACCCCTCATTTTATAAAAGAATTGAAAATTATTAGAAAAAACCTTTTACTATATCTTTTCGCTAAAATGAAGCCCCTTTCCTGTAATCCTGGAATAATATTTTTCCTGAAGACCCGGAGGAACATTCAGATTGCGATAATGAACGGTAGCAGGGGTATATAAATTCTGTTGCTTCTCTGTGTATGCTTTTCGTTTCTCTGCACTGGGCTCGTGGTCATCTTTTAATTTGTGATCCAACGCCACTTTAAAAGCAGGTTCTAATAAAAAAGGAGAGCGCTTGGTTTGTGTGGTTCTTTTCTGATAGTCCATATATTGATAATGTGTAATCGGAAGAATATACCCGATAATAAACCTCCTCCCTTCTTATTAGATTCATACCCTATTTTAAATAATGTATTCCTCGCCTTTGTTCATTTATTCAAAATAATGATCCAACTTTTTCATTTGTTTGTTCAGTTCACTTTCAAGCTTCATCATTCTTTTCGAGAATCGTTGTTCCCATGCATCAAAATCATGTTGCCATCCATTAAATCGCTTCTCCGGTTGTTTAATGACGCCATTTGAGCGTCTCATTTCTTCATCTATTTCTCCTAACAATTTAATGAGGGGTTTTCGTTTTTTTACAATTACCGTTCACTCCATTCATAAATAATTGATTGCAGACCAGCTATAGCCAAAACTAAGAGTGCCACCTCTCCATAAGGAACAACTAGGTATATTCCCGTCATTAATAAAGCTGACCAGACTCCCACACACCACTGGCAACTAATGAGTTCACCGATCATCCCCTCAGGTTCAAGCCATTCCTCTTTATAACCATTGTTATCCATGGTTGTAACGACTTTTAAAAAGGGCTGCCGTGCCCATTCAAAAATGAGATCATCAACAATAAGGTGTGTAAAGCGAAAACTGGCAAAAATTAATATCAGTAAATCGAACCATCCAATATCCATCTCTAACCCCTCCCTCTCTCGTAAGAAAAAGGCCACTACCAGGTAGTGGCCTTAAAATGAATTAGAGCCAGGAAAAGCCTCCGCGGAAACTTGATTCGTCATCATGATGTTTTCTTTTGTCGTCCTCTTCATCACGGTGCCTTCTACGCCCCCAAATAATGGATCATTACGCTTATGATCATTACGATCATCGTCTTCCTGCGGTTCAACATAAACATTATCTGCCTTTATAATCAGGTCTTTAACATAGATCACTTTTTTCTTCTCAGACATTTACTTCATCTCCTTATTAAAAGTTCATTGATATTTTATGGTTGATTTCATTACTCTGTATAGTCTATAGCCCAATCCTTATGAATTCGATGCCAATTCTTATAAATCAGTCAGCTGCCCACACCGTAAGGGCATAATTACATAGTCTATTAAGGACATCACGTCAATACGTTTGGAAATTAGAAAGGAGATAAACGCATGGGTTGTAAAGAGAAAGAAAGAGAAAAAGATTATGATTTCGATAAGTGCGACTTCGAAAATTGTGTTTGCGATATTCTTAGAGATATCAAAGCAGCACAAGACGAAGTAGCTGGAGACAACTGTTGTGATTATGGATGCAAACAGTCGATCGATGATTTGGTAGGCGGTGCCATGGGAGGCAACGGTCGTGACACAATCCCTGTTATCTTATACTGTGAAGGAACATGTAAACCTTTTAAAGGTTTCGGAGGAAAACGTTGTGAAGATGATTTCAATAATTTCGATGTAAAAGAAAGCTTCTTCTTCCGTGTAAAAGATGTAGATGACGATTGCTGCGCAACATTGGAGTTGCTTCTTTCACCAGAGACTGGTTCAGATTGTGGCTGTGAATGTCCTGCAGAGCAAGAGACTAGAGATCTGAGTGCTACAGGAATTTGTATAACAGTCGATTTAAAATGCTTCTGCCATGTAACTTGCTTGCCTGCAATTTCTGCACTATAATTATCCAAAAAAAGCAGATTGTGATTATACACTTATAAAGGTGACTTCGGTACTGAGCCGTAGTCATCTTTTTTATCATTGTGGTAGTCTTTCATTATAGTATGTCTGTTCGTTACTTCCATGGCTTTTATTTTTTCTGAGTTTAATTCCCTAGTTATTAAGCTTACTTAAATACCGAATAAATCATGACTGATTTCATTTCAGATAAGCTGAATATGCAAAAACCCAGCATCCTACAAGTTCCTCTTTTGCTTAATAATCTATTCTATGAAAAATTGAAAAGCAGATGGCGGTGTTTGTACGACATCTTATCAAAAAAGGCGCTTGTCTAAGAGATTACAACCAAACACCTATTCTTTTTCTATTGATGCTGCCACCATGAGAAACAGGATAATTGTTTCAAGGCCTCATGCTCTCTCGCTGCCTTTATCGTTCGAAATTCAACCCTGCTAATGTGCCAAGTACGAAAAAAGTTAGTATATACACTCTCCCTTTTCAACTATGAATAAAAAAACAAATAAAAAAGAGATGCCTAACTTTAAAAGTAAGGCATCTCTCTAAGATAGAATGAGCCCTCATCTTTGAGAACACACTATCATTTCACAACTCTATATCATTACAAAATACCTAATCTAATCACCAATGCAACCAATACTTGTAGTGCTACTTGAACATTAACTGCTACATCTGAATCGTCTGTCGTTACAGTTACTCCACGTGAATTTTCAATATAAGTTTGTTGTCTATTTACCTGGCTTGATTTTAATTGTGAATTCAGGTCTTGTGTTATCGTGTTCGCCTTCTCACTATCTGCAATCGATATGCTGACAATTAGTGCAATTGCAGCTTGAATAGCCACCTGAATATTTACTGCTACCTGAGTATCAGATGTGCTTACATCGATATCACATGAATCCTTAATAACAATGGATTCAAAGGATTGTTGGACATTTTTCAATTGAGCATTCGCATCTTGGTTGATAGTATTACCAAAAGGATGGTCCATTGTTGGGTCTAGGGCGTTCCATTCACATGGTTTTTTAGGGCATTCTCCCTTATCCTTCTTACACGTGTCCTTATAACACTTATCGTCCCACTTATCTTTACAACACGTATTATCTTGGTACGCGTCTTCATAACACGTATCGCCGCACGTAACTGGTGATTGTTTTTGAGGTTTACAAGCTTCTCTTTCTAAATTCATGATTTGGCATTTTCTATCATAACTTGACATTGCCATATTACCTCACCTCCTTCTTGCTATTTAATATATCTTACGTTGGTAGCTCCAAAGGGGAAGGGTGATTGTCTCGCCATGTTCACCTATTTTCTAGCTTCATTAATCGATTAGAAGGAAAAGATAAACGATGCACGTAAAAATTCGCAGCGGTAGATGAAGCGAAGAGTAAATTAAGAGGTTAGCCTACCTTAGGCCAACAGACTTCATCAAGCCCAAACGTCAAAAACCCAGATAATCGGGTGAAATTATCCGGGTTAGTTGCTCCTAATAACCATGCTCACAAAGGGAGAATATTATTCTTTTTTATCTTTGTCTTTTTTCTTAGTGAATGCGTCGACACTTTCCTGTAGGTTATTGACGATTCTTCTTAATTCTTCTTTTTCTTTAGAGTCTATTTTTTGTGGGTCTAACTTTACCCCATGTTTTTTTAAGGTTGAGCCAACGATCATATCTACAATTTGACTTGAGACGTTCTCAAAATCCTTATTTTTACTCAATAAATCCACCTCCTATTTTATTCTTATATAGTATATGTTTTACGAATAATAAGAGTGTTACTGATAATAGTCTATTTTCACCTGTGTGACCACCATTTACTTCTCACTAGAGTGGAAGGGTTTCTTAAGATTTCAACAAAAACTATCTCAAAAGGTTGATCCATCTTTTTAGGAGGATTGCACAAACTTTTCTTCGAACTCAAAAGGAAAATAAAAAAGATGACCTCGGCTAAGGACCGAGCTCACCTTCTCAGTGGATAATTCTTAATCTTTTTTATACTGCTCATATTAGAAGTTAAGTGCGGCATTCCTCTATGTTCTAAAAACCTAGTAATCGAATGGATTGAATATTCTCAAGTGCGACTTCGTTATGAAACGGCTTCTGAAATGTCTTCATATAAACCATACCCTTGTCATACCTCTGTATATACCCTCGGAATTGTCCTTCCTCTGATGTGCTTACTTCACACTTCATTTTAGGAACTTGGGCCGGCAAACTAATAAAATAATTTACTTTTTCTTCAATTGTCATGTCACGGAACTTCTGGCGACGATCACGGTTGCTTTCCGCCTTCTTGTTTTTTTCATTGTGATTAACCTCAGCCTTTGCTTCTTCAACCTTTTGTTGTGGTTGTGGTTGTGGCTTTTGCTTTGTATTTTGACTTTTGGGAGTTCTTTGGCGTAACTGTTTCTCAAAACTTGAATATCGTTGACTTGTAGGTTCATTTTTGGGTTCGCTTTTTGGTTCGCTCTTCGGTTCACTTTTCGGTTGGTTCTCTTTTGTTTCACTGTGGTAGCTCGTTTGCATCGATATTTCGACTGGCTCTAAGTGAGGCTGTGTAATATACAGAACAGGAGGCTTAGCGTTTTTCCTTCTATTTGCCATTAGAGATCTCTCCTTCTTCATTTGGTCGTCATTCTATGTATATGCCTATATAGCATTTCATGTGCACAAACTGGTATGCCCTATGTTCATTGTTTAGGGGATCATTATAGGACACTAGCCACTCTAATCAATATTCACCTAAGTTGTTTTTATAAATGTCAAAACAGCCCGAGATAATATTTGCGCATTCGATTTTACAACTATAAAAGAGGCCTGGTTCTAATGCTACTCATTAGAACCAGGCCTCTTTATTAATAACCTACGATATTATATCCGGAATCACAGTGAATCACTTCACCAGTAACCCCTCTTGCCAGGTCACTCATCAAGAAATAAGCTGTATCGCCCACCTCTTCTTGTGTAACAGCACGACGGAGCGGTGCACGCTCCTCAATTTCAGTTAAAATTTTGTTAAAATCGCCGATTCCCTTCGCCGACAGCGTTCGGATCGGTCCTGCAGAGATGGCGTTCACACGGATCTTATGTTTTCCAAGGTCATTCGCTAAATACTTCACACTAGCATCCAGACTCGCTTTAGCTATCCCCATGACGTTGTAGTTCTCGACTACTTTTTCTCCGCCGAGGTAGGTAAGCGTAACAATCCCCCCGCCTTCAGACATGACTGGCTTGGCAGCTCGTGCTACAGCAGTTAGTGAGTAAGCACTGATGTTGTGTGCGGTAAGAAATCCATCACGACTCGTGTCCAAATATTCTCCTTTTAGTTCCTCACGGTTTGCGAAGGCGATACAGTGTGCTAAGCCATGGATTACTTCTACATCATTTTGAATCGCTGCAAACGTTTGGTCAATCGCCTCATCATTCGTAACGTCACATTCGTAAAATAATGATTCAGGTCCTTCAAGTGTGTTCGCTAAGTCGCGGACAGGTTTTTCAAATCGCTCGGAAGCATAAGTGAAAATCAGCCGCGCTCCTGCTTTATTTAAGGATTGCGCAATCCCCCATGCAATACTGCGTTTATTGGCAACACCCATGACAACATAGGTACGCCCTTCTAAAGATCCTATCATAAACAAATCCTCCTTGAGTTTTTCTACTAAGTATTATGGTTTGTTATTATTACCTGCTGCTATTTTATAACACATAATTTGAAATTACAATTCTTGATCAATAGTCTCTACCCGTTAGATAGGCGGTTAACAACCGATTGCCGTGGTTTCCAATTACGCACGGTGAAAAAGTTTCTCTCCGCAATCCCCTGCTCAGGATAAATTAGCTGAAAAATAAAGAAATCCCGGCTCCTTTGTGTGATAAGGACCCGAGATTTTTTAGTTATATAAGCAGATTCATAAATGCTGTGGCCATCCCGAAATAAATCAAGATTGATATAATATCATTGATCGTTGTAATAAAAGGCCCTGAAGCAACGGCCGGATCAATATTAAAACGATGCATCACAAGCGGCACAAGTGACCCTGCTAGTGTGGCTACAATTAAGGTTGCCATAATCGACAGCCCTACTAATAGTCCTAGAAAAAAGTTATTTTGCCAGAAATAGACCACAAGTGTAATGATAACTCCGCAGCTTATCCCTGTAATCAGACCTGTCCCCGCTTCCCGCATAATCATCTTAAACTTACCTTGCTTATCAATCTCACCTGTAGCAATTCCGCGAACAGCTACAGCCAGCGCCTGTGTTCCCGTGTTTCCAGCCATTCCGGCAATCAATGGGATGAAAATAGCTAAAATCGCTACCTGATCTAGAGTATTTTCAAAACGACCAATCAAGCTTGCTGTTAAACTTCCGAGAAACAGGAGGATAACAAGCCACGGCAGCCGTTTTTTTGCCGAAGCAAATGCGTTTTCATCAGGAGAGTCTACATCGGAGATCCCGGCAAGCTTAGAATAATCATCGCTTGCTTCTTCTTCCATGACATCCATAATATCGTCAACGGTAATAATCCCAAGTAAGTGGTCTTGAAAATCGACAATCGGCAAAGCAAGAAAGTCATAGTCCCGCATCATCCGGGCAATTTCCTCCTGATCCTCGCCAACAGGGGCAGAAACTACTCGTTCACTCATTACATCAGATATATACCAGTCTTCTTCTGATATAATAAGATCACGAAGAGAAATAACACCAACTAAGCGTTTATCTTCGTTAACGACATAGGTGTAATAAATCGTTTCCGCATCAGGCGCTTCTTTTCTTAAATGAAGCATTGCCTCACGTATTGTCATGCCCGCTTTCACGACAACGAATTCAGTCGTCATAATTGAACCGGCTGTTTTTTCCTCATAATGAAGCAGGTCTTTAATTTCATCTGCAGAACTGTCATCCATGATCGTTAGGAAACTGGCCACTTTATTTTTATCTAATTCATTAAGAATGTCGACCGCATCATCTGTAGACATCTCAGCGAAAACTTGGGCGGCAAATCTAGGGTCCATTTCAGTGAAAAATGGTTCAATTTCTTCAAAGTCCATATGTTCCATAACATCTGCAACTTCTTCAGGGGATAAGTACGTATAGATTTGCAGCCGAACGTCATCAGCTACCCCTTCAAAGATTTTTGCCTGGTCATATGGGTGAAGTTCAAGAAATTCAGCTCTAAAATGGTCTATCTGATCATTAAGAAGAGCATCTTGAATCGTTTGCCAAACATCCCGGCGTTCTTGATCGTCTAAGTGTTCCATACGTTTCCCTCCCTTTCGTACTTCAAAACTTGTTTTATATTAATTGCACGTCACACTTTTGTCAATGAAAGTCGATTCTTTTTCTAAAATGAAAAACGTGACTTAAAAAAAATCGTTGAATGTTGTACACTTACTATTATAGTGCGTGTTCAAAAAGTTGCCAAATTAGAAACAAGAAGTTCGAGGCGCGAAATTTTTGAGGACCACAGCGTATGTTTCTCATACGTGAGGACCGGAAAAACCGAGCAACGAAGAAATGCACCGTTTATCATTTGGTGACTTTTTGAACATCCTCTTATACATGATTTAACAGACTGATTTAGAGAAAGGGAACATACATGAATGAAAATCAACATACCTCACCAATAGACTATACGATCATCTTCGTTGTTATTGCGCTCGGAATAGCCAGTTGCTTCACTTTATATACGTTAGACCCACTTTTAGGACCTGCTGATCAAGGTTCTTATCTGAAACAAATGATTTGGTATCTATTAGGCGGAATAGGTGCCGCCGTTGTTATGATCATGGATTACGACCGCCTTCATCATCTCGTTTGGTTTTTATATGGATTCGGTGTCCTCATGCTTTTAATGCTCTTTTTCAACTTTCCCCCACAAATGATAGTTTCTTCAGGGGAGCAACAAGTTGGTTTAAGCTTCCCGGAGGTGTCACCTTACAGCCGGCTGAATTTGTGAAGGTGTTTTTGGTTATTACATTGGCGCACATCATTGTTATACATAATGAAAAGCATCGGGCGAAGACAATTAAATCTGATTTTTTATTACTGGGAAAATTGGTCGGTATTTCTCTCCCGCCTATGGGGTTAATTGCTGTCCAGCCCGACCTTGGCTCCTTTCTTGTTCTCGTCGCCATTACTAGCTTTTTAATTCTTATATCAGGTATTCAATGGAAAATTCTAATTTCCATACTTACAACGGCTTTATTGTTCATTGGGGTCACTATATTAATGTTTTTTTTAAATTTTACTAGTGTCACAAACTACTTAGAAGAATCTGTATTTGCCCACGTAGATTCACGATTTTATGGGTGGCTACAGCCTGAACAGTACGCACAAGGTTACGGTATGCAGCTGATTAAATCGATTACCGCGATTGGTTCTGGACAACTTACTGGTAAAGGGATACGAAACTTTGAAGTGTCCGTTCCCGAGCGTCATACGGATATGATCTTTACAGCAGTGGCGGAACAGTTTGGTTTTATAGGGGCTAGCTTAGTATTAACCTTATTCTTTTTACTTTTATACAGGATGATTCAAATCGCATTAGAAAGTAACGATTCTTTTGGCAGCTATATCATTGTAGGGTTCGTCGGTATGATCACCTTCCAAGTGTTCCAAAATATCGGGATGTCCTTACAATTACTCCCTATCACAGGATTACCCCTTCCTTTCCTAAGTTATGGGGGGAGTTCTACACTTGCCTATTTGCTTGCGATTGGAATCGTATTGAATGTTAAATCTCGAACTAGAACGTATATGTTTGAATAAATGTACAAGAAGGTGGAGAAGCTTTTTATGGCTCCACCTTTTTATATATCCGTTAGTATGCTATGTAAAAATAAATGAGGGGGATGTGAATGAAGGTAGATGTGATAGGTGATGTTCATGGTTGTCATGATGAACTTACTTCTTTATTTAATAAGTTAGGATATCAGTGGAAAAATGAGCTGCCTCTCCACCCTGATGGCCGCGTCCCTGTCTTCTTAGGCGACATCACAGACCGAGGCCCCCGCTCGATTGACATGATTCGGCTCGTCCATCGCTTAGTTATTGATCAGGAGCTTGCCAAATATGTTCCTGGGAACCATTGCAACAAATTATACCGGTTTTTTCTTGGCAATCCTGTTCAAGAAAAACATGGACTGGAAACAACGGCAGCTGAATACCGCAACCTTTCAGTAACCGACCGGAAAAGTATTAAACAAATGTTCACTAATTTATATGAAATGGCCCCTCTTTACCTGGAACTTCCTGAACTAAAAGCAGTCGTAGCCCACGCTGGCATTCGAGCAGAAGATATTGGGAAGAAGAATAAACAGATTAAATCGTTTGTTCTTTATGGAGATACTACAGGAAAAAATCTTCCTGATGGTAGACCAGAGAGGAGGGACTGGGCTCAAACGTACAAAGCGGATACTTGGGTGGTCTATGGGCATACACCAGTATATGAGCCCCGATTCGTCAACCGAACAGTAAATATTGATACAGGTTGTGTATTTGGCAATCAACTCACCGCTTTCCGCTTGCCCGAAGAGGAAATTGTTAGTGTTCCTTCATCGATGCCGCTTGTAAAAGAAAAATTCAGTTATCATGCATAGAAAAGCCAGCAGCTTAGATGGCAAGATCAGGTGGATGTCTAAACTTGGGAAGAATCCCCGCTATTTTGGACAGGATCTCCTGGAATTTAGTTAGAATTTTCCGACTTTGGTCAGAATCACCGTAATCTCAGGTTGACTTCACGGTAAAAATAAAAAGCAGTCCCTATTCATTCAGAAAAGGGAGCTGCTTTTTTTATTCTTGTTTCGCCCATGATTTTGGCGGAGTGGACTGAAAACTGAGTTCTTTTCCCGAAGAAGGGTGTACAAACGTTAACTGATGACAATGCAAGGCATGTCCCTCCCCCTTATGAGATTCACCATAAAGCGTATCTCCAATAAGTGGATGACCAATTGAAGACATATGCACTCTAATTTGATGCGTCCTCCCTGTCCGCAAATCTAGATGCACTAAACTTGAAGAATGAAAACACTTCTCTACCCTATATTCGGTCAGCGCTTGTTTTCCAGTCGACGAAGTTTCACGCTCTATAATTGAGCCTGCTCTTCTCCTTATTGGAGAGCAAATTACGCCCGTCCGAGGGGCTGGGCATCCTTTAACAAGTGCGGTATAACACCGTTTGATAGGACGCTCTTTCGTTAGTTTTCCGTGGCTGTATTGATGTTTTGCAACTAAGAGCAGGCCGGACGTGTCGCGGTCGAGTCTCGTTACAATGTGCACAGTATAGTCGTAACCCTGCGTGTCATAATAGTGTACAAGTCCATTTGCCAACGTCTGGGAAGGATGGTTAGCCGAGGGGGATACTGCCAACCCGGATGGCTTATTAATAATTAGTACGTCATCATCCTCGTAAATAATCTCCAGCGGGATAGGTTCAGGAACAAGCACATCTGCACGTTTTTCTAGTGGAAACAGAACCGTAAGCTTATCTTCGCTTGTAAGTCTTGTCCAAATAGGTGCTGGGCCATCATTGACTAAAATCAGCCCTTCTGCCTTCACTTTTTTCATAAGCTGCCTTGAGAAAAGTACTCCATCCACTAAATAATCCTTTACTGTTCTCCCTTCAAACTTTTGAGGAATGAACCATGTCTTCTGATAAGGCATTAGGAGGAATAATCATCGGATACAAAAGAATCGTGTACCCTTTTCCAAAATGGGAAAGGCCTGAAACGTGCGAAACGCACCCTCTCTCTTGCGACTCGGCATTGAATGGATTTTACATCTTTATACGTTCTTGTAATGTGATCAATCGTAAACAAAAAGCTGCGCTCATTCAATGGTTTTAATAAGCATGTGTGATGGCCTGGTAAGATTAACGGTGAGCCAATCGTCCGAAACACGCGGTTATTAATCGATGCCATCTCAGCAATTTGGATCGCCTCAAGTGAGGGATGAAGGATAGCTCCGCCCAGGGCTTTATTATAAGCGGTGCTCCCTGAAGGCGTAGATATACAAAGCCCATCTCCCCGGAATGTTTCAAAGTGATCTCCTTTTATATCAATATCAAAAACCACAGAACCTTCTGAGGTTTTGATCGCGCACTCATTTAATGCTAAATAGCGATCCTCTTCTTCACCACTCTTTGGCCTAATAATCACTTCAAGCAGCGGGTACTCAACAACTTGAAAGGGGGTCCGAGCAATTTCGATGATCAGCTTCTCAAGTTCCTCAGGCATCCAGTCTGCATAGAAACCCAAATGCCCTGTATGAACACCAATAAAGGCCGTTCGATCAAGACGGTGTACATAAGTATGAAAGGCCTCAAGTAACGTTCCATCTCCCCCAACTGAAATCGCAAGGTCGGGTTCCTCATCATCATACTCTAATTTGAATTCAGTCAGATAGCTTTTAATTTTTGTGCGAATCTCATTTGATTTTTTGTCACCTTTTGAGAGTATAGAAAACTTCATTTGTTTGGCCACCCCTCTACGATTTCTTAGTTGGTCTCTTTTGATCTTCTTTACGATTGAAAATTTTCTGAGCCTCTTGAATTTCGTGTTTAATCTTTGACATTTCTTCATCTAGCAAAAATGCAGCTTCTGCTGCCCGTTTTAAACGTACTTTTATATCTGAAGGAATTTTTCCTGCGTACTTATAGTTAAGGGAATGCTCATTTGTCGCCCAGAAATTCATCGCCAATGTGCGGATTTGTATTTCAGCTAACACTTTTTTCTCCCCATGAATTGTTTCAACAGGATATTTAATAATCACGTGATAGGATCGATAGCCGCTTTCTTTTTTTTCACTAATATAATCCTTTTCCTCAACGATATCGAAATCCTTACGATTGATTAACATATCAACAACAGAATAAATATCGTCTACAAATTGGCAAACGACTCTTACCCCGGCAATATCCTGCAGCTCTTCTTCCATGTCTTCAGGGTCGATGCCCCTTCGGCGAGTTTTTTCAATGATACTTGTCTTCGGCTTTACTCTTCCAGTGACAAATTCAATAGGAGATTGCTCGCGCTCGTATTCAAATTGTTGCCTCATTCCTTTTAATTTAACCTTAAGTTCGTCAACTACTTGCGTATAAGGTGCTATAAAAATATCCCAATTCATTCGAAGATAACCACCTTTATGTATCAATCTGTATCGTATATATGTGTGTTTAGACTCAAAAACATTGTATCACAATCTCACTTTATCACCAGAATTTAACTCAGGTGATCAATGGCTAACTTTTGCAATTCTAACCTAATATAAACCATAATTAAAGAAGAGGTGACACATTATGGCTCAAGAAATCGAAATTGAATTTAAAAATTTATTATCCGAAGATGAATATCAAAAACTGTATACTTACCTGTCCTTCGAAACAGTTGAACCGATCGAGCAAACGAATTATTATTTTGAAACAGAGGATCTCAAACTGCGAAGTAAGGGTGCAGCTTTAAGAATACGGCAAAAGAATGATACATGGACAGCAACCTTAAAGGAACCCCATCCTGATGGTCTTCTCGAAACACATGATCAATTGCCGAAAGAAACAGCGGATCTCTGGATGAACAATCAATTTTCGGATGCTCCCCACGTAGAGAAGCAATTAAATAAGCTCGGTATTTCTCCAAGCGACCTACTTTATATCGGTTCTTTAACTACTCACAGAAAAGAACGCCAGTACAAAGATACGCTTGTCGTTTTGGATCATAGTTTCTATTACGATGAATCTGATTATGAGTTGGAATTAGAAGCATCATCAAAGCAACAAGGTGAAAAAATATTTGCTGAACTTTTAACGACCTATCAAATCGCTAAAAGACAGACAGAAAATAAAATAAAAAGGTTCTATCAGGCTAAACTAAAATCAGAATAGTTGCCGTTCACGTTCAGCGTTGCTAAAATGAATAAACAGACAAGGAAGGGATCGTATGAATGATAAGCCTGGCAGCATTTACGAGGCTATAGGTGAAGATAAGATCAATGTGCTGGTGGATTGCTTTTATAGTCACGTAAGCAAGCATCCAGATCTTATCCCTATATTCCCGGAAGATTTAACGGAAACCGCCCGCAAGCAAAAACAATTTTTAACGCAATTTTTTGGAGGTCCCCCTCTATATATACAAGAGCATGGCCACCCTATGCTAAGAGCACGACATCTCCCTTTTGTGATTACACCTAAGAGAAAAGACGCCTGGCTGTCCTGTATGGCAAAAGCTCTCGAGGAAGCTGATATTCAAAACCCATATCGTCAAGCCATGTTCGAACGCTTAACGATGACAGCCAATCATATGATGAATACACCAGAAGATGAGAAAGGAGAATCGATGTGAGTTGGAAAAGCATGAGCAGCTCTTCAGAGAAACAGGAAACCGCAAGCGGGTTTTTTGACCTTCTAAAGCGGCCCATTGAGATATATGTTTTTATCGATCCCCTCTGTCCTGAATGCTGGTCACTTGAACCGTTCTTAAAAAAGCTCACGATCGAATATGGACGCTTCTTTACCATCCGCCCAATTATTAGCGGCAATTTAGCATCATTTCAACAATTAAGATCAGAGAAACGCGAAATTCTTAAGAAAGTATGGGATAAAACAGGTTCACGCACTGGGATGTGTTGTGATGGAGACGTATGGATGGAAAACCCCGTCTCTTCCCTTTGGTAACTGCTTTAGCTGTAAAAGCAGCCGAACTCCAAGGAAAGAAACCAGGTATGCGCTTTTTAAGAAAAGTGCAAGAATATGTATTCCTGGAAAGAAAGAATATATCAGATGAAAATGTTTTGATTGAATGTGCAAGTAAAAGCCACTTAGACGTAGATGAATTTCAAAAAGACTTGCATGCTGATGCTGCACGAAAAGCACTTCAATGCGATTTAAAATTAACGAAGGAGATGGATGTGGACTCTACACCAACCATGGTCATCTTCAATGAATCCGAAGAGGATGCGGGCCTTAAAATTACTGGACTTTATTCATATGATGTTTATGTCAAAGTTTTAAAAGAAATGCTTCAGAAGAACCCAAGGCCTGCTGGGAAGCCTGAACTGGAAGATTTCTTATATCATTATCGATTTGTAGCAAATAAAGAAATTTCCGTTGTCTATGATTGGACGGAGCAGCAAACAAAGAAAGAATTGAAGAAGTTAGTATTGCGGCAAAAAGTTCGCGAAGTTCCTGTTAAACACGGGACATTTTGGGAGTATATCAGTTCTTAACTTGTTACAGTGCAGAAGTATGAATAATGAACGTATGTAGGAAGCATTAGCACATGACTGCTAATGCTTCTTTCTACTTTTTTAGGGGTATTGGCAGATCAGCACAGTCAAAGTTGTGAATTTATTCACTAATTAATTATATCAACCCATACATAGATAAACAAGATTCACCTGGCATTGTTCACAATGTTGTCAATAGACATAGTTTTGATTTGAAAGAGCTGTTCTGATTTTCAAATTAGCTAATAAAATAGTGACAAAGGAGGTTTCTGTAATGAAACGATGGGTAATTTTGGGCTATATCCCTTTATTTATTTTGTTAATCATGTTCCACATCTTTGGATTAATGTTTCTGTTTCCATTATACATTACTGCCCCTCTCCTTTTCGTTTCCATTTATATGTTTATTGCTCTCATTTATCATCGAAAAAGGTTTCGTGGGTTTATAAAATGAATTGTCAGTAAGTTTTAATCTTAAAAACCAAAAAATATCCCGCATCACCATGAAGTGATACGGGATCATTTACTTTTAAAAGGTTACAAGCCACAGAATAATTCTTAGAAGCTCGTTCCTTACTTGAGAAGAAGCTGTTCCATCTCATCAAGTTTTTCCTCAAATACGTCCAATGCTTTTAAGATTGGCTCTTTTGAAGTCATGTCTACTCCTGCTTTCTTCAACACTTCTATTGGATAATCACTGCTCCCTGCCTTCAGAAAACTCATATAACGTTCAACGGCAGGCTCCCCTTCAGTTAAAATCTGTTCCGCCAAGGTTGTCGCTGCTGCATATCCAGTGGAATACTGATACACGTAGTACCCCATATAAAAGTGAGGGATTCGGGCCCATTCCAAGCCAATCTCTTCATCAATGACAATATCATTTCCAAAGTATTTTTTGTTTAAATCGTAATAAAGCTGTGTCAGTTTATCGGCTGTCAATGCTTCACCTTTTTGAGCCTGGATATGGATTTCATGTTCAAACTCCGCAAACATTGTTTGGCGGAAGACAGTACCCCGGAAGCCTTCTAGGAAGTTATTTAACAGGTAAAGCTTCTCTTTTTTATCATCTGTTTGCTTCTGCATATAATCATTCAATAATGCTTCATTACACGTTGAAGCCACTTCCGCTACAAAAATAGAATAATTCCCATAACGATAAGGCTGATTGTTATGGGTGTAATAACTATGCAACGAATGACCAAGCTCATGGGCCAAGGTAAATAAATTATTCACGTCATCCTGCCAGTTCATTAAAATAAATGGATTTGTTCCATAATGTCCGGAAGAATAGGCTCCGCTGCGCTTCCCCTTATTCTCTTCAACATCAATCCAGCGGCTTGAGAGCCCTTTTCGAACGACGTCCACATAATCCTTCCCAAGCGGTTGAAGTGCTTTGAGAACATGTTCTTTTGCCTCATCATAAGATACTTCCATTTCGGCATCTTTCACTAGCGGCGTGTACAAGTCATACATGTGAAGCTCATCCAGTTCCAGTACCTTTTTCCTTAATTCCACATATCGATGCATAAGCGGTAGACGTTCTTCGACAGCTTCAATTAAATTATCATACACCTTCTCGGGAATTTTGTTGCCGTCTAAAGCTGATTCACGAGCACTCTCATACCTTTTAGCTTCCGCAAAAAAATTGTTCTTTTTCACGTGACCGCTTAAAGTGGAAGCAAACGTATTTTTAAACGAACCAAACGTATCATACATCGCTTTAAATGCATTCTTTCTCACTTCTCGGTCTTCTGACTTTAGGAATCCAACATAACGTCCGTGGGTCAGATCCACCTCATTTCCCTTTTCATCTTTAATGGAAGGGAAAGTTAAATCGGCATTGTTTAAAGCTCCGAAAGTTTGAGAAGGGCTTGATGCTACTTCAGAGAAGCCTGAGAGCAGTTTCTCTTCCTCTTCACTCAGCACATGTTCTTTTTTTCTCATAATTTCATTTAATGTATGTTCATACTCCTTGAGCTTGGCATGTTCCTCCATATATTGCTTCACAGTTTCCCCTGAAAGTGACAAAATCTCAGGCACGATAAAACTCATAGAGGAGGAAACCTGTGTTAACAAGCTTTCTGCTTTTGCATTCATTTCCTGATAGTGTGAATTAGTTGTATCCTGGTCACTGCGCATATGAGCATAAGTGAATAACTTCCCTATTTTATTTGAGATACGGTCCTGTATGGAGAGCAGTTCATACAATTGATCTGCTGAATTTCCAAGTGTTCCTTTAAAGGCTTGTACTTCAGGAATCAGCTTTTTAATTTCTTCACGTTCTTTATACCATTCATCATCGCTAGCAAAAATCGTATTAAGATCCCACGTTAATTCTTCTGGGATCTCTCCTCTTTTTGGTAATTGTTTTGTTGTAGATGCCATATACATCCTCCTTCTAAAATTCGCTACCTTAAAAAGTTCTCTATTTTGAATCAAAATCCCTTCCTACAAAAGTACATTCGTCTCTGATCTTAAAAAATCCATGACCTTTTTATCTTCCTCCAACGCTTGATCAATATGAGTTGGAAATTGGATCTCCTTTCGTTTAACCCATTCCCCTGAACCCACTTTTTCAACAAAACCCAATTTTCCAAGCAGAAGAATATACTCATGGATAGGATCAGCCTGGTACTGATTAATTGTCGTACACCTCACCTTTTGCTCATTCTTAATTACGTCACCGATTGGCTTATCCAAAAAATGATCAAGAATAAATCGTGTTTGCCACATATAAGACTTCATATGATAAATAGACTGAGATGGAACAGGCAGAAAGCAGACAGAAGGGATTAAAGTAAAGTGTTTTCCTTTAAGGTAAAGGTACTGACGCCATTGACGCTCCTCACTTCCTACTCCTCTATGATAGGTCGTGCGCAAGTGGTACATTGATTTTTTCCAAATGTTCAAGTATGAAAAAGAAGGATAGGAAGCAGAAGTAAATAGTTGAGGAAATGTGAATGATTTAAGGCTATAGAAGCGAGGGGTTGCATAGCAGAGGGTGGTTGAGGCTCCCTGGATATGATCTGCAATAATTATAGTCTGAGCTTTTACATCTAAATAATACATCATGAAATTATTATGAAAACGGTACATTAAAGACCTGTGAAAAGAGGTGTGTAATAATTGGTGCTTGCCTTTCTGTCGATACTGGTTTTTTCCTATGATCCATAAAGGAAAAATTCCGGCGTCATGAAAACTTTGCGTCCGTTTTTCAATAATATCAGGTGGAATAGATGAACACTGAAATTCAATAGCAATTCGCTTATCACCCACTGTAAAAAACAAGTCCGGCCGCTGGTTAGTCCCTTTCAGAAAGAATTCCATTGCAACATCATATCCTTGTCGATTCAGCCACTGGTAAAGCAGCCACTTCCCGGATTCATGGTACTCACTTTCTCCCAGGTGTTTCCGTTCACAATTACTACTCGGAAAGTGAGCAAAGTGGGCTGTGTGCAGCCTGCCGGAGCGGATTTGTAATGATTCCTTGCAAGTCGGGCAAAAATATGTTTTCTCTTTTTTTAATTGTTCGATATGCTCCTTTGAAAGCTGATATAAAGAACTAAGCTTGCCATTGTCGTCATAAGCATACAACAAGTCTTTCACCTCCACTCTATATCATTCTATAGTCAGTCACAATATCCTCTTTTTTTGCACAAAAAAAAGCACACTTCATTCAGTGTGCGTGCATAATAAGCTACTCCGGAAAATAGTCTTTAATTTGCATTAAAGCATCCTCAGCGAAAATTACTTTACCATATTCTTGCAGACGATAAATTGTAACAGAAGACTCATGTCCGTATTCCATTAGCTGACTTAAAATATTTTCTTGTTCATCATCACTCATATTTTCGTCATTGAATTGAATATATAAATAGTAGGTGTCCTCAAAATGAATAAGCGAATTGTCCATATTAGAATCGTTTGTCATATAGTGACTTAATTGGATAACATCTTCAAATTCACTGAATCGTAAAGTAAAGTTCAACGGTTCAAAGGCACCTTCCTGTAATTCATCTTCTTCATTGTTTTCCTTATCGTTTTGTTCTGTTTGGTTATATTTATCATCAAGTAAAGATTCTAATTTCTCATCAACCGGCACATCAATCGAATTACCCTCATCACTCGGGAGTTCGAGCTTTTGACCATCTTGGGAAACCTGCGCTTTAGTGACGATCACTTCTAGCCCCTTGTCCATAGCTTGGACTTGGATCCAAAGCGGTCCATCAGCTTGAAAATTTTCTTGATCATTCACTTCATCCATCATTTCCCAGAAAAGTTGCTCACTACGCTCTCGATTATACCATATTTCTTCACGGTCAAATCCTAGCCGTTCAACGTCATGATAAGAAACATAAAATTTCACCGTATTTTCATTAATGCGTTCGATTTCCATGTGTCTCTCTCCCTTCTATCTGATTATCTGGCGGAAGGGATCGTTCACCCTAAATCGCTTATTAATACCTTACCCTTTAGACAAAAACTTCAACCATAGTGATGTTTAAGGATCGCAAAGATCGATGTACTCTTATTGTATGACAGGATACCTTAAATGGAAAACAAATTGCTTTATTTCAGCATATGACCACAAGCAAGCTTATGGTTTGATTTTCGATTGACTTTTTATTTTAGCTCATTTTCACCTGTTTGTCACTACATTGTAGGAGGATTTTCTAATGAATTGGGACTTGCTTGAGCCGATTTTTATTATCATATCAATTGATCTTATTTTAGGTGGGGACAATGCCGTTGTTATAGCCTTAGCAAGTAGGAACCTCCCTAAACATCAAAGAAATAAAGCCATTTTTTTGGGGACGGGTTTAGCTATAGCTGCACGCGTTTTGTTAACAACCGTAGCCTTATTTTTACTGCACATCCCGTTTTTACGATTAATTGGTGGGATCCTTCTTTTATATATTGCGATTAAATTGCTGACTGATACGGATGATTCACAAAATATTAGTGGCAGTGATAATCTTTTCACAGCTGTTAAAACAATAGTTTTTGCTGATATCGTGATGGGGTTTGATAACGTGCTCGCCATTGCAGGGGCTTCCCATGGAAGAATTATGCTCGTTATTATCGGACTGCTTATTTCTGTACCGATTATCATTTTCGGAAGTCGTTTTATATTAGTTTTGATGGACAAGTTTCCGATCCTCGTTTACATAGGAGCTGGAATTCTTGCTTTTACTGCAGGGGAAATGATTCTTGAAGATCAACGAATCATGTTGTATGTAGGAGCCAATTCCATCGTTCATCTTTTATTCCCAATCATAACTGTTATCCTCACAATTGGCTTAGGATATTTGCTTAACAAAAGATCACCTGCCACTACAGAATAAAAAAAAGCTGCACCTCCCTCTCGTGAGGTGCAGCTTTTAAATTTAATTAACTAAACGTTGTGCTTCTCTCAGCTGAAAAGTACGTACGCTTCTCGGTAAGAAACGTCTGATTTCATCTTCATTGTAGCCTACCTGCAAACGCTTATCGTCAATAATAATCGGACGGCGTAATAAGCCGGGATTTTCTTGAATAAGATCGAATAAATCTTGCATAGGTAATTGATCAAAATCAACTTTTAATTTTTGGAATACTTTAGATCTTGTAGATATAATCTCTTCTGTTCCATCCTCAGTCATCCTGAGAATTTCTTTGATTTCATCAATTGTTAACGGCTCAGAAAAGATATTTCTCTCCGTGTAAGCAATATTATGCTCCTCAAGCCACGCTTTTGCTTTTCGGCATGATGTACAACTTGGTGAGGTATAAAGTGTTACCATACAGAAACTTCACTCCTCAAAAATGTATTATATTCACTAAATGACTACTTATTAGTTTAAAATTAGTATAATCTAATCTTATATACTTACTATATCACACATGTCAACTAAAATCTATAACACATTAATAAAAAATAGCTTTAAACCACTTAATACCCAGCTATTTAACCAATCTGTTGTAGAGGTAATACCACAAACATTCATTAAATAAACCTTTATTAATCATTAAAAGTACCCTCAACAAAATTATCTATTTTCAACTACCTTCAATGATTGAAAATCCCCGCCACAATCGGCCGGGGAGGATAATCAACTTTTATTTCTTTAAATCTTTTAGAATATCATCTGATTCACGGTCCTCATCTAGTGTTAATACCTCATCAACGGGCTGATAGGACCTCCCATAAAATTCGCTATCTTTGTAAGTGTGAATTTCTTCATACATTCTCTTCATTTGTTCGTAAATACTTTCTTCAGATGCATCATTTGGAGACCAATAGAGGATTTCCATTGGATTGTTTTCATTCGTGGCTAGAGATCTTCTCGTGTACCCAATGGATTGAGCATGTGTGAAGCCCTCTCGTTGATAAAAGTGTAGTCTTTTCGCCGAATCAGTATCATCATAGTCTACCGGTTCTACTTCTAGAATAATCGGTTTTCCTTTCGCTTTCATCTTTTCAATGATCTGATGACCTAATCCTTGTCCGCGAGAAGCAGATGATACATAAACGTAATCAATAAAGATAAACGAATGAAACTCTGCGTACATTAACACATGATGTTCACCCTCATCCTTATAGTACACATCGCTTTTCTCTTTTAACAACGCTTCCATATGTTCTTGGGATTTCATTTCCTCTACAGGGAAATATTGATTCAACTTCTCATACCAGTCCATAAATCTACTCCCTTTTTTTATGATCACTTTCATTATACCGAATAATCACACAATTGTTAAATTCTCAAAGAAACTTTATTTTAATATTACCCGAATTTGCTATTCATTAATCAAAAAAGCACTGGTTAACCCAGCGCTTTTTCTCATCTTATACTACGGTGTATAATCTACATTTGCGGTATAATTATTCCTAGCATTCCAAATTAAATACTCATTTATACCATTGTCCTGTAATGCCTTAATTTGTTGTTCCACTTCAGTTTTCCCATATTGCTTGGTGGCTCCTGAATATAGCCAAGGTGCCTCAAAGTCCTGTATCCATGGTCTTGATGTTGGAGGATCTTCTAATTTATTCAGCACAGTATTTTCAACTTTGGCATATTCATTAATTGTTTTGTATGGATGCTTATCCGGCACATCCATCCCAAAGAATGGTCCCCAATGACTTGGGTAGATCATGGATGAAATGACATCAACATGACTTGAAATTTTTGAAAAATTCTGCCCGATATTCGGTGCCTCTTCAATTGTAGCCGCATAGCCAAATATATCAACAGAGACATCAACATCGTATCCACTTAGCTCTTCCTCAGCAAACTCAACAAAATCTGTTACAGCTTTAACACGTTTATCTACGTCACTCAACTCTAAGTCAGCATAATCACCCTGGCTATAATCTAGAACATCATCACGCGAACCGAACCCTTCAGGAAAACGAACATAGTCAAACTGAATTTCCTGGAATCCAAGCTCTGCCGCCTTTTTAGCCACTCCTAAGTTATACTCCCATACTTCCTTCATAAACGGATTTGTGAAGGCCTCTCCTTTGCCATTCACCCATACCTCTCCATTCTTCGTATAGGAAAGCTCAGGTCGTTCCTTAGCTAACAATGAATCTTTGAAAACGACCACTCTAGCGATCGGATAAATTCCTTTTTTTTCAAGCTCTTCAAGCATGGCTCTAGGGTCGTCAATGAATGGCTCAGCTATATCCTTATAGGGCGAATCCTCAGGTGGTGCAAAGGTAATATTGCCGTGATCTTCTTTCACATCGATAACCATCGAATTTAAATCTGTTGTTTCTACTAAATTCGTCAATTCTTCCATATTTGAACCACCAGCTGATGGTCCTGTCACATAGATCCCCCGAACGGCCTCAGGGTATGTAAAATCCAAACCAGAGTCATAAACGAAGCGAGCAGCTGACTCTGGAGATTCCAGCGGCGCCAGTGCAAGTTGTTTTCCAGTGAGCATTTGTACTTCTTTAGAATCCTCTTCTGCTGCACTTGCATTATGTAAAGAAAATACCAAAACTAGCAAAAGAAGACTTGAAAAGAAAAGTACGAGTTGTTTTTTTCTCATTTTATCCTACTCCTATTTTATGTGCTCTCTTAAGTATATAAGATGACTAGTCGTTATGAACAGTACTTTTTGACAACTTATGATAATTTTTTTCATATTGTTCCTAAATTTCCACATAAAGAAAGACCTTGCTTTATCAAACGCAAGGCCTTTTCTCCGAGTAACTAACTCTTCACACTAGTACCATGTTCTTTTTTGTAATGATCAAATTCCCTCGTTGTACATAGAACCCAGTGCCCTGGACGGACTTCTCTAAATTCTGGTTCTTCACTTGTATCATGATCACTTGGATCATAAGTGAAACGCTCACGAGAACGTTCGTATTCTGGATCTGGTAATGGAATCGCCGATAGTAACGACTGTGTATATGGGTGCATCGGATGCTTGTAAAGATCTTCAGCACTTGCAAGCTCAACCATTTTACCAAAGTACATCACACCAATTCGATCACTGATGTACTTGACCATAGAAAGGTCGTGGGCAATAAACAAATACGTTAACCCATGCTCATTTTGTAACTGCTTCAGTAAATTAACCACCTGTGCTTGAATCGATACATCCAATGCAGAGATTGGCTCATCAGCAATAATGAAACTTGGATCTACAGCCAGTGCCCTAGCAATCCCGATACGCTGCCGTTGCCCACCACTAAATTCGTGAGGGTAACGGTTGGCGTGCTCTTTATTTAGACCAACCGTTTCTAACAGTTCATGAACACGGTTTTTTCGTGCTTTTTCGTCACTCGCAAGATTGTGAATGTCCATTCCCTCTGCTATTATATCCTCAACCTTCATACGAGGGTTTAAAGACGCATAAGGATCCTGGAAAATCATTTGCATTTCCCGGTTGAACTTCTTCAGTTCATCCCGTGACTTTTTACCGTGAACATCTTCACCGTCAAACAATACCTGGCCATCTGTTGCATCATAAAGGCGGATAATCGTACGTCCCGTTGTTGACTTTCCACAGCCGGACTCCCCAACAAGTCCAAATGTTTCCCCTTTATAGATATCGAATGTCAAGCCATCGACGGCTTTGACTACACTATGTCGACCTGTCTTAAAATGCTGTTTTAAATTGGTTATTTCTAACAGTTTCTCTTGACTCATACACGATCACCTTCCGTAGACATAGACGATTGAGCCATACCCTCCATACGTTTTTTAATTGATTCTGGGGGATCAACATCTGGTGCATTCTCATGCAGCAGCCATGTTGCTGCATAGTGAGTATCAGATATTTTGAACATTGGCGGCTCCTGCTCTAAGTCAATTTGCATGGCATACTCGTTACGAGGGGCAAAGGCATCCCCCTTAGGCGGGTCAAGCAGATCCGGCGGAGAGCCTGGAATCGCATAAAGCTCTTCATCAGCGCTATCTAATGATGGCATGGAACCGAGCAGTCCCCACGTATATGGGTGTTTAGGGTTGTAGAAAATATCGTCAACCGTTCCCACTTCTACAATGCGACCGGCATACATAACCGCTACACGGTCAGCGACGTTTGCTACTACTCCAAGATCATGGGTAATAAAGATTGTTGCAGAATCAGTTTTCTTTTGAATATCCTTCATCAGTTCTAAAATCTGTGCTTGAATCGTAACATCGAGAGCAGTCGTCGGTTCATCAGCAATAAGCAGCTTAGGATTACAAGCTAAGGCTATGGCAACAACCACACGCTGTCTCATGCCCCCTGAAAATTGGTGGGGATATTGTTTGATACGACTTTCAGGGTCAGGAATCCCCACAAGCTCAAGCAGTTCGATGACACGCTTACGTGCCTGAGTTTTATTCATCTTCTGGTGCTTAATAAGCCCCTCCATAATTTGACTCCCAACTTTCATGGTCGGGTTAAGGGAAGTCATTGGATCCTGAAAAATCATCGAGATTTCTTTTCCGCGGATCTTCTGCATTTGTTTCTCGGACATTTTTGCCAGATCGCGTCCTTCAAAAAGGATTTCTCCTTCTTTAATTCGACCAGGAGGCATAGGGATCAGCTTCATCAATGCTTTCGTTGTTACAGATTTACCAGAACCCGACTCTCCTACAATCGCCAGAGTTTCCCCTCTCTTTAAATCGAAATTAACCCCACGTACAGCTTGCACTTCACCACCATAGGTGTCAAAGGATACATGCATATTTTTCACTTCTAATAATTTTTCCATGATTACACCTACCTCCTATTCGCGCATTTTCGGATCAAATGCATCTCGAAGTCCGTCAGCTAATACATTAAACCCAATCATAATTAATGAAATAACGACTGCCGGGAATACTAGAATATGCGGATAGATTTGCAGGGATGCGAACCCATCATTAACTAGTGTACCTAGTGAAGCCATTGGTGTTGGGAGACCAAGGCCAATGAAGCTCAAGAAGGCCTCAAAGAAGATTGCACTTGGTATGGTAAACATCGTGTTAATAACGATTAATCCCAATACGTTCGGAATTAGATGTTTTCTTAAGATACGATTGTCCGGCGCACCTAAAGTTCTTGAGGCTAGGACAAATTCTTGGTTCTTCAGTTTAAGAATTTGCCCCCTGACTATCCTGGCCATCGATATCCACGCGGTTAAGGCTAAGGCAATAATAATTGATGTTATCCCAGGGTCCAATATCAAGATCATCAAGATAACAATGACCAGGTTGGGAATCCCAATTAGAATCTCGATTACACGCTGCATATAGTTATCAACGCGACCGCCGTAATAAGCAGAGATCCCACCGTAAGCAACCCCAATCAACATGTCAATGGCTGTGGCTACAAAAGCAATAAAAAGTGATACCCTCGTACCATGCCAGGTTCTTGACCATAAGTCACGGCCAAGTCCATCTGTACCAAACCAATAATTTGTTTGCTGATCTTTTGCTGCATAAACATCATATTCAGCTTCAACCTCAGCTGGCTGTCCATTGCTCCCGTCATTTATAATAGTTGTCTGAATATATTCTTCCTGATTACTATAGCGCATTAGCGCCTTTTCTTGTGCTTCTTCGACAGTTTCTGCACTTTGGACAGAACTTAAGGTCCCATCAAAACCTAACCATCCTAATCCATCAATCTTTGGCGGCATCTTTGCTACGGATAAGTCTTGATCATATTGTCCAAAGTCATTAAGATACGGACCAAAAATAGCCAACAGTCCTAATAATATTAATACGACGAGTCCAACCATTGCCCCTGCGTTTTTACGCAATCGGATAAATGAATCCTTCCAGAAGGATAAAGCCGGACGTGTAATTTTTTCACTCTCATTATTTTTTAAATCTACAGGTACAAATAAATCCTTGTTCGGTTTGTGATTATCCATAATAGGTACTACTCTCCTTCTGACAGTCGGATTCTAGGATCAATGACTCCATATAACAGGTCAACGACTAGGACGATTATGACAAACAGGAATGAAATTAATAACGTTGTACCCATTATAATTGGGAAGTCGTTAGTGTTAACTGACTTAACAAACTGTTCACCAAGACCTGGTACAGCAAAAATATTTTCAATTACTAGCGTCCCTGTTATTAAACCGATAGCTAGTGGTCCTAGAACGGTAACAAGTGGGATCAAGGCGTTTCGCACCCCATGTTTAAACACAACACCAAATTTATTTACACCTTTAGCTCGTGCTGTTGTAATATAGTCTGACCCCATAACCTCAAGCATTTCTGTTCGCATAAAACGGGCCGCAATCGCCATTGGAAAGATAGCTAAAGCTACTGTCGGCAATACCGTATGCTGCCACGTTCCCCACAGGGCAACTGGAAACCATCCTAGTTTTACGCCAACAAAATACTGAAGAATCCCTGCAAATACAAACGAGGGAATCGATTGTCCAAGTATGGCTGTAAATGTAGAGCCATAGTCGAGTGGACCATTATGGTAGAGAGCTGAGACCAACCCGAGTAATACACCTAAAATAGAGCCGAAAAACATCGCTTGGAACCCTAATTGCATGGATGGCCCAATACGTGTCATAAGAATATCTGTCACTTCACGATTATCAAATTGGAAGGAAATCCCCATATCCCCTTGTGCCAAGCCCACCATATAATTGAAATATTGCACAGGCACCGGATCGTCCAGCCCATACTTTTCTAAAACAATTTGCTGCTGTTCTTCTGATAACTTATCCGCAGCACTTAGGGGTGTACCAGGTAGAAATTTCATTAAGAAGAAAGATAATGTTGCGATCAAAAACAATGTTAATATCATATATACCAAACGTTGAAGTATATAACGTGCCATACAAACACCTCCTGGGAAATAACGCTATGCTATATCACGCGGAATTAACTGAAATTTGTCTATTATTAGAATATTCTCTTTACAGGGAAAAAGAGAGCATACGCCAACTCTTTGGACATATACTCTCTCCCCTATTAGCTAGCCTATATACGGGTAAACCTTATTTACCTTCGATATAAGCATATTTGTAAGTGAAATCAGGACCCATTGGCTGAATAAATACGTTCTTCACGTAAGGTTTCCAAAGTCGTGCTCTTGCACGCTGATAAAGAGGTGCAAGTACTGCATCTTCTTGAATCAGCATTTTCTCAGCTTCAAGGAATGTTTCAAAACGAGGAACAGGGTCCATTGCAAGCTCAGTGTTCGCTTTCTCTATTAAAGCATCATACTCTTCGTTGGCGTAGCCTGTATGGTTGTTGCCACCGTCCGTTACCCACATGTTCAGGAATGTGTTCGGATCGATGTAGTCAGGACCCCAGCCAGCATTTTGCAATTCATAGTCCATATTCTTATCACGTTCGATACGAATTTGGAATGGAACACTTTCGACGTTAACTGTTAGACCCTCAAGTTGTTCAAGTTGGTCTTTGATATAAGCATCAAGGTTTTGAGCCACTTCAGTATCACCGCCAAGGTAGCCAAGCTCTGCTGTTTCAATGCCTAACTCTTCCTTAGCTTTCCCCCAAAGTTCTTGTGCTTTTTCTACGTCTGTTTCCACTAGTGAACCGTTAATTTCACGGAAATCTTCCCCACTTTCAGGGTGCTTAACAAAGTTTTTAGGAATGTCACCGCCAGCAGGGATGGAACCATTGTTAAGAATCACGTCTACCATGGATTGACGATCAATAACCATTTGAATCGCTTTACGTGCATTTACATTAGACAAGATTTCATTTTCCTGGTTCATCTTAAGATAGAACAAAGTTGGTTCTTCTTGTACACGGTACTCTTCTGACGAACGATACTGATCAACGAATTCCGCTGATAAGTTAACACGATCAATCTCTCCTGTTTGATACAGGTTAACATCAGAAGCTGTTTCTTTAACAACACTGACGTTGATTTGATTAAGTTTAACGTTTTCTGCATCCCAGTAATCTTCATTCTTCTCAAGAGTCCAACCTTCTCCATGACTCCATTCAGTCATTTTGAATGGTCCGTTTGCCATCATTGTATCCGCTTCCATTGCATAATTCTCACCTTGTTCTTCTACGAACTTCTTATTCATTGGTAGGAATGTGCCAAATGTTGTCATTGATTCGAAGTAAGGAACAGGTTTTTCTAAGGTGACTTCTAATGTATAGTCATCTACAGCCTTAACGCCTAGCTCTTCAACTGGAGTGTCTCCTGCAGCGATCGATGAAGCATTTTTAACAACTCCGCCTAACATGTATGGACCGTATTCGGAACCCGTGTCAGGGTTAACGGCACGCTGCCATGCAAACACGAAATCATTTGCAGTTACAGGGTCTCCGTTAGACCAAGTGGCGTCTTCACGTAGTGTGAATGTCCAAATAAGACCATCTTCACTTACTTCATGACTCTTTGCGATTCCTGGCTCAGGCTCTCCGTTTTCGCCAAGACGGTAAAGACCGTCTTTCGTAGATCCTAACCATTGGAATGCTACCGCATCTGTAGCTAGTGATGAGTCCATTGTTGGAATTTCAGCTGAGTCAGATAGGTTAAGTACTTGCTCGCTGTCCCCAGCAGCTTCTTCTCCTTCGCTACCGCTGTCAGTACCGCCATCAGATCCAGTTTCTGAATCTCCGCCTCCTGAACAAGCAGCGAGGAACATGCTAAATACTAGTGCTAGTACTAGCAATAACCAATTTGTCTTTTTCATGTAGAAAATGACCTCCCCTAAAATTTTTCTGAATTTTGGTGTGGCTCTTTGTCCACATTACGAATTATACAAGTTTTCAAACTATTTTGCATTACCTTTTTTTTATAAAAATTTCACAAAGCTTGCTATTATTACGTTCGCGTAACATAAAACACAACTAATTACCTAGTTTAATTTACAAAAAGCTAACTATTATATAATGGTTTAGGATAATATTTTACTACTTTGTGATATGAAAACATTCACGTAATCAATTTTACTACTACAAGCATTTGGTGACTTTTTGAACATTCTCTACAAATCAAAAGGAGGGGATCTGTCAGATCCCCTCCTCCTTAATTGTTCTATTATTTACCTTCAACAAAGGCATATTTGTACGTATAGTCAGGACCCATTGGGTTGGCGGTTACATTTTTCACATAAGGCTTCCAAAGCTGTGCCCTTGCTCGCTGGTAGAGAGGTGCAAGCACCGCATCTTCTTTAATGAGCAAATTCTCGGCCTCTAAAAATGTCTCAAAGCGTTCAATCGGCTTTAATGCAAGTTCGGTAGCTGCTTTTTCAATTAACTTATCATACTTTTCACTTGAATAACCCGTTTTATTATTCCCCTGATTCGTTACCCAAATGTTTAAGAATGTATTCGGGTCGATATAATCAGGTCCCCAACCGTAATTCTCGAGGTCATAATCCATATTCTTATCTCGCTCTAGACGAATTTGAAAAGGTACACTCTCCACATTGACTGTTAACCCTTCCAGTTGTTCAAGTTGGTCTTTCACATAGGCATCAAGGTTTTGAGCAACTTCTGTGTCGCCACCTAAATACCCAAGCTCTGCTTCTTCAATGCCTAGTTCTTCTTTTGCTTGAGCCCACAGCTCATTTGCTTTTTCTACATTTGTTTCAATAAGGCTTCCATTGATTTCTCGGAAGTCTTTTCCAGACTCAGGGTGTTTGACAAAATTCCCAGGAACAATCCCCCAACAGGAATGGATCCATTATTTAAAATAACATCTACCATCGCCTGACGGTCGATCACCATCTGAATCGCCTTACGCGCTTTCTTGTTTGCCAGTATTTCATTTTCCTGGTTCATCTTAAGGAAGAATGTCGTTGGTTCTTCTTCCACCTTAAATTCTTCAGAGGACCGATACTCATCTACGAATTCTGAGGATAGATTCACACGGTCAACTTTCCCTGTTTGATATAAGTTAACGGCTGCTGCTGTTTCTTTTACAACACTTACGTTAATCTGATCAAGTTTAACCGCATCAGCATCCCAGTAATCTTCGTTTTTTTCCACTGTCCAACCTTCCCCATGATTCCATTCAGTCATGATAAAAGGTCCGTTTGAAAGCAATGCATCTGCTTCCATCGCGTAATTTTCACCTTGTTCTTTAACAAATTTCTCGTTAAGCGGCAGGAATGTCCCGAACGTCGTCATCGATTCGAAATAAGGTGTTGGCTGCTCTAACGTAACTTCAAAAGTATAATCATCAACAGCTTTTACTCCTAATTCATCAACAGACACTTCCCCTTTTGAAACAGCTGTAGCGTTTTTAATCACGCCCCCCATCATATAGGGACCGTACTCAGACCCTGTGTCTGGATCAACCGCCCGCTGCCAGGCAAAAACAAAGTCATGTGCCGTAACAGGGTCTCCATTAGACCATGTCGCATCATCGCGTAAATGAAAGGTCCATACTAATCCGTCATCACTTACCTCGTGCTCCATCGCAATTCCAGGCTCCGGCTCACCGCCTTCGCCAAGGCGATACAGTCCATCCTTTGTTGATCCTAACCACTGAGATGCCAGCGCATCTATCGTGAGTGATGAATCCATTGACGGAATTTCCGCTTTATCAATTAGATTAAGTACCTGTTTGCTGGATTTAGAACTTTCTCCATCACTATTGCCTTCAGAACTAGTTTCTGAATCTTCTCCACTACAGGCGGACAGAAAAATACTTAGAACTAATGTCAACGCTAGTACAAACCACTTTTTTCCTTTCATGTAATCATTCCTCCCTTTATTTTATGTACATTTTGCCAACGCTTTCAATTATACAAATTTTAGTACAACTTTGCACCCCCTGTAATTAAAATACATTTCAACCCTCGTATAAAGCATATATTTGAAATCAAAAACATGCTATAATATGTAAGAGTTTTTCAGAAAGGTGTGAACGAAATGGCCATTGTACGGAGCAAATGGACAATCGTTGTGTTGAATTTCTTCCTATGCGCACTGCTCTTTGTATTTTGGGCGCCAGCTCATGACCTCCTTAACTTCATCAATTTATTATTTTATATAGCTTACGTTTATTTATTTATCGGATTGATTTTATGGGTTGTTCGCGGTGGGTTCTTTGATGGAATCACTTACAGCATGAGAAGGTTCACAAACCGTATGTCAAAGAATAAGGACTACCTCGATGAATGGGAAGATAAACCTTTGCCATCTGAGATTGTGCATCGTTCATGGTCACGTTTCTTTATGTTTCAAGGGGTAATTTTGAGTATTGGGTTAGCCGCATTGCTTGCTGTATATTATAATTAAGGACTAGACTTGCAAAGGAAGAGAGACTCTTCTATAATTTTCTAAAAGCTACTTACTAGTGTGTGTTCGAAAAGTTGACGAATGGGAACGTCGACACTGGCACATCCCGTACGTCGCAAGAAGGTCGAGGGCGCGACAGTTTTTCCGACCACAGCGTATGCCTTTCCTACGTGAGGTCGGAAAAACCGAGCAACAAGAAATGCGCCGTTAATCATTTGAGGACTTTTTGAACTTCCTCTTATACATCTAAATCGCTATGATAAAGTGAAGTAATTTTATTCTATTGCTTACAAGAGAAACTGTGGTTGGCTGGGAGCAGTGAAGCGGAATAAAATGAAATTGGGGCTTTGGAGCAGATTTACGTAAATTCGGCGATAACGAACTTGAGCTGACTTTTCAAGAAAAGCGCTGGGGGCAATCTAAAAGACATTCTAGTCTTAGCGACTGAACTGAGCATTTTCAAAAAGTAATAAGGGTGGCACCGCGAAACATTCGTCCCTTCCATATAAATGGAAGGGACGAATGTTTTTTTATTTAAAATTTATTCAAGGGGTGAAGAAAATGAAAACTATTTTTTCTGGTATTCAACCTAGTGGTACATTAACATTAGGGAATTATTTAGGGGCATTAAAGCATTTTGTTGACTTGCAAAATGACTATAACTGTTATTTCTGCGTGGTAGATGAACACGCCATCACCGTGCCCCAAGACCGTCTTCAACTTAGAGAAAACATTCGATCCCTAGCGGCCTTGTACATCGCTTCAGGGATTGATGTAAGCAAATCAACATTGTTCATTCAATCTGAGGTGCCCGAGCATACGCAATTAGGATGGATGTTGCAATGTGTCAGTTATATCGGGGAACTCGAGAGAATGACACAATTCAAGGATAAATCCCAGGGAGGTAAAGAAGGGGTGACCTCTGGGCTGTTAACCTATCCTCCTCTCATGGCTGCAGACATTCTTTTGTATAAAACGGATATTGTACCTGTAGGAGAAGATCAGAAACAGCATCTGGAATTGACTAGAAATTTAGCCCAGCGATTTAACAATAAATATAATGATATCTTTACTGTACCAGAAGTCAGCATACCTAAAGTCGGGGCACGAATTATGTCACTTCAGGAACCAACTAACAAAATGAGTAAATCGGATGCTAACCAAAAAGCATTCATCTCCATGCTTGATGATGAAAAGAAAATTTTGAAGAAAGTCAAAAGCGCTGTGACAGATTCTGAGGGTGTCGTTAAATACGATAAGGAAAATAAACCAGGAGTAGCCAACTTGCTCACTATCTATTCTATTTGCTCCGGTATTTCTGTTGAGGATTTAGAGGAAAAATACCAGAATACTGGATATGGAGTATTCAAAGAGGATGTGGCCCAAGCTGTTATTGCAACTTTAAAGCCCATTCAAGAGCGATATGATCAACTCATCCAATCAGATGAATTAGACGATATGTTGGATCAGGGAGCCAATCATGCGAGCTTCCAAGCAAATAAGATGTTGAAAAAAGCCAAGAAAGCTATGGGCTTAGGACGTGTTAGGAAAAAGTAAGAAAGCAAGGCAAGTTTCCCATCTTTGAAGCGGAAAGTTCCTGCCCAAACTTGAGATCATTCTACCCTAATTCGTCATCATTTCACCAAAAACCGGAAAGTTTCTGACGAATTTTGAAAAGATTCTAACTAAAAGGTAGATGATTCTGACTAAATTCATGATGATTCCGCCCAAACACATCCATAGACTGACAAAAAGCCAGAATTGAGCTTAACCTCAATTCTGGCTTTTAATATGTTTGGCTGCCTTCTGGTTTTCCCCTTCCCAAATGGTTTCGAAAAAAGGCTGCCCTTTAATAAGCTTTCCGCATAATTCTTCATGGTGTACACTCCAGCCATGAGATGCACCATAGTACAGACGCTCCCATGCTTCTTCATTCGTTAATTCTTTTATAAAACGATATTCAGCAGGATTCCATTCTGTTAACCAATAACGAATTTCCTCTGGGTAATCCGAATGTTTCAACTCATCAAGAGCCATCATTAACAGTTGTTTCAATTGTCTTTCTCGTCTAGTTAATCCAGACATTTTTTTTGGTTCTAATGAAAGAATATGGTATTCTTTGGTTACTAGCTCATCCACTCTGTATGATGCTGGTTTTTTACCATGGACCATTTCAAATACAAGTCGTTCCTGTCGTGGAATTAATCTGCTTTTTTTAACAGGTAACGTGTAACCTAGTGTATCAAAAACAATTACATCCTGTCCGTTTGTCACAACAGCGGCGTATTCAATCGTATGTCGTTCTTGATTTTTCTTCATATAAGTTCTTTTTTGTACATCTTGCAGTAATGACATTGGTAAATCCTGTAAATCGTTTTGGATACATTCAAAAAGCTGGTCTTCAATAAGTAATAATGGAATTTGATCGACAATCTCTATTCCATCCTCTTTCCGCCACTCGTGGAACCTGCAAACATTATAACCATTCTCTTCTCCTTCAAACCAGTTAACCCATAAATCGTGCATATATAACATCTTGCACCCTCACTTTCTAACAGTGATCTCTTTAGGTTACATTATGACCAATACTGGCTTTTTTATTCTTTGAATCCATTATTTAGTAAAGGAATCATTCATTAATAAGATGGCAAAAGATATAAGCACGATCCCAATGGGGAATAAGTAGCATTCCGGACGGGACCTGATAAATAGTAAAAATTCTATCCAGGTTAATCCTGCGGGAATAAGGTTTAAGTAGGTAATCGTTACTGTTCCGCCTGCCACAGAGAATCCAAATCCTATTAAAAATAATAGCCACCGCACCATTGCTTGTCCTCCCGATCTTGTCCCTTTCTTTATTCTATGAAAACTTACCTGTGGACATGCTTTTCATTAATCGAGGATTTCATACATAATTCCCCTTTACTTACACCGAAAATACAGGTAAATTTAATGGAGGAGCTTTCAGGATAGAAAGGATGATATATATGACAGCTAAGCGCTCCGTGCGTAGACGAAAGAGGCGTTTACGTAAAAAGAGGCTGTTCGTAGCTGCGTTGCTTTTAATTTTCATTATTACCCTTGGTTATTCAGGTTATCAATATATGATGGGGAAACAAGAGTCCCTAGGAAAGGTATCTGGGGAAGATGGTGAAGTTCAACTAGATGAAATCTCTAGTAAATATAAAGATGAATTTAAAGGGGTTGACAATCATGATGGGAAAACAAACGTTTTGCTATTGGGTGTTGACCAGCGCGGCAGTGAGACTCCACGTTCAGACACGATTATGATCGCACAATATGATCCCGAGAACGAAAGTGCTAAACTCGTCTCGATTATGAGAGATACGTTCGTTAATATTCCAGGTCATGGATACAACAAGATTAATGCAGCATTTGCCTTTGGCGGACCTGAACTATTACGCCAAACCATTGCTGAGAACTTCGGTATTAAAACAGAATACTACTCAATTATTGATTTTACTGGATTTACACATATTGTGAATACATTAGCTCCAAGTGGTGTAAAAGTTGATGTGGAGAAAGACATGCAGTATAAAGGTGGAAAAGACACCAACATTAACTTGCAAGCAGGTACGCAAAGGCTAAACGGTGATGAACTTCTCGGTTACGCACGATACCGCAGTGACTCAAGAGGCGACTTTGCCCGTGTAGAAAGACAACAAAAAGTTATTAAACTGTTAAAGGATGAACTTCTATCGTTTAGTGGTGTGTTGAAAGCTCCTCGTCTAATTGGAACGATTCAGCCTTATGTTGATACGAATATGGGAAATGCCAAAATCTTAACACTTGGAAAAGACTTTATCTTAAACCCTCCTAAAGATATTGAGACACTGAGTGTTCCTACAGATGATAATGTACAGAGTCTGCGTAAACCCTACCCTATTGGGCTAGTATTATCGCACGACGAACAGGAAACAGCACAAACAATTCAAGAATTTCTAAAATAAAACAAGGCAAGCTCCCAGAAAATACGAAACACAAAATAAAATCCCGATGCCGGAGCGGCATCGGGATTTTTTAATCATGATACTTTTGAAAAATTAGTGAAGCATTATGACCACCAAAGCCTAGAGAATTACTCATCACGATGTTTAACGCCTTTTCCCTCGCTTCATTGGGTACATAGTCCAAGTCACAATCAGGATCAGGTGTCTCATAATTGATTGTTGGCGGCATGATTCCCTCATTAATAGCTTTTAAGGAAATAATCGCTTCGATCGCACCTGCAGCTCCTAACAAGTGTCCTGTCATGGATTTGGTTGATGAGATCGCCAAGCTATAGGCATGGTCACTAAACACAGACTTAGCTGCAATCGTTTCAAATTTGTCATTAAGATCTGTTGATGTACCATGTGCATTTACATAATCGACCTGCTCAGGCTCAATGCCAGCATCGCTCAGTGCTTGATTCATTGCTCGAGATGCCCCTCCCCTTCTGGTGCTGGGGAAGTAATATGGTGAGCATCACCAGTTGAACCGTAGCCTGTCAATTCACCGTATATTTTTGCTCCACGTTTTTTAGCTGATTCAAGTGTCTCGAGGACAAGAATGCCTGCTCCTTCACCCATTACGAACCCGTCTCTGTTCTGGTCAAACGGTCGACTCGCTGTATTTGGGTCTTCATTCAATGAGAGGGCCCGTGCTGCAGCGAACCCTGCAAATGACATTTTATTCATAGGCGCTTCCGTCCCGCCTGCAATCATAACATCGGCATCTCCACGCTCAATTACTCTAAATGCATCGCCAATCGAATTGGCTCCTGAAGCACAAGCTGTTACCGTACAAGAGTTAATCCCTTTCGCTCCTAAAGAAATGGAAACTTGTCCGGCTGCCATATCTGGAATCATCATCGGGATAAAGAATGGACTAACACGACGATAGCCCTTCTTTTGAAAGGTTTCAAATTGGGATTCATATGTTCCCATGCCGCCAATTCCAGATCCAATCCACACTCCTGTTCTTGGTGCATTCTCTTCATTGATTTCTAAGCCCGCATCTTCTACAGCCATATGAGAAGCTGCCATTGCGTATTGAACAAATGGATCCATACGGCGCACATCTTTACGATCAATATACAAAGATGGGTCAAAATCCTTTAATTCAGCTGCAACACTGACTGGATAGTCTTCTTTGTTCACTTTCGTAATTTCACCGACTCCCGATTTTCCTGATTTAATACTTTTCCACATTTCATCGACTGTATTACCTACTGGAGTAACTGCACCCATGCCGGTAATGACGATACGACGTTTATCCATTACTATATTCCTCCTTGATTACTTACCCCACCTGAGTGCAACGGCGCCCCAAGTAAGTCCGCCACCAAATCCTACAAGTACGACAAGATCATTTTCTTTTATTTTACCTGCTTTTACTTCTTCTGACAAAGCAAGGGGGATCGAAGCTGAAGATGTATTTCCATATCTCTTCACAGATGTAGCCATTTTCTCTTCAGGAACACCAAGACGTTGCCTTGCTGCTTCCATAATTCGAATATTCGCCTGATGAGGGATCAAATAATCCACATCCTGCTCACTTAGCCCTATTTTTTTAATCACATTTACAGACGACTCAGGCATTTGTCTAACAGCAAATTTGAAAACCTCTCTCCCATTCATGTAAAGAAAGTCATCCTCTTTACCCTGATACAAATGAGGTCCTCCACTACCGTCAGAACCTAGCTCGAAGGACAGAATTCCTTTTCCCTCACTTACTGGCCCAACGACTGTCGCACCAGCTGCATCACCAAAAAGGACACAGGTGTTTCTGTCCTCCCAATTAGTAATTTTAGAAAGCTTTTCAACACCCACAACAAGGATGTTCTTATAGGCGCCATTTTCAATAAACTGCTTAGCGGTAATGAGTCCATACATAAAGCCAGAGCACGCAGCGCCTACATCCATAGATGCTGCGTGCTTTGCACCTAAGCGATTTTGCAGCATGTTTGATACGGATGGAAATGGTTGGTCAGGTGTAACCGTAGCTACTACAATCATGTCCAATTCTTCAGCTTTAACTCCTGCATTTTCAAGTGCACTCTCAGCTGCATGAAAAGCCATATCAGATGTGTCCATATCATCAGATGCAATTCTTCTCTCCTCAATCCCCGTACGTGTGCGAATCCACTCGTCACTCGTCTCGACAATTTTCTCTAAATCTTGGTTTGTTAATACCTTTTCCGGTACGTAATGACCCGTTCCGATGATTCCAGCATTCATTATGTTCATCCCCTTAAAGGTAAGATCTTATAGTGTGTGTTCAAAAAGTTGACGAATGAGAGACAAGAAGTTCGAGGCGCGAAAGTTTTGAGGACCACAGCGTATGCCTTTCCTACGTGAGGACCGGAAAAACCGAGCAACGAAGACATTCGCCGTTTATCATTTGGTGACTTTTTGAACATCCTCTTATAGCAAATATTATGACTTGGTACTAATTTTAATTCATATCTATTTTTTCTGCAAGTAAACAAAGTCTGCATTCATAGGCATGTTAATCCCACATCTTTAGGATTGTCAGCATATCGTAAAAAAGGAGGTGATTATCATTGAAGAAAGAGACTCCTTCGCCTTTTGATTCATTTATGTGGGGAGAAAAACCTGAATCTAGTAAACCTGCAGATACGGAAAATAAAGTAGAGACAGAAAGTCAAGCCGATTGGTCCACTATTATAAAGGAAGTTCAGAATACCTGGGTCGCTGTTTCCCCCTTGGTACAACCGCTTCTTAAAAAATTCAAGAAATAAGAAAGAGCTCAGAAGCATCTCGCTTCTGAGCTTTATTGGTTAGGTAATTGACCCGTTTCCTCGTAGCTTTTTACAGTATTATCCATTACAAATTGAAACTTTTCAGGAACCACGGGACTATATTCGCCCATTTCTATTGCTCCTTCCTGAAAACCAAAACGAATGACCTTACCTGGTAACTCACCTGCCAAAAACTTCTCCATCGTAATATTATAAACACGGTCAACTCGCTGCACAGTACTTGTCAGAACAGTATTCTCCGCAACGAAGGACTGATCTGATACATAACCGATCCCATAATGGGCATCGTCTTGGATTTCACGAATTAATGGGATATTAAACATATCCCCAGCTGGATAGAATACATCTGCTCCATTTGCTTCCATTTGGTTGTACAGTTGAATCGCCTTCTCCGTGTCTTCCCAGTTATTTGTATAGGTAATATTAATATCAGCCTCTGGATTTTGGAATTTAGCTCCTTCATAAAATCCTTCTACCTCGGGCTGCCACTGAAAGGCTGCTATTAAGCCAATTTTATTGGTTTCTGTCATTTCTCCAGCAACCATGCCAGCAAAGAACCCCATGGCATTTGCACTGAAGTTTAAACTCGTAACATTATCAGCCGAAAACTGACCATTGAAATATATAAAATGAACTTCTGGATAGGATTGATGAAGATCTTGAAAGTAACTGCCATATGCATTACCATGACCGAAAATAACATTTATCCCTTTATCAACAAGTTCAGCAACAGCTTGAGTTGTTTGAGATTCGGTTTTTATTCCTTCTTTAAAATAAACATCTACTCCGAAGTCCTTCTGAATAGACTGCAGACCTTTGTAACCTTGTTGCCCCCATGCTTGATCATGGATGGTAGTTTCAACAAGCATTCCTACTTTATCTGTATGTCCTGATGCAAATGGATGCTGACACCCCGATAGCAGCATAAGTGTGATTAGAATCAAAATATAAAAAGTTTTCACCCGAAGCACTCCTATTAACCTTCATTCACTCCTTTATTTTACATGCTTCTGCCTAATGAAGTAAATGTGTATATGTGCTTATAAGGTAAAATTATCCACCTCTTCTCTAAACTTTTGATAGGTTTGCCACACATTTTCAAGATGACCTTTGTCCTCACCTCGGGAAAAACGCTGGTCATCTAGGCGAAAAACATCTCCATTGCTCACATACTTAAATATTTCTTTAATAAAATCCTCCACATAGACTGCCCGAGAATTTATCACCCAATGACGAAATTCTTCGTATGTGTCTGCTTGAATATCCATCCACTCCCCGTATAGTTGAGGAAGCTCGACACATAACCTGTTTGATGTGCGCCCATTGGGACAAATCTCGATCATATCATTATAAATATACAGTCGTTGATCCTCATAAGATTGGTGGCTATGATTTTCACGATCTTCTCCCGTGCTAAAATGCTGAAAGTTGCTATTTCGACCGACGCTCATATACAAATGTTCTTTAACCTGTGTATCGATTTTGTCTATTCCTATTACTTCCCTGCCGTCTTGGAGTAAATGTTGAATACAGTGATATCCAATCCAATGAAAACAATTATATATAATAGAAACCATATCTATTTCCCCCTTTTCACCTCACATTTTATTCGGAAACTGCTTGCCTCATGCTAAATCAAGCGATTTCATATTTATTTTTCATGAAGACTCTGGTAGAATGAATAAAGAATGTGTGAAAATGAGGTGAATATCCATGCGGATTGTTATGACGATAGTGTGGGCCTTCTTGTTAAGCCTAATGACAGCATATGTCATCAGTAATATGACTGGAACAGGTTTTTCTTTTCTTCAAGTAATGGTTATGACCATTTTGTTCGGTGGCACCACTATTGTGCTTGGTGAAGGGATCATTAAAGAAGAAGAAGCCTAATATTTGAAAGAAAACGCTGCTACTTATGTATGTTAGTAATAAGCAGCGTTTTTTTGTTGCAATAGTGTAGGGGATCATTTTTCTAACACGTCTATAGGTTAATAAAGAATAGCACCCTGTTCGCTATTCTTCTGTCCATGAAGGAGGAATACATACATGCAGGAATTTTGGTTGTTAATTAAGTATTTATTTTTAGGGTTATTCCAGGGAGTTACAGAACCTATACCGATATCTTCCAGCGGTCATTTAGTCATTTTACAGTCATTAATGAACTTGGAAATCGAAGGTATTGAATTTTTAGTTTTAGTGAATTTCGGATCGCTCATAGCTGTTCTTATAATTTATTTTGACGACATTATTCGTTTATTTAAAAATAGCATCGGCTACCTAACTTCTAAGGATACCAGACAAAAAGACGATTTCGAGTTTGTATTATATTTATTTATTGGTACCGTACCAGCTGGTGTTCTAGGTATATTATTTAAAGACTTTTTCGAACAGCTTGAATACGTTGAAACGGTTGCTATTGCTCTAATCATAACTGGGATTGCCCTGTGGATTATTCGTAACATCCGCGGCAGTAAAGGAGAAGGCATGCTAACGTGGAAAGATGCGATTATTGTAGGCTTGGCCCAAGCTGTCGCATTAATTCCAGGCATCAGCCGGTCAGGAGCTACCATTGTAGCAGCCATGCTGCTTGGGATGAAGCAGCAAACGGCACTGCGTTTCTCGTTCCTGCTTTATATACCTGTAAGTTTAGGGACGATGCTTCTTTCGGTAGATGATTTACTGGCAGATGATTTATCGACATTTTGGTTACCTTATTTGCTTGCGTTTATTGCATCTGTCTTCGCTTCTTACTTTTCACTTAAATGGTTTATGAATATTATGGAACGAGGAAATTTAAAATATTTTGCTTTCTATTGCTTCATTGTTGGAGGACTTGTATTAATTTTCCTTTAAGAGGATGTTCAAAAAATCACCAAATGATTAACGGCGAATGTCTTCGTTGCTCGGTTTTTCCAGTCCTCACGTAGGGAAGACATACGCACGCTGTGTGATCTTCAAAACTGTCGCGTTTCGATCTTCTTGCGACGCACAAGGAACGTGCTCGTGTCGACTTCGGAACAGGAAGTAGACGATTTTTGTCGACGTTCTCATTCGTAAGGATATAATACGTTAACTTCCTCTTTAGTTGAGGCCATTAAAAAATTGCAATGCTTTTCAATACAAGCCAACGTGATCTTTGCGTATTTAGCTTGTTTTATGCACGATTTAAAGCCATATATGCATATTTACAATTTTCCCTTCTATATTATGCCTTGAAGCTCATGGGGTGTTTCATATCTGAATTAACATAAAATGGCTTCCGACTTTGGATGATATCCAAAATCGGAAGCCATTTTATGTTTCCCACCATAATTTTCAGTGTCCTTCTGTTTTATTGGTGTAGTTATAAAATTAAATTGGTATAAGGTAAGGCTGCCAGTATTTTTGGAAATAAAGGCAGCCTTACCATTGCCTGTCCTGTTTATCCACCGCTAACTGGAGGAATGAATGCGACCACATCCCCTTCGCCTATCTTTTGCAGATTATCTGCATATTCTTCGTTAATTGCAGTCATTGCCTCATTAAGGCGATCCAACTGAAACTGTTTCCCTATATATTCTTTTACTTCAGTAACCGTTTTTCCAGTCACATCTACCTTCAAACTTTCTTGTCCGACTTTCTCTTGTAAATCGGCAAAAAATAAAATGCGATTCATTTCATATCCTCCTTCTTTGGTGAACCTTCTGGATATGTTTTGGTTTCCTTCTGATCACCGATCCATGCTTCCCCATCTTCCCAGTGTTCCTTTTTCCAAATGGGTACGATTTCTTTCATTCGCTCTATGGCGTAACGACTCGCATCATATGAATCGGCCCTATGAGGAGTGGAAACAGCAATGACTACAGCAATGTCTTCTATCTCTAAACGACCGATCCGATGCCCGATAGCTGTTCTAGCATCCGGCCAGCGTTCCTCTATTTCTTGACCAAGCTGTTCAAGCTTTTTCTCTGCCATTGGTAGATAAGCTTGGTACTCTAAATGAAGTGTTCGTTTTCCATATGTAAATTCTCTTACAGTACCTACGAATGTATTAATCGCGCCAGCCTCACGTCTAGAGACGAGCTTAACAACTTCTTCGATAGAAATGGGTTGGTCTGTAATCCAAAACTGCTTATTCATCGTCTTCCCTCCCCTTCATGATGCTATATATATTTTCAATCGACTGCTTCCATTCATCCATCGCAAAGACGGGTACCTCCAGATGTTTTACCCATTCCAGGTCCCACGTCAATACAAAAGCAATTTGCTCTAGATTCAATAATCGCAGATCTGATTCCTCTTTTAGAATAACTGCTTTCCTGTAGGCTTCCTTTTTAAAGCCTTCTATAAGGATTAAATCGGGTCCAAACGACTGATAAAGGTCAATTAACCACCCCAGGGGAGGACTTTGTTTATGATTGTATTCTAACTGAAAGGTATCAGCATTATCTACACCTGTTAAAAACGATCCAGCCTTTTGCAAACGGTAGCTATCGGTCTCGGTATGCATCGGTTCAAGCGGCTGTTTATGAGCGTGGTGCTTAACCGTTGCAACTTGATCACCAATCGTTGAGCCATATGCAACCAGATCGCATAACACCGTCGTTTTCCCGCTATTTTTATAGCCTACGATCTGAAAAGTAGGTGCTTGATTCATTCCCTATCATCCTTTACTGAAGGAATTAGAACGCCTTGTCCGGCCCGCGGCATAGGATGTTTGTTTATAGCTTCTTAAGTATTGAAAAACCCCCGCCATCTTGGGGCAGGGGCTTCCATGTTAATCAATCAGGTATGCCGAGAGCAATTTTAGCATAACGGCTCATACGGTCTTTCGTCCATGGCGGATTCCAAACAATATTGACAGTGATTTCATTTACTTCCGGAAGATCAGCAAGTACACGTTTTACATCTTGTTCAATATGACCTGCTAATGGACAGCCCATTGCCGTTAATGTCATTGTTACTGTTGTATTACCGTTATCATCCATATCGGCTCCGTAGACGAGGCCAAGATTAACGATATCGATACCCAGCTCAGGGTCAATGACATTTTCCAGGGCGCCCATGATATTTTCTTCAAGTGCGGTATCCACAAGTATTTCCCCCTTCACACATTAGTTCTACTCTATTATAAACAAATTTCTTCTGATATTAAACCTCTAACCCTTGGCTAAAGGACAATTTCAATCCAGTTCACCATTTCTTTAATGGCAAAACGGCTCACTTTATGGTCCCGGCCTACTTCACGAAGGAAGCGAATGTTTTCAGGATTTTTATAATACTCAATCGCCTGATTGTAAAAATCGTAAGAATGTTCGTATGGCACGACTGGATCTGCATCACCATGCCAGAAGAATAACGGCCGTTCTTGCAGCTTATCCATTTGTACGGATAAATCGACAGCTCCTAGTGAATCGTATAAGTAATCCAGCTCTTCTTTACTAAGAGGAAGCTCGATGCCCGTCATTTCAACATCTTTAATTAACTTTTGTGCAAATTCAACAGGCTTAGGCGATCCCATCATAACAGCAGCGGCCTGAATCCAAGGGTAGATGGTTAACGCGGCACTTGTTGTTACACCGCCCATGGAAGTACCACCAACACCAAAACGGTGATCTTTAATGAGATTTTGGCGATCAAGTTCTGATTTTATATCCTTGAGATCTTTTAGATTTTGATTCACAATATCCCAAAATTTAAAGTTTAATTCTCGTTTAGTAAGCTGCTCTTCCTCTCTATCTCCGTGATACAAACTGTCAGGTAAAATAACACGATAGCCTTTTTCTGCAAGTAAATAAGCTTGTGGCAAGTTGTGTTCTTTGGCAGAGGTAAACCCGTGAAAATATGTAAACACAGGAAGCGGTTTCTCTCGCTTCTCATCTTCAACAATAACTAGTCCAGGGATGTCATTAAACTTCTCTCGATAGATGCTAATCATACATTCGAATCCTTTCTACTGTCTAGTTTTTACTTTCTTTTAACATGCATCTAACAATTATTGTGTAGTATAATCGTAACACTGCTTCTATTAATTTGGAAAGTATTAGGTTTTCAGGGTAACATCTCTTTACATAAAGCCTTTATAACCGCTAAACTTAATGATATATAAACGAGGTGAAGGATATGAAAAAACAACATTTAATTGCACTTGATTTAGACGGAACATTATTAACAGATGCGAAAACAATCAGCCCACAAACGAAAGCAATGGTATTAACCGCTATTGAAAACGGACATATTGTAGCCATTGCTACTGGTCGTCCACACCGGGCCAGTATCGATTTTTACCATGAGCTCGGGTTGGACACCCCCATGGTAAACTTTAACGGAGCATTGATTCACCATCCTAGAGATGAACGCTGGGATGCCTTGCATTCTCCACTATCCATCCGTATTGCTCGTAAAATTATTCATACTTGCCAGGAAATTGGTGTAAAAAATATTTTAGCTGAAGTAATGGATGACGTTTATTTGGATCGCCATGATGAAGAAATTATGGAAATTTTCCACACGACAGATGATAACCCTGTAACAATCGGTGGTCTGAAGCAAAACCTAACAGAAGACCCAACTTCCCTGCTTATTCACCCAAAAGAAGGACAAATTCAGACATTACGTGAAGAATTGGATGTACATGCCTCATTGATTGAACATAGAAAATGGGGTGCTCCATGGCATGTAATTGAGATTGTTCGGGCTGGAATGAATAAGGCGGTTGGTTTAGAAAAAATCGCTCATTATTATCATATCCCGAAAGAACGAATTATTGCATTTGGTGATGAGGATAATGATTTCGAAATGATTGATTTCGCTGGTGTCGGTGTAGCGATGGGTAATGCGATTGACGAGCTTAAAGATCTTGCTAACTATGTAGCAGATACGAACGAAAACAACGGAATCGCTGAATTTTTAGCCGAGTACCTACAATTGGAGAGGAAAGCGATTTAAGTAAATTATTACCTAGACTAGAGAGTGAGGAGTCAGCCATACTAAGCTTGGACGCGAAAGAAGCGTTCAGGCTTTTTTAGTGACAGGAGGGCTTGTCATGGATAAGAAAAAGCAAAAAGATGACAAACGCTGGGTGGAAGTTAAACCATTTGAAGAGAGTCAGATGGAGCCAAAGAGGCTGACGGATGCTAAGCGTAAAGAGATCGAAGCTGATCAGCATACTGTAGGAGGGTTTTAAAATGGAAAATTCCCTATTTAATAACGCAAAGAAAGCTGTTAGCCGCTTCACACAGAAAAATCGTGAAGGAAACCATGTCACGAACCAACAAGATATGCAAGCAGCCAAACAGGCGATTCAATCTGCATATAGCCAGTGTTCTCAAGAAGAGAAGCAACAGCTACAGCAGTTAGAACAGCAGCTTGACGCTGAACATCAAAACATGCGTTAATTCACGTCATGAGGATCAGACCACTTTGTTGGTCTGATCCTTTTTTACAGACTTGTTATTCCCCAGGAAATAACAAATGGAAAGGTAAAAAGTTCTAATATGCTTCTTGCTTTCTTAATTCTTTTAGTAAGTCTTCTAAAACTTGACGCAGTTGTCGATTGTTTCCCTCGAGCATTCTAAAGTATAGGGCACGTAACAGGTGTTTACAGTTATTAATGATAATATCCTCGTTTGGATTATCCCAGCTTTCGCGTTCATAAAGCAGTGTTTCAATCCATTCTAACTGTTCATTAGGTTCAATCTTCTTGAACATAGTTAAAATAGCTGTAACCATTCTTTCTTCTTCATCAAACAAATATGGCTGATCAATTAAAAATTGCGTACGAATAATCGGAAGCATTTGTTTTACTTCCTCTGACGTGATCTCATCGCAGGCCGCAACACTATCTAATGCATCGGCAGCATGGGCCATCGCATGAGCCCACCCCTTCCCCTGTACATAGCCTCTATGGTCTGATTCTTGCTGCATGTATTTTTTCAGATTATCCCAAACCCTGTGAATCTCTTCTTCCTTAAGAAAGGGTTTTTCCCGATGTTTTTTCATGATCGGTGGGATTAGCAGGACAGAGAAACTTCTTTTAAAAACAGCATCCTCTTCCTTCTTAGACATTCCAATTCGGTAAAACAAATAATTTTTATTTAAAACGGATTGTAGAATGTTCCTCAACTGTTCATTATTGTAATGGCCTCGTTCAATAAAGGCTGTAAAGATCGAATGAATTAAATCATCACGAAGAACAGGATGAACAGAGCCAATCCTTTGAAGCATCATTGTTGTTAATTCCTGCAGGCTTTTACCTTCAGGCAACAAAAAATCGTTGGCCTTTATTGGTTGTAGCACATCGATCAATTTGGTCTCCATTAAATCCCTCCCTAAAGTGTATTTATTGTACCATATAGCATTATAAATAACGCAAACATTATGCTGTCAGTTTAGTCTATGATCATTTTCTGCTAAAATAGGTGAGACAAGTAGTAGAGGAGGAACTTTGATGGCTATTAAAATTGAAGAAACACCAAATCCGAATGCAAGGAAGTTTACCACAGACTCATTAATTTTCACAGGTGATGGCAGCGTGTCTGTTATGCCTGGTCAAACGAGCGAACACTCCATTATGAATGAATTGATGGCACTTGATGGTGTTGATAATGTATTCGGGTTTCAAAATTTTATCACAATAAACAAATTACCAAATGCAGACTGGGAGACACTTACTCCTAAAGTAGAAGGCTTGCTTTCAGAAAAAGGGTATTAAAAGAACAAAAGCGTAAGTGAGTCGGTAGACACGACAGAGAAAGTTCGGCTAAAACGAAACGTCCTGTGGGGCATGTGCCATCGCCGAACTGTCCTGGGGCCTGTGAATCCACAGAGGGCGATTGACTAGGCTTTCGTGTCTTGCGGCTTGCGCTGGATGTGGCTAACTTTATGTAAGCTTCCACAGGCAAATATTTTATAATTTCCAGACCACAACAAAAGGCTGAGATGTGACGTGTCACATCTCAGCCTTTCTTCTACCCATTTGAATCGAAATTCTCTAGAGGAACGTAATTCATATTGACAGGCTGATCGTTTTCATCAAGCTGGTAAATAGTCATGACGAGTGCACCTTGATCAGGTAATTTTTCTTCCGTTATGTCGATCTGAATATCAAACGAGGACCATTCTGGTGCAGCTTTATCCACTTGAACCTTCTCCTTATCAATAAGGATATTGTGACCATTATCGACACTATAATAAAACGTCCCTTCATTTACACTGGCTTCTCCGGAAACGGAATAATTCCCCTTCTCACCCTTTAACGTAAAGTTGCGAAATGCCTCATTACCAACAGCTATGTTTTGTGCTGTATGAGGGGAGGCTTCTGCATTTGCTTCTTGCTCTGATTCAGGGCTATTTTTGTCTTCAACTTCCTCCCCTACTGCAAATGATTTTGTCATTTGAAACGGATGAGATTCAAGAGATTGATCATTAATTGTAGTGACTAGGAAGACCATACGAGCCTCATATTGTCCCTTTTCAAGTTTCTTTTTGACCTGTTCTTTTGCTTCAAGGACCCCTCCTGGTTGTAATTCCTTTGTCGTCAAGCTTTGTGAAAAAACTTGTCCTTCTGAATATTTGTACACTGTGTCTCCTGCTTCATTCACGATTGTAATTTCGTACAGCTGACTGGAATTAAACCCAAGAATAGCAGCTTCCTCCGCCTCGTTTGTTAGCGAAAACTGAATATCTACTTGACTTTCTGAAGCCTTTACATTTGCCTCAAACGTAAGCTGTTCAATAAAAGAGACTACATTATACTCAGGACTAGAGTTCTCACCATTGTTTTGTGTCTGTTCATCATTATTCATATCCCCATCCCCACCTGCTGTTGATTCTGACTTTGGTTCTGAGCACGCTACTAGCAAGATAACCATTAGACCTATCATGATAGGAAACAGTTTTTTCAGTATCATCACATCCTTTTTACAGACTCATCCCCATTATTATTTGTCATCTTTTCTAAAGAAACCAAATATTCCTGTTGTTTGCACAATATTTGTAAAGGCTTGTGGATCCACCTCTGTAATAATGTGCTGTAAATCATACAATTCATACCTGGTAATGACCATTACAAGCATATTCTTATCCTGCTGGGTAAATGCCCCTTTAGCAGGTAATGTAGTAATTCCTCTTACCATTTTAGCATGAATAGCCTTCTCTAAGTCAGCCGCCTTTGTTGTAATAATCATAGCTGTAAGTTTCTCATGACGTGTATGAACTGCGTCAATAACTCGTGTCGTAACATAGAGAGTTAACAAAGTGTACAACGCATTTTCCGGCTCATACAAAAGACCGGCTACAGCAATAATCACACTGTTTATAATAAGAAAGTATATCCCGATTGGACGGTCCTTCATACGTGATAAGATCATGGCAATAATATCAAGACCGCCGGTAGAAGCCCCCCATTTTAGTGTAATACCAACGCCGACTCCACCGATAACACCACCGAATACGGCATTTAATATAATATCTTGTGACAGCTGCTGAACTGGAATAAGCTCAAGGAAAAGTGTTGTAAATACAACAGAGATGACACTATAAACGGTAAATCCTCTTCCAACTTTAAACCAGCCTAGTATCGCAACAGGAATATTAAGTATGAATAAAAGCAACCCTGTACTCACACCTGGCACATGTAAAATATCTTGAAAAATACTAGTTAATAACTGGGCAACCCCAGTGAATCCACTAGCGTAAACATTTGCTTCAATTAAGAATAAATTTAAAGAAGCCGCATTTAAGACTGCTCCAAAAATTACAATGAATATTCGTTTAAATTCAAATGAAAACATAGCTACCTCCCTTTTACAACTTTCTTATAGAGCACTATTCTTTTTTATCACCGCTACCCTGCAAAATCAAGCCTTTATTTATGAATTCCCATAAATAGGCCCTAATAACCCTTCCTTTTGTGAAGGATATTGTTTTGACTTAAGATCCTCTTAAGCCTAAACTTAACATATACAAAAATAAAGGAATGTAGGTGAAAATGATGAGTGTACAAATTCTATGCGACTCCGCTAGTGACTTATCTGAAGAAACATTACATAAATATAACCTGGAGCGCGTTTCGTTAGGTGTAACTATTGGCAACGAAGAATATGAAGACGGCAAGACCATTTCACCAAAGCAAGTGTACAAATTGATGAGAGACGGTAAAGCACCTAAGACTTCACAGGTTTCCCCTAAAACCTTTCGTGACACCTTCACAAGTCATGTAGAAAATAATCAAGCCTTTATTTATTTTTCCGTGTCATCAGAACTTTCAGGAACATACCAGACAGCTAAGATGGTCGAGCAAGAGATAAAGGAAGACAACCCTGATGCTCAGTTTAATGTCATTGATACAAAAGCTGCCTCACTAGGTTATGGTCTTATTGCGATAAAGGCTGCTGAGTTAGCACTCAGTGGGGCGAGTTTCGATGAAATTGTTGAAACGGGAACCTACTATGCCAAGCATATGGAGCACATTTTCACAGTTGACGACCTTGAATACTTATATCGTGGCGGACGAGTAAGCAAAACAGCCGCCTTTGTCGGAAGCCTCTTAAAAATAAAACCACTGCTCCATGTAGAGGATGGCAAATTAATTCCGCTTGAAAAAATCCGTGGTGCTAAAAAAGTTCTTAAACGAATGATTGAAGTGATGGAAGAAAGAGGCCAATCTCTAGAACAACAGCGTATCGCGATCAGCCATGGAGACGACCTTGAAACGGCTGAAAAGTTCGCTGACATGATTAGAACGGAATGTGGAACGACCGATATTCACATTGATATGATTGGTTCAGCCATTGGCGCCCATGCGGGACCTGGCACAATCGCTTTATTCTTTTTAAATAACACCCCAAAATAGAAAATGACTGATTTTTTTTGCACATGTTTCACATTATAAAAAGAAGCGCGGGCACTCCCCTTTTAGCCCGTGCTTCTTTTTGCTTGGTGCCAGATAATCTACCAGCCCCAATCCTCCCTTATTCTATTGCTCACTCCGTCTGCTCCTTATGCTAATAGCAATGACACTACCTACAAACAAAAGCATCACTCCAACTACAAAAGCAATAAATGACCAATTGTATCCTTGGTCCGGTTCAATAACAAATACATCGGCTGTCTCCCGTTCCATTCCAAGCTTGTACATACCATCATCCGATTGACGAACAAGTCCATCCTGTAACAGTCCCCGCATTTGGCTATCATCGGGTAATTCTGTCAGCTCAACCGTTTGGGTTTCGGTTCCATTATTAATGGCAATAATCATTGATTCATCGTTATAAGTTCGTTTAAAAACAGCAAGCCCGTCTTGATTATGAAGTTCTTGGAAATTTCCTCTTGTTAAGGCAGGAAATTCATCCCGTATAGAGTTTAGCTTTTCAATTCGTTGGTTAAGTTCCTCGTTCTGTGCTTTAAAGTCCATCATTTTGCGATTAGCTGGGGGCTCACCGCCATCGAGTGGAATTTCAGTTCCATAATAGACCATTGGAATGCCTGGCGTTGTAAACAGATATGTTAAACCCAATTTCCAGCGTGTAATAGGATTTTGACCTGCTTTAACGGCTAACCTGGTAAACCGCGCACTGTCTTCATAATCGAGGAAATTGCCCAGGAGCAGAGGGGAATCATAATTCTGCTCACTTTGTTCCCAGACCTTATAAAGGTCATCTAGTGAGTGCCCAGGTTCTTTAAAAGTCTCTGAAGCTATTTGGTAAAATGGATAGTTCACAAAAGAATCTATCCCTGTTGATTGGTAGTCAGCGATCGTCTCTACATTACTATTTTTCACTTCACCTAATAGTAAAAAGTCCTCTTTAACAGTTTTCACATGTTGAGAAAAATCACCCCAAAACTCTTTAGGCACATAACTCACACTATCTAACCGGTAACCATCTATGTCGGTTTCTTCTATCCAAAATTCCGCTGCATCAAATAAGTATTGCCTCACCTCAGGATTTTCTGTGTTTAAATCGGGCAACCCTGATTTCCAGCCGTCTTCGCTTTGACCTCTTGTAGATTGCTGCTCATGGAACCAATTCTCCTTTCCCTCCTCATCAAGCCAAGGGTGATCCTTGCTTGTATGATTCACAACAAATTCAAATATTACCTTCATATCACGTTTATGGGCTTCCTCGACAAGCCGTTTAGCGTCTGCTAAGGTTCCAAAGTGTTCCTCAACAGCAGTAAAATCCTCCACCCATTTGCCGTGGTAGCCTTCTTCACTATTGGCCATAATCGGTGATAACGAAATTGTCGTAAACCCCATCTTCTTAATGTAATCAAGTTGTTCAATAATCCCCTGTAAATCCCCGCCATGATAAGCAATAGGATCTTCAGGATCAACATTATGATCGTTGCTATTGCTTCCATTCATAAATCGATCTACCATGATATGATAGATGCTTTCGTCCTGCCATGTTCGTTCTTCTTTTTCAACGGCACCAACCTTAGGGGCGCAAAAAAGAAGAAACGGGATGATCATGAGAATCGTTGCAAGTTTCCTCATCTCCGCTCCTCCTACTAGATATATTATGTACGCCTTTAAGGTTATCCCTTTGTACCTTCAGCCGTCAAACCAGAAATGAAGTCGTTTGACGAGAATTACCGCTGAAAGATGACTGTTCTAGGAATATATGCACGGTTTAATGAGGTATTTGCGTATTTGAGGGAGCTTTTTCGTATTTACAAATTTACCATATAGGCTTCTCTTCTACTTCAATAAAAAGTCCGCCCAACAGGGAAGGCCGCTGAAAAAGTGACGTTTGTTCACTTCAATAAGGAATGTATTTTACATTTTTGTTATGTATGAAATGTCCATATGATTTTTGTGTACAAAGACCTCAGATATACAATCTGATATCTGTGGCTCTCTTGGTCGGTTCCATTATAAAAAGAGACAGGGGGGTGAGGGGAACGATTCGTCGCCCTCACCCCTGTCTCTGTTCCTAACCTTTTTTCCAGATAACGGCTTTACAATTCAACAACCACATTTCCATTATTCCTGCAATCATGGATTCCATTATATAGAGAGTTTAATTAAACTTTTTCAGTGGTCTCCAATAGGGAAGACTTTTTGCTACTTTATACTGATGTGATACGTCTTTAACCAATGATTAATTTGGCATAAGTGTGCAATCAATTGTGGTCCTGCCATCAGCTGGCCAAACCAAGGTGTATCCATTGATGTTCCACCTGAGTCGTTAAGCTTAATAATTTCTTTGCGTTCAAATAGCTCAAACAGCGGCGACTGAGTGTCCGCAATAATTTCCTTCATCCACTCTTTTACACCTGCCGTATATTGCGGATGGAATGTTTTTGGATAAGGATTTTTCTTTCTAAATAACACTTTATCAGGCAAAATTCCTCGTAAGGATTCCCTTAGCAAACCTTTTTCCAGATCGCCCGTATGCTTCATTTTCCAGGGAATATTATACGCGTACTCAACAAGCCGATGATCACTGAATGGCACACGAACTTCTAAGCTCGCCCCCATACTCATACGGTCTTTACGCTCAAGCAATGTCTGCATGAACCAGTTCATATTTAAATAAAACATCTGTCTTTGTTTAGACTCGAGAGCATCTTCCCCATCTAGTAACGGTGTTTCATCTATTGTTTCTTGATAGCGTTTCAGCATATACCGCTCAATATTAATCTCACTTTTTAAATCTTGTCGAACAAGCTGATTTCGTTCAGCTAATGAGCGAAGCCAAGGAAACCCATTTCGATCACGGTCTTCTTTTCGGTAAAACCATGGATAGCCTCCGAAGATCTCATCCGCACACTCTCCTGAAAGGGCAACCGTTACGTGGCTTTTTATTTTTTCACAAAACCACAGCAGTGACGAGTCCACATCTGCCATCCCAGGTAAATCACGCAGCTCTACTGCCCTCTCCAGCCTTGAAATCAGGTCTTCAACTCCTGCTTCCATCGTCAAATGACTAGTTTTGTTTTGATCACTGATCAGTTTAATATATTCACCATCTTGATCAGGTTGAAAGGCATTCTTCTCGAAAAATTTCTCCTGTTCTTCATAGTCAATCGAGTACGTTTGCAGGCTTCCCTTTTGATTCTTTTTATAATGATCAGCTGCAATTGCCGTAATTGCACTTGAGTCCACTCCACCTGAGAGAAATGTTCCAAGCTTTACATCACTGACAAGTTGACGTTCAACCGCATCTGTAAACAGCTCTCTAACACGATCAACCGTTTCCTCCCATGTATCGGTATGCTCCTCACTTTTCACGTTCCAATAACGATCCACTTTCAGCTTTCCTTGTTCCCAAACAGCACAGTGCCCAGGGCGAAGTTCGTGAATATGATCAAAAATGCCATGTCCAGGTGTACGTGAAGGACCTAGGGCCAAAATTTCATGAATTCCCTCTTCAGAAATGCTTGCTTCGATAGAAGGGTGAGCCAATATGGCCTTTATTTCAGAAGCAAACATCAGTCCATCTTTCTGCTCACTAAAGAAAAGTGGCTTAACCCCAAGTCGATCTCGGGCAATAAAAAGCTTGGATCGCCTTGACTCCCATACACTAAAGGCAAAAATGCCATTTAGATGTTCAACACACTTTGCTCCCCATTCCATGTAACTGACGAGTACGACTTCTGTATCTGAATGAGAACGAAACGTCCACCCTGTTGACTTCAATTCCTCTCTCACTTCATCGGTATTGTACAACTCACCGTTATAACATAAGACATACTCTTCATTATTTGCTTCACGAACCATTGGCTGCCTTCCACCGTCTGGATCAACGACCACAAGTCGTTTGTGCCCAAACGCCGCAGGTCCCTGCACCCAATTTTGATAGTCGTCAGGACCACGGTGACTGAGTGTTTGAGCCATCCCATCGATTGTCTGCAACTTATTCCCTTCATTTGTCTGCAAATCAACCCATCCAACAATTCCACACATAACTCCACCATCCTTTTTGCAAAAAAAGCACTATATATCACTATATGATGAAGCCGTTAGTTGTGATGAAAAAAACTCTTGACACTTTTAATGATAATGATTATCATTATTAATAACAGCTATCTTCTGCCCCCAAAAAAATTAGCGGATGATACTGGAAAGACCAGTTTACCCCCTCTTTTCACATAAAAAATCCTGCATGCTCTAAGCATGCAGGATTTTTTCGTTTTAATCGTGCTCAAAAAGTTGACGAATGAGACGATGCGCGAAAGTTTTGAGGACCACAGCGTATTCCTTTCCTACGTGAGGACCGGAAAAAACCGAGCAACGAAGAAATTCGCCGTTGATCATTTGGTTACTTTTTGAATATCCTCTTTAAGGCAAGATACCTAATTCTAAGAAACCAAACCCTAGAACAAGAGCGATGATTGCAGCAATAAGAAGCTGTCCCCACCATGAAGCGGCAGGCTGTTTCTTTTTGTACTTAATACACACCATTTCCATTGCAGCAACGGCCCATAGACCGACAAGCAACTTAATAATAACGAGTGCGTCATAGTTTGCATAGCTTGCAAAAAGTGAACCACCTGAATAAAGGACCAATAAATAGTCAACTCGCAAGATCATATGAGAAATTTTTGCTGCTTTCTCATTTCCACTTCTCGTAAATGTTGTAACAAGTGCTACTAAAGCAAAAGCGATTACCCAAGAGGTAATATGTAAATGTGCCAATTGTTTCCCTCCTTTTTACATCTTCAACAATAATAATATCATGTTCTTCTTTTAGTTTCCTAATTGAAACTATTTAAAACCCACTTTTTAATCGTGTGTGTTCAAAAAATTGACAAATGAGAACGTCGACACGAGCACGTCTTGTGCGTCGCAAGACGTTCGAGGCTCGAAAGTTTTGAGGACTACAGCGTATCATTTGGGGGCTTTTTGAACATCCTCTAATAGTGAGAAAATTTCTGTTAAACCTGTTATAATTGTTTATGATGCTTAATTGAAATGGAGGGATAACATGACATTTTCCAGTCAAAACATTATCGACCAAACTCAAGAGTACGGTGCAAAAAACTATCACCCCTTACCAATCGTTATCGCGAAGGCAGAGGGAGTTTGGGTAGAGGATCCTGAAGGTAACCGTTATATGGATATGCTAAGCGCATACTCTGCAGTTAACCAGGGCCACCGCCATCCAAAAATCATCCAAGCGCTTCATGACCAAGCAAGCCGTGTGACCCTTACTTCACGTGCTTTTCATAATGATCAGCTTGGCCCCTGGTATGAAAAGATTTGTAAGCTGACGAATAAAGAAATGGCTCTGCCGATGAACACGGGAGCAGAGGCTGTTGAAACAGCAATTAAGGCCACAAGAAGATGGGCGTACGATGTGAAAGGTGTAGCCGAGGATCAAGCTGAAATTATCGCATGTACAGGGAATTTCCATGGCAGAACGATGTCAGCAGTCTCCTTATCATCAGAGGAAGAATATAAGCGCGGGTTCGGGCCCATGCTTCCTGGAATAAAGGTGATTCCTTATGGTGATATTCTAGCATTGAAAGAGGCCATTAATGAAAATACGGCTGGATTCCTTTTTGAACCTATTCAAGGAGAAGCCGGTATTGTTATGCCTCCGGAAGGCTTCTTAAGGGAAGCTTATGACATCTGTCAAAAAGAAAATGTACTTTACATTGCTGATGAAATCCAAGCAGGTCTTGGTAGAAGCGGAAAAATGTTTGCTTGTGACTGGGAGAATGTTACTCCTGATATGCTGATTCTCGGAAAAGCACTGGGTGGAGGAGTCTTCCCGATATCCTGTGTAGTGGCTAACAAGGATATCCTTGGTGTCTTCAATCCCGGGTCACATGGTTCAACGTTCGGCGGAAACCCACTTGCCTGTGCTGTGTCAGTCGCCTCACTCAATGTCATTGAAGAGGAAAATTTAGTCGATCGCTCACTTGAACTGGGCAATTACATGATGGACGAACTTAAAAAAATTGATAATCCTACTATTAAAGAAGTACGTGGAAAAGGATTATTCATTGGGGTCGAATTAACTGAACCTGCCCGTTCCTATTGTGAAAAGCTGAAAGAAAAAGGGTTGTTGTGTAAAGAAACTCATAAAAATGTCATTCGCTTCGCTCCCCCACTCGTGATCGAGAAGGATGACTTGCAGTGGGCAATTGATCAAATTAAAGAAGTTTTACAATAAAGATTCATTCTTAAAAAGATGGCATCAGGACATGTTTTTTTTACAGCCTGGTGCCATCTTTTAAGTTTGCATTCTGAATTAAAGAATCCCACCTGAAAGCTAATCATTCATTGGTAAGGTAATTTCCAGTTTAAGCTTACTACATAGAAAACCGGATACTAGTAATATTACTCACCGGTTTTAGCGAACCGCTGAATCCGTTCACCTATTTGATCACGAATACGTTGGAACACGCCCCATTTTTCCTCTTCCGTTCCCTCAGCTTTAGCGGGATCATCAAATCCCCAATGCTCTCGTTTGACATGAGGTGGAGTGACCGGACACTTATCTGCGGCGTCTCCACATAGAGTGACGATTAAATCTGCATGATTGAAAATTTCTGGGTCAATGACATCAGATTGTTGGTTTGAAATATCAATATCTATCTCGTTCATGGCTTTAACGGCATTTGGATTTAATCCATGGGCTTCGATGCCAGCACTTTTCACATCCCACTCATCACCCAAATGTTTTTTTGCCCAACCTTCGGCGATTTGACTTCTACAAGAGTTACCCGTACATAAAAAGTAGATTGTTTTTTTAGACATGTGGTGAATTCTCCTTTTTTGTTTTTAATATTTTTTGTAAGACTCCTTCATAATTAAAGGTGTCCTGTTCCCTCAACTCTTGTAACATATCGTTATCTAATCAGGTAAAAGCGTTTTTTTCTATAAAATAAGCCATAACCACAAATATAACCCTGTTAACGTAATAAACAACGTTGGTACAGTGAGGAGAAGACCTATTTTAAAATAATATCCCCATGAAATCTTAACGCCTTTTGTCGAGAGCACATGCAGCCATAGCAATGTCGCTAGCGAACCAATCGGTGTAATCTTCGGCCCTAAATCTGAGCCAATGATGTTGGCATAGATGAGCGCCTCTCTCATCGCACCAGAAGTATTCGTCTCGGCAATCGCTAGCGCATCGATCATAACGGTGGGCATATTGTTCATAATCGATGATAAAATTGCCGCAATGAAGCCCATCGAAACGGTAGCCACAAATAATCCTTGTTCAGCTGTATACTGGATGACATTGGCCAGCACATCCGTTAAGCCAACATTACGCAACCCATAAACAACCACATACATGCCTACGGAGAAAAAGACGATCGCCCACGGAGCACCCTTCACAACGGTTGCGGTCTCAACCGCAACACTCTTTCTCGCCATGATAAGGAAGAAGATCGCAACAATCCCAGCGATGATCGATACCGGAATCCCTAAAGGTTCACTTGCAAAATAACCAAGCAATAACACCGCAAGTACCCCCCAAGACATACGGAACATTTTATGGTCTTGAATCGCCTGCTTAGGTTCTTTAAGTTGATTTAAATCATAGTTACCAGGAATGTTCTTCCTAAAGAAAAGATAAAGCACGAGGATACTCGCACCTATAGAGAAGAAGTTTGGAACGATCATCCGTGACGCATACTCAATAAATCCA